>JAVCCM010000142.1 GCA_030765455.1 Candidatus Electryonea clarkiae | reverse complement strand
TCGGAACACCTGAATATGGACGTTCGTGAACCAGTGTTATATCCCAGATCACTTCAATTTCAGCACCTTCGGTTTCACCTTCATCATAGACTGCCGTCACCTCATATTCATAAGTATATGATCCAAAGTCACCAGGAATGGGATCCTCAAGTTTTTCAGACCAGGTGTTCTGCTGGGTATTACCTATATGTTCACCGTCACGATAAATTTTGAAACGAAGCCATTCATCAAGGTGTTCATGCGCCCAGCTTAGAGTTACTTCAAGTTGTTGCGGATCACCGGGAACCACTTCCTGTTCGGATGTAAGGTCTGTTGGTGGATCAATGGCGATACGGGTTATGTCGTCTTGCATATTGGGAATAAGCCGGAGACCCTGACGTGACAAACCGATAACACCTGTAAAAGTACCCCAGTCATTTGCTGAGAATGCCGACATATCTATCCCGGTGGTTTCAGCAATCCGCACCTCACATTGCCCGGAACCGTCATCAACGATCAGGGAGAAATCTCCTTCTCCGGGAGGATCACGATTAATCTGACCGCTTAGTTGTCCCCAGGTTCCTTCACGTTGTTCATTCCCGCTCATGTCACCGGTTGTTTCTACTAAAGGATCGGGTAGAGCATTGTCGTTGCTGGTCACCTCAATTTCGAAATTGGTGATTCTGGTCATGTCATCAACCTCGATCAGGAAGCCTATGACTGTGACGCCATCACCACGGTTGATATTGTTTTCAGGATCCCAGGGAGCTTCATCCCAAAGCATTATTCCCCAGCCTGATTCGTCTTGGATGTAGATACTTGTTTGTTCAATGTCGGTGACATTTGTTCCCTGTGTCACTATTCCGGTTGTAGTAACCCAGGTCTCGAGGTCTTGTTCCTGCTGCAATTGCCTGATGCCAAGAGCGAAAATAGGGGTCAGCTCAAAGTCTTGCTCGTTCTCACGGTTCCATCTGATAAGAACCTCTTCAGTGTCGGAAGGTGCATAGCCATTCATGCTGGCAATCACGAGGAAAGTTTCACCATCATGAAGTGTCTCGGTGGTGTATGCTCCTGCCTCATCAGTCAGAACCTCGTACATGGTCTCACCGGTTACTTCATCAATTACAGTGACTGTTGCACCGAACAATAGTTCCTCGGTCAACTCGTCCCTTACTTCACCGGATATTGGTGCAGAAAGGATATCAATCACGAAATCAATGACGTTTTCACGCTCTTCCACCTCAACGTCATTTTCCTCATAATCAAAATAACCTTCTGTCTCAATCTCGACATCGTATTCCCCGGCGCGAACGTCGATTATGGAATATTCACCATTCTCATCGCTTACGGCTGAATAAAGTGAATCAAATGCTATTTCAGCTCCTCCGACAGGCAAGTCGGTTTCAGAATCTGTAACGGTACCTGATATAGTAGCGAGTGGTATCATATTCCATGAAAAATCATTTTCGCCCTGCTCAATATCAACTGTTTCTATATATTCGTAATAATGTTCAGCGGTAACAATGATGTCATATTCACCCTGTTCCTGTAGTGGTATTTCCCAATCTCCGTTTTCATCAGTCGTTGTTTCTTCATTTCCGAATATAACAGTTGCACCTGCTATAGGATCCTCAGTATCAACATCAAGGACTTCACCGGTAACCTCTGATAAATGTACCATCTCAAAATCGAAATTATTCTCCCCGGTTTCGATGTCAATATCAGCACTGAACCTGGAGTAATCATCATGCTGAATCCTGACAGTTCTTTCTTCTCCGGAAATCACACCTTCCAGGAGGTAATTACCATTGGCATCCGTAGTATCCCTTGGAGCCCCTAAGCGAACAATTGCCCCTTCAATCGCTGCACCGGTTTCAGAATCAGTAACAACTCCTGCGAGAGATGCATCACCTTCGCCGACACCGGGTGCAAATTCGGCGCAATAATCAATCATGTCAAACATAATTGGACCACAATTACCAGCAGCAGCTTGATTTGCATAGAACTCAAGGGTTTGGGTGGATATCACAACATTTCCATTGCCATAATCATATTCAATCAATACTGGATTGTCATCTGAGTTTTCCATTATGATTGTCGCATTATCAGGAACGTTATCAATATAGTTATGGCTGGCTGAACCCCCGGTAATCTGCGCATTTATACTTGCGACCAGGGGATGGTCATCTTCAAGCACATCATTTGTTCCTGATGTCCCGTAAACACTTGATGTACCGTCAAAAAGCTCCCATGCCTGAGGATTTTGAGTACATCCATGCAATTCCAACCAACCGCCTGAGGCAATCCATTCTTCAAACTGATCCGTGTTGTTCTCAAATGCTGTATAAAATGCTGCATCCTGACAACTCGGAATCAAAATCACGGTATATTCTGCAAATTCAGTGTTTGCGATGGCAGCCGCATTAATCTGATCATACTCATATTCCTGTGTATTTAGATATGCTGTATGGTCAGTACGATTCCATGGACCATTATTCTGGATAACCAGAAAGTAAGGCTCATCGAGTTCGCTATAACGTGGTGGGGAAGGAACAAATGGCCATGCTGAAACATCATCTGTTGCCGGCTCAGCAAAAATCAAACCGGATGATGCGAAAATAAGTGTTAATCCAAATGCGACAATAAATTTAAACTTGTACATAGTAAATCTTCCTTCTTTCTTCAAGTTGATTTAATTAGCTACAGAGCTAAATAAACCAGTTTAATTATAAATAAACTTTTACGATCAGTATCGTAATAAAATCACACTCACGTTTGACTAATTTGATTAGTACGTGAGCATAATTGTATTTTTACTTTGTTTTAAAGGAAATACATGGCAATAAGAAGCGATAAATATCTGCGGCAGTTACTTTAAAAACAGTGCGGTTAGCAATTAATAGTAGAACTAAAGCCAATAATTTCATCAACTAATTTACAAAATATAAAAATATAATGAAAGTGTTAACAATTAAATTCAGCTAATATAATCTCTCCTCAGAGAAAAGCGCCAAACTTAAGAGTGTCTGGCGCTATTTATAATGATAGTTTATGTTTCGTTTATCACTTTATAAACATCACTTTACTGATCTGGTTGAATCCGGTGTTGGAAGTCACCCTCAGGAAATAAAGTCCTGTGGGATGTCCGGTTGCATTCCAGCCGACACGGTGATATGCGGCGTTAAGCTCACCTTGATGCAGTACAGCTACCCTGCGACCAAGAATGTCCATAATCTCAACCGTTACATTCGATACTTGGGGAACGCCCAGTACTACATGTAAGGTCGGGTTGAATGGATTTGGATAAACCGCCTCCAATGCCCATTCAGTCGGAACGCCTGAGAAAGGACGGTCTTTAACCGAAGTACTCCAAATTACCTCAGCCTCATTGGATTCCGCAGTCTCACCTTCATCATACACGGCGGTCACAGTATATAGGAATGTATAGTCGCCAAATTCTCCCGGGTTGGGATCTTCTATTTTTTCCGACCATGTGTTTTGTTGCGTGTTCCCAACATGCTCGCCATCACGATAGACTTTGAAACGCAGCCATTCATCAAGATGTTCATGCGACCAGGCCAGTGTAACTTCGACCTGTAGAGGATCACCTGTAACGGTCTGGTATTCCGCCACCAGGTCACTTGGAGGATCTATGGCTATACGAGCAACATCCGCCTGAGTATTCGGGATAAGACGGAGACCCTGACGAGACAAGCTGATCACGCCGGTGAAAGTTCCCCAGTCGTTCGCTGAAAATTCAGACAGATCAATACCGGTGAACTCAATAATCTGCACCTCACATTGCCCGGAACCATCGTTTACAATTAAAGAGTAAGTTCCTTCTCCGGGAGGATCACGGTTAATCTGACCACTGATTTGCGCCCAAGTTCCTTCACGCTGGCTGTTTCCGCTCATATCGCCGGTAGTTTCCACCAGAGGCTCAGGCAAAGTGTTGTCGTTGCTGTTTACTTCAATCTCGAAATTGATGATTTGGTTCATATCGTCAACTTCGATCAGGAAACCGATAACTGTGACGCTATCGCCGCGGTTGATATTGTTTTCTGGATCCCAAGGATCGTCACTATAGACTGCGATACCCCAGCCGGAATCGTCCTGGATATAGATACTTGTATGCTCTGTATCAGTGACGTTTGTGCCCTGGGTGACAATACCTGAAGTCAAAACCCAGGTTTCAAGATCCTGTTCCTGTTGCAACTGCCTGATACCGAGTTCAAATATAGGTGTCAGCTCAAAATCCTGCTCGTTGTCACGATTCCATCGAATCAGGACATCTTCCACATCTGATGGAGCATAGCCATCAAGAGTGACGCTAACCTCATAGGTCACACCATCATGAAGTGCAGGAGCAGTATATGCACCAGTTTCATCGGTAGTAACTTCACGATAAACGTCCCCAGTCTCAGGATCGACTACGGTTATTGTAGCGCCGAAAAGTTGTTCTTCGGTTAATTCATCAGAAACTACACCTGTGAGATCACCCGACAGAATATCAATTGCGAAATCTTCTTCATTATTGCCATCCACAACCTCATATTCCAGGTCTTCATAATCGAAATATCCTTCCGCTTCGATTACAAGGGTATCAATTGCAGCTTCCATATCTATCAAGGTGTAATTACCGTCCACATCAGTGGTATCTATATGCATACCCCAGGTTATTATAGCGCCTTCGACGATTTCATCGGTTTCCGAATCAGTAATAACTCCGGTGAGTGTGGCAAGTGGGGTAATCTCAAAATCAATCTCATTTGGACCAGTTTCGATGTCAATCTCTTCTCTAAATCCGTAATAATGTTCCTTGAGAATTCTGACACCTCTACCTTCTCCCGAGTGGACGTTCTCCATAGAATAATAACCTTCGTCATCAGTAGTATCCCGAGCTGCTCCCGCACTGATTATTGCGTCTTCGATTCCGTCACCAGTTACTGAATCAAGAACAAATCCCTCCATGGTAGCATCAGCTTCTCCAACACCTGGTGCGTTTTCAGCACAATAATCAATCATATCAAGCATTACCGGCCCACAATTGGTTGGACTTGGATTAGCAGCGTATAATTCTACTGTTTGGGTAGTAATAATTACGTTACCTCCACCATATGTATATTCAATTACAGTCGGGTTATCATTGACATTCTCCATGATGATGTTCGCATCATCAGGAACATTGTCGATATAGTTGTGACTGGCATGATTGCCAGAGATCTGGTCATTTATATTTTGAACTACCGGATGATCTCCATCTACAATATCATTTGGTGTTGAAGTCTGATAGACGCATGATGTTCCATCCCAGAGTTCCCAATCCTGGGGATTTTGTGTACATCCATGAAGTTCAAGCCAGCCACCGTCACTGACAAATTCTTCAAACTGATCCATATTGTTCTCAAACGCGGTATAAAATGCTGCACCCTGGACACTGGGGATCAATATAACTGTGTACGCATTGAAATCAGCATCAGCAATGCCGGCTGCAGTTATCTGATCATATTCATATTCCTCGGCATTCAGTTTCGTGATATGAGAGGTGGCTCCCCAGGGATTAGTGTTCTGGATAACAAGAAAATATGGTTCATCCAGCTCAGAGTAACGATTACCCGTATTAACACTGGGCCATGCCGAAACATCATCTGATGCCGGCTCAGCGAAAATCAGACCAGACGATGCGATTGCTAATGTTAAACTATAAATCACAAAAAGCTTAAACCTGTGCATAATAAATCCTCCTGCTTTCTTTATGTTGACTTCAGTATCTAAATATAACAGCAAAATTTTAGGGATTATCCGTCAATAACCCAATTCGACCGGTGTTGCCATAAAAATCAAATTCACGCTCAACAAATCTATTTAGAGTATGAGAATATTTTTATTATTCTCGTTTTACCGGAAATACTTGGCTGTGAGAGGTGATAAATATCTGTGGCAGTATCTCTGTATGATGTGCGGTTAACAGTATTAGCGAACACAAAGCCAAGCATTCTAACAATTAATTTACTACATATGAGGTTATTATGAAAGTAATACTCAATCATTAACATCTATAGTACCTCTCCACAAAGAAAAGCGCCAAACATAATAAAATTGTATGGCGCTTGTAAAAACCTGAATATTGTATAAAAATTACTTGATAAACATGACTTTGCTGATCTGGTTGAATCCGGTGTTGGAGGTCACCCGCAGGAAGTATAAACCTGTGGGATGTCCGGTTGCGTTCCAGCCAACACGGTGATATGCGGCGTTAAGCTCACCTTGGTGCAGTACTGTGACTCTGCGACCAAGGATGTCCATGATCTCGACTGTTACATTCGAGGTCTGGGGAACGCCAAGCACTACATGCAAAGTCGGATTAAATGGATTTGGATAAACTGCTTCCAGAGCCCAATCGGTCGGGACTCCGGAATAAGGACGTTCGTGAACCAGTGTAATATCCCAGATTACTTCAATTTCTGTGGCATCGGTTTCGCCCTCATCATATACTGCAGTTACTCCATATTCATAAGTATATGATCCGAACTCACCTGGAACAGGATCTTCCAGTTTTTCAGACCATGTGAGCTGCTGGGTGTTGCCGATATGTTCACCGTCACGATAGATCTTGAAGCGAAGCCATTCATCAAGATGGTCATGCGCCCAGCTTAGAGTAACCTCAAGCTGTAACGGATCACCGGGAACAACTTCCTGTTCGGATGTCAGATCAGATGGTGGATCAACAGGAATGCGGGTTACATCATCCTGCATATTGGGGATAAGACGGAGACCCTGACGAGACAAGCTGATCACGCCGGTAAAAGTTCCCCAGTCGTCTGCTGAAAATGCCGACATATCTATTCCGGTGATCTCTATGATCTGCACCTCGCATTGCCCTGAGCCGTCATTTATAACTAACGAATAAGTACCTTCTCCGGGAGGATCACGATTAATCTGACCACTTATTTGTCCCCAGGTTCCTTCACGCTGGCTGTTTCCGCTCATGTCACCTGTGGTTTCCACTAGGGGGTCAGGCAACGCGTTGTCGTTACTGTTTACTACAATCTCGAAATTGGTGATACGAGTCATGTCATCAACCTCGATCAGGAAACCGACAACTGTGATGTCATCACCACGGTTGATATTGTTCTCAGGATCCCAGGGGTTTTCATCCCAGAGCATTATGCCCCAGCCTGAATCGTCCTGAATATATATACTCGTTTGTTCGGTGTCGGTAACATTAGATCCCTGGGTGACAATACCTGTTGTCAATACCCAGGTTTCAGTGTCCTGTTCCTGTTGTAACTGCCTGATACCAAGTTCAAAAATAGGTGTCAACTCAAAATCCTGCTCGTTGTCACGATTCCAACGAATTAGGATATCTTCCACGTCAGATGGAGCATATCCATCAAGAGTGACGTTAACCTCATAGGTCACACCATCATGAAGCGCAGGAGCAGTATATGCGCCAGTTTCATCGGTAACGACTTCACGATAAATATCACCTGTCTCTGCAGTGGCTACTGTTACAGTAGCACCGAAAAGTGCTTCTTCAGTTAATTCATCAATAACAATACCGGTGAGATCAGCTGAAAGAATATCAATAGCGAAGTCTTCTTCATTGTCACCGTCCAAAACCTCATACTCCAGATCTTCATAATCGAAATAACCTTCCATTTCGATTACAAGCGTATCAATTGCGGCTTCCATGTCTATTAAAGTGTAAACACCTTCAGCATCAGTCGTATCAAAATGATCACCCCAGGTTATTATAGCGCCTTCAATGACTTCATCGGTTTCAGAATCAGTGATAATTCCAGTCAAGGTAGCTAATGGTGTAATCTCAAAATCAAAAAAGTTTTCGCCAATTTCAACATCAATAAGATCAACATGAGTATAATAATGCTCTTTAATTACACGGACAGTCCGATCCTCTCCGGAAACTACATCCATCAAATAATCACCGTTACCATCCGTGGTATCCCGTGCAGCACCTAACCTGACAATTGCATCTTCAACTTCATCACCGGTGACTTCATCAGTTACTGTTCCTTCCATCGTTGCATCGGGATCTCCTCCACCTTCAAAAGCCCATACAATCGCATTATGGAGGATTATATCCATATCGCCGGTCCATCTCTGATTTTCGCCCACGTACGAATTCATAGCAACAATCTGAGGTTTTACTGCAACAAATAGCTGTCCGTCTTCATATTCAGCAACCAAATCAGCATCATCTGCTAAATTGATTGTAGTAGCTCTATATGTGCTGGTTGTCGCTTCAACATCCTCCATTATTGGATGGGTATCATCAAACCAGTCCATCTCATCTCCACCCTGCTGACCATCACCAAAAGTTACGGGTAGATATTCATCTTCAACTATCCGACCTTCAATCCCAATAGCGCCATTGAAGCAGAACATCAGGGCTATTATGGCTCCTCCACCATCAAAATAATCTGCAAGTAGGTCACCCATTGCCTCTGCATCGCTAAATGATCCATCGGAGTACACCATTACTACATGATAATCTTCGATATCCTCGAGGTCAGGAGTTGTTGTCCTAACATCTACATTATCAACTTCATGGATGTCATCATACACTTCTAATCGTCCAATAGTTGTTGTAGGTACATTATGGGCATGTAATACCATCACATCAATTGGTGTATCAAGCTCGCTCCGGTAGCCAACATCACTGCCTCTCCGTTGAACCAGGTTTCCATTTGTTTCAACAGCTACGCTCCCCAGCATTATTATGCCATCCCCCTGCTCAACCAGGGGTTTATTATTAACCATATCAGGTTTTTGACTTGCTGTCGCTCCGTATATACCAGCAAAAAGAAATAGACCGACAATCATAATTTTTACAACCTTACTCATGACAACCTCCCGGGTTACGTAAACGTTTTCAAGTATCTCTATGAACTTAATTATTCAACCGCACAGGTTCTGACAAATGCAGAACCCTGCTCCAAGTACAATTGTATTTTATAAAGTAAAACTATGTAATAAGTAAAACAAATACAATTGACTCCACGAGGAAAAAAAAGTAATGAAAAAACCTTCTTTATAGATCCCTCATACTCTTTGCAATAGCCAGGTTGATTTACTATTTTGTTTCACACCTACATGAAGCCAAACAAAAAGGAACTGGTAATGCAAAAATCATTGATCTCCATTTTCATATTCGTGTTAATGACAGGATTTTCAGCCACTAACATTTTCGCCTTACGTCCTGATCCGGCGGACAGCAGGGAAGTTGCTGTTTATATGCGCGGCGCTTCGGAAATACATGAGGAACGTACTGTTGAAATCATCAAAGGCGAAGGCGAAGCTCTGCTGCCGATGATTTCGGGAAGTATAATTGCAAACTCCATTACCCTCGATATTCTCAAAGGAAAAGATATCGAGACATTAGCGATAGCTTATGCATATGGACTGGTTGATGATGAGAACCTGTGGGAAAAACGGATCGGTGAAATGGTGGAACTTGACGTGGGAGACAGTCTCGTTTCAGGCGTGCTCCGACGGTATGTGAATTCGAAATTGTTTATTGAACCTGATCCCGAGAATGAGCCGGGAAAAATAATTGTTATTGATGAAGGTGACGTTGCGGAACCGGTTCTCGAGGGATTACCCGGCAAGCTGGTATTTGAACCTTCAATTCGATGGACATACCGCGCAAAGAAAACCGGGAAAGTAAAAGTCCGCCTGAGATATATGACCAATGACATTTCATGGACCGCGACCTATCGTGCAGAATTGGATGAAGGCAGTGTTTCCCTGGAAGGAATTACTACTATTGATAACCTGACCGGAATGGATCTGCCTTATGATAATCTTATCCTTGTGGCTGGTGATATCCATCTCGCTGGAGATAGAAGACGAGTAGATCGGATGAACCCAAAACCCGGCGCAGGTATCAGTATGACAGAAACACAATTCGGTGATATAAGAAGATGGAAGATTGACCAGCCTGGAAAACTGTATTCAGGACATGAGACTATCCTGCCGCTCGTTGAAGCGAAAAATGTAAAATTCAGTAAACGATATGTTTATGATGCCACAATTTTTAATGACCGTATAACGGCACACCTCGATATTCAGTTATCCGGAAGTGATGCTATGCCGCTGCCAGCCGGTGTTGTGCGCATCTATCAAAAAGGAGATGGCGGCGAACTTCTCTTTACGGGTGAAGATAAAATTGATGATACCCCGGCAGGATCTCCGCTTGATTTAACTATTGCACAGGCATTCGATCTCTCTGCTGAACGCGTCCGTGATCTTGAAGAACCTATGCCTGATGGCGGGACTAAACAGGGATATCACATAACTCTCGGTAATTCCGGTAATAGCGATATCACAATTGAGGTGCTTGAAAGGATGTTTGGAGCATGGACTATTGAGTCTGCTACTGTGAATGGAAATCCTATTAAACACGAAATAAAAGATGCAAGAACAGGAAGGTTCAATGTGAGTGTCCCGACCGGAGCTATTGTTAGACTTGAGTATGAGATTGTTTATACGAGGAGCAGAAATTAGTCGTCTATATACCGCAACTTTTTGAAAAATAGTAAAATTTTTCATTACGACTTTGCAGCTTTATTCCTTTGCGACTTTGCGTGAAATAGTTTTACAAAAATCAGCAGACAATCGTACTTGTAGGTTTAAGTTGGAATAGATTTCTATACTGAGTATTAAATAATATGTTGTTCAAAATACTATACACGGCGTCCTCTTTGACCTTAGCAGTAAAAAAAAGATGTTATTCAGCAAATTGCAGAATTGTTTTATTGGTTGCTGCATGTTGCTTTCTTATCTCCTTTTTCCCTGGTTGTAAAAAGGATAAAACAGTTAATCCGAATGGAAATTCTGAAATCACTTTCCTTGTCCAGGATGGAAAGCTCCCGGTTTGGATGCCTGACGGTATCCGGTTCCTGCATACGTATGATGAAGCGGCTGATAAAAGCGGAATCTATCTGTCAGCAGCCGATGGCACGGAGATAGCTGCGATCTGGGAAAGCGGACACAATCACGATTATAGTCCTTCCCCCGACGGAAGATTCATCGCTTTCAGTATTCCGGGTGATGAAGGAGGCATTTACATCTATGATTTAGATGGGGGAAATGCAGCCTTTGAAATTACAGGGAAAAATCCCTCATGGATAGCGAACAGTGCGGAAATTGTAGCCGAAAATGTGAGTGGCGGACTCTTCCATTATGTCCTGGGATCAGAAACATTTGAGCTTCTGGTTGAGGAGGGTCGTTATCCTGTATGTTCACCACAGGGTAATGACGTCGCATATCTTCATCCCTCCGAAGTATATGGCTTTCATTTACGAGTGATGGATATTGAAGAGCTTTCCATAGTTCAAAACCTAGTAAGTTATGCCGGATCGGATATGTCCTGGGACCGGAACGGGGAATTTCTGTTCGCCACACATTTTACACCTGATAATCCCGGTAGCATCGTAAGAGTCGATCCTCAAAATCCGTCTGGTATCGAAACAATAATATCTGACGCCACAACCCCTCGAATCGCAGCCGGAGGCGAATACCTGTTGGCAGTGGATCTGGATGGTGACAGGGCAAACGGAATACTTCGATATACATTCTCAGAAGAGCGCATTACCAAGATTTACAGTGACGGTTCTTTTCCCGCCCCTCACCCAACTCAGAATACCGCTTTAATTGAAAAAGATGATGGAATTTATCTGTTAGCATGGTAGGCGTTAATGGTACCCATATCGACAAATCAGATTAGTAATATTGATTTTGAATAGTGAGCACAACCTCACGGTTTGAGTTCATTAAAGACATAAAAATGCCGAACCTGACAATAGGTTCGGCATTTTTAATATCGATTGCGATTAACGGATTATTTCAGCAGGACTATCTTATTTGTTTTGACAAAATCGGGCGCTTCCATTTTAACGAAGTATATACCGGAAGCCACCGGTAAACCTTGATTGCTCTCACCCTTCCAAAGCACTCGATGATAACCCGCTCGCGTCTTGCCATCTACGAGGGTTATAACATTCTGTCCGAGTATATTGTAAACAGTGATTGTTACATCAGCCAGCTTCGGAACGGCAAAAGGTATGTTCACCGTTGGATTGAATGGATTCGGATAGGCGGCTTGAAGATCAAACTCCTCCGGAAGAGGATTACGTTCCATCGGATTTGTGCCGGCAGCATTCAACTGAGCCATCAAAGACTTGCGTTTCTTATGATAATCAGTAAGACTCAGCGGTACCGGGTAATCGAAGAGTCCAAGTTTTGTCAGCTCGAAACTCTTCTTTTCACCTTGCCCCGGGTTCGAATCAAGAGATCCGTCATTGCCCACAGGCTGCGTTGGTTTCTTATCCTTTTTTGCTGTTTTGGAGATAGTACGTGTTTTTGAGCTACCTTTTATAATTCCTTTGCGATTCAGCTTATCACCTATACCATTACCACCCGGCGCTCTCATTCGACGACCACGGTACTCTTCATCTACACCGGAAAGATACATCTCGTAATAAGTATCCAACTGTCCTAATAAGCCAAGAAGTGAATCCACGTCGTTGTTAACATCCATAATCCTGTCATCAAGCTGATCTATCGAACTATCAAAATCAAGCTGCCTGTTCTGCAAACGAATCCGCGCCCAATATGCCGCGTTGCCCAATGTGCGATGATTTATATATCTGCCTTCAAGAATCGTAATCAATGAATCTTCAGTCATTTCAAGCGCAAGCTGGCAGCGTATCCAACCGTCCAAAGCAGCAGCAAGATTGTCTTCACGAATCAGCGTCATGTACTCATCAGCAGCATCCTCGTATTCTCCATCAAATTCATAGATTAATGCGAGATCCAGTCCTTCCGGCTCTTCGTCCTCATCTCCATCGTCAAGATCGTCCGGATTATTGGCTGGGTCATCAGAAGGATCGTATGCAACACTGCCATAAGGATAGAACCAGTCCGCTATCGTCTTCTTATTATCAGGGTCACCTTCCCAATAATTAGATATTGCAGCATGTGGGGGAGGGCTGTAAGAAAGGTCATAAAACAGGTAAGTCGTATCCTCATCAATGAAATCATTATGGCGAATATCTAATACCGGATACGATCCAGCAACACAAATTTCCGCCCGGTCGGTATAGCTTGCCAACCCATAGTCTCCGTTTTCAAAGAAAGTGTTTCCCGCTTTAGTATATTGAACGCCAAGTACGCAATCACTTGAATTGGAGGCTTTAATACCGCTGTAATAGTTTTCACGGAAAATGCTACGCTTAATGAAAGGATCGCTGTTGCTGAGGAACAGACCGTACTCCCCATTTTCACGGAGTGTGCAATACTCGATTGTTGCTCCCTGGCAGTTGGTAAGATCAACACCGGAATCATCATTATCGTTGAAGGAAGAATTTTCGAGAATCAGGGCGGACTGGACTGCTTTTAATCCGGTGCCGCAGTCGTGAACGTTCATGTACTCAAACGAACCTACCGCGTTATAGGTCTCGATACCGAAAGTTGCGCATTCGCTGATCTCACCGTAGGTTATTTCAAATCCACCTGCACCGTTAGCATACAAACCTCGATTGGAAGCATTATCGAGTGTGAAATTAGTTAGATCAACATCTGCTCCAGAATTAACCATAATATTATCTATACCATCGCAGATATTAATCCATTCCAAATCTCCTTCAGATCCTGAATTAAATATGATACCTACCCAATCACCGGCTGTTCCACCTTCAGCTTTGAATATGATTTTTGCTCCGGATGCACCTTTTGCAATCAAAGTTCCCTGAATTGTAAGCTTTGAATCTTCCGCACATTCAATAGTAGTGCCTGGTGCAATGGTCAATGTGTCTCCAGCAGGAACAACAGGTGTACCTGTCAGTTTTACGTGACCGGTCCAGTAAGCCTGGTCGGGAATAGTCCCTGTAACCTTCAAAGCTGTATTTCGACATGTACCCATATCATTGCCTAATGGATGGCTCCATTCTGCCGAACCCTGTACCTCGGTTTCGATAACACCGACCTTGTCACTTGCTGTCAAATACACATAATCCAGGTACCCGTCATCATCCATATCGACCAGCCAGCTTGATCTGCGGTCGTATGCCATTTCTTCGCTCGAGCAAGGTGTCTGGTTTGTCGCTCTGCTATAGACTCTGTCAGCAAGGGGGTACACTTCAAGATCAAAACCTCCCGCCTGCTTTGCTGTATAAACCAGTAATTCATCGACATCTTCCGGTATTTCTTCAAATACCTCGAATGGTTCACCCATTTCTTCTTCAATCATAGGTTTTGCACATCTTCTGGTCATAAGAACTGAACTGATATTTTGCGATTCAAAGGTCCCAATCAGCGCGTGAGAATTGGACAAGTATTCATCATCCTGCGAATCAAGATATGTTATTGGTGTAACCTGATCTTCCGCATTATAAACCTGGAACATATCGCTCCTGAAATCCACAGGGTTCCCTTGAGTTACTTCGTACTCACTGGTTCCCCAGGGATAGGAGACTCCCCATTCAGGGTTGCTGCTGCCATCGAATCCAAATGCTTTTCCAATTGCTGGCGTAGCGATCATATCCATTTCAGCCACATCAGTGCCCGTCGTCAACTTTGTAACATCGGGATAGTCGTATGTAAAAAGGTTTTTAGTGGTTGTAAAATACAGTTCATCATCGCCGTCATCGTCGATATCGCCTGCCACTGGACCATATCTTCCCTCGTAATAATGAGCGTTATCATCATAACTGTCGATGCTGCCGTCTAAGTCCAGGAAGTCAGGATCACTTGTGATTGTGCCTGTCTCAAGGTCATGGATATGAAGTTCATGATTATCGGCAGTTTCCAGGTCTATGATCGTAAAACATACTTGGGGACGTTGATTTGGCAGGGGATACGCTATAGTCGGAAGGGAAATAGGTGCAAATTCGTCAGAGGTTACCTCCCACTCAGGATTTGCGTCCCACTCCTCACTGTCATAATCATAAACATATAATCCTATCGACCACTCGTCGGTATTATTATCCAGCTTCCTGACAAGGAATTCGAGACCGGGATTATCTGCGATTGCATCGATTGGAATTACATGGGCATGAGTAGTATTTGAAAACTGGCGGGTAAAATCCTCATCTTCTGTACCGGTCTCTGAGTCCAGCATGATAAGTTCAGCATCGGCTTGAATGCTCGACATGTAAACAATTTCACCGGTATTCGAGGCATCCTGATCGACATTGGCTGAAACCGGAACCGAAGTACTTATCGGATTTACATTTTCCCAGGTATAACTTTTCGAATCCAGGTTGAAGGCAAAATTTGATGATACCAGCTCAAGGCCATTATTTTCGCCGATATCGATATCAGTGACCGTACACTGTGTCCTGTGGTTTGTTATTGGGACAGCTTGAGGAAAACCTGTTAAACCTCTTGGTAACTGCATTGTACGTTCAATAACATTATTAAGTTCAGAAGATTCTTCTACATCATCATCCGAATCTACTTCAATTAGAATAATATTAGTACCTGTACTAAAATCAGCATCTGGATATTCTTCTTCTGTAGGAGGAGTAACATCAATATTAACGCCAACTTCTGTCCACCATCCAAGCGTCTGTGTATATTCAAGCGATCCCCAATCATGTACTGTATTAGTTCCATAATCAACAAGTGTTGCTGTTATAGTAAAATCTTCTTCGCAATCTGTAATTCCGCCACGATTAGCTATTGTTATCCATAATTCATCCATATTTATCGTAAATTCTGTATTTATAACATCAAGTGCAATAAGATCAATATCTTGATATGCAGCATCTTCTCCTCTCACAGGATCAAATAAAGGATCTCCTAATAAATGAACAGTTTGCAAAGGCCTTGCACCTACTACTACAACCCCACTTGCCAAATATTCAACATAAAGTAGTTCATCCATACGTGTCAGTTGCCCCCGATAGAAACTTGGCAAAAGAGTTTTTAGCCAAATACTATGACTCTGATCACTCATACCAATAATTGCAGCGGGGCCGGCTTCAATGAAATTATTTACTCCATCTTGGGGAAATAATAGTTTAACATAGTATTGATTGGTGTGCTGCGTAGCCGAATTGATATCAGCACCTCTACAGGAAGTTGTCGCAAGTACAGGGAAATATGCAGTAGTATTCTCGTCTAAACATATATCATCGATGTCGTAATTCCGAAAACCATCAGGAAATGCAGTTTCAGGTCTTGAATTTGTTGATGCATTAAAAACAAACGGTGTTGGTTCAAGTGTCCCTGCTTCATGATCTGCTGGATCCTCATATAGTCCACCAAGGATTGATTCATTAAAAATTTCTGCGACGCCATCATTATCTGTTTCGTAAGTTGTTATATCTAAGTACCCATCCCATATCTGTTCTAAGTTCTCCTGTACATTTCCTGCTTCTAAATTATGCAAATAGATAATTTCACTAATAAAAGGATGAATTGAGAACATTTGGTATATACCCAAAGAATTTCTTGGATTAGCGTCATTATTACCTGGATTAGAAATAAAGAGTCTTCGTGCCCATACAGGTCGTTCGTCTTCGAAATCAGCACCTTCTGTCATCATTATTTTATTAGTAATTAGCTCAAACTCTTCATTGGCCGTATGAATTATTTCCTCTCCATCCATTATATTTGCTACAGGAAAGCGGCCAATAATCACATCCGGAAGATCATAACAAAAAGTTTCATCATCAGGATTTGCCCCAATGTCAAGTTTAGCGTAATAAACATCACATCCATCTTCTCTAAAAACGTCTTCCAACCAATTATCAGAATGTGGTATTATACTTTTATCGCCTATGAACAAAACATGACCCATCCTGGGATAACGGTAATGTCTCGATTGATAGGCAAGATTGGTATATAGACTTCGTAAATATTCTCTAAATTCTACCTCATCATCTGGATCATTAGGTTGGATATTGGTCTCAATAGTTCTCACAACAATATCGATATGATTAGTCTGCGCTCTATATGCGCAATAATCGTAAAGTGCATCCGATGGATCTCCATTTCCGTCAAATAAACCTAAGCTTGGATCGTCGCTTGTAATAATTAAAAGATCTACATATTCAAAATCGTCATCGGGCCAGCGAGCAGGTTGATAGACTTCCGGATTGTTCGGGAAGTTTGCGAGAGGCATCTCATAGCCGACAAGACCGGCTTGAAAAGCATTGTTAAATGGATAACAATTGGGATAATTTGTGCCGGTAACGGGATTATTCGGACGGATTTCAATCCTTATATTATCCGAAAGTTTATAGGTATTAGTTCCTGGATTGTAACGAACCGGATTTACGTAGAGTTTGACAACATGTTGATTGCGAGCTTTAACGACTTGTGATACATAGTAATCTTCTTCAGGATAAAATTCATTACTGGAATAAACGCCGGAAATCTTTTTGTAAGTTTCATTTCCATCTTCATCGATCTCCGGTCTTGGGTACAAAATCTCGAAATCATAAACAGTTTCCACGTCAATATGTTCAATTGACATCGTAACTTCATCACATTCCGGAACACCGATTGCGCAACGTGTTTCAGGTGTTTCCGGATAACCCTCCTCAACCAATGCTGCTGAGCAATTTGGGAGATTTATACGCATTTCTCCGTCGATGATTTCGTAAAAGAAACCATAAACATCGACTTCAAGCACCATCAGGGTATCACATTGACTGATCATCGTCCATTCAGGTGCTTTTGGTTGTGCCCCCTTAAGACTGTACCAGTATGTACCGGATTGTTCTCCTGCTATCGAATTGGAAAAAAACAGAACGGTTAAAAACAGGAATGTTGTTGTTACAATTAGTTTTCGACGCATGATCTTTCCTCTCTTTCGCATTATTTTAGTGGTGTACTAAAAAAAACATCCTGACTGAAACTCTGGATGATGATATCGACATCTATTTCAACAATAGAATTTGTTTTGCCGCAAGAGTTCGATTCTTATCTGTATAACGCACCCAGTAGAATCCACTGGGATAATTTTTCAAGTCCATGCTGTAATAGTGGGCTCTTCCACAGATAGTTTTGCTTTGCACCGACCTGCCAAGATTATCAAACAGAAGTAAGTTTCCCGGGGAATAATCAGGTATTTGAATTGTAACCATGCTGTTGGTTGGATTGGGAAATATCTGAATGGAAAATGTTGGCAGCGATGAAGAATTATTTTCAGAAACAGCGTTCGGATAAGGATCAGCCATGCTGTTTTTCAGTTCCCAGGTCTGTGCAAAATCGTTACTGTAATACAAATAAAAGAGTGATGTATCTATATATACATTCTTCCATAGAATAAA
Organism: Candidatus Electryonea clarkiae; assembly: GCA_030765455.1. Lineage (GTDB taxonomy): Bacteria > Electryoneota > Electryoneia > Electryoneales > Electryoneaceae > Electryonea > Electryonea clarkiae. The sequence goes on along the minus strand of JAVCCM010000142.1, from coordinate 3,160 downwards.
AAGTTCACCTGCCTCCCATCCCGGTTCCATTTCGAAAAAATCTACATATTCTGGTGGCAAAGGACATCGTCCTGATTCATTCCAGGTTCGCCCAGTGTCAGTTGTACAAAAAATCGGTTGTTCCTGACTGTTTACTACGACATAATATTCACCCGGTTCATAGCCTGTATAAAGGAATCCTGTAGCTCCCCAACTATTATCAAGATCAGCGGTCGCATAGAAAGAATCGCAGTAACTTTCTGAGAAATAAAATCCTGAAGTACCATTATTAAAATCTGTCAGAACTGCGCAATCACTGCTTGACCAGCCTAATGCCTGGGTTCTATCGTGATCTGTCCTTCCTTCAAGGCCTGCCTTCCGACTTTGATTCCATGTAAAAAGTGAATCTCTTGAATATCGCGAATGACTATTAATGGCAATGATTGAATCCCGGCTCGGAATCAATTCCCATGAAAATGGATTAGAACGACCAAAAGGTGAAAAAGTTTGACCACTGTCATTGCTGATTACATAATCATTTTCATCATGAAACACATTCAGAATTATGACATTTAAATCAGGTTGATAACGTACCGCGAGTATACTGTCTTTAAAAACTTGCGCTGTTTGACCGTAATCCGTCGAAAATGCAAGCCAACCTATAAATTCGTCATCTTCGTAGTCTTTGATGAAATAGAGGTGTCCAGGTGTATTTGTACGAGCAATCTGGGTATTGATTACTGCCAGAGCAGAGTTAATGAGGATAATCACAAGCAATATTGAGACAACAAGATGGAGAATTAGTTTTCCAGACCGTGTCCTTGCAGGGAGATTATTCATAAATGAACTCCAAAAGATAGATTTTCACGTGAATCATTTTATTAGCCTTACGAGAGTAATCAGATGGGATACACGATTATTTAATGTGGTATAATAACCGCCAAAGGATGAAGATTTTCCAAAGTGAAATCTAAAAGGATTTCCGCTGGATGTATGGTTTTCTTCTATCAAAATGCACTCCCTGAAAACACGTTGGTTAACAAGCGTTCATTATCAAGAACCAGAATAATTTGTACGGGGTATAAAAAAGATATTAGCTTCTACAAAAGAAATCAAGATTTTTTTCACAATATATAAAATAATACACCATTATTGCTCTCGAGCTAAGATGCAGTGGAATCCTCTACGTCATTGGGAGTAAATGTTGTCTCATTTAATCAACACTAAATTACGATCAAATCTAATTCCAGATTCTGTTTCAAAATGGATGAAATATATCCCACTTGCTTCATTCTGTAAATCTATGGAAATACTTCTAAATTGAGTCGTGTGTTTAAAAACTTCTCTACCTAACAAATCACATATTATCATGTTACCGGATATTTTGGTTGGAAATTGGATTGTAAACTTGCTATTGGTTGGATTGGGCCAGAGATTCATTGTCAGGTCAATAGGGATATTGATTTCGGTATCGACAAAATTGAATATTTCACCGTTCATACTCTCCCAATTACGCCCAAAATCGGTTGAACGGTAAATATATGTCTCAAGCGGAAGATGAGGATCATAATTATAGCAAAGCCATATCAACTCGCCAGGTTCCCATCCAGGTTCGATCTCAGAATAATATGGAATAAATCTTGGTAAAGGTCTTTGACATGCTCCTGACCAGCTTCTTCCGGTATCTGCAGTTGCATACAAAGAGTCATTCAGTAAATAGTACAATTCGCCTGGGCTTAGACCGCGAAACAAAGGTCCAGAACCTCCAAGTCTTCGATGATAGGCGACGAGGTAAAAATCATCTGCGTAGTTTTCGGTAAAACGAATTCCGAGAGAATCCTGGTAATTATCATTACGATGTACAATAGCTGCATAATCTCCCGGTGACCAACCGACTGTGTAGTTTTTACTATCGGCTGAAGCATTTTCAAGTCCGTTAAATTCAGGACGATGCAACGTACGTAAAGTATCAAAGGAATACCTCAAATTCTCATTTACAGCAAAAAGGGAGTCACACTCAGGAAGCCAATCAAATTTCGTAACTGATGAAGGTACTATCTCATAATTATATCCGCCGTCCCAACTCAACCATCCGCCATTAAAACACAAAACACCCTGGATTACATGATATTCAAGTAAAAATGCTCTATCTCTTATATGCTCGTAGGTTTCGCCGTAATCTTCGGTATAATAAAGTCCCTTCGTCTCACTTCCTTCAATATCACGCATGGAGAACCAGAAGCACCCTGGTCCACCTGAGCGAGTGATGCTACCGTTGGGGCGACTTTCTGCGGTAGCTGTTATGAAAAAAAGACAGATCAAAAATGTTAAAGATGGGCTAATGAAAGACAAAAAATTGAATTGTGTTTTAGCGGATAACCTGGTTGAGCATGACGCCAAATTATCCAGGTTTTTATTACATAAGCTTTTCATTGTTTTTCTGGCTACTAAGGGATTATCTATTGTGTTGCGATTGCCGCAAAAGGGCAAAGTTTTCCTGTATTGGCGATTTAAAGGATTTCCGCTGGATGTATGGTTTTCTTCTATCAAAATGCACTCCCTGAAAACACGTCTGTTTACAAGCGTTCATTGTCAAGAACCAGGATAAATAGTAATATCTATTAACTGGATACAACTGAGAGTAAACAATCATTGAGGTAATTGCAAATAAATAAAAATTGAATATCCCTGATTAAGGCGTCTCTCGGAGCAAAATACCTGAAAATCCCCATAATAGCCTCAAAATTCCCAAACATCCCAAATTGTTAGCAACAATAATTATCGCGTTATATTCTTGAGATAAAGAAACATATGTAATTAGATGTACCTAAACCCGGATTCGAGAATCCGGGCTACGTCGCTCAATCCGAATGGATAAGTTCTTATGATAACACTATCGCATTGTGGAATTCCTATTTGACATAATACAGATGGTATTTCAGGAAATCCTGAATCAACATCACTGAATGAGCCAGGAATTTCAATGCGGAGTTCGTTATTAATCTCTTTGTAAAAGAATCCGGGAATTGTGACACGTAACTGTATTAAATCAGATGATTGACTTAACATTTGCCATTCGGGTTCTTCTTGTTCTTCTGAAGAAATTGCATACCAGTTGTTTTCTATAACACAAAATACATCTTGTGCAAAAACGACCAGTCCGATAAAAACAAGGATAAAG
>JAVCCM010000078.1 GCA_030765455.1 Candidatus Electryonea clarkiae | reverse complement strand
TACTCGATCTGCGTGCATTGAAAAGAAACGGTGACTGGGATAACTATTGGAAATACCATATTGACTGTGAAAAACAACGGCTCTATGCAGCATGAGGTAATCTCAACTGAAATGAGCCAGACTCAATAAAATTAGCGAGAACCAACAATTGACATTTTTACGACTTTTTCTTTTTAACATGTCTTTCCTCCCTTTTGTGCTGATTAACTTTTATTAGAGTTACAATAATGTATATAATTATTTCACATATATGAGCTTATGAGTTTTTATTTCATTATTATATTTAGCAGAAAGCATATATATTCCATTGGAGTGATTGTTTAAATCTATTTTATATATTTTATTACCCTTATTTTGCTTAATAATATTATTATATAATTTTCTTCCAAGTATATCATATATATTGATTTCCATAAATCCTGATTTAGGAATATTGACTACTAAGTTGGTATTATTATTAAACGGATTGGGGTATAATGAAGACATAAAATAACTGGATGGATATATAAGTTTATTATAATCAATTTTTAATCTATTAGCAGCATCTAAAACTCTGATTCCATGATAACTATCTATGACATAAACAATACCATCGTTAACATATATTTCTCTGGCATCTAATTTTTCTAAAGATGTTCCCAGAAGAGTAATATTATCTACATCAGATATATCATACATGCGAACCCCTGCTGAGTCGCCAGCAGTGTAGAGATAATCGCCTTCAATTTCCATATCTCTTACTGTGCTTGGTAAATCTAAAGTATTTGCAATTTCCGGTTCTTCAGGATTTGAATAATCCATTATATATATCATACCCTGTTTTCCACGAGAAGAGTTTGAACCGTTCATATAACTGATCGATACAAATATATATTCTCCATCTGTAGTACAATGAATTTGAGAAGAATAAGGATTATCAAGGAATTCGGGACGATATTGTGAAGTTAATCTGGGATTTCTACTATCGGAAACGTCGATTGCTGTTAACCGCTGAATGTTGTATCCGCTGGCTTCAGAGATGAAAAGCAAATCCCCTGCCAGGTTAATTTCTTTTCCGTAAAGAGAATACGTATCAATAGTGGAAATTAGAACAGGATTGTTCTCATTGCTTATATCGTATAATTCAACGTTAAGATAAGCGCTACTATCCTGTAGCGCCAAACAATATACAATACTATCAGTTAAACATGCATTAATTGTAGTAGTGCCGAATGTGGATAATTCATTAAGTTCAGGAAAATCAGAAATATCAAACATAACACAATAACGACCAGTCATTAGCAATACATCATCATTATAATAAGTATTAATGGTATAAAAACCTTGTCCAGCATCCCAATATTCATTGAGTATTCTATAAGGACAAGATAATCTATTAGGATTATTAATATCTATGAATAATAATATATTTCCAAATATATCTTCATCATAAATACTATAATCTGTTACAGTTAATAAATAATCATTTATAACAGATAATGTTGGAAATAAATATATGTCAGAACTATATCTGCGCCGAAACACGAGCATAGGATCATCATCTATATCATATATATGTATAAAATTTAATAAGCTTGTTAATGTTATAAGATAATTATCATATATTAATGATTTATTAGCATATAATGTATAATTAAGATGTATTGGATATTCTTCAGGATTATAAGGATCTGATAAATTTAAAATTTTGATTCCTTCATGCTCACAGGAAAAGTATGCAATTGGGAAAGCTTCAAGACATATATGTTGAGGGCTGGCTTCATAAATTGGATTACGATCTGATGGGATATATAGTGCGATTTGTTCAGGATTTTCTAAATCAGATATGTCGAAAATCCTTAAACCGGATGACTGATCGGAAGCATAGAGGATATCATCATGGACAGCAACATGCACAATCATTCCCTGAGGATTAGTCTCCGAAACCATCTCTGGCGATTGTGGGTTTGAAACATCGATAATCTTGAATCCTTGTTCTCCAACTGCTATAAAAGCGAGTTCATCTTCTACAACAAGGTTTTCAAATACACATTCAATCTCTATTGTGCTTATATGGACAGGATCTTCAGGCTGCGAAATGTCGTAAATCAATAATCCACTTTCAGATTCCAGCATGTACAATATACTATTTACGACATAAGCGTCGCAGATAGCAGTTTGAGTCGGTATAGTAGAAACCAGTTCTGGAGTCGTAGGTTCTGATATATCAACAATTATCATACCATTTGAATTTGCGGAGACAAATGCGTAATTACCTGAAATAAAAAGCGCTTCAGGATCAGACGGCAAATCAATGAAACCAACTTCTTGAATATTATAAACATTTGATATATCTTCTATTAGGAGGCCTGTTTCACCATCAAGAAAAAATATATAATTTTCTTCAATTTGAAAGTCTTTAATTGTGTGGGAAAGTTTATTCCAGAGACCTCCAATGGTAGGAATGTTAAGGCTGTCTTGTGCAAAAACAGAGTTGGACAATAATATTGACAATAATAAGCATTGAATTACACGTTTACTCACAATTACCTCATAATGATAAGTGTACTTGTTCGAAAAATGGTATTCAATTATAAATATGGTTTTCAAAGGTAAAGCAAGATTGTTATTATAGTCAAGTATAAAATAAAAATAATTGCATCCCTGAAAAAATTAAGGCTGCCAAACTTCAGCCAATTTGGGATTTTTTGGATTTTTACGGTTTAGTCACTGTAACCTGGACAGCTTGTGTCCAGGGATAATATTCTTTCCCGCGGTGGACGGGTGGCCCGACTGCTTGCTGTCGGGTGGGTGGCCAGGATAGCTTGATATCCGGGTTTATTATACCCTGCTATATCCACGAATATTTTTCTTAAAAGTGCAGCAAGTAAACGAACAATTTTTAATCAAGCCAAGTATTGGTCAATTACAAATTTCAAATTTAAAACCTGGATTAATATACCCTGCTGTTAAACCAGGAGGGTCACCTGTCGTCACTATAGCCTTGACAGTTTGTATCCTGGGATATAATTTCTTTCCCGGATGCAAGCCATCCGGGCTACATATTTAGATTAGAAGGATGGAATTTACGGGAATAATAGGTCGCTCATATATGAATCATTTAGCAAGAATACTTTATCAAGTCTTTATAATTGTGACTATAGCGCTGACATTAGTAGTCAATTCCGGTTGTTCTACTATCGGTTACAATATTGGGAGAAAAATTGATATTGATAACCAGGAAAGGATTGAAATAAATCCAGATTCATTATGGCACCTGTATAATATCGGTACACTGGTCGAGGTGATCACTAAAGAAGATAGAGTATATACCGGGTATGTTGATAAATTTCTTAAACGAGGTTTTGTAATTGTAATTGACAGAATGGCAGAAAGTAATAAACCTGCAAGGAAAGTAAGCATTCTGGATCATTACAATAACAGATTTATCCTCAACTACGAGGATATCAGTAAAATTACTGTAATTCTGCGCGGCAATAGAAATAAAATATATTCTCGTATCGGAAAGGTGGTTGATTACTCAGTCCTTATATTCCTGAGTATTATAGCGGCTAACTCTGGCTAAGAGCTTTAATTTTTGGCAGTTTCTGCCCGGTTCGGAGACCCGGGCCTACATCAGAACTTGAATCCGAAATGAAGACCGGGCTCAAATAAGAAATAATTTGGTGAGTCGCCTTCTATTTCCTCGAAGGATGCCGGGAAGTTGGTGTTTACAGGCCAATAGTTGAATGTAACAGAAGGCTCTATGAACCAGCGTTGATCTAAGAATTCAAAGCGGTACCCGGTTCGGAACTGAAGATACAACTGAAAACCGGATTGAATTTTTTCGTCTTCGGAATCATAGAATTGCTGCATAAAAGGAGTTGCCTGCACTGTCGAATATAAGTTCTTCCAGTAGAATCGCTGATAACCCATTCCTATACCGATAGCACTGACCTTGCCCGGGTACTTTTCTTCAGAAGATTCATAAGTGCCCAAGGGTTCATAATATGTCCACGTGATAGCTTCGACTATAATTGCTTCTTTCCCGGTCAACCGGTACCCGTAATTCAATTGCATAAAATGGGGATGATCGCCCGGTACAAGATTACCCAGGAGGAAAATCGTGCTTCCAACAGAGTGTCGCTGATCGAGAACTGGCTTTTCTGTTTGAGTCGAGGCAGAATCAGTCGGGGTGAAATCTTTGCTGAATGCCAAGGTGACAGACAGGCAAAAAATTAATGTTGATAAAGCTATTCTCAATTTCATTGCATTTTCCATTATTAAAGTTGAAGTGAATCCTGGTGGACAGATCGTTAGATGATTAGGGTAATGGATTCCACTCATGATGTACTGCTTTTTGTTTTCCTCTAAATTTAGAAATTGCTTTTGCCCTTTGCAAGGTAAAACAGACATTCACCGTTGGTAGATCATCACAAAGGGTTTAAATGCAATTCCCGGACATCGATGCGCCAGACGTCGCACAGGTCTGTCCGGGGTACACGCAGTGTCACCCATCATATTCATTCATCTTGATACTATAGTAGTTCTTAATAATGCTCGTTTTAGGATCGGTTAGCATTTCCCGGACATCGAGCTGTCCGGGGCACACTAAAAATTAAAAGAACTTTACTTTTGAGAACTACATAGAACTTTTTAAATTATATTGTGTAATAGATAAAATCTAATATGATGAGGATTATGTGCGTAATTTATTAATGATCGCTGTTGCCGGTGGACTGGGTACCCTGGCGCGGTACGGTACGAGCGGGCTTGCTTACAGGCTTATGGGAACGCGTCTTCCCTGGGGTACATTAATGGTAAATGTGATCGGCTGTTTTTTGCTTGGTTTTTTGATGCACATAGGAATAAACAGCACATTCATCCCCCGTGAATGGCGCATCACAATAACAGTCGGATTTTTGGGAGCTTTCACTACTTTTTCAACTTTTGGGTATGAAACAGTCAGATATATTGAAGATGGAGCCTGGTGGCAGGCTTCACTAAATATCGCTACAAACCTGGGATTCGGTATTCTTGCGGTTATCCTGGGGCTCTATTTAGGAAAAATGTTAATGGGAGGATCATGATGTCACAGTTGGAAGGCAAACAGGTATTGATGAGAATTTTCATCGCTTCAGCCGACAAATTTGGCAGCGTTCCACTTTATAAAGCACTTATTGACATGATGCACAGCGAAAGAATTGCAGGCGCTACCGTGCTGAGAGGTGTTATGGGATACGCTAACGACAGTATGCTTCATTCGACAAATCTTCTACGCCTGAGCGACAATTTGCCTATGGTCATTGAAGTGGTTGAAACCGAAGAGAACCTTGACCGGATCATGCCCCAGGTAAACGAAATGATAAAAAAAGGAATGATAACCCGTGAGGCAGTGGATGTAATCAGGTACACACCCTGAGGTTCACCTGGATTCCCAGGCATGTTAACTGATCTACTTATTAATTTGTACCGTATTGCGCCCTGGATGGTGTTCCAAAAAATATTGAAGATGTTCAGGTATATTATTCCTTATATTATAGCTATGATTTGAATCGCTATTTCCGTGACCTCACAGACTGGAGAAGATTATGAGTCGGTCAGCAGTTTCCACAATTCTTGCCCTGTTCGTCCTGAGTTGTTTTACAACTCCCCTTTTCGCTGAGCAACAATACAGATTTGGTTTTATCCCGGATGATAACTATCCGGAATGGCTCAAACAGTCGCCTGTTCTTCAATATAATGGCGGGCAGGGAGAGCTTGATGAAGAATGTGATAATTCCGATGGTCTTCCGCCGGTAGGCAGCCAGGGGATGCAGGGCAGTTGTGTAGCCTGGTCGGCAGGGTATTACCTGATGACATACGTTCAAGGGCGGGACTATGAATGGGATTTAACGGATTCAGAGCATCAATGCAGCCCGGCATTTGTCTATAACTTGATTAACGGTGGTATCGATGATGGCAGCAGTAATATGTATGCCTTCACTGTTTTTATGGAACTTGGTTGCGGTACACTCGAAGATATGCCGTATAACGATAATGATTATACAACTTTTCCGTCGGAAACAGCCTTTCGTAATGGAGTGCAGTTCCGGATCAGTGATGCGTTTGTTATTCCGCTTGAACGTCAGCGTGATCTTGGCCAATTGAAAACATTACTCTTAAACGGAAATATCGCTGTTTTTGCAATAATGGTTTATGATAATCTTCAAAATATTGACAGGTATGACAATACATACTGCCTCAGTGATATCCCCGGAGCGCCTCTTGGCAGCCACCAAGTTACAGTCGTTGGGTTTGATGATGACATGGAAACCAATGACGGTACAGGGGCTTTCCGAGTGGTGAATTCATGGGGTTCAGGCTGGGGTGATGACGGATTCTTCTGGATGTCTTATGAAGCGATGATAAATATGTACACCAGCTTTCAAGCTGCTTTCTATGTAGAAGATCGTAACGATTATAACCCGAACCTGCTGGTACGAGTTGCGGTGGAGCATGAGGACAGGTTCGCACTCCAGTATCACATTGGGCTTGGCGAGCACAACAGACCAGAGGAGAGGTTTGGCTATTTCTCTCATACTTTTTCTGAAGATCAAGTCGCGTTTGAACCTGGGAGTGCTTTTGTCCTGGATATTACCGATATGCAAAACCTGATAAATGAAAATGGAGAGAATAATATATTCCTGGACGTTGAGGATAACTATGGTGGTGATGGGTACGATGGTTCAGTCATTTCACTTTCAATAGAAAATCTTTCAGAAGAATATGAAATCTATTCGACTCAAACCCCAATGGATATTCCAAATAATTACTCGTATGGTACCGTTGATATTATCCTTGATTATTCAATTTTACCCCCGGTAAATCTTGAAGCAGATCTGAACAACTCTAACGGGATAGTAAGTTTGAGCTGGGATGTTGATGAAAACGGCAATGAGCTTGATGAGTTTATCGTTTATCGAAACGGTTTAGAAATTAGAACTACCGCAAACCTGGAGTATGATGATCTATTGGAGAGTTACGCTGAAAATCTCTACTCAGTTGCTACAACACGAGATGTTTCACGTACGAATCCATGTGAAGAGGTAAGTGTAGAGTGGTATGCCCCGGTTGCGCCAAGGTTCACCCGGATATATTCAGTAGAAGCCGAAACCGGTGAATACTTGCTGAAATGGGATCAGGTACGAAACGAGGAATATTCATACGATGACGGCAGTGCGGAATCTAACCTTAGCCCCAGTGGTAATGCTCAACCTGGAGTTATGATAGGCCAGAGGATAAGTTTGAGCGACCCCGGAATAATCACGGGTATTGGCGCATATTTCATGGATGGTGAAGGCATTGAAGGAGGGCATGCAAGCCTGGTGGTATTTGAAGAAGGAGATGATGGCCTTCCCGGGGCTGTCCTTTATCGTTCATCACGATTCTTACCTTCGCAGTTAGAGTGGAACTGGGATGAAATAGTCAACCGCAGAATATACATCAACAGTGCCAGGAACATTTGGGCGGCGGTATGCTGGAATAGCCTCGACGCGGAGCCGCTTGGCAGGGATACGGATGGAGGAGAACAAAGTCAGACTGCTGTTGCGACCGATGGCGAAAACTGGATAATACTACCATTGCCGGGAAGTCCGATGATTCGTATTACCTATGGAACCGAAGAAATATTCGAGAATGAAACCGGGTTAACCGGTTATAATGTTTCGATGGATGGATCACTGTTAGACAGGGTAGAAGATGACGCTTGCGAATATGCCGGTTCATTCCTGGAACTCGGAACCTATGAATTCATGGTTGAAGCCATATACGAGCAAGGTGCAGAACAGGGAGAACTACACGAGTTCACCTGGGATGGAGGAGAAGTCGGTGTTGGTGAAAATAAGACAACACCCTACACATGGCGAGTTACTAAACCATACCCAAACCCGTTTAATCCAACAACAAATTTTTCTATTGAATTAGCTGACAACGTTAAGGTGGAAATTGCAGTTTATAACCTGGCAGGGCAGAGGGTTGCATTGATCTCAAAGGGAAATTACTCTGCCGGCAATCACCGAATGGTCTTTGATGGTTCCGGGCTTTCGACAGGTATGTACTTCCTGCGAATTAATGCGGGACCAATTAACGTGACAAGGAAGATTGTGCTCATGAAATAAGGACAAATGTCCTAATAGCGTAAAATTGTATTGCTAAAATAAATAGCAGGTGAACAAAATGCGCTTAAACAGGCGTGTGCTAATCTTAATTGCGATGTATTGCATTGTTAATAATGTAATATATGCTGAAAGTCGTTCTCTAAACGATCGTGGTGTGACCTGGCAGGGTGACTGGTACATACACAGTGACGATATCACACAGTTATTTAATTATCCGTACATATATGTGTATGACCAGTACAGCATCAGGGTCCATAAAATTAATGCAGGTAACCATAATCGTTCCATAGATTATATTCATCGATTACCTTTGGATCGCAACCGTCAAAACTCACGGTCATATATAACTAATCAAAATGGTCTCGTTGTGTGGGGAAATACGAGATATCACATAGCTGAACAAGTTGGCGACAGCCTGGTAATATCCTTTGAGGGTTCAAGCAGTATGAAGTTTTACCAACCTTTATTCATTTCTCCTGACAGTTTATTAATAACATCAAAAATTTTATACAGTTTAAGAACTCCATCATCACCTGAATCTCTTTGGGCATCTCCTTTCTTTTCTATAAGACAGGCAGTTATTGTTGGTGACAGGCTGTTTGCAACAAATGTTACCGATGATCAAGAGCTGAGGATATTCGATATTTCGGATACTGACGATATACAAGAAATCGGCAATTACGACGGACCGTTTGCATGTAATGTGCAGGCTCAGACTATAGGAAACTCGGTCGCTTTTCCCAGATTTAACGAAGAGGAGTATGGAATACACTTTGTATTTCTTAACGAAGAATTAGAGGTAACGGATATTGAGTTCTGGTCGTACAACGACCATATCAATACACCTCATCCTTTTATGCCTTCTTACCTGGGCGTGATGGAAGTAAATCAGCAGGAGTTGTATGCCTATTTCTCACATGAGCAACGTGGTGAAAACCAGCCGAGTATTTTCCTTTTTGATCCGGATCGTTATCCGGATGATATACTTGTAGAAAATGTTTTGCTTCCGGTGGATTGGGAATTTTATATCGATTGGTTTGTTGATGGTCCTCCGTGTGCCATGTCGGATAACCTGTTTTTCTTCAATACTCTGGATTATGGCGAGACAGATTTAATTAGTATCGGTAACGATTTTCAAAGTAATCTAAATGTTGAAGATCACAGTTTTTTCTCAGATGCTTATTCTTCTTATCATTTTCTTCCATTCAGTGAATACTTATGTACAAGTGATGATTTGAATCTGGTCTACGATTTAGCGGATGATACAACTGGCGAAGTAGATAAAAAGTTAATTTTGACAAATTTGTTCACAGGAGGAATACCGGACACAGTAGGGATGTACCATGACTATCTTACTGATGGTGATATACGTGACTGTGAAATAATAGATCGGAAAATAATATTAACACATGGTGATATCACTGACGTTTTCAGAATTAACATAGACTCTACAATTGTCTTAGCGTACTCTATTGACGATGAAGAAAGAATCTATAATCATAAGTCATTTAACTTGAATAATCAATTGTTTAGTATAATGCGAAGTGGACATTTCTTGAAATTATATCAAATTCAAGAAGATGAAGCAATATTAATGGATACTCTTGCTTCTTCAGGCGCCAGAGATTTTCACTATAATCAGAATATGATTTATGCTATTAATAGTGCTAAGATTATATCTATAGAATTGTCAAATGATTATGAATTATCTTCTGTTGACACGGTTTATCTGCCTTTCAGAACGACCTGGTCTGGAATAGACAATGCCGTAGATGATAATTGGCTTGGGGCAGGTCCCTTCCTCTACAGTATCGAAAACAACGCTCTTAATTTAGAACACACGTTTGATTATGACAGTCCACGAGTCCAATCCACAATAAGGCACATATCTGGTGAAAAAGTAGTGGTTTATTATAGACATCCTGGTCGTTCCCGATATTTATGTGTATTTGATCTGTCTGACGGATCATTTACCGACACACTTGCTCTTATCATGGATCAGGTAGAATGTTGCGCTTTTGACGGTGATACTTTATGGACTTTGAACGAATCCTCTCAAAGTCGTTACGTTCTAACAGGCGAATTCGAAGGTGTTGAATTGTCAGAGTCTTCAATCATTCCAAATGAATATTGTCTATACCCAGCATACCCTAATCCCTTCAATCCAGACGTGAACATATCCTTCGATATTCCAGTTTTAACAAATGTGAAGCTGACTGTTTATGATCTTTTAGGCAGAACGGTAACCACACTCCTCAATAACCGCACTCAACCTGGACATCATACAGTCACATGGAACGGTATAAATGATTCCGGCACACCGGTATCATCAGGACTCTACTTCATCCGGCTGGAAAGCGATTCATTTTCCCAGACACGAAAGATTGTGATGCTGAAATAAATTTCGTAAATTCATTATTACATGTTAATAAGAAATAAAAAAGGTGTCTGTCCCTAGTTTCCATGCTGAAATAATTTACAGGTGAATAAGATGCGCAAAAACAGGTTACTAATCATCTCATTTCTGTTGTTATGCTCCCTTACCAGCCTAAACTATGCTGAAAGTCGTTCTCGACACGACAATGGCGCCATCTGGCAGGGAGACTGGTATATACACAGCGGCGATATTACACAGGAGATAAATTATCCCTACATATATGTCTATGACCAGTACAGCCTCAGAGTCCATAAGATTAACGCCGGTAACCATAATCGTTCCATAGATTATATTCATCGGTTACCTCTGGATCACACAGGCCCGAACGCGCGAACGTATATAAGTAGTCGAAATGGTCTGGTTGTGTGGGGAAACAGGAGATTGTACATAGCTGAACAAGTTGGAGATAGCCTGGTAAAATCTTTTGAAGGTTCAAGGGATATGTTTTTTTACGAACCTATATTTCTTTCTCCAGACAGCTTATTAATGACATCAAGAGTTTTATACAGTTTAAGAACTCCGTCATCACCGGAATCTCTTTGGACATGTCCTTTCCATGTAAGACAGACAGTGATAGTTGGTGACAGGCTTTTTGCTTCAAATCCCACTAATGATCATGAACTTACAGTATTCGATATCTCAGATTCCGATAATTTACAAGAAGTAGGTAACTATGACGGACCTTACGGTACAAATCATTTACAGGCTCAGACTGTAGGGAATTCGGTCGCTTTTCCCTGTTATGTCGGAGAGGATATGGGAATACAGTTTGTGTTCCTGGACGAAGATTTGCAGATAACAGATACTGAGTACTGGTCGTACAACGATCATATCAATACACCTAATCCTTATACGCCTTCATATCTGGGAGTGATGGAAATTAATCAGCAGGAGATGTATGCATATTTCTCGCATGAACTTCGAGGTGAAAATCAACCAAGTATCTTCCTCTTCGATCCTGAGCGTTACCCCGATGATCTTCTTGTAGAAAATGTTTTACTTCCTGTGAATTGGGATTTTCATATCTATACATTTAATGATGGCCCCCCTTGTGCCATGTATGATAACTTGTTTTTCTTCAATACTATATACTATGAAGAGACCGATTTAATTAGTATCAGTAACGACTTTCGCAGTAATTTGAATGTTGAAGATGATAATTTCTTTACTGATCCTTATAGAAATCGAGGTCTTCATGGTTCCTTCAGTGAATATATATGTACCAGTGATAGTTTGAACTTGGTATGGGACTTGGCTGATGACACAACCGGTGAAGTTGATTGTAAACTAATTCTGACAAATTTGTTCACAGGAGGAATACCGGATACCATGGGGATATACCATGACTATCCTCATAATGTAAATTATAGAGATGCCTGTGAAATAATGGATAACAAAATTTTATTGACACACGGTTTACTTACAACTGATGTTTTCAGGATTAATATAGATTCTACAATTGTGTTGTCGTACACTATTGATCACGAAGAATGGGTACATGATCTCAAATTATTTGAGTTAAATAATTTGCTTTTTAGTATTATGAAGAGTCGAGATTATTTAAAATTATTTCATATTCGCGACGATGAAGCAATATTACTGGATACTCTTGCTACTTCTGATGTAAAAGATTTGCAATGGAATCAGAATAGGATCTATGTATTCTATGAAGATAAGATTATATCTATTGAAGTCCTGGATAATTCCGAACTATCACCTGTCGATACGGTCTATTTTCCGTACAGCCTGGACAGGTCGAGTATTGACATAGCCGTAGATAATAATTGGCTTGGTGTAGGACCTTTCCTATACAGTATCGAAGACAATACTCTTAGTTTAGAACACACTTTTAATGATGATAATCAACAAGTCGAACCCACCATAAAGGAAATCTCAGGCGACAGAGTTGTAATTTTTTCAATTTTTTCTGGTGGCTCTCGGTATTTATGTGTAATAGATCTATCTGATGGATCATTTACCGATACGCTGGCTCTAATCATGGATCAGGAAGATTGTTGCGCTTTTGCCGGTGATACATTATGGTCTTTGAACCCATCCTCTCAAAGCCGCTATTTTCTTACCGGTGAGTGGGAAGGTGTTGAATCGTCAGAGTCTCCAATCATTCCAAATGAATATTGTCTATATCCAGCATACCCCAATCCCTTTAATCCGACTGTGAATATTACCTTTGACATTCCGCACCCTTCAAATATCAAAGTAGCTGTTTACGACCTGCTCGGACGACAAGTAACAACCCTCTTGGACAGCCGCAGACCACCCGGTTTTCACACCATTTCCTGGAACGGCGCCAGCGATTCCGGCACACCGGTATCATCAGGACTCTACTTCATCCGGCTGGAAACCAATTCCTTTTCCCAGACACGAAAGATTGTGATGCTGAAATAAATTTCGTAAATTCATTATTATTATGAATCTTTTCAATAAAGTGGAGTCTGTCCCTAGTTATCTAATATTGTAAATGCACGGAATACGGCAAGAACATTTCGCGAAAATTATGAAGACTGTTCAACGTCAACTATAATTTCCCTCCAACGACAATTAGAGTTCCCGTTTTTGTTTTGTTTGTTTAAGGCAGTTCTCCCCATGGGGAGAACTGAACATTTGTTAAGTGGTGTTTGCCTGTTTCT
>JAVCCM010000175.1 GCA_030765455.1 Candidatus Electryonea clarkiae | reverse complement strand
TGCTGCCTATGGCTGCCTTCAGACCCTGCCGTTGCCAGCAACGCCCTTGCCAATCGGTTTTACTTCCCCCAGATCGGGGTGTATTAACAAAATCAGGCGTCCACTCCATGCTGGGCACACATAAAAACGCCAAAGGTTTTGCCTCTGGCGTTTGATATTTTAAATGGCGTTGAATGAGTTTTCAATCACCTCTTATAATCAAATTAACGCTCCAGGCGCCTCCTCCTATGATGTCGTCTCCGTTCACCACGATCATCGCCTCTTTCGCCATTACCGGGTAATACAAGTTCAACTTCTGTTGTTCCTCTGCCTCTTACTCCTGCTTGATCTCTTGTAAAACCATAGCCTCTTGCCCCGGCAACTACTGTATAAACACCGGCATCCAATCCCACGAATTCAAATGAACCATCTCTGGCGGTAACAGTACGAACAATATCGCCACGTCCGTTACCATCAGGGTTAACGAGATAAACAGTAGCTCCCCGGACTGCATCACCGTCTGAATCTGTAACCACTCCGGCTATTGTTCCAGCAAAAGCTGCAGATGCAACCAACATCATGATAAAGACTGTTAAGGCTTTCACTTTCATTTCGCCACTCCTTTTGTTCAGTTCTGGTTCTTGAATAATCCTGAAATTTACAGTAATTCATAACAGGAAGTCAAGATAACCTTCGTATTTATTCGTATTATCTAATATTATATAGAATGGAGCCTCTCTTTAAGAGCATTCAGTACCTCAATAGATATCTCCAGGTTTCCTTTTCCACTCCCCATATCAATCCCGGTTTTCGCAACGCCATGAAAATCGCTGCCGCCTGTTTTTACCAGGTCATATTTTTCCGCAAGCTTAATATACAGCTCCGTTTCATCTTCCGTGTGTTCAGAATACCAGACCTCTATTCCCTCCAATCCCATCGTTATCCATTCACGCAACAAATCATCAAGGTCCAGGTTATTCCTGGTTAATGTCATAGGGTGCGCCAGGACAGGTATTCCTTTCGAATCGCGAATGATACTGATAGCTTTAGCCATCGGCATTCTCGCCTTTGGTATATATGCCGAACCCCTGGCTCCAAGATAAAGGTCAAAAGCTTCATCATGATTTTTTACAGCACCAGAACGAACAAGCGCCCCTGCAATATGCGGTCTCCCAACAACACCGCCGCCGGCGATCTGAAGAACCTCATCCATATTTATATCAATTCCAATTTCATTGAGGCGTTTAATAATCTGAGGATTACGCTCATCTCGAGCTTCAATTGTCCACTTCAAGGCTTCATTCAATTCGTGATTTTCAATATCGATATAGTAGCCGAGTAAATGAGGAACAGCATTTTTGTATTGTGCCGAAATTTCTACTCCCGGCACTATTTCCATCTTGTATTGCTCAGCTTCCCGCATGGCTTCGCCAATTCCGTCAATAGTATCATGATCAGTGATACTTATCGCCGCCAGCCCAATTTTTGATGCGTACTTAACTATCTCTGCAGGAGACAAGCTTCCGTCCGACACTGAAGAGTGAATATGAAGATCAATAAGAGAATGATACATTTGAGTTATTCCTGTTATTGGAGCTTGAATATTTCAACATAAAACGTTGATTCGGAAATTTTCTATATTGGATGATTTTGAGGAATATACGACCATTTACTATAGGCAACTCTTTTCAGGCAACAACTCCCTCTGAGGAATGGTATATACTCTCTCAATATTATGAAGCATAATTGAACGTACATTAATGGCAGTTGAGCAATAGATTGTATAAGAAGGACACAAAAAATCATTGATTCGATATTTTGTTCGGAGATTCTTAATTCTCATAAGTTAAAAAATCTGCTTTTGCATTTCATCTTTTATCGACCTTCAAGGGGTAAATAATTATGACAGAAAGATTGATTACTGCTGCGTTTTTTTTGCTGTTTCTGACATTACAGGCGAACGCGGTTGAGATTGAATCGAAAACCCGCTTCTTAGAAGAGGCGCTCGTGATTGATTCTGCTGCAGCTATTGTTTTTTCAGGCAACCTGACAGACGCCGACTGGTTTGAGACTACTACGGAAATGCTCCTTGAATCCTTCCGTGCCGCCCTCGAAGTACGGGAGAGATTCGCATGGGGAAAGTTTTATTCGGATTCCGATTTTTTCAATTATGTGCTGCCCCTCAGGGTCGATGATGAACCACTACAACCCTATCGCCGGTATTTTCTTGATGAGATAGGTCCGCGTGTTGATACGTTGGCGCTTATTTCACGAGCCGCGTTAGAAGTCAACCTGTGGATAGGAGAACGAGTTACCTTCAAATCAACAGACTGGCGTGACCAGGGACCCCTGACTACAATTTCCTGCGGGTTCGGTCGATGTGGAGAGGAAACTATTCTTACCATTGATGCTTTACGTTCCGTCGGTATCGCTGCGCGGGGAGTTTATGTGCCATTCTGGAGTGCATTCGATAACAACCATGCCTGGGTGGAGGTTCTCACCGAAGATGGCTGGAAATATTTAGGCGCTGCAGAACCAGACACAAGACTGAATAAAGCCTGGTTTGATCGTACCGTTTTAAGAGCCCCCATTCTATTGACAAAAAAAAGTACTTATTCATCAGATCATCCCGATGCAGTAAAAACCCGTTCCGGATGGGCATTGAACGTAACCCGAAATTATCTTCCCCCCGCTCAGCTTGCAGTGAATTTTCCCGGTAGTTGGAAAGAAGAAGACCATGTCTGGCTGGCGGTCTTCAATTTCGGTACGGTAAGATCTCTTATCGAACTGACACCACATGATGGAAAGGCTGCGCTCGAAGTCGGTCATGGCGATTTTGTCCTGATCGGTGTGTTTCAAAAGAAGCTGTTTGTTCAACCAT
Organism: Candidatus Electryonea clarkiae; assembly: GCA_030765455.1. Classification (GTDB taxonomy): domain Bacteria; phylum Electryoneota; class Electryoneia; order Electryoneales; family Electryoneaceae; genus Electryonea; species Electryonea clarkiae. The sequence goes on along the minus strand of JAVCCM010000175.1, from coordinate 37,870 downwards.
TCACCTCTCAAACAAACCGTGAGACGCTACTTGATCTGAATGTAGAAAGCTGTCCACCCTTAGATTTTACACTGCGTTACCCCGAACCACCGGTGGACAGGGATCCCGACGAAGCAGTTTTGCCAGCTTGGCAGTTGAAGCTGGCAAAGGAACTACGTCTCCGTCGCTCGGCGGAGCGCAATGTATTCACACCCTGGCTCGATTCTCTCGCTGTTGATATCGACGGCTACTTTCCTCGTTTGCTGAAAACATTGAAACGGGCTCCTGGCAATCAGCAAGCAATTGTCACCTCATTTCTTGCACTTGAAAACGAAAAAAGAGAAACCGCACTTGAAATATTAGAGCTGCTCTCGGACAAAGATCTCCGTGACGTTTCGACCGCATCTTTGATGAAATGGTTTGCGTGGGATGCCGGCAAACTACCTGAAGACCAGGTTTTGAGATCATCTGTGATTAATCCAAAGGTCGCTTATGAGTATCCCCCGACAATACAAATTAGTAACCAGATTGTAGAGACGAAGCATTACAAATCATTGAGAGAATTGCGAAAAGATGTTAAGAGATATGCGTCCCTGGTAGATCCCGAGTTACGCAAGCGTCCCCTTCCTCCCGGCACAATAGGCGAAATGCTGGCTGCGGGAGTGATGATAGATTCAAGGAATGCGGCGCTCTGGTGGACTGACCGTCTTCGACAGGCAGGAGTTCCTGCTCGCAAGGGAGCATGGAATGACTGGCTCGAATTTTACTGGGAGGATAAATGGCTGCCACTATACCCTTCGATTCCCGCTAAACTTGGAGAAATAGACGCTCAATCCGGTGTGGAAGCACATTATGAGAAACCGGCTCGTGTGGCTATCCGATGGACAGAAGGAGGAACAGCGCCTGAATATGAATCAGATTTCCTCTGGCTGCCGATTAAGAATGACGGATGGCTGAATTACAGAGCCGACGATCCTGTTTCGATATCAGCCAGTGGAGATTCTACCCTGGTTGAAATTGTGCCGGGACACTATTTTTTCACTGCTGGACGACGGAATGGAAGAGGCGATATCTCTGTCGCTGTAAGGATAATTGAGTTAAAAACCGGACAGAACATAATTCTTGAACTCGACCTTCTCCCTCCTCCGGAACCTCCCATGATCAGCGGTCTGACAATTCAACTTTCAGACTTGGTTTGGAATCCTGAAAAAGAAAATATCAACCATTTGCTTATTATACTTAGTAGTAATGAACCATCTATACGTACAGGTACTCAAGCGTTGAAACTTGCCGGAGATGACGTAGAAGTGACCCTAATCCAGGGATTGTCCGGAATTAATGAGGAAGACCGCAAAACTCTTGGTATTAGTGAAAGGAATGAATCATCAACACCTTTCGTTTTCTATTTTGATCAAAACGGGAAGTTGCTTTTCACTCAATCTGGATATGACCTTAATCTCGCAAATCGGGTAAGAAACGCTCAGAGGAAGCATAAGTAAAGTAATGGGATTGTTGGAACTGTTTATGCAGGATTTTACTTGAGAAAAACCATTTTTTGAGCTTTTGAAAAATTACCTGCTTTGATTTTGCAGATGTAGATCCCTCCGGCAAGTGAGGAAGCATCAAATTCCACTTGATGAGTACCCGCTTGAACCAGGTCATCCTCCAGCGTAATGACAGTTTCTCCGAGTAGATTATACACAGTAAGAGTAACTCGTTCCTCGTTTGGGACATCAAATGATATCAAAGTATTTGAATTAAAAGGATTAGGGTAGTTCTGGTAAAGGGCAAACCTGCCGGGAATCAAGTTGTCATTCTCATCTCTACCAGAAATTCTATTCAAGACAGCGTTAATCCTGGTGACTTCATTTTCTGTGATTATAGCTTCTATGATATCGGATGTTTCATAATTTGCAAGTCTAAAACGAATGGAATGCGTACCGGCTCCAACAGGTGAAAACTGGTAAGTACCGTGAACTTGCGTATCCGAAATATGCGAACCGTCCAACCAGACAGACACTCCGGAAAGAGTTTCTCCCCCCTGCTCTTCAGCCCATACTGTTCCATCGATGCCGCCATACAGTTGCTGCCATGTCATTTTGATAGATGTTGAATCATTGAGATATTCTTCAGAAAGTAGTTGAATCCCATGAGTTCCGTTTGAGTTTTCCATGCCTATTACAGCCTCTAAAGGCCAGGGTATTCCGGACGCGGAAAGGTAGCTGAAAGTCACCGAGTTCTCGTTTGGATTCAGAATGGTTTCAAACGAATAAACACCATTCTGCTCAAATGGTGGAGAATAATATTGGATTATTATAAGCTGCTGGACATCATCGACAAAATACCATGCTCCATAATCCTGATTATTAGAAGGATCGAGATCTGTCCATAATGGAGCGATGAAAGCATTAGGATGACTTATAGCAGGGATTTGTTCCGTCTCTGATGATAAAAAATGATTCAGCATTGATATTCCACCATTCGAACTCACGGTGAATTCATCATAATATATTCCGAAGTGCTCAAATAAAATGTCACCCATGCTGATTCTATCTGAATAATCCTCGTCTCCTAGCTGCAAGGCTGTCCCTATATCGTTTGTTCTGATTTCAATCCAGATAAAGGGTTCCTCCGATAGTGTGTATCCAGGTCCCCCGGTGCCGGTGAGCGTTTCAGACCAAACAAGCGATTCAAAGCCGTAAGAGTACTCAGCCGCTATACTAAAGCTGTGATCGACGAAATCACTAATTTCAAACTCGAAATCAGTACCGGTAATAAGAGTGTCCTGATATTCATTATCGATTATGATCCTGTAACCAGCAATCTCAGGCCCCTCAACCTGATAATCCAGTTGTCGATTCCCAGGCTCTGACCAGGTAAGCTTAGCTGCCACGGGATCTGGAGTAAGGGCAAAACTATCAGGAGGAAGTATCTCATGAAGAAATAACTCTACAGGCAGATGTTCCTGATCTATTGAAACCTCATTCAGAAATTGCGGATTATGATACACTCCATTCCATTGATCTAACGTAACTGTAATATGATATATATCTTCAAGTTGATTTCCAAAATTAAATCCGCCTAACAGGTTGGTAGTATCGACAAGTCCTAATTCAATAACCTCAATAATAGCGTTTGGAATCCTGGTATTTTCAGTATCCGCAGAATACAGAATCCCGCTGAACTGGATGACGATTCCTAGCTCAAGTTCCATATCAAGAGTTGTGGTATCATTTTGGATTATCTCAACATCGGTCTCGGTATCACAAATGTATCCATCAGCTTCATACACAACAGTATAACTATATACACCTAAATCTGAGATAGAATAAAATCCCTCTTCATTTGTATTTGCAGTGGCAATTTCTACTTCATCTCGGAAAACGTCCACAGTGGCATTCCAGATCGGGATCCCTATGAATCTATCAGTAATTGTACCATTGAGAGTTCCAGTACTGAGTGTTCCGGTGAGTGAAACATTATCAACTCCCCAGAAATAACCCCATACTTCCAATGAATCGTCGTAACGAAATCGTATCGAGACATTTTCCTCACCATCAGCCCATTCAGAGATATCGAGTGTATGAGGATAGCTGCCGGATGTTGAGTCAAATGTGATTAAATTAAGCCATGTCTCTCTGCCGTTGATAGATAGTTGAACATGGACATATTCATCTTCAAACTCTTCAAAATATGTGTCAAAAGAAAGCTCAATATCTGAATGCGCCAAACAATTGATTGCCGGTGTAATTAGATTATCAACTGTCCCCCCCCCGGCTGAATCTGCATTTATCAGCATATAATTCGGTTCAAGGTTATCCAGGTTATAGGTCGATTCAAGCATCCAGGATCTTCCACCGCCATCCTCGTCCTCCACTATCCAGTCATCAGGCAGTCCGTCTTCAAAACCCTCGAAAAAGAAAATCTCGTCCAATTCGTCAATTTCAGACGAATGAGAGTCCCGCGCATCTGGAGTTACCCATTCTTTGTTCATTGATTTATAAAATTGAGCAACAGGAGTCCGACTGTTTTCAGCGCACTCCGTCCTTGTCAACCATACGGATAACATCGATACGGTCAGTAATAATAAAATGGATTTTAATCTATTCATGTACCTTGCCTGTCCTCTAAACCTTGTAACAAGGTCTTCAAGTAAAGGATTTGAACAATAGAATTAAACTTACAGTCAAACTCTGTCAAATGATAATAGTGAAAACATCAATAAAGATTGAGCAAATTGCAGGCCCGGAGACGACATATCCGGCAAAGAAATAGTACCTGCTGTACCAGCCAACATTTTCACCTCAATAACTACAAAGAAAAGTGATGTTTATCTACTTATATTATTAGTAGTTACATCGTTTTATTGTAATAATCATCTTTGTTGATGTAGTCTTATAATATACAAAGTGTAGCGGGAAGTAACAGCAATAAATTGAACAAATGGGATAAAAATTTCTACTTCATTGGAAAACTTATGCCTACTGCCGGAATATTACCCCCTGATCCGTCAAGGGTTGAAATCGTGATATTCACCGGGAGGGGATTACAGAAAAAATCTAATTGAGAAGCAATATAAACTGCAATACCGGCACCACCCCAAATCCATGTCCTGTTATACCATTTGTTGTAATAATCATAAGCATCATCAAATTTTGTTTCATTTGATGTACTCATATAGTCATGTCGTGCATCCGACGTTTTCTGGAAAGAATAGACGAAACCGGACACTGCACTTGCCTGCAAAAGTGTCCACATTGATCCCTTAATAAACCTCTTTTCCATCATAAAACCGCTGCCGGGAGCAATCATATTGCTCATTGTTTTCCAGGCACTCCTGGATTTATAAGCAGGTAGCTGTGCCAAGGAATTGTCTAATTCGTCGGATGGAAGTTCTTCCGAAGCCCTGGAGACACTTTCTTCATAATTCTGCCGGGCTTTCTCAAAAGCGGCGAAAATCATGGGGGGCACATAAAACGGATCGAGGATCAATGAGGGTTTCAGTTTGAGAGCCTTTATGAAATCATTTTGAGCGTCGTCCTCTCTTCCTGAGAATACTTCTACGAAACCCAGGTACAGGTAAGCAGCGATTAGTTCCTCATTATTTGCGGGAGGTTCCCGTCGAAGTGTACGCAGAACTTCAATCTCAATCTCTGCGAAACGTCCGGCAGTGAAAAGACTGTCAAGCCCTGGATTTAACTCGGATGGACGGACCCGGATTACCTGTGCATGACTGGTATAAGCCAAGCTCAGTAACAAGCAGATCTGAATAAATGTGAGGATATTTCTATTGATCATCGATCCCGGGAATTGATTGTGAATATCAAACCTGTATTATTCTCCATATATAGTTATTAAACAGTAAACCCGGCAAGTGTTTTTGCCGGGCTCTTCAACAATATTAATAATAAAGCAGCACAAATTGATTCAGACAATTCTATCAGGAAATTTACGGTAACCTGACAAGTTTTATTATCTGGTTACGATTCCCTTGATGCACTGCTAAAAAATAAGTCCCCGCCGGTATGTGCCTGCCATTCATAACAGAACTCCAGGACATCTCAATGATTCCGGTGGCGGGCGATAACTTGCTCGCTGAGAGTTCTCGTCCAAGAACATCAAATATTTTTATGCCAATCTCATCATTGGTGTTCAACGGCGAAATCGTTATTCGTGCATCATTATTCGCCGGATTCGGATATGCTGATATATTGAATTCTGCGGGAGTATTAGTTCGAGATCCTACTAATACCTTGGGAGTGTAATCATCTGGGTAAACAATTACATCACGAAGCTTTATAGGTCCACGTTCAGTTAAAAATGTACCTCCGGCAATAAAAATGTGGCTCTTGTCGTCAATCCGCGTGGTCAACATCGAATGATTAGCACGTGGGAATGGAAGATGCATGAACTCATCCATATCGCCCTGCGAATCCATGATTGTTACATTGGAATCCAATCCATAATCTTTGAAACCACCTGAAATCAAGGCAAAGTGACTCGAGTCAACATCAGGAAGATTAGTTACCGCCATCCCCGCTAACGGGTAATCAAGGGTATCGAGTTCCTCCCATCCGCCATTGTCTAACCTGTAACGATCTTTCAAAGGACCGAAATAAAAACCTCCGAAAATGAATAAATCATTATCCAGATAAACAGCCCCATGCATCGCCCTTGGTAGAGGTAATGGAGGAAACCTCTCATCATTCTCAGATACATTCAAGTAAATTCCGGATGAATCCGGCTCTAATAGTGTAATCTGATTCAAGTAACGATCCTCACCGATGTACCCTCCGGTCACAGCAATTAGACTATCACCTATTACAACAGCTTTTGCACCCTCACGTCCCTGGTTCAGACTGCAGGCGATCTGCCAGAAATTCTGTCCTGGAGACCAAACCTCTATCGTTGTCCAAAGAGTTTCTATAAATGTATCTTCGTGTTGGATTATACCCCAACCACCAATAACATAAATCTTCTCATTGAACACTACTGCTGTTGCTCCAGCACGGGGAAAAAGTAGGCTGGGTACATCGTTTACCCATTCACGCTGCAACATATCGAAGCTGAGGACACAATCCGAAGGCACCGGAACGTTATTGCTCATTTCGTTCCCGCCTATCAAATAGGCAGTCGTGCCCATCATGACACTCGCCATCTGGTCCCGTGCGGTAGGCAGTGAATCAGGTATCGTTTCCCACTCACCTTTTGCAATAAGCGGAATTAATACCAATGCTATTATGTAAATATATCTTTTCATATCCATCTATAAAATAAAACATTTTAGTTGCATATCAAACACGAGCAAAGGTTATGCCTTATTTAATCATATCAACATTAATAGTTGCCGTTTCACCGGGTTCCAGGTGAATTTCTCTAACTTCCTCACCAAATTCTGGATGAGTCATTTTGATAAGATGCCGACCGGGTGAAAGGTGTATAAGTCTGTTCAAGGGAGTATCGCCAATTGGGTTGTCGTCAATAAACACATGAGCCCAAGGTGTTGCCGATATACTTACCGTACCCACCATGTCTGCTAACTCGAGAAAGACCTTTGTAGTACCTGACGGAGAAACCATTGTATCAAAAGGAATAGGGGGGAATCCAGGGTTATCAAAAATAAGGTGAATCTCCCCGACTTGAATCGAAAGAGGATCAATTCCCGGTGTTGCGCCTATACGTTCCTGATCCATGTAAACGTCTGCCCAGGGACGTGACTGTATCATTAAAATTCCAATATCATTTTTGTTGTCAATATTGTCTGCAATATCCGTTTCACCGCTTTCATTTGAAGAAGTCTCCGGAGACTTTTGGGACTCGTTATCCGGATCTCCAGTTATCTCTGGTCGTGTGTCTGTCGTGCGCACCGGTGTGAAATCCGTATCCGTATTGCTTTTCTCGATGTCTTCAGTCATACCCCTTTCAACTTGCTCTTCCGAAGCTGCCACAGAGCCATCATTATTCTCCAGGGATGATTCTCCAGTTATCGGGGTATCCATTTTATCACCCGGGACAAGTCTTGGGGGTTCGATTGGAGATTTGGGAGAAGGACGCAGGACTTGTATCATAGTTGCGAGAAGCAACGCTATAGCGATTGCGGGTAACAAGGTTGCCGGAATCGTAAACCAATAGGATCGTCCGGATTTCTTTGAGGTTTCCTCTACCTCCCAACCCTTTTCCTGAATCAGTTCAGTCAACGCTTCATTGGCTTGCGAGGCAGACTGCCAGCGGTTTCCCGGCTTTTTCTCCAGAAGTTTAGCTACCCAGTCAGCAAAACCTTCGGGCAAACCGTCAACTATATCGTTAAGCGAGGGCGCCGATTCCGACCTTACTCTTTTCAGGGTTGCTATAAGATCTTTGTCGCGAAAAAGAGGTTTTCCTGTTAATGCTTCATGGATCAATACCCCTAAAGCAAACAGGTCAGCTCGTGAGTCGATCTCTTTTCCCGAAGCCTGTTCCGGCGCGAGATATCCCGGAGTGCCAACAACAGAACCTGGTAAAGTGTAGCGCAGATCAAAATCACTGGTTGCAAGTCCAAAATCAGTGATTCTCGCAACACCTTCTTCAGTTAACCGTACATTTGCCGGACTTAAATCCCTGTGTACAACACCCTCTTCATGGATAGCTGCCAGTCCATTTAATAAATCTCTTGATAATCGTAATGTCCGATTGAATGAAAAGACACCTTCACGTTCCAATGCCATTTCCAGGTCTTCACCCTCTATCCATTCCATCGCGACATACGGTCTCCCATCGGCTTCACTCACGTCATGAATTCGTGCTGCATTCGGGTGTTCTACCTTTGCCCCAAGGCGCGCTTCACGTTCCAGCCTGGCAGACATCTCCTCGTCACCACTGTGCTCCGGGTTTAACCATTTAACGAGCCTGCGACGACCCAGGACACGATGGTTCGCCTCATAAACCGTTACCCAGGGACCACGCCGTATCTCGCGGATAACTTCGTAATCTTTTCCAATCCTACCGGTCATGAAAATCCAATAAACACGCCTGTAATTACTACAGATAAAGAAAACTTATTTATACAATAATTGTGTATGTACAAGAATAATGCGATTACATATAATAGCTGGCAGAGAAACAACCATTACTAAATAGTCAGGCGTAAGGTAGTGATTTTTACTCTATATTTGAAGTGTGTTATTGAGAAATATTATCCTTTTAATAATATGAACTGCTGTTACAATATCAGCAAGAGCTAAACCCGACAGCAAGCAGTTGTGCCAACCAGGGCGTAATTATTGGATGAATAATAATTGCACTTTTCTCATCTGTACCCCTGTATTACGATATTCTGTTGTGTTATCTTTGACCAATTACATGTATGAGAATCATTTTCGTGAATTCCGGCGATCTGTTCATCCCTATTTAATGACCGGATACGCCATCTGTTCTTGCACTCCTATTTAAAGACTTTATCCGGAGAATAAATAATGAAACACAAAATTCTAATCGCTGATGATGAGACAGACCTCAGGGATGCAATGGAAGCCCTGTTATCTAATGCGGGATATGAAGTTTTACTTGCTGTTGACGGAGAAGACTGTGTATCCAAAACAATAGAATTTCTGCCTGACTTGATTCTGATGGATGTTGAAATGCCAAAACTGAATGGACTCGAAGCTGCACAGAAACTAAAAATTCATCATTCAACTGCTGATATTCCGATCCTGTTCTGCACTTCTTATGGACAGGCTGATATACAATTTGCCGCTTACAGCCTGGGGGCAGATGATTTTATCGTAAAACCATTTGAAATTGAAGACCTTCTTGCAAGGCTGGAAAAACATTTTGATGAAACCTCTGTCGCTACAATTTTAAAGAATAAAATTTCTGAAAAAGGAATTGAAAACACTGAAACTTCAGTAATAATAGAAAACATATCGCAATTCTTTCAATATCTATCCGGATTGCTGGACGGATCTGTGAATAATCTTCAGGACCTGTTAGCCCCACCAGGCAAAGAAAATGTAGATAGTAATATTAATAGCACTGTCGATACACAATTAAAAAGGATTGAAACTATCGTGGAAAGTTGTATGAAGCTTTCTGAAAACGAGAATATTAACTATATGAATTCTGATGAATTGAAAGAAGTCCTGAAAGCCGAAGCGGATCGAATCAAAGATATTTTAAATTCCTGAAAGAGTGAGCATAAACCGTACTATTTTATTTGTCGTTTTATATGTATATGTTGACACTGTGAGTAAAATGAATTCTGTATTTTGAGATTTGTAATTTTTTTGACTTTTCATGAAGGGAAGGCTGTAAAATGTGGATGCATAATTTAAAAAAACGAGACAATAATTATTCTGGTTACAGTTTGATCGTAATCCTGTTCATCATGTCCCTTTTATTTAGTTCCTTTCTTGGTTGCAGCAGACCTATCCCACCAGATTTAAAAGAAAAAATTAGCATGGCTATAGCCTCAGATGCCAAGTTTACCAATCCGATATTTGGTGAGGAAGCCAAGTATAGCGAATTCAATGCTGAAAAACTAAAGGATATTTGCGACAAAGCGATTGAGAATAGAACTAGCTTGTTAGAAGAATTAAGAAGCATTGAACCTGGAGATGCCGTTGAATTAAAAAAGAATATTGTCCGTTTTTTCGAGTTGGAAAATGAAGCATTTGAATATAAAAAGAAATATATCGATATAATGGATGAGTTTCTAAAATATCATGACGATTACGAAAAGGGACGTGTAGAGGCGAACCGGGTAGGCGGAGATCATTGGGCACCTTATTTTGATAACCTTAGGAAGAAACTGAAAAAGACCGGTGCCAACTACCGCAAAGAGATCACAAACTATAGAAACGTAGCAGACAGATTAGATACGATGGGAGAACTTATCACAGAAGACCTGAAAGCATATAGAATAAAAGCTCTCCTCTCTTACGCTAAATTTTCGGGACTGGATGATGCATCTTTCCTTTATTGGCGTAGAAAAGTGGATCAGACTCTTAGTTCTTTTTAAACTATTTAATCATCGAGTCTCTTTTTTGTATATAACTTTCTGATAATCATTTAATATTAAAGAGATTAATAATTATTTCGTGCGTGAGTCTAACAAAAATTGATGTTCTCCAGGGTTAGAAAAACAATAGATTTGACATTGCTCCTTGTCCTTGCTTTCCCGGCGATTTGTGCGAGTATTGATCAAATATCCAATGTTGATTCAATCTCAACCGACAAAAAACCCGGATCCTCTTCCCTGTCCAATCTTCGCGGTATAGAGAGAGAAGAGAAGTATGCGGACGAATTCTGGAGAAAACCGGTAAACGTTTTATTATTTTTTCCCCGCAATACCACAGGAGGATTCCTCTATTTTACAGGAAGAGGCGCCTACCATGCTACAAATCCTGAATTGATTGCGAAAATCGAAAAATTTCTGTATTTCTATGACAGACGATTGGGCTGGCATCCTCTCCTGATGCTCGACAGTGATTTACTGCCTGAGGCTGGCGCAAAGGGATTTTACCGCAGCAAACGATTTTCGAGCTCTTTGAGAGGAACATACACCAACAGCGAGAAATGGAAAGGCAATTCCGAATTTCAATGGCTGAACAATTCCGGAATCATACACTGGGATGCCGTTCTAAGCGCTCAAATCTCGAAACGAGATCGAAAGTTCTATGGTATTGGAAAAAACCCACTCTCTGACCCACGAAGTAATTTCGATCCAAATACTGTCGAAGAAATGGGAATCTTTGTACAACGTCGGGAAAGAATTCAATTTAAAATACGTATTCACAACAACAGGCTTTGGGAATACCTGCTAAAGAGTTATTTCCAAAATCGAGAATTGCTGAACTCTGAATTAGACGGTCTGCCATTCGACAATATTTTTGACAGCAATACCCTTCCCGGCGGCAAACTTTATCAAAGTAGAGAAACTTACTATTCTGAGATTGCGCTTCGGCTAAATAAAATGAACCTCAAATTGTTACAATCCAGTTGGATAAATCTTGAATTCTATTCGGGATATCTTGGTTCAGTTGAAAATGATGGCGAATTGTTAAGAGCAGGAACTGAGTTTTCAATCTCTACTCCAGTTCTTAAACAAAATCGGATTGTTACCACACACATGGCACTGAATATAATTGAAAACCTGAACGATAAAATTCCGGTTCCTTTTACTGAATATCCCCTGCATCCCTGCTTCAGAGGTGTTTCGGAACACTCGATATTACGTACAGATAATATCTCGCTCGTTCCAACCGTTGAGTATAACTGGAAATTAACTCATAACATAGGTGGTTTCTTATTTACTGATTTTCTGTTAGTTTCAGAAACAATAAATAATTTGTCTGTTGAAAATGCTCCATGGGCTGCCGGAATAGGAATTCAATTAAGCTCTCAAGGACATGTGTTTTTGGCATACGGCTCTGAGGGAATCCGAGCCTCATTGTCAATTGGAGCTGATTTTGGTAAGAATGATCGCCTTGAGTGGGATTAAAGAAATATGAAATATTCTATCAACCATTATTTATTGTTGTTTGGTTTAACGTTGCTTGTTTGTATTGGATGCTCCTCCCGGGCATTCCGGTTCTCAGATTCTCCTCCAATCACCGATGCCGGAGATAATTCTCCAATACCCTCGCCTGAATCAAATGAATATGAAGAGTTTTACTATTATTTCAATAACCTTGTCAGACGTCCGATAGTCCATAGTCTTGATCTCTCAAGAATTCCACGTTCTGCTGACGTAAATTCAATGGATAATGTTCCAAAGTCATCCTGGTTCACTCCCCGGTTAGGATATCGTGATATTACGCCTGAAGAACTGCTGCATGGAGTAGAAAAGAAAGGCGCTCCAGAATCACCATATACGGTTGTTGGAGGAAAGCTTGGCGGTACTAATCCCGGGTTCATCGTAAAAGACAGCCGTGGTATTCGTTATATTGTGAAGTTCGATCCCCCCAAATTTCCGGCTATCCAAACCACTACCAACCTGATTGTAAATCGTCTATTCTGGGGTTTTGGGTACAATGTTCCAGAGGATTACCTGGTTTTTTTCAAATCCGAAGAATTAAAGATTAATCCTGAGAGTGGATTAACTCAGAAGGATTTAGAATCCGTCCTTTCTTATGTCGCTGAACCAGTGGGAGGTTTCTACAGAAGCACTTTCAGCATGTTTATTCCCGGCAAAATTATTGGACCCACAGTTGAATCCGGGACTCGAAGCGACGATCCCAATGACCGGATCGCTCACCAGGACCGTCGTGTACTGAGAGCACTCCGCGTTTTCGGAGCATTTACAAATCATTCAGATATTCGAATAGATAATACTCTCGATGTTTTTATAGGCGAAAATGATGAAGGATATATAAAACATTATATGCTCGATTTTGGAGAAGCATTCGGAGGACATGGCGCAGAACATGACTGGCTCTGGGACGGACATGAGCATTACTTCAACTTTGGACAAATGTTTAAAAACCTGGCAACATTTGGAATCATCGATGAAAATTGGGAGGAGGTAGGATATACCGGTTGGGAATCTGTCGGTGCATTTGAGTCAACCATTTTCAATCCAGAATCCTGGCGTGAAACATACCAGTTTCTTCCTGTCCGCCTGGCATTGCCGGATGATGATTACTGGGCTGCTAAAATACTTGGCGCACTGAAAGAGGATCACTTGCGAACACTTGTCAAAGCCGCAAAATATCCTGACCCCGAAGCTGAAGAATATATTATCGCTACTCTTATGCAGAGGAAAGAAAAAATTATTGAATATTGCATGAGCCGTGTAGCTCCGGTTGAGCTAAGATCATTAGAAGATGGGAGAATGGTTCTTGAGGACTTTGAAAGAGCATTATCACAAAATGAAGACAACCGCTATAAATACGTGATTAAATTTTATAATGATAATGGAAAAGTAATTTCACCCGAGTTTAAAATTGCAGATGCGGATATAGTCTTTACCGTCCCGGTCTCTGTGAAGTCTCTTGTTGAAGTTGAAGGATATCTAAGGATTGACGTGCGAAGGTATAATAAAAATAATGATATGACGCCACCTGCACAATTTCATATCCGCGAATTATCGGATAAGAATATCGGGGTTGTAGGAATCGTTCATTAGATATTGGTATATTGGAGCGTACAAATTATCCATCCGTATTCAGCGTCCCTGCAGATCATTACCACCTCCTTTTGAACCAATATATCTTCAGATTAATGAGAATACTCAATAACGGAATATCAACTTTGTAAAGTAAAATCTCTGCTTTGAAAAACCTTAGATGATGTAAAAAGGCTCAATGTCAACAATACCTCACTTGCACCTCGATTAACGCACTTCTATATTACTGAGCTATATAATTCTCGAGAGATACGAACAAAAACCTTATAAGGAAATCCTGTCATGGGAATGATGACAGCACTGCGACAACGGATGGCAGTAATTATGATGATCCTGGTAGTCGCTTTTGTAATAACAATTGTTTTCAGTTGGGGAATGGGCGGTTTCAAAGGCAAATATGAGCCGGGCGTTATCGGAAAGGTAGATGGCGTCAAAATTGAGCGTGAATATTACGAAAACATAATTGATAATCGTTTCAATTATGAGAGACAAAATTCTGAGCAGCCTCTTAACGAGAATACTACCAAGCAAATCCGACAGGAAGTATGGGATGGACTGGTAACTGAAATTCTGCTGGAGAAATACCGTACTAAAGCCGGAATCATTGTCAGCGACAAGGAAGTTGCTTTTGCAGTCAAGAATTACCCGTTACCCGCCATCAGGCAAAACCCTGTTTTTCAGGATAGCATGGGGAATTTCAACCAGTATATTTATGAGCAATTTCTCCTTGATCCCATCTATGAATCCCAGGTAATTATGCTTGAGCAGAATACCCGGCAGCAACTTGAACAACAGAAGATAATTCAAAGACTCTCCTCAGTTGTGCATGTATCGGAAGAAGAAGCAAAAGAAGCATTTATCCGTGATAATACCTTAGCCGATGCATCCTATATCGTGGTGAACGCAAAGAAGCTTGACGCCGATTCTTCAGTAGTTTCTGAAGATGATATTAATAATGCATACAAAGAACAAAAAGAGGATTTCCTTACAGAAGAAACCCGGACTATTCAATACGTGCTCTTTGAAGATTCACCATCGAGTGATGATTCTATGGATGCATCTGAACTGATCCTCGACATTAAGGACAGGATTGAACGCGGCGCTGATTTTGAGGAAATTGCCCGTGAATACAGCGAAGACGCCTCAGCCTCAGAAGGCGGCGATCTTGGTTGGTTCGGGGCTGGAAAAATGGTCAAGGAATTTGAGGAGGCAGCATTTAATACTGAGCCGGGCAAGATGGTTGGTCCGGTACAATCTCAGTTTGGTTTTCATTTGATAAGGGTTGATGATCGAAAGGGATCCGGTGATGATCTCGAGGTCAAAGCAAGGCACATCCTCGTAAAAATTGAACGCAGCACTCAAACACTTGACAACATAAAAAACGGAGTCGAAGGATTCCGTGAAGAAGCTGACGAAAGCGATTTCGAAACAGCGGCAAAAGTATATAAAGTCAAAATTGATACTTTGGAAAAAATCAGTAATTCCGGTTTCATTCCAAAACTTGGACAAAACCTTGCAGCAACGGAATTCCTTTTTATTAGACCGGTTGGCGATGTAAGCCCGGTTTATAATTTTGGTAAAGGTTTTGTAGTAATGAGGGTCATATCGGTCGAAAAGGAACATTACAGACCCCTCGAAGAAGTACGTTCGAAACTTTTCAGGGAATTGCTGAAAGAATACCAGTTCGAACTGGCGGAAAAGAAGATACAGAAAGCATACGAATTTGTACTCGAACATAACGATCTTGAAGCCGGTGCATTAGCGATAGACGAAGAGGTGAAGAAAAGCCGCCGTCCCTTTAAAGTCGATGAATTTGTTTCAGGAATTGGGCGTGATTATGATTTTACCCAGACAGTATTTAAGCTTGAACCCGGTAAAATTTCCAAGCCTTTCAAAGGAAAGAAAGGCTATATCATCGCCCAGCTTGACAGTTTGCAACAACCCAATATGGATCTCTGGGAAAGTCAGAAAGAAGCAAAGATGGGTGAGATGCTTCGAACTCGTCAGCAGGACGCTTATGATGCCTGGTTGGTAATAGTGAAAGATAAAGCGAAAATAGAAGATTTCAGATATCTGTATTATACACAATATTAATATTTACCTTTGATACTGAGAATGAAGAGACAAAAGTTCTTTATTCCGTAAAATCAAACATCAGAAGTTTATTAGCCCGGATTGGACAGAACCGCAGTGTAACAAAGCTCTGCAAAGCCAATCCGGGCAATTTTTTACTCCCATGACAGCATCGTATCCTAATAATTCCCTTCTCCGCTAACGAGAAATAATTCACAGAATTTGAGTTGTCAATTGCCTTGCAGTCGTCATCAAGCTATATTCACTTAAATTTTTGGAACTAATTAAATCCTGATTTTTGTTTGGTCTTAAACGTAGAATTCCGGAGGAACCTTGAAGAAGAAGAGATACCGTCGATCTTTAATAAGGAGGTTGTTTCGTAAAATCTTTAAGAGCAAGGGTAGTCGCCAGATGGTTACGGTTGTTATCTTCTCACTCTTGGCAGCACTGGTTGTAATGTTGATTGGTAATGCTTTTGGCTTATTTGATAATTATTTATATAATGCAAAGAGAAAAATGGATAAGCTTGAAGATATGCAGGAAACAATCATGGACGCCCCCAAAAAGCAGCAAAACGTATTGCCATTATTTTACTGGCTGCAAAACTTAGATGAAAGTCATGCGACATTTATCCCATATTGATAATAATGGTATAAAGAGAAAGAGACAAATATAAGAATTTGTCTCTTCACAAAAATTTGTCTTCACTTCTATAATATTAGAAATCATTCCTGATTACATTAACCCAATAATTGCAGGATTTCCTTCAGCTCTTTTCTTATTTCTTCAATGGGAACATTCAATTTTGATTCTGAATTCTTTGCCGGTGTTTTTATATCCTTATCCTCAATTTGCATGTTTTCCTTTTGCAGACGATTCGGAAGTTCTCTTCGTGCGCCCTCAATTGTAAACCTGTCAGTATGAAGTAATTTCTGGATTTCTTTGAGTAAATCTATATCCTTGTCGCGGTACATACGGCTGCCGGCTCGACTCTTTTTGGGTTTCAGCTCTGTAAATTCTGTCTCCCAGTAACGAAATACATGGGAAGCCAAACCCAGCATCTTGCTCACTTCTGTAATACTGTAATAAAGTTTTTGCATATATTTACCCAACTCAGCCGGTATTTTGAAAAGCAACTTTGCTTATCGGTAAGAATTTACTTCAAAGTATTGTATTTAAATAGTGAGATCAACCGGATTTATACAGTTTCTCTTTTTGTTGTTTAAGCGCCTGAACAGCCACTGTCCCCCAGCTTCCAGCCTGGATTAAACCAAGGCGGATTTGTTCAATATTATATAGTGAAGAACCAGAGTCGATTTTCGCCTGCAGCATAGAAAATGAATCGGCAAGATACACTGTCCTACGTTCTAAAAGGGTCAATTCCGGGGGACAGACAGTAGTTTTTCGCTTTCTTAATATTGCTGTACCGTAATAACCTGCTTCCTGAACAGTATCCAGAACATGCCTGTCATACCAGCCAAAAGGAGGAGCAAACCAGTTCACTTTTGAGCCTGTCAAATCCTCAAGCCGTCTGCCTGCACCTTCAATTTCGGAATACCTGTCCATTTTTGAAACCAGGCTGAGATGCTGATGACTGGCACTATGGCATCCAACCTCATTTCCGGCGCTAATCCACTCTTTCAGCTCACCCTTTCCCATGTGGTCGAATTTCATCATGAATCTGCCCGGATCCCAATCGTTTCGCCTGCCAATATAATTCACCGGTACAAAAACAGTTGCGCTGAAACCAAATTCCGACAATACATCAAAAGCATTCTTATAAACACTTGAATATGCATCATCAAATGTCAACCCGATGTGTTTTATAGATGAATTGGGTTCGTCTGATGCTTCTTCTGAGATGTCAGCCAACCCGGAAAGAGAATGAAGTTTATATCCCTTCTCCAATAGAAATTGCATTTGCCTGCGAAAACCGGCGGATGTGGTGCGTGTAATCCCAAGCTCCGGCACCGATGTTACCTTATGATAAAGCAAGACTGGAGGGAATATTTTTTCAGACGCCTGTATGCCCGAATCCACCTGAACCTCTTTCAGTTTCCGGAAGCTCCTCACATAGGTCCCATTCCACCGTCATAACCGGGCATAAAACAAGTTGTGCTATCCGGTCGCCACGTTTGATGGGAAATGGCTTTTTTGAGATATTGCTGAGGATGATTTTTACTTCGCCCCTGTAATCGGAGTCGATTGTTCCGGGACTGTTCGGGATAATAATTCCATTTTTCAAGGCAAGACCGCTCCTTGGACGAACCTGCAATTCGTATCCTTCAGGAACGGCAACCGCAAAACCTGTTGGCACTGCAAGTGTATCTCCAGTGTGTAAAACTGTTTCTTGATTCACTGCGGCAAAAACATCCATACCTGCCGCTCCGGGAGACATGGCACGCGGCAGTACAAGATCAGTATTATCCAAATCTAAATTTAAAATTGAAACTTTCATGTTGTCTCTTTGTAGGTGGAAGCAGCTCAATTTCGATGAAATGATGGTGCGAGCCAAATAAAGTCTGACGGTAAACTATGACAAAAATCCGACAGTTTTATCCTCCGAGCCTTGAAATCTGCTTGGTGCAATGCATATAATAATATGGTTTACTCATCGGGCATTCGTCGATTACGATTGCCCAACCATTCCTGACACTTGAGAGGGCAGTACAATGGCACAATATGTCGGTCTTACTGATGATCCTGAAAAAAGAAAAGAACTGCACGGTAACCCCGAGGATTGGGAGCTGATGGATCCATTTGAGAACGAACGAGAAGCTCGTAACTGGGAAATGTTAAAACGTATTTCAGGATTCAAGGGCGGCGAAAGAACCGGTGAATGGAAATACGGTTTTATCTATACAATAACCATTAAAACAAACGAATCCATATAATTTTATTTAGCTTCCGTATCGCTAATTAAAATCTTTTCATGTATTTCCCAATTGCCTTGTAAGCCTTCTCGAGGATATCTTCAGGAGGCAGATAAACAATTCGGAAATGCTTTGTACCGGGAACTTGTCCAAATCCACTACCCGGAACGACAACTACCCCTGTCTCTTTGATCAACCCCTTTACCCATTCATCATCTTCAATGTCAACATCGATTTTTGGAAATGCATAAAAAGCGCCATTGGGTTTAACACAACTGATCCCATCAATATCGTTCATCATTTCGACAGTGAGGTCTCTTCGACGCGTTAGTTTTTCTACCATTTCACCCAGATGTGACTGATCGCCCTCTAACGCCGGTTGTATCGAATATTGTAAAGGATGATTGGCGCATAACCTGGCTCTAAGAATCTTATTAATTGCCTCTATATAGTCCTCCATCAGCGATAAATCACCGCTGACTATTCCCCATCCTATCCTGAGTCCGGGTCCGAGGTAGTTTTTTGACAATCCGTTGAACGTAATTATGGGAGCATCTTTGTCGAGAGAGGCTGTCGATGTATGTCCTACATTATCAAACAACAGCTTATCATATATCTCATCGGAGAAAATGACAATGTCGTTTTCCCTGGCGATCTCAATAAGCCCCCTGATCAATTCCTCTGAACAATTAGAGCCGGTGGGGTTATTGGGATTAATCAATACAATCGCCCTGGTTTTGTCGTTGACCTTATTCCTGATATCTGCTAAATCAGGCTGCCAACCATTAGACTCATCAAGGTAATATGGATTTTCAATTACACCGAGTTTGGCGAGCACAGCGGTATAAAGTGGATATCCGGGGGAAGGAGTCAGGACATTTTCACCATCATTTACCAGGGCTGTAAGGCATATCTCGATTGCCTCACTCGCACCGGTCGTGACAAAAATATCACGAATATTTTCAATCCCTTTGCGTTCCGCCTCTCGCTCAATAGCCTCAACGGCGGGTTTAATACCTGAAGATGGCGAGTAACCGTTGTAATTATCGCGCATCGCCTGATAAGTTGATTCGATAATATGATCAGGTGTTTGAAAATCATATTGATTGGGATCGCCAATGTTAAGATATAACATCTGCTTGCCGGTACTGGCAACTTCATTAGCCAATACGACAATATCTCGAACCGCATAACGGATATTCTCGGTTCTCAAAGCAGGTTGAACAGGATTGTGTTTCGACAAGGTCTCTACCCCCTTGCAAATTATATCGTGTATTATCTTTCTTTTACGGTGTTGTTTCCCAGCCGTCAATAAATGTTATCAATGCCTCTGGTTTTCAGGAAGAAGATAAGCAGCAAAAAATCCGGAACCAAACAAATCACTCGCAATTTGTTGAATATCTTTTGTAGTCACAGCATCAATTCTTTCGATCAATTCATCAAGAGGTATCTGCTGTCCCATATAGATTTCACCTCTTGCCAATCGATGCATTCTACCGGCTGAGCTTTCAAGACCAAGCATCAGACCACCCTTTAACTGGGTTTTCACTCGTTTCAGTTCCGTGGTGCTCAGGGGGATATTGATAAGTTTATCAATTTCTTTGAGTGCCAGTTTCTCCGCTTTACTGACATATTTTTCTTCTGTTGCAGCATAAATAGCAAAAAGTCCATTGTCAGTATAAGCCTCATGAAAAGAAAATATACTGTATGCCAGACCATTCTTTTCGCGGATTCTCTGAAACAATCTTGACGACATCCCCGATCCAAGAACGGTGTTCATCAGGAAAAAAGCATAGCGCCTCGGATCATCATACCTGATACCCCTGGTACCGAGACAGAAGTGAGCCTGCATGATGTCCTTACGACGTGTGAAATTCTCCGTTAATGCAGGTACGCCATTGAAAGGTTTACGTTTCAGGTTGTTTGAATCCGGAAGCAATAGTTTTCGATCAACAAGCTTCACAAGCTTATCATGATCCACATTACCGGCAGCGGTCACTACCGCCTTATCACATGTATAATGATCATTCCAATAACTGGTTACGTCCTTGCGGCTGAATGAAGACACTGTTTCCGGTGCACCCAGAATTGCTCTTCCAAGGCTGTCACCGGGGAAAAGAGATGTAGTAAAATCTTCCATTACAACATCATCTGGTGTATCCTGGCTTGTAGCAATTTCTTCCAGGACAACCCCCTGCTCTCGCTTGATCTCTTTTTCAACAAATTTCGAATTGCTTGCCATATCGGCGAGAACGTCAATCGCAAGAGGAAGCCTTTCGTCGAGGAGGTTGGCATAGTATGCTGTCAATTCCTTTGATGTGAAAGCATTCAAATGTCCACCGACCTGCTCAATTTCCCTGGCAATCCTGAGAGCGCTGCGTTTTTCTGTTCCCTTGAACATCATGTGTTCAAGGAAATGGCTGATCCCGTTTTGCTCTTCCGTTTCGTCACGCGACCCGGTAACAAACCAGATACCAACCGCCACTGACCGGACATTGTCCATATGTTCTGTTACTACCCGGATGCCCTTGTCGGTGACTGTTTTCCTGTATGTATTTGGAAATGTATCCTTTTTCATGCGATGTAAATCTCTTTTCCTGTAAAATACTCTATAATCCGAATTTGGATTTTATCAATTAACTCTTGATGAGTTGACCAGTAGATCCCTTTCGGTGATTGGGATCTGAGAAGTAAACGGAAAAGATTCACTCTGTTCAACTGAAATCCCTTTCGACGAAAGGGATTTACTACTATACAATTTTAACAATACGCCAATACCCTGATTCTAACAAACTAATAGTTAAAAAAGTAACTCCCTCTCTTCGAAAGGGAGCTACTAATCTTATATTTAGAAACAATGCACTAACGCCTTGGGCCTCTATTACCCTTATTAAAGCGGTTTCCTCCACCTCCACCCGAAGGCTTGCGAGGTGGGCGCTCAACGTAACCCTCCGGTTTGGGAAGTAAGGCTTTGCGAGACAGATCAAGTTTTCCCTGATCATTAATGCCGATTAATTTCACCTGGACAGGATCACCCATCTTGAGAACATCTTCAACTTTATCGACACGTCTCCACTCGAGCTCAGATATATGAACCAGTCCTTCTTTACCGGGGAATAATTCCACAAAAGCACCAAAATCCATGATTTTAACAACTTTAGCATCCCAGGTAGAACCTACTTCTGGTTCAGTTGTCATCATCTTGATCAGTTTTATTACATTTGCAGTATCTTCATCGGTACTTGATGAAATGCAGACATTACCGTCATCATCGATATCAATGGAGACACTGTAATCCTCCTGCAATTTTCGAATTTGACGTCCACCCGGTCCGATAATTATACCGATGGATTCGGGTGCTACTTGAACATGAGATATCCTGGGAGCGAAGGGGGATACAGTTTCACGAGATGTATCCATACACTGATTCATAATTCCAAGAATATGTTCCCTGCCTTCCTTAGCTTGAGCCAATGCTTCTGCCATAATCTGTTTTGGCAGTCCTTTAACCTTTATGTCCATCTGAAAAGCGGTAATACCATCCTTCGATCCAGCTACTTTGAAATCCATATCACCGAGATGATCTTCATCCCCAAGGATATCTGACAGGATTGCATAATCATCACCTTCCTTGATCAAGCCCATTGCAATTCCAGCAACGGCACTCTTCAATGGAACTCCAGCATCCATAGCGGCGAGGGAGGCTGCACAAACTGAAGCCATGGAAGATGATCCATTCGATTCAAGAATTTCACTTACAATTCTAACGGTATAAGGAAATGTTTCCCATTGGGGCAATAAAGATTTGATTGATCTTTCTGCCAGGTGACCATGTCCCTGTTCTCTCCTGCCGGTACCAAGGAAACGTTTAACTTCACCGGTGCAGAATGGAGGGAAATTATAATGAAGCATAAATGTTTTCCAGTAATTCCCTTCAAGGTCATCGATTCTCTGCTCATCCATTTTAGCGCCAAGCGTACAGGTTCCTAATGCCTGGGTCTGCCCACGCGTGAATAAACTTGATCCATGAGCTCGTGGCAACAATCCAACTTCAGCGGTTATCTGGCGGATTTCCTTGCTGTCCCGCCCATCAAGCCTGACCTTCTTTTCCAGCACCATTTTGCGCATTGCATCTTTTATCTCAGCTTCCAATGCCCATACAATCAGCTTTTCCTGTTCAGGGAACTCTTCTGCAAACTTCTCTTTAAGCTCTTCTTTGAGTTCTTTCTGGGCTGTCTTGCGCTCTTTTTTATCCTGGATGACAATGATCTCACTAATCCGGGATTCCGCCGACTTTTTGACCGCTGCAGCGATTTCATCTGTCACTACTAAAGGATCCCATTCTCTCTTGGCTATGCCAATTTCCTTTGCGATAGTTTCCTGAAGCTCGACAACCTGCTTAATTGCTTCGTGTCCGAATTCAAGTGCATCCATGAAAACCGACTCATCAATACCATCACCCTCTCCTTCAACCATCGTGATTGCATCTTTTGTGCCTGCAATGAGGATGTCCAGATCTGTCTCTTCCGTTTGCGGGATTGTGGGATTGAGTACAAATTCACCCTTAATTCTTCCAACTTTTACAGATGCGACAGGCTCGGCGAAGGGAATATCAGATGTGACCAGTGCAGTTGAAGCTCCAATCGCTCCAAGAATATCTGCCTCATTTTCGCCGTCATGAGAAATAACAGATATTAATACTTGCGTTTCATAAAAATAACCTTTAGGAAACAAAGGGCGTAAAGGGCGATCAGTGAGACGAGCAGTTAGAACTTCCTTTTCATGCGGTCTCGCTTCTCTTTTAAAAAAACCGCCGGGAATTCTTCCACCGGCATACATTTTCTCCCGATAATCTACCGTCAATGGGAAAAAGTCTGTATTATCACCTCTTTTCCGCTCAGAAACTACTGTTGCGAGTACAATCGTATCAGCGTATTGCACCCACGCTGCGCCATCAGCCTGTTTCGCCACTTTTCCTACTTCAATGGAGAGAGTTCTTCCACCCCATTCCATTTCCTTCTTTATTACCATCTTTCCTCCATATGCCATAACATTTATTACTTTGAACAAAGCAATATGTTATCGGCGAATTCCAAGTTCTTTAATCAATTCACGATACTTTGTGACATCGTTTTTCTTTAAATAATCAAGTAAACGACGACGCTTTCCTACCATTTGTAATAATCCCCGACGGGAATGATGGTCTTCTGTGTGAGCACGGAAATGATCTGTTAGTTCTTTGATGCGAGCGGTCAGCAAGGCTATCTGAACATCAGTACGCCCGGTATCCCGCTCGTTGCTGCCGAATTTGCTTACAATTTCCGCCTTCGCTTCTTTTGTCAAAGGCATTTTGAATCTCCTCTTTAACTATTTAGTATTAAAATGTTTTCGCTGCCGAATATCTATACATATAATGGATGAACCATCATTTAATCTTCAGTCTTCAATTGTTTGAGCTACTCTTTTTGCCGCTACCTTATCCCTGTCCATCTGCTGAATCAACTCTTCGACTCCTCCAAATTTCTTTTGTGGGCGAAGAAAGCTAATTAATTCTATTATTAGTTTTTTACCGTATAAATCACCATCGAAATCAAAAAGATGTGCTTCAATTTGCAATGGATTATTTCCAAATGTTTCACTCCTGCCTATCGAGCCGACTCCAGAATATTCTCTGCTTTCAACAAGGATTCGGATTGCATATACACCTTCAGCAGGAATAAGCTGATCCGAATCAAACAAACGAATGTTTGCCGTTGGATAACCTAACGATTTTCCACGACTATTCCCTCTCACTACCTCTCCCGCCAACCTGTATATTGAACCAAGGTACCGGTTGGCAAGTTCGAGATGACCTTCGTTCAATGCTTTTCTAATTTTTGTGCTGCTGATTGCAATTCCTGAGATCGTTTCAGCATCAACCACGTCCAGGTCAAAGCCAAATTCTCCAGATTTTTCATGAAGAAAATCAATATTGCCTTCTCTGTTCCTTCCGAACGAATGGTTAAAACCAACGACAAGGCATTTCAGCCCGATTTTTCTAACTAAAATATCTTCCAAAAATTCCAATGCACTTAGATTGGCGAATTCTTTATCAAATGGTAAAATTACCACCCTGTCAATTCCAATCGATTCAAGCTTTCGAATCTTTTCCTCAAGCGGAGTCAGAATCGAGATGACAGGTAACCGGTTGCCAAGCACATGTTGTGGATGCAGATCAAAAGTCAAGACCGTTGATTGACCGTCTGTTTTTGAACTTGCAGCTTGAAGCCGGTCAAAAATGCTGCGATGCCCAAGGTGTACACCATCGAAAGTACCGATAGTGACTACAGCATTGGCATCTTTTTCAAAACTATCCCTGCCGAGATGAATTACCTTCATACTTTCACATCACTCCAGATTTCAGGAAGCCGGTCAAGTGAAACTGAATCATCTATCTTAAATGCTCCGACTTCAGTGCGTCTCAATTCAGACAACAATGACGGAACTCCTAATCTTATTCCAAGCTCTCTTGCGATCGAGCGAACGTAAACCCCTCCGCCTCCTGAAATTGAAATATCAACCATACCACTTTTATCATCAAATGAATTCAATTCAATCGATTCAATTTTAACCGGCCTACTTTCTCTTTCAATCCATTTATTCTTATGTGCAAGCCTGTACAATGGTTTTCCAAATCTCTTTAAAGCTGCAAACATTGGAGGCATTTGAATGTCGGATTCACAGATAAGTTCCAACTCCTCATGAATCCGCTTAACTCCAAACAATGGTGGCTTAATTTCGAGTAACCATTTTGCATCTCTATCCCACGTGCTACTCCCTGCGCCTAACCTAATGATTGCCTGATATACCTTGCCCCCACTCAAGTTCTGATCAAGCTGACGAGTTGCCTTCCCGACTGCTACTACTAGCAATCCTGTTGCCATGGGATCAAGTGAACCGGCATGTCCAACTTTCTTCTGACCGGTAATCCTCCGTACTTCGGCAACCACATCAAAGGATGTCAATCCAGCCGGTTTATCGATTAAAACCCACCAACCGCCTGAGATTGGAATTATTCCTGGTTGTAAAGAGCTTTCGTACAAATGTCTAAAATCTCTGCTTTAACATCATCAAACGTTCCTTTTATCCTGCAACCGGCAGCTTTATGGTGTCCTCCACCATTATATTTACTCGCGATTGCTGAAACATCGACTTCATCATCATTACTTCTTAATGAGAATTTATACTTATCCTCTGAAACTTGTTGCATTAAGATGCTGATGACCACATCGTGAATTCCTGAAATGTTGTCGATAAAACCTTCCGTATCTATTTCAAGTTCATCAAGATTCAAATAGGAATAAACAATCTTACCCTCTTCATGTTGTTCAACTCTTGAAAGGAATTTGCGAAGAGTGGAGATTACAATCGCCGGTGTTGTATAAAAAACCTTCTCTGCTGCCAAAGATGGATCTGCACCCAACTCTACCAACGCTGCAGCAGTTGCGAGACATCGTGAACTTGTATTGGAAAATCGAAAACGACCTGTATCAGTTATAATGCCGACATACAGCGCAAGCGCGGTATCTGCATCAGGAACGATTTTCAGACTTCGGAATAATTCATGAAGCATCTCTGCTGTGGCGCTGTAAGAGCCATCCACCCAGGCTGCATCTCCGAACCCATCATTTGAAGGATGATGATCAATATTTATAATTTTCATCTTGTCTGTGATGAATTCTGAAACTTTTGTGATACGGTCTTGAGCTCCGACATCAAGGAAAACAACGGCATCAAATGGTCCTTGACCATCGGAGTCACGAAACGGAATAACTTCATCCGCTCCTGGAATGAAGAGATATCTCCTGGGTACAGGATCCGGAGAGATTGCCACGGCTCGTTTTCCCATAGCTTTGAGAAGAGAGCACATCCCTAACAGCGATGCTAAAGCATCTCCGTCCGGATTAAGATGACATGTAACAAGAAAGTTGTCGGAAGCGGCAAGTTCCTTTTTTATTTCAGGAAGTCCCACCGGTTTCCTCATCGTAGGAGGATTGGGAATTGTGAATAGTATTCAACAATTGCTCAATCCGGTCTGAACGACTTAATGTATCGTCCCAGAAAAAGCGAAACTCAGGCATTTTTTTTATCCGTATTTTTTCGGCGACAGCTTTTCTCATCCTTGGTAGTGATCGTACTACCGCCCGTTGTACATCATTCTCCGATACCGGTGAATCATCCTGTCCATCCTGATTTATCAGGATGGAAATGTATATTCCAGCGTGACGCAGATCATCCGAAACTCGTATCTCGGGAACCGTTATCATACATCCGGCAATCCAGGTTTCAACTTCAGATCGCAAAAAATTACCGATAATTTTTTGCAGCTCAGCGCCTATTCTGTAGGCACGATTTCTCTTGGGAATTTTCATCTATATAAATCATTATATCCGGTTATCCCCAAAGCTCAGCTCAGTATTACTGAACCTATAATTAGAGAATAACCTGTTATTCATTATAACCAAATAGTTTTATGCTCAATTACTTGCGTATTTAATTCTGAATCAATAATTTTAAACAGGGCTTGCAGTCTCTCTTCTGCATCTTTGCGACTCGTGCTAATTGTTACTATCCCAAGATGTGTTCTTCCATGTAATTCCTGGTAACCTACTTCTGCAATTGAGACGTTGAATTTCCCTCTTATCTTATCCTTGATTGATCGGATGACTCTTCTTTTGTCTTTCAGCGACGATGAACCGGGGATTAATATATCGAGTTCCAACAATCCGATTGCGGCAGCCAAATCAAGCCTCAACCTCTAATTCTTCCTCCAGCTCGACTTTAATAACTGATTCGAGAATATCTCCAACCTTAATATCATTAAAATTAGCAACTTTAATTCCGCATTCAAATCCCTGTAAAACTTCACGTGCATCATCTTTGAACCGTCTTAGGGTCTCTATATTGCCCTGATACACCTGTGTCGAATCCCGCAATACCCGTACACGATTTGTACGCTCTATCTTGCCATTCAAAACATAACAACCTGCAATCATTCCAATCTTGGAAATTTTAAACGTATTTCTTACCTCTATTGTTCCGACCACTTCATCAACATACCTGCGCTTCCGCATTCCCTTGAGAATACCCTTGATGTCATCAATTAATTCATAAATAACATGATAGGTCTGGATGGTAACGCCTTCATTTTGTGCCATCTCGCGAGCTTTAATATTCGGATGAATATTAAAACCGATGATCATTGCATGCGAGGTGCTTGCAAGAAGGATGTTAGACTCATTGATCGGACCTACACTCCGGTGAATTATATTTACTTCAAGGTCTTTAATTGAAAGACGCATCAAGCTGTCTGCAATAGCTTCAACAGAGCCATCTACATCGCCTTTAATAATCAAATTAAGATATCGTTTACCCAGTTCATCTATAGAGGTTAACAAATCGACCTTGATGAAGCCTTCACGAAGCCGCATCTCCTGTTCACGAAGTTGTAATTGTCTTTTCGTTGAAACTTCTTTGGCTTCCTTTTCATCGGCATAAACAATAAAAGGATCACCTACATGCGGGGCTTTATCAATACCTGTAATTTCAATCGGTTGACCAGGACTAACCTCTTTCTGTTTATTACCATGCTCATCAAACATGGCGCGAATTCTACCTAAATGTGGTCCAGCGACAAAAACGTTCCCAACATGAAGAGTACCCCTTTGCACAAGAATGGTACATACTGTGCCGCGCCCTTTATCAAGGCGCGATTCAATGATTGTTCCACGGGCTGAGGAATCTTTAACTGCTTTTAATTCAAGAATATCTGATGCGATAAGAATCTTTTCAAGTAAGTCGTCAATACCCATTCCAGTTTTTGCTGAAATTTCCGCCGATTGAACATCACCGCCATATTCTTCAACAATGAGGTCATATTCGGATAACTTGCGACGTACCTTCTCGGCGTCAGCGCCTTCTTTATCCATTTTATTTATCGCAACCACCATAGGAACATTCGCTGCCCTGGCATGGTCAATCGCTTCAATAGTTTGAGGCATTACCTGATCATCAGCCGCAACAACGAGTACTACAATGTCTGTTACTTGTGCGCCTCGCGCACGCATTGCGGTAAACGCCTCATGACCTGGTGTGTCAAGGAAAGTAATTTCACGATTATTATGTATTACTCTATAAGCGCCAATATGTTGTGTAATTCCACCGGCTTCACCATCGATAATACTACTGCTTCTCAGGTAATCAAGGAGTGAAGTCTTTCCATGATCAACATGTCCCATAATTGTTACTACCGGGGCACGTGGTACAAGTTCGCCTTCTTCCTCAGTTATATCTTCCGCTTCCAGAAGATCTTCTTCCTCTACCTGATCAACAAACTCAACCTGGTAATCGTGTTCTTCAGCCAGGAGTTGGATAGTATCCTTGTCCAAACGTTGATTGATTGTTACCCTAAGTCCCAGGAGCAGGCATTCCCTGATTAATTCAGATACGGGAACCTCTATTAATTGCGCCAACTCTGTTGTTGATACAAATTCGGTGATTTGAAGCAGATTGGTTTCTTCATCAAGGATTCCGACATCAGGCGATACACGGCGTTTTTTCTTCTTCTTGCTGTGATCTTCCATCGCAGCCATTGTCTGCTTTATAGAAGCCTCGACTTCTTTAACATCAACTTTCTTCTTTTTACCGCGTTTCCTTTTACGTTTTGAAGCGGAAGCATCTTCTGTAATTGTCTTGATCACTTTAGGACCTTCGGCTTCCAGCCCGGCTCTTTCTTTCGCTGCCCCACGTTTTGGTTTACGCTTTCTCTTTCTCTTACTTTTCTTCTCTTCTTCGCCGGTTTCTTTAGCTTTTTCTTCTTCAGCTTTTACCGGCTTAACAACTACTTCTTTGACAGCCGTTTTGGATGGAGGCTGGAATTTTTTTATGTCATCATTACTTATTTCTCCTCGAACGCTCGCCCTCTTTGTTTTCCATCCTTTTTCGCTATCGGCTTGCGTTTTAAGAAATTCTTCGCTGACTTCACGTACCACCGGTTTTGGCTTTTGCTTCTTTTGTGGTTCCGGTTTTTCTTCCTCTATCGTTACAGCTTCTATCGTTACAGCTTCCTCAGCGTTATCTTCCTTAATTGTCTCTTTCTTTTCAGATTTCTTTGCTTTGGAAGGTTTTAATATTACGTCAGCGGTTAAATGAGGGACCTCGACATCACCAGCAGTATCTGCAGCCTGGATAACTTCACCAGGCTCTAAATGACGGACGCTTGGTTGTGGTTTTTTCTCAGCAGCAGCAGCCCCGGTATCCAGAATTTTTTGGAGATCGGCATTTCGAATAGCCCTTGCTTCGCGCTCTTTCTCCTCAACTTCCTCCCGGGCAAGGTCTGCCTGCATATTCGCCCAAAGCTCAGGAGCAAATCTTTTAAGCAGCCCTTCATAAACATCGTCAGGAATTGGAGTCATCTGTTTTTTAGTGACTTCAAATCCTTCCTTTTCGAGCTCCGCTGAGAGAGTAGAGATTGCAAGATTCAGTTCTTTTGCAACCTTAATCAACTTTCGGACTTTGGCTTTCGCCAACTTCTCCTCCGGTTATCATTCCTCGTTCGTTTCGAAATAAGTATTTAGTATATCTAGGATTTTTTGTATTGTCTTTTCCCCAAAACCGGGAATCTCCAACAATTTCTTAACTCCGGCGTCCAAAACCTCATCAGCCGTTGCATATCCTGCCTCTATCAATTTATCTCGTAATGCAGGAGTCAACTCTTCCACTTCGAGAAGCGTTAACTCATCGGTATAGTATTCAGATTCCTTTACAGGATCTATTGTAAGCCCTGTGATTTCACATGCCAGGCGAATGTTTTGACCTCTTTTACCAATCGCCATTGACATTTGATCATCAGGAATTACGACTGTTGCTCGATCCATCTCGTCATTGAAAATAATTTCTATCGGTATTACCGGCGCAAGTGATCGTCTCACCAGTAATTCACGATCAGTAGTCCAATGAATTATATCAACCTTTTCATTATTTATTTCCCGGACAATTGCCTGGATCCTGACCCCTTTCATTCCCACACATGCGCCAACAGGGTCAATTCGGCGGTCATTAGAAATAACTGCAATTTTTGTTCTATCACCCGCTTCACGGGCAATCATTTGAATCTCAACAATTCCGTCATAAATCTCAGGCACTTCAAGCTCAAAAAGCCTGACAACAAAATTATTGCTTTTTCTTGATATAATTATTTCCGGATCACGACTGGTTTCACGTACTGTAGTAATAATTGCTTTGACGGATTGACCACGACGGAACGATTCGTTATATACCTGCTCCGTTTGAGGCATTACTACTTCAGTTTTGTCGACATTTATCCGCAGTTCATATTTATTTATCTGGTGAACGTCACCAATGATTATTTCGCCAATACGCTCAGAGAATTCGTCGTAAAGATTTTTCTTTTCGATCTCTTTTATTTTCTGGATAAGGTTTTGCTTTGCAGCAATAATCAACCGTCTCCCGAAATGATTATGATCTATAATCTCAGTAAACTCATCACCGACTTCTATATCCTCATCAGTTTCAAGCGCCCTGGATATTTCAATCTCTGTGGCTTCGTCTTCTATTTCACCATCGTCAACCACAGTCTTGTCAGCATAAATTTCAATATCGCCCCGGTCGATATTAAATATTACGTCAAAATTCTCGCATTGTCCGTAACGTTTCTCAATCGCCTTAAGAAACACTGACTCAATGATTTCCTGAAATGTATCACGATCTATGTTTTTATCACGGATGATTTGCGAGATCGCTTCAACAATCGCCTGATTCATCCTTTATTTACTCCAAATCGTTTTGCCATAATCATCACTTCAATTATCTATATTTCTATCACCAGGGCAGTGCAACTTTTGCCTTTATGATTGACTTCATCTCGACAGACAAATCGTCATCAAACAACAATTTACCTTTTTCAACACTTATGAGTTTTGCCTTACGAATGGTCGGTTTTCCCTGTTCAGATTTTTCAGGACGCTCCTCAATTATCAACGTACGACCAATATTCTTTTTAAACTGCCACTCTTTCATGAGTGGATAGCCAAGCCCGGGTGACGATACATCCAATGCGTATTGCCTGGGGAAATCCAGGGTTATATCAAAAACATCCTCGAAATTCCGCGACCATTTTGCACATTCATCAAGAAAAATACTTCGTTCCCGATGGTCTAATTTTATCGCAATGAATAACCTGCCACTTCGTCCGTGCAGGCGTATTTCAACTATTTCAAATTCGCTGTCTTCCAATAGTGGAAGAATTAATTCTTCTATTCGCTGCTGAGTAATCACTTTTCTGTCACCTATGAGAAAGAGTGGGCTAAAACCCACTCTTTCGGAAACTTCAAAATAGTAAGTAAAATACTACAATGTCAAGATATCAATACTATATAAACATTAGAGCTTGATATTCAACAATGCAAGCTCCCGTTCCGCGTCACGTTTTTCCGGGGAATCGGGATATTCTTTGACAACCCTGTCGAAATATCCTTGAGCTTTCGTTTCATCTCCCGCCCGTATCCAGCATCGTCCCGCTTCATAGAGAGCATAAGGTTGTAAATGACCATATTTATCTTTACTTGCTATCTTTTCAAATACTACCGCAGCTTCATCAAAACGCTG
The DNA here is from genome assembly GCA_030765455.1 of Candidatus Electryonea clarkiae. Lineage (GTDB taxonomy): Bacteria > Electryoneota > Electryoneia > Electryoneales > Electryoneaceae > Electryonea > Electryonea clarkiae. The sequence continues at coordinate 5,677 of JAVCCM010000175.1, read as the reverse complement.
CAAGTTTTCCAGCGCCACCGCCTGTCCACTCATAGCGCCAAAATTTAACATAAATTCACTACCATATTTCTTTTCAAAACGTTTGAAAATTTCGAGTGCTTCCTCATTTTCACCATCGGCAAGCTTAAGTTCGGCAAGGCTGAAGAGCGCATTGGCTCCACCCTGGGTCCCCTTGAACCGTGTTGATGTCTCCTCGAAAAGAGCCAATGCGTCAGTTTCCCTGTTCTCCATCAGCATTTGACGCGCTTGAGCTAATGAAACCTGTGCTTCATCGTTAGCGGAAAAGCGCATATTCCGTACAACAATGACTGCAATTATTGCAACGACCAAAGCAATTACTCCGATCATAGCCTTATTGCCATGCACGTCCATCCATCCTCTGCCCTTGACAACTACCTTCATCAGGGGATCCTGACGTATTTCCTTACGACCAACTCTTTTTTGCGCTCTAGCCATATCTTTACACTTTCAGTTAGGTACTTACACAAAAAAACGGCTCTAACAAGCCGGATAATTGAAATGTATATAGCTTTGTATCAATATACAAGATGAGAGTATCCTGTTGTCTCAAGTTTCTTCGCGATAACTCTCAACCATAACAAGCCATTTGAAAACTTGCAGCCACATAGAGAAGAATCCGGTTCAAAAGGAGGATATTTGCATCTTTACATCTTTGTTTTCAATATCTTTGCTTAAGGAATGAACCTTTCTATACAGTACATCCCATTAATTTTCATTTCCGGTTTGTTGAAGTATGGAGACGAAATCTAAAATAATTGTGGCTTCATTGTCCCAATCATATTTGTAATTTCCTCCAATGATTCTTCGGTAACGATACGATTAATAGCGCCTTCCTCCTGTGCAATAAAATGAACAGCGCTGTTGTCACCTGATTCTGATACATAAGTAATATTTAACGTGTTAACAAGCACCAAGCCCTTATCAACTTCATTGAGAATAATAAAACTGGACATCTCTTTCTCCTGTTTGTGGTTTAATCCCAATATACAAATAGTATTGAACCATTAGAAATAAGGGATATTGTCAGGCTGGTTCGAGCCTCTAATCGAGAAGGCTGTGAATGAATGACTGAACTCTTTTAACTTCACAAATATTATAGTTCTCAGTCGTACTGTCGTGTCGCTATATTCCAATGATTTGTGCATTCTATTGATACCCGCTTTGAAACGGAACGATAATTTGGCGCGCCAGAGGGCGAAATAGAGGCAAAATAAATGAACTTTTGAATCCGATAATCGATATGAATCATCAAGGAAATATTTTTCTTGTAGTAGATCTTGGCGCTGAAAGCGGGCGGATTATTGCCTGTAGTTTTGACGGAGAACGATTTACTCAGAAAGAAACACTTCGATTCCCAAATAATCCGGTGCGTTCCTCTGAAGAACTTCAATGGGATGTGGATGTTTTATGGGGTCATATCAAGAATGGATTGACGCGCGCTGCATTTGATTATGGCGACTCTATCGTAAGCATCGGTGTGGATACCTGGGGTGTGGATTTCGGACTTTTTTCTAATGACATGCTCCTTGATAATCCTTTCAATTACCGGGATTCCAGGACCGACAATGTCATGGAATCTGTTTTTGAGGTGATTCCACGTTCTGAAATCTTTAAGATAACAGGAGTTCAATTCCTGCAATTCAACACTCTTTACCAGTTGTATTCAATGGTCAAAGCCGGTGATTTTGTTCTTGATCAAGCTAAACATCTCCTGACTATACCTGATATTTTTAATTTCCTATTAACGGGCAAAAAAGTTACAGAATTCAGCAATGCCACCACCACGCAGTGTTACAATCCATTTGAGGGTAAATGGGCATATCCCCTGCTCGAGAAGCTTGGCATTCCCGTTGATATTTTTGGCGCCATCGTTCAACCGGGCACAATAATCGATTCGATCAAGCAAGATGTGACAGAGGAAACGGGGATTGGATTGATCCCGGTGATTGCGCCCGCATCTCACGACACCGGCTCCGCTGTCGCAGCTATTCCCATGACTGACCGGAATGCGGCTTATATCAGTTCAGGAACCTGGTCATTGATGGGCGTTGAAGTCGATGAGCCAAATATCAGTGATGATGCCCAGAAGTTCAATTTCACAAACGAGGGTGGAGTCGATGGTACATTCCGGCTGTTAAAAAACATTTCGGGGCTTTGGCTGATCCAGGAATGCCGTAGAGCCTGGGAAAAAGAGGGTAATCCTTATACATATCGAGAATTGACCGAAATGGCAGAACAATCACAAGATTCCGGTGCATTGATTGATCCCGCTGATGGTTGTTTCCTGTCCCCGGAAAACATGCCGGAGGCGATCAGTCAATTCTGCCGGGATACTGAACAGGCAATTCCGCAAAGCAAGGGTGATATTATTCATTGCGTTTTGAGAAGCCTGGCGCTGGAGTATCGATATGTACTCAATCAGTTAGAAACCTTGACCGGAAGGGAATTGAAAACAATTCATATTGTAGGTGGCGGTTCGCAAAACCGGCTGCTGAACCGGTTTGCCGCCGATGCTACCGGCTGCCTGGTATTAGCCGGTCCTATGGAAGCAACGTCCCTGGGAAATGCTATGATTCAAGCTGTTTCAATGGGGCTTATTAGTTCGGTTATGGAAGGGCGGTCGATCATTAACCTGTCATTCCCATGCGAACGATTTGAGCCGCAACAAAATGTTGAATGGGAAGAAATGTATGAATCATTTCTCAAATTAAAACAGGGTAATTGACAAAGTCTCACCTTTAAAAATGTGCTTGTAACCATTAGATTAATTTAAACAATATTTTTCTTTGCTCCTTTGCGTCTTTGCGTGAGAATAAACACCTGCTTCACTTAAAAACCTCTCTCACGCAAAGACGCAAAGGCGCTAAGATTAAATCCAGCGTATCTTGTTAATCCTGCTAATTGTTTTAGCTATATGTCAAGTTTAAGGAGAATTAGGTGGAACTGAAATTTTTGGACGATCAATGGGAGGCGGAATATGCCTCCCAACAGAGCGAAGAAATCCAGCTTTGCTACCGGTCTAATTTATTGGGCTCAGATTTACGGATCACAAATTTTGGTGGGGGAAATACGTCATCCAAGATATCAAATAAAGACCCGCTATCCGGTCTGGGCACATCGGTACTCTGGGTCAAAGGAAGCGGTGGTGATCTTGGCTCAATGCAACTTGATGGTTTTTCCCGGCTGTATATGAATAAATTGCTCGATTTGAAATCTATATATCGTGGAGTAGAATACGAAGATGAGATGGTTGGATTATATCCGTTATGCGGCTTCGGACCTCCCAGCCGTCCCTCTTCAATTGATACGTCGCTGCATGCTTTCCTGCCATTTAAACATGTTGACCATACCCATCCGGACTGGGCTATTGCCCTGGCTGCATCGGCTAACGGGCAGAAAAAAATGGCAGCTTTCAACGAACGGTTTAATAGAAAGCTGACCTGGCTTCCCTGGCAGCGTCCCGGATTTGAGCTTGGATTAATGCTGGAAAAAGCAGTTCAGGATAATCCGGATTGCGATGGGATTATTTTAGCTTCTCATGGACTGTTTACCTGGGGAGAAACTCAGTACGAGTGTTACAGGAATACCATTGAGATCATCGATCAGCTTGGTCAGTTTATCGTTCCTGATGTTGAGAGACGGGGCGATACCCTGTTTGGTGGAGCGCAATATGATACGCTTGATAACCGTATAGAATTAGCTACAGAAATCCTCCCTTTTATCAGGGGACTGATAGGTGAGAATAAAAAACAGATCGCCGATTATAATGACCTTCCTGAAGTTCTGAGATTTGTCAACAGCATCGATGGGGGAAAACTGGCGTACCAGGGAACCAGTTGCCCAGATCATTTCATTCGCACTAAAATCCGACCCCTGTATATCCCCTGGAATCCGGAATCCGGTGATGTGGAATCGTTGAAAGAAGCAATTCATCAAGGAGTGAATCAGTATCGGGTTGATTACCGTGAATATTATGAGCAGAATAAGCATGACAACTCTCCAGCCATTCGAGATAAAAATCCATCGGTTGTGTTAATCGCTGGAATTGGGATGTTCAGTTTCGGCAAATCCAAAAAGGAAGCGCGAATCACGGGAGAATTTTACATTAACGCTATCCACGTCATGGAAGGTGCGACTGCGCTGGAAGATGGCGAGTTAGATGATGGCGCCGATTCGAGCCTGGTGATCAATAATTATCTTTCGCTTCATCCACAGGAAGCGTTCAATATTGAATACTGGCTGCTTGAAGAAGCGAAACTGCAAAGGATGCCGCGGGAAAAAGAACATAGCCGCCAGGTTGTCATGGTTGTGGGAGGCGGCAGTGGAATCGGTCGTGAATTCTGCTATCGCCTGATTGGGGAAGGCGCGCATGTGGCTGTTGCCGACATCAATTTGGCAGCAGCAGAAAAGACCTGCGATTATATCGAGAAAAGATTTGGAAAAGAGCTGGCTTTACCAGTCCATATTGATATTGCCGACCGGAAATCAGTTCAGGCTGCATTATCAGGCATTATACAATTCTTCGGAGGAGTCGATCATCTGGTAAACACAGCAGCGGTCATTTCAGCCCCTGACAGGGGAAACAGTTACCTCGACAGTACCTGGGATAAAATATTGAGAACAAATATTACCGGGAATTTTATACTTGTCGAGGAATTCGCCGAAATCGTGAATAAACAGAGTTTCCAAGCAAGCGTGGTACTGACCGGCTCTGCGAATGCGGTGGTTCCCAAGTCGGGCAGTGAACCTTATGACGTCAGCAAAGCCGCCGTGAACCACTTGATACGCGAACTGGCTATACGTTATGCCCCTTCGATTCGGATCAATGGCGTAAGCCCGGCGACTGTTGTGGAAGGAAGTACCATGTTCCCACGCAACCGTGTAATTGCCAACCTGAATAAATATGACGTCAGTTTCGATGAGAACGAAGAAACAGATGCCCTGGTACAAAAACTGGCGGAATTCTATGCTAACAGAACTTTGTCCAAAATGCCAATCCGTCCCAGGGACATAGTGGAAGCAGGGCTTTTCATGCTGTCAGAAAAATCCAGCCGTACCACGGGACATGTTTTTCCCGTTGATGGAGGACTACCGGAAGCGTTCATGAGATGAATTCGGGATTAAAAGAATACAGGATACAAGGATGCTTAGGATGGGCAGGATTTCTTTTCATAATTGCGAAAACTCAGAGTTCATGAAGTTTAGAGTTCACACTTTAGTGTGCGACAAAATAAAAAAAACAACCTGAAGGTTGAACTCTATACAATTAACTCTATACTTAACACGAGGATGATTAAGGGTTTGATTATTATCCATTCAGGATAAACAAATCATTAAGGTATATGCATCCCTTATATTTTCTTCAAGTTCTTCCAGCGTTTCACCCTGGCTGAAGACTCCAGGAACTTCCATCAATTTCCCGACATACCAGTCATCATCTATCCAATATTGTAAGGTAAATTCTCTCTGCATATCATAACCTCCTTTTATTAAATAAAGCCAGAAACATACTATTTGCAACAATTTGATTTAATTAGGGTCTCCTGAAAAAGTATTTTTCAGGCAAATATGCGCTTTCAGACTTATTAAATCTTCTTGGTTATTTTGCATAAACCATGTTTTTCTGTTCTTGGCAGTAATACTGTAGCAAAACATA
>JAVCCM010000149.1 GCA_030765455.1 Candidatus Electryonea clarkiae | reverse complement strand
AACCTATAGCCAATGGACCGCTAGCGGTGTCATCACCCCATCCAGTTATTTGAGTTGCATCTTCGCTGTTTGCCAGATCAATCCATTCAAACTCAGGTCCGTTTGGTTCTGCGCTGTCAATGAATTCATAGCCATCATCATCCGGTCCACCTGTCCTATCTAATTCATTATAATCCTGGCTGGCGGTTTTTGCTTCCTCTTCAATCGCGGCTTTCATGGCAAGTGTAAGTGGCTGATTTTGCGCTAAAGCAAACTTTGCATCTTCAAGAATTCCAGCATTTGCAGTAAAGCTGATTGCCATAAAAATGCTGAACAGGCAAATAAAAAAAATCAATAATCTTGCTTTCATGGTATCACTCCTTTAAACAGTAAACGAAAATATATCAAAATATGAAAATCAGTTGACAATGAATTAATGATCATGAAAAACCTTTTCGATTACTAAATATAACATATTTTCAACCTAAATTCAAAGTAATCCATGGATAGAAAATGCAATCTCTCTCTTTTTAAAAACCTTATAACCGTTTCTAAACAAGAGTATTGAGAGATAAAAAGTGGATATCGTAATCTTCTGTAGCTGCTAAATCATATACGACGAAGCGTACCTACCTATACATAGTTAAATCTTCTATAATCCTTCCTGACTTCGCCCTCCCTCACAATCCTGATGGCAGAAACACCTTCTACCGGACACTTCGTTTCGCATATTCCGCAGCCGATGCAATATCTTTTGTTGACTTTAGGCAATAACAGTACATTATCCTCATCACCATTTTGCAACCCTGTATCTTTTGCCTCACCGGGACGTTTCTCAAAAACAATCGCTTTATTGGGTGTAGGACAATGTTCCTCGCAGACAATACAATTCTCGCTTTTTTCAAATGGGATGCAACTTTTCTCGTCAATAATTGCCAGTCCCATTACTCGCACCTGTTTCCATTTCAAAGGCAAGGTTTCTATTGCTGATGTTGGACAAATTTCACCACACAGATTGCAGTTGAATTCACAATATCCTACGCTGAAATCTGCATAAGGAGTCCAAAAAGCTGCAAACCCCGCTTCAAAATTGACGGGCTGCAAGCATCGCCCTGTAGTCGCGCAAATTCGTACACACTCATTACAACGGATACATCGATCAAGAAATGCCTCCTCTTTCCTTGCTCCTGGAGGGCGAATAAAATGATCGGGTCGTGATTCAGTATCATGCAACAAATTGGTTGAGCCTGCGACAACTATTCCTGCTGCGGATGAAGAAAAAAAACTTCTCCTCGTAAGATCGACAGGACTTAGCATGGAAGTTGGAGAATAATATTTATATGAAGTCGCCCCTGGTTTACAAACTTTACTGCAATTCAAACAGAATATACATTCGGACTTTTCTGTCGTAACAAAATCATCTTCAATCGCACCCATTTTACAACCACGATTACATAATCCGCAGTCATTACAGGTATCTGAATTAACAATCCTTTGAAACGGGCTGAATTTTGACAATAAACCAAGTAATGCACCCAAGGGACAAAGGTTGCGGCACCAGAACCGTTTTGAGAAAAAGCTTAATCCAAGGACAAGAACAAACATTGCTGCTACAATTGAAGCGCCATTTACCCACGTACTTTCAAGCGGCAAAACTTTTAACGCTACTGTATCATAAAAATCAAACAAAAAATCTGATCTCAATCCTGCATCAAGCATTAAATCGAAGCTCCCGTTGAACAGGAAAGTTATCAGCGGAAAAATGACCGAACCGAAGGTACGCCACAAAAGAACAAGCGGATCCATCAACCAAACAATCTGAAAACTGAATATAGATGAGAAAATAAACAGGACCAGGAGAATAGTCTTCCAATGTCGGAATCTCCTGCCACTCCTGCTTTTTCGAGGGGCAATGATTCTGTCGGAAATGTCGATCAAAGTACCAAGTGGACAGAACCATCCGCAAAATCCACGTCCGACAATAATTGGAGAAACGAGGACAATTACGGACAATAGAAACCAGGGTATCCAGGTTCTTTCCGCTGCCATTGTTGTCAAAGCCGTGAGCGGATCTAACCAAAGAAATAACTCGGGAGGAATCCAAGGATTAAAGGGATAGTTTGCCTGTAAAACCGTGATCAGGAAGAAACAGAGAGCTGCAAGCTGAACAGCTTGTCTGATTCGTATTGCTTTTTTCAATGTATAAAACCGTATAATTTGTTTTGGTTATTGTAATTATAGTGTATTCGCAATGACGGTAATGTTAAATATAAGAATACTCCAGAGGAATATTTTCTGCTGTATTCATAGTACCTATACCAGCCCGATCAGCATGAGTCAGCCAGCCGAGTTTATCCGGTTCCAGGCCAAAAAGCTTGACTCCCCATGCATCAACCAGCACCGGATCAATTCCAGCAATAATTGTATTTTTCTGTTCCACATCGTTGAGATTTCCACCGGACGGGCCGTTGCGTTTTAATATCCTAACCGCATCAATGATAGTAAGCTGGGGTTTCAACACTCGGTTAATGTCAGCTATCTTCTGACCGAATGAAAAATGCAGCATACCCCTTTTTCCACCAATCAAACCCATCATATTTTTCAATCCAAGGGACACTTTGGACAATGAATGATGCTTTAAAACCGGCATACTGATCAGGACATCCGCCTCTAATGCCTCTACATAGAATTCCCATTTTTTGAGTTTCGATGCTCCAGGAATTTCTACCTCTTCAAAAAGTTTGTCCCTTATAAACCTTACACTGGCGCCCGCATCAGACATTGCCTTCTCCAGTCCACTGCTGATATAACAGCGTCTCGCCTCCTGGCAGGAATTATCAAATGATAACACCTTTTTTGCGCCTGCTTCTAAACAGAGTTTAACTACTTCGGCAGCGGCTTCAGGATTTGTGTTAGTAGCGTATTCCGGTCCATAATCCCAACTCATATTGGGTTTTAATACGACAGTTTGCCCACTGTTCACGAAACGAGACATGCCTCCAAGAAGCTCAATTGATTTGCGGATCATCTGCGCGGGTGAACCATTCCTTATTAATACAAGATCAGATTGACCGGTCTGAGCGTAAGTTTTGAGCAAAGGAAATCCAAGGACGAATCCACCCGCTGCAGCTCCGGATACCTTTATGAATTTACGTCTTCGCATGATATTCTCCAGTGTAGAGACCTAAAACAGATTGATCATTGTAAACAAAATTGTATAATTTTTGGGACTGACCTGATGTTAAATAACCGAATTTATTGATTTTTTTTCACCCAAATAAGAATTGCATCTATTATTCCCTCGATACTATGTGTCTCCGCTTCAATCGTCACCTCAAATCCAATACTTCTCACAACATCAGAAGTGAATGGTCCTATTGATGCAATTACTGCTTTTGACGCAATCCTTATTGCCTCCTCCCTTCCCCATTGTTCAATGAATGAAGTTGCGGTGGATCCACTGGTGAATGTAATAATATCAATTGGTGCTTCATTGACCCATGCCCGGATACCGTCGTCTAATTGCGCTATTATGGTTTCATAGACCTGGAGCGGCAATACGTTTGCACCGGATTTCTCCAGAGACTCTTCCACATTAGGCTCTCCAAGATTACCCCGAACCCTAATAACATTTTCATCTTTTTCAACTATCAATGCCAATTCCCCGGCGAGTGTATCAGTCGTAAACTTCGATGGTATGAAGTCGGCTTTCAGACCGATCTCCCTCATTGCTTTTGCTGTTCCGGTTCCAATGGCGGCAATTTTGAAATTCCCCAGGGTTCTCCAATCATGTTGATGTTGAAAAAGCTGTTGTACAAAATATCTGACCCCATTCTCACTCGTAAATACAATCCATCCACCCTCAGATTTTTTCTCAAAGAAACTATCCCAGGCTCTATTATCCACAAATGACTCAGTTCTTATTGAGGGTGCAGGTACAATAGAAGCTCCATTTATCCTCAAAAGTTCATACATTGAACCAGCCTGAGATGCCGGACGAGTGACCAGGACTCGCTTCCCAGAAAGAGGAGCCGATTCAAACCACGATAATTTTTCAGATAACCCGACAACTTTTCCAATTACTATCAAACCCGGAGGTTCTACGCCTGCGTTTTCAGCGGCTTGAGGAAGATCAATTAGCGGCGAACCGATGATTCTTTGTGCCTGGGTTGCTCCACGTTCAATAATTGCTGAAGGAGTTTCAGGCGACATGCCTCCCTCAATAAGTTCCTCCACAACCTTTGCAAGCCTTTTAATCCCCATGTAACCTACAAGAGTCCCATCTCCCATGCTTGCAAGACGGTCGTAAGGAAACAGCATATCAGAATTTTCTTTTTCAGTGGACTCATGTGCAGTAAACAGAGTAGTCCATGAAGCATAGTCACGATGAGTCAATGGTATCCCGGCATAGGCGGCAACAGCAGTAGCGGCAGTAACACCTGGGACAATTTCGTAAGGAATTCCTGCGTCTTTGAGGGCTTCAAGCTCTTCCCCACCCCTCCCGAAGATCATTGGATCACCGGCTTTTAACCGTGCTATGTTTTTACCTTCCCGTGCCAGCCGAATCAATAGATTTTCTATATTTCCCTGGGACTGAGAATGCTTTCCTGATCGCTTTCCAACGTAGTATCGTTCAATATGTGAAGGCAGTGTAATAATTAGTGTGGGATCAAGAAGAGCATCATAGCAGACTGCATCCACTGAAGCAAGCACCTCCAGTCCTCGATAGGTTATCAAACCCGGTTCACCCGGTCCTGCTCCAATTAGATACACTTTCCCTGATTGTTTGCTCACCTAAGCACTCCAATTGTTGAAATATCAGTTTCTTTATGAAGAATATAATTTATGCAACAATACATTGAATCATATAACATAATTGGGATTTGTCTCGGGTAGAACAGGAGTTCATTTTCAAAGAAAGTGAACTCCTGCAGTTTTACTCAATTGAGGTAATTACTTAACTAATATCATCTTAACGGTTCCGTTGAAATGGCTGCCAGCTTGCAGCCTGACAAAATACATCCCGGAAACCCATTCTGCGGCGTTTAAAGAAATCTCATGATTTCCAGCATTATAAGTTTTATTAACCGGTACAGCTACCAGGCGTCCTAAGAGATTATATATACCGAGTTTGACATTGGTGCGCTGTGGCAGATCGAAAGAAACTGTCGCCTGTGCGTTAAATGGATTTGGATAGGGCGTGTACAGTCGATATTCCCCCGGTATTGTTTCCCCACTTCTAATAGAAGAATAAATATTATCATAAGTATTTGTAGTAAATAGAATTGCCCTCTCATCTTCCACAGATGCTGAGCCTGGGTAAGAATTACTCCAATAGGAAATCAGCAAGCCATCGGTTTGATCTCCATTTTCGATCCCAGTTGTCCAGTAAAGGTTTCCTTCTTCTTCGCCGGAGGAATGATTCATAGTTTTATACTGGAAAAGGAATTCATTATCGCCGGTAACAGTTGTATGATCCTCATCATGATCAAACAGAATCAATTGGAATGTACAAGGGTTCATGTTATAAAAATCAGTAACCGCATACCATTCAATGATATATCGCCCGCCTTCTTCGTCGAAATATTGATAAATCCCTCCATCGCCGCTTGTACGCCGGTCGTCCCAATATGGTGAAATCATATTGTCAGGTCCAATTGGCGAAGGAATGGTCCAATTCCTGTAGGTAGGCATACCTGTCTGGTTTCCTACGGCTATAAATCCGTTACTTGAGATTGTGATTTCATCAAAAGATTCACCATAATATTGAAATGTAAATGGTAGTTCTTCAACAACTTCCGGCTCTTCCGCCTGATCTAAATCTTCCAGCTCCAGTAAAGTCCCTTCAAAATCCGAATCTTCTGCATCAGGGTTAATTTCGATCCAGGAATACACCGGTGCATGATCATATTCAGTATCGATATCATCAAATGCATAATAACCGTAATTATCAGGACCGGCGGGATCGGACTCCCCGCGTTCACCAAGTGTAATATTTATCCTGACAGTATCAACCTGCCCGGATTCTGTCTCGATTATCAAACGTGCCTTAGCAATATGACCCGGAAATGATTCTTCGATAGCGGACAGTATAAACTCGCCACTCATCCCTGTATTACCGATATCTATAGCAGGTAATTCAGCTTCATTCTCAAGAATATTCAGGAAAACATCATGACTGGAAAGAGTCACCATCGCGGACTCTGAGTTACTTTCTCCAGCATTCATCAGTGTAACGTTCAGTGATGATGTCTCCCCCGGTTCAAGCGGTTCAGACAGTTCCAGGGAGACAAATTCAAATTGAGCGGCGGATATCCTGAATGGAAAACTGTCCTGATATCTCTCGTCTTCACATGAAAATGTCACTTCTAATGATGTAATCCATTCATTCTGAGCTTGCGGAGAAATTGCTATGATTATATCGTTTTCCGCGGTAACTCTTCCCCCTGCTTCGATATTCCTGAATGATGCTTCCGAGGTTAATATTTCTAACCATTGATCATCGGATTCAACTGACATCTCTACACTTGCCTGATCTTCATTTCCGGTATTAATCGCTGTCAATCTTATAGCAACAGTTTCACCTGCTTCGGGGATTCCATTTCCGTTGCCTGAAAGTCTCTCGTTCGTCTCATCAATTACTTCATAATCATCAATTCCAATACGTGCAGCCGGGCGGATAATCGCAATTTCTTCCCTGTAAGGAGCATAGTTTTGACTGGTTACCGTGAGCCACGCAGTGCCTGGATATTCAAAATCAGCGTCAAGATAAATCTCACCAGCTGCCCCAGTCAAATCATGAAAAACGGTATCCTCCATGTCATCACTCTTAAACAATGTAACCCAGGCATCTTTCACCGGATTATCATCTCCCATGACTGAAACAGTGAATTCTCGTTTACCGAGTTCAATGGTATCCGGGGATGAAACCTGAAGCGTCCCCGGCACATCAGTCCAAAACCAGCATAGGGGATCCCCCATAAGATTTATCCAAGTGCTGAAATTTGTAACTAATTCATCTTCAAAAGAATGATAATTAACCCAGAGATTTAATTTAGCTCCGGTCAACAGATCGCCAAGCGCAGGCGCTCTTTGAGAAAACGCACTAAATACAGCTCCTCCAGCCATTGCATTATTGAGTCTTGTTAATGTGAAAGACGACGCTGTGGCTATCGCACCGATTGCTCCGGTAGGTGAATTAATCGTTCCTGCACGAATATATGCTTCACTGATACTGAAGCTGTTTGCCCAGTCCCCGGTATTACAGGTTATGTCAAGCGCTACCGGGAATTTTCGCGCATTAGTAAGATTTTGAATATTTGCCTGCTGGAAACCATGACCGACAAGCCCACGATATAGATAGAAACTGATTCCACTGTTCCACCGGCTCTGGCTTCGTGTATTCACAGGACCTAATCCATCATTGTAGAAGGCAGTATCCACCCTTGTATATCCAGCTTCCAGCATTAATTTCCTGGTATATCGGCATAGATAAATAGTTGAAATCCCTGAAACATCCGATCCAGCCGCTACCATTCCCCGGCGATACCAGGTTGTATCATCCATATACGGAGTACGCTCATATTGCAGAACTTTGTTGACATACTTTACAGCGTCCATCGTATTCTCGACACTTATTCTTCCAATCGAAACGTCTGGGAATTCATCATTCCCCGCAAGTGTCGTATATCCATGATCCCCGGCTCCATAATCGCCCTGAATCCCGGCAGTGCCGGGTGGTACTGAAAAAGCGCCTGTTGCATCTCCTATCACAACTACATAATCAAATTTAGTTTCAGCTTCTTCATAACGGTCACTCAATTCACCACGAATACTTGCACGCGACCAGTTATCTACATCGTTATCTGTTAATAATGTCAGTTTCCAGCCTTTCTGCCTTTTCCAGTCGAACCAACCCTGCATTGCATCTAACAGACCGGGATCGTCTCGCATTACGACCTGTACACAGCCATGATATGTTTCATACCTGTCTAATTCACCCTCATCCCAGTTGAGCAGCGTTCTGTAAAATGGCAGGAATGCACGGCTCATAGCAGCCGGAGGCTCGTCTAATGTATTTATCTGGTTATTGCCTGTATAAGTAACTGATATTTTCATCTCATGATGAAATTCAATAGTGCCTTGGGACGAATTATATTTTACCGGTGATATTCTTAATGGTGCGATCCTGAGATCATGGAAAATTACTGGGGAACCAACCTCGATGATTTGTCCTGATAATGATCGCTCTAAATTTTGACTCAGATCAGCGGGTGTATCATCTTCTGTAAAATTATCGAATTCATCAAGTGAATATATATCATACTCCGACTCTACAATTTCAACTCTCGCGCCGCCCTCAAACGGCATAATGAAGTATGCATTTACGGTTGGCGAAACCGGCAAACCGTTGTTCTCATCAAGATTAATATTACTCAAGATCAGGTCAGGAAATTCATTGGTATTATCATTCTGCATTCCAGCATTTAATTCCGGAATAATTATAGTGACAGTGAAGCCATCCTCACGTGAATCCAGGCCATAAGTCTGATATGATAATAATGGTGAGGCATTATCTTCTGTCAGAGCATATACCGGGATAAGTACGTTTACAGACAAAATAATTACTAACAGCGTAAAAATTGCTTTGTTGAGTTTAATGTGCATTTTTCTCTCTGTGGAAATAATGATCTGAGTGCAAAGGATTCCTTTTAAAGATGAATTAAGCAAGAACCAAGCCAATGTACCGTATTCTTTCATCACTTTCTAACGTCATAAACTATAATATTTTATTAAAAGGAGATTCAGGAAAACCATCAGGTAGGGTATCAATAATCATTCGAGTCATGCAAATAATGCAGAGAAGTGGGATTTTTTCAAGCCTTTTCTCAGAAACAGGTTTTCCATGATTTGAGTAGTTAACCGATTAGATATAATTGATCTTTGTAATTTGATAATGCTCCAGTTCTCTATTCGATCAATAGAATAGTACCTGTGAACCGGCGATCCATAAATATCTATATGTTAATCACAGCATAAAATTATCCCTTCCAAAGAATGGGATTGCAGTAAATCTGAATGAAACGATAAACTGTCAATCACCCTTATTATTGATGCACCGCATGATACAGGTCTTCAGTTGTGGTGCAATGGGTGACTGAAACTCAGTTCCCCTTGATAAATAGAGTCTATTATTATATGAAAACACTTTACCTTTCGTCTCAGAAAACATATATTTGCAATTTTGTTAACCGATTTATAATTTACTTATCACTCGATCAAAAGTCAGCCTGGATATGGATGATTGATCAAATTCGCTGTGAGGAGTTGAAATGCTGTCAGGGATGCTGCTGAACCACCCATACATTAAGTCCTTTTTAAAGGCAGTTCTTGCTTTTTTTATACTCGTGTTCGGTTTTATTGCTTTCTACTCGTTTATTTCTGCTGATGACCCTGATGCTCAGTTCAATCTTGATGCCATGATTGATTACACTGTTGCCTGGGTTGATTATGATCGCTATCGAAAAGAATTGGAACATATATCTCATTTCGATCAAATTGAGGTTGAATATATCGGTGATACAACTCGTTTGAACTTCGCTCTATCTCATCTCGACTATTTTCTTGAAACACGTTTTGATAAGTATTTCAAAGGTATCCCATACGTTGACTGGGATAAATGGATGATCCCCGGTAATGATGAATATCGAGAAATAAGAAGACGTGTAATCGGCGGTGATCCCGATGATGCAATGTTTGATGAAATCGGGAAAATGTGGATCACATTCAAAACCTGGAGAATCAGCGATAGAACTGTGTATTACAGCATCAGGTTTTATGTTGGTACGGAAAAAGATATTATCGGCTACAGTGATTTCAGGGTAGGAAATACAAAAAGAACTGTTATGATACATATCTTTGAGAAAAACGTAGATATGATGACCAGGGTATTTGCTCAAAAATTCTTCTACCTGAGAAGAGAACCACACAAGGCGCCAAAAGTAGAGAAGATTTAATTTATTCTTGGAATATCTTATTGAGAAATAGCTCACTTTCGATGAAAGTGAGCTATTTTTGTGGTAATCTTGAATGACGTTCTCAGCAATATTAAAATCTGGTACAGATAGGTTATAGTATAATTTCTCCTATTTCATATATATCACTTTCCTGATATCTCGCCATCCACCGGTTGAAGCTGAACGGATGAAATAAACTCCGGATGGTCCTTTGGCATTCCATTGAATTGAATGATAACCGCCGGCAAAATTGCCTGAAGCCAGTCGCTCAACCAGCCTGCCGGTAATATCATATAGGCCGATAACTAATTCAGTTTGTTTCGGCGTTGCCACCACAATATTTATGGTTGAATTGAAAGGATTTGGATACACTGCGCTGATTTCCATTTTTTCAGGCAAAGTTATATCCCTTTTATTTACAGCAACTTCTATCTCCAAGTGCAATGTATTACTCGGCTCAGTCTCCCCTTCATGGTAGGAAGCAGTTACATAATAATCAGCAGACCAGATATCGTATGCGTCCAGGGTATCGGAGTATTTTGGATGCGCTACCCTGACAATCTCTTCTCCATCTCGATAAACAATAAAATTCAACAATTCGTTGATTTCACCACCTTCACCAGTATGTGCCCATGACAAATCCGCAATCCAAAAATGCTCCATTACAGGGAACCAAATTTCACCCTGGAGATCAGTCGGAGCAGCCATGGGTGTGCGAGAAACATCTTCCTCAAGAGATGGAATCAGGACGACTTCATCTGCCGTGATACTCACTACTCCCTGGAACATCAGCCAGTCACCCTCGCTCCACATAGTCAAATCAATTCCTGTATCCTCATAAATCATTATTCCTAATTCACCACTCCCGTCATCAATATCCAGGACGTAAGATCCATCTCTCTCCGGATCTTCAGCGAGAAAACCGGCAGTCTGCATCCATGAACCTTCCATATCACCAAAATCCATCATATCTCCAGTCGAAAGGATTATCAGCTCAGGCAATTGATTATCGTGGGAGATCACCTCCCATGTATGAAGATCGGTTATAATGGATACATCATCTATCTCATCCCGCCGACCAATTATTCGAACCGAATCGCCTCGAAGCAGGTCATTTTCGGGATCCCAGGCATCATCCATATATACATGAACGCCATATTGAGTGGTGTCGCCGACGTAGAACGAGGTGTGTTCTATTGTGGTTGTGTTTGTCGGTTGAGTTACTATCCCCGCAAATTCAACCCAGTCATCAACATTTGCATCTTCCTGTACCTGTTGGATATTCATTTGCCATAGTGGATACATCTCTACGTTTTGCTCAATAAACGCGCTATTCTCGCCCTCAAGTCCTTCAACAGTGATGGTAAGACATCCTTCGTATGCGTATGTCGCGTAATAAATAATATCTTCAACCAAGTGTTCTTCAAACAAATAGGAACCGTCATCTTGTGTAAAGCATGTCTCGATCAATTCATCGTCCTCATCATAGAGATTAATTTCTACATCCTCCAGCGCATCACCGGTTCCAGCGTCGGTCACGGTTCCAAATAGTATTGCTGCATGGAAGAAGCTATACATGTTTTCAAACATCTGGGTCAGAATTTCCAAATCCTCATTATTACGGTAGTAAGCGTAGTAAGGATCTACCGCCAGGAAGAAAAACTCACCATGATCTATCGGTTTGACAAGGAACATGGGCCAGCCGCTCATGTTCTCTGCAACAACCTCAGCATCATCGTCATTTACATAAAAGTAGCCATCCCCGAAAGCATGACTATTGCTCTCATCAGGAAGGTTGAAGGCAAGGGCATGCTCATCATCAACTAACCTGAATCCTGAATCATTATTCACCATTGAATCAATTGTACCTTCGACAAATTCATTCATACAAGCAGCATATTCTTCGCTAGCATATGAATTGCCCGCATAGATAACATGTCCACCGTCGGATGCGAATTCAGCCATTGCTTCAAAAACATCCTGATCGTAATAGCCTGATCGTTGAACATAAACAACCCTCTCATACTCATCCAGGTTGTCAACATAATCTGCGAAATGTCCTTGATAATCGTATGAATAATCGAATTCTTGATCGAGATCATCGAGTATATCATCAATTATATTAGTCCGGGCATCAGAAGTCGATAAAATAAGAGATGACGAATATGCAGGTGGCAGGCTGACCAAAAAAGCTATGGTCAGGATTAGAAAAACAATTTGATTCTTCATTGGTGAATCCCCTTCATCGTTAAAAATCAAAATGTAAAATCTGTAGAACTGCGAAATAAAAGTGTTATTTTTGGAAAATTATCTGGTAAATGAATTCTTGATCTATTAAACTATGTTCATACTTATGTGGAAAGCAATAGATTTGGAGAAAATACATGAAAATCTCTTTGATTAAGTTAAGATTTGTGCTCATCTGCACATTGATATTTCCCGAAGGGTGGCCCGATTTGACGGGTGACGGGTGGCCCGATTTGACTTGCAAATCGGGTTTCTCAAAGATAGTCTAATAATTTTGTGTCAAGTGATAAACGAAGAGGAGGTTTGATGTTTGCAACTTCGGCAAAGTATTGCCAAAGTTGCATGAACATATAATAGTAAACAATTATTACACTCCTCTGACAGGCAAGTTGATCAACTCAATTGAAACTCCACGAAACCTGACTTGCAAGCCAAGTCAGGGCACCAGTCCGTCACCCGTCGTTTAACTCCAGAATCACAATCAGCTATTCCCTCCCGCGAGAAGGATTAGTGAAAATGTTAATTTATAACCTCTCCGGTCAACTGGTTGAAACCATGATAGACGAAGATCAAACACCGGGGAATTATAGTATTACCTGGGATGCTTCAAATGAAGCTGGTGGAAACTATTGGTGTCAATTAGTGGTCAATGGCGATATATATCAAACAGGAAAGATAGTTATGGTAAAATAAGAAAAATTTTCCCTTTGATATACAGACTGGTTCAGGAGAAATGAATCAGCCTGTTTTGTCTCAAAGTCATACGTAATCATCATTTTTTTAGTTTAATAAAAGTGATCTTTACTTGAAGACTAAAATTGTCATTATTTTAATCCTGACCAGTTGACTCCAGCTTAATATTGTTGTAATTTAATAATAAGAGTGGACGCCGGTAGGATTATAAAAAATCTGTGGCGTCCTCTCTTTTTTTTGGCTTTGGAAGAATGAACAAACTAAGCACTGTTAACACATTGGCAAGAAAGGAGTACTACGATGAGGCGAACATGGTTAATTATGATCGCTATCGCAATCCTGAGCGTTTCCACAACTATGGTGTTCGCAACGGGCAACCCGGAGCGTAACCGGACCAGGATTTCGAAACAAAACCTTCTTACAGAAGCAAAAAATCTCCACGAAAACGGCGAGCAATTAAGCAATCGACAACAGCGTATGCTGCGTAGAAGTGGAGTAATTCCGGCTACGACTCATGAACTTGACGAAACCGGCGGGCCGGACGATTACGGTTACATTTACATCGACAGCAATGAAGATGATGGTCCAACTTATGGTTGGATTGATGTCAGCCGTACCGGTACTGAGATCAGGGACATGGGAGATGACGATTACCGTGGACTGATTGATCTGCCTTTCGACTTCCCATATTACGATGATACATATGACCAGATTTATATCTGTTCGAATGGATACCTCGTACTCGGTGAAGTCGAAGATGACTGGGTTCTCGGTGAGTATGAGAACACAGAACTCCCGGACGATGAAGTAGATTTTCCCAACAACGGGCTCTATTTCATCTGGCAGGACCTGAATCCTGAGATCGAGGGTGAGATCTATTACGGTGAAGACGAGGACGGCAACTGGGTCTGCCAGTTCACAAGTATTTACGACTTTGAAGAACGCGGACAGGTTTCCGTTGAGGTTATCCTCTTCCCCAACGGCAACATCCTTTTCCAGTATGATGGACTCACGAGGAGTTTTCCGCGTACTATTGAAACCATCGGTATCGAGAACAGTGATGGGACCGATGGGCTGATGGTATCATACGAAAATAACCCGGCGAGTTACCCACATGACGATCTCGCGATCCTTTTCATTTATCCTGATGCAGACCCGGATGCGTCTATCACCGGGACGGTCACCACCGAGGAAGGCGAAGCAGTCTGGGGTGCAAATGTAAACTTCGGTGACTACGAGGCTACTACTAACCAGGATGGTGACTATTCCATTCGCGAAATCAATTCCGGGGTATATACTGTCATGATCCTGACCGAGGATTTTGTCACTTATATCGAGGACGATGTGGTTGTCGATCCTGGGGAGAACGTGTTCGACTTCGAACTGGAATATCCTAATGCTGACATTGTGGGTGTTATCTCCGACGTCAACACGGGTTTAGCTATCGAGTTCGCGATAGTCGAACTCTGGCAGGAGGAAGCCGGTGAAGAACCGATCACGACAACCGTCACCGGACGTGACGGAGCATATCGTTTCCCCGGTGTAATGCTGAATCCGTATGAGATACATGCCTGCGCATTACGTTACCAGTCGAACTTGTCACGTCTTGATGTTGTTGAGCATGGGGCAGAGTACGAAGTTGATATTAATCTCTTCCCAATAGACGAAGTGACAATCGAAGAGATTCAGACGCAGGGCGAAATCGGATCGCTGGTGATCACTACCGGTATTGTGACACAGGGTACAAACATCACCTCAACCGACCAAACCGACTTTTACATCCAGGATGGCGATTACGGTGTAAAGGTTTACAGTGATGAACCGTGGTTTATGGATACCGAGATGGTCCGTGGTGATGAAATTGAAATCGTTGCGGAGATTGGATTGGTAGATGGTATGACTTCCCTGATCAACTGGCAGGATTTCACATTTATCACAAACGATAATCCCATGCCTGATCCTCTGCTCGGCACCACTGAGGAGTTAGCGCTTAATGCAGGGATGGAAGGCGCTTTTGCCCTTACCGCCGGTTACCTGCAGCAAAATCCTGGGGAATTCGACGATTACGCTGTAGTGATCGACGATGATTCCGGGCCTGTCCACCTGATCGTCTTCGATGCTACCGGCCTCGATCTCTCCATGTATTCCGAGGGTGACTGGATATACGTTCAGGGAATCATCTATCTCGTGGAAGGTGATGTTCACATTGTGCCTTCAGAGGATGGAGATCTTTACCAGACCGAAAAGATCGCGCCAACGAATCTTACTTATGAAGTAACAGATTCACTTACCGGTGCGATAGAATTCGGATGGATTCATACTTTGGAAATTGATGCCTTCCTCGAGTTCATCATCTACCGTGACGGTGAAGAGATCAACCGTACTCTCGATCCAGCCTATTTGGGAAATATTCCAAACCTGACCGAGAGCGGAACCTATTGTTACCATGTCACTGCCCTCTTCCATGAAGGCGAATCCGATGTGAGTAACGAGGTAACGATTGAGTGGGTGGTTGATAATGTTACGGGCAATGATCTTTCCGGTGTTCCAGAAACCTGGGCTATCGAATCGATCTATCCGAACCCCTTCAACCCGAGTGTTACTACGGTGTTGGCTATACCTACTGAGGGTGACGTATCGGTTGAAGTGTTCAGCCTCTTGGGGCAGAGTGTCGAGGTGATCCACCGTGGCAAAATGTCCGCAGGATACCACCAGCTAAGCTGGAACGCTTCCGCATACCCGACCGGACTCTACCTGCTGAAAATGACCTCCTCCTCAGGATTCATCGGGGTCAGGAAGGTGATGTATATTAAGTAGAACATAATTTCCCGGACGCAACAGCTGGAGAGAATCACAATGTCCGAAAAGTAATGTTGATTCGATTAGTTTGTTGCTGGTATATGAGCGGGCGCGGTCTTTTCTGCGCCCGTTCTCTTTCCTTACTTTACCGAAGTAGCCAGGAATCTACTTTATCCACGCAATTGTACCGGGAAAAATGAATGAAGTGAGGAAGGTTGTGTTGTTGAGATGACTTTAGATCGGAAAAAACTTCATATTGAAAGCACTCCTAAACCAAATAAAATATAACTCTAATTTGGAAAAAGACAATACCATGGGAGAAAAGAAGCAAAAAACGCCGGGTCAATAATAGCCCGGCGTTATAATTTCTATCTTAAATTCGATTTACAAATTAAATATTCCTTTCAAGGTCAGCAATGGCGCAATTACCAGGGCTACTACTGACATCAGCTTGATCAGGATATTCAGTGACGGTCCGGAGGTATCTTTGAATGGATCGCCTACTGTGTCGCCTACTACGGCGGCTTTATGTGCGTCAGATCCTTTACCACCGTGGGCTCCTGCTTCGATATGTTTCTTGGCATTATCCCAGGAACCGCCTGCGTTTGACATGAAGATAGCCATCAGGACGCCACATACTGTAACACCAGCTAAAAGACCACCAAGCATTTTGGCGCCGAAGAGGAATCCGATAACCGGGGGAGTAAATATCGCTAACATTCCAGGAGCGATCATCTGCCTGATTGCTGCGGCGGTTGAGATATCAACACACTTGGCATATTCCGCTTTACCGCGACTGGCGTCAATCACCACTCTGTCTTCAGCAGTCCACTCGTTTTTATCACGAACCTTCATGATTGCAAGTGCAGCTTTCAGTTCTGGAATATTTGCAAACTGCCGGCGAACCTCTTCGATCATCTCTTTCGCTGCCTGACCTACTGCTTTCATAGCAAAAGAACTGAAGAGGAATGGTAGCATACCACCGATGAACATACCTGCCATGACATTCGGATCAAGAATATCAATTACGAATTCTTCACCGGGGAATTTTGCCTGGATCACAGTAGTAAATGCGCTGAACAACGCCAATGCCGTCAATGCGGCAGATCCAATAGCGAAACCTTTTCCAATTGCAGCGGTAGTGTTACCGACTGCATCGAGCTTGTCGGTGCGTTCACGAACTTCACTGGGAAGTTCTGCCATTTCGGCGATCCCACCGGCATTATCAGCAACCGGACCGTAAGCATCAACTGCAAGCTGGATACCGGTAGTTGAAAGCATTCCAAGCGCTGCGATAGCTATACCGTAAAGCCCTGCAAACATATAAGACAGTACGATCGCAACAGCTAACGTGATCAGCGGGAAAGCAGTGGAAAGCATCCCGTTGGCAAGTCCGGAAATAAGGTTAGTAGCTGCGCCGGTCAGTGATTGTTCTGCGATATCACGAACCGGTTTACGGTTTTCAGCAGTGTAGTATTCGGTGAACATACCGATAGCGACTCCTGCTCCGAGCCCTACTACTGTAGCGATAAAAATACCCATTGCAGTAATTTCGCCCGTTGGAGTCAAAACTGCATTCGGCACAAACCACTTGATGATGAAATAACTAATCACCACCATAATACCTGCAGCGCCGAAAGTTCCCATATTCAAAGCCGACTGCGGATTTCCACCTTCTTTTGTCCTGACAAAGAACGTACCAATTATACTGATAATAATTCCAACACCTGCAATCAACAGTGGAAGGAAAACCAATCCGAGTGAGGCTTCTGCTCCACTCAACGCCCAATAAGAAGCGCCTATAACCATTGCACCTACTATGGAACCGACAAAACTTTCGTAAAGGTCAGCTCCCATGCCCGCTACGTCACCGACATTATCGCCGACATTATCTGCAATGGTAGCCGGGTTACGTGGGTCATCTTCAGGAATTCCAGCTTCAACCTTTCCTACAAGGTCAGCGCCAACATCCGCTGCCTTGGTATAAATCCCGCCACCAACACGCGCGAAAAGGGCTATAGACGATGCTCCTAAGGAGAATCCTGTCAAGACCTGTAATGTGCGTTTGAGTGTTTGTTCATCATCAAGCCCGCCGATCCCGGTTTTAATATAAAAAAGAAACAACAACCCAAGACCAAGTACTGCAAGTCCGACAACATTCATTCCCATTACAGTTCCACCCGAAAATGCGACTTCCAGGGCTTTATTAAGCCCGGAACGCGCGGCGTGTGCAGTACGAATATTGGCGAGCGTGGCGACACGCATCCCGAAATATCCAGCCAAACCGCTGCAAACTGCGCCGACTACGAATGAAAATGCTATCCATGGCGATGAAGTCTCGCTGCCCCAATTGGAGACCGCGAGTAAAATCGCAACAGCTACGACGAAAATCGCCAATACACGGTACTCACGTCCAAGGAAAGCCATTGCTCCCTCACGAATGTGACCACCGATTTCCACCATGTACTCATTACCCGGATCCTGTTTTTTAACCCAGCTTGATTTCCAGAATGCAAATATCAACGCCAGCACTCCAAAAACCGGAATGATGTACAAATAAAGTGAGTAATCCATGCTTGTTACCCTTATGTTCGTCCCGTTTTACTGGGACTCCTCCCTGAACAGTCGAGTTCAAACGTCTGTTCAATTCTATTGTTAATTAATCTGGTTTATCTGTCACTCAGGCTTATCCCCTGGATCAGAATTTCCGATGGGGAGGATTATTCGCCTGTTGTTGTACTTATTCATTGCTGACGAAATGCCGTTATTCAACCATTCCCTAACTGCATTTGCTGCAACTACTTTTATTTTCTGCAAGTGCATTTCTTCACGAGCTGAGAGTGTGTCAAGCACCTTGTCGGCAAGATCATCGTACCCTCCGACATCCGGGCTTTCTCTTTCATCTCTTATCCCGACACGAAGCCGGGGAATATTATTACTATTTAATTCATTCAACACGGAACGTAAGCCACGATGCCCGCCATCGCCACCGGCTTTTCGTATCCTTAACGATCCACGTGGTAAATCATGATCATCAAGGATAACTAAAATATCTTCTTCAGCGATGTTCAGCTTTTTTGCCCAGCGAGCCGACGGCAGACCACTGAGGTTCATATAGGTCTGAGGCAGCATCAGGATTATTTCATTCTTTCCCGATCCGGACCTTCCAATCAGAGCTTCTTTCCGTGATTTCAACGAACACTTTATCTTTAATGCAATCTCACGTGTAATTCTAAAACCGAGGTTGTGCCAGGTCTGCTCGAATTTCGGACCGGGATTCCCCAATCCGATAACGAGCCGTTTACCCATGGATTATTCGCCGCCTTCCTCTGACGCTGCTTCTTCCTCGCCCTCAACTCCTTCGCCTTCCTCGCCTTCGAGCAGTTCCTCTTCTTCTTCTATGTCCTCTTCAACGACTCTCGGCGGTTGGACAACTGCTACAGTACGCTCTGTTGATGTTACCCATTCAATTCCTTCAAAACTGAGTTCATTCAAGTGAATCGACTCCTGGATTCCGACATGTGAAACATCAACAACGATTTCATCTGGGATTTCACTTGGCAAGCATCGAATCTCAACATCAGTAAGGGTTTGCTGTAAAATACCGCCAACCAAAACTCCTTCCGGGCTGCCGACAAGAGTAACCGGGACAGTTGTTTCGATTTTCACACCACGTGTGATACCCATCAGATCGAGATGAACCGGTTTCTGACTGACAGGATGGCGCTGGATCTCACGAAACATACATTCCTGTGATTCATCTTCGCCTTCACCCCAGGCAACACTGAAAAGGCGAGGTTTTTTTGCCAGAACGTTATCAACATCTTTATTATGAAACTGTAACCAGATGGCGTCCTCGCCGCCTTTATAAAAAATCCCGGGAATCTTACTGCTTCGGCGCATTCTTTTTGCGGCGCCCTTTCCCGTCTCTTCTCTCAATTCTGCTTTAAGTTTAATCAATTCAGCCATTTTTTATTTCCTCCGCGCTATCAGCCATCTGCATTTATCTCAAAGATGACATATTATTGACCGGTCTTACTGATCCGCAATATTAGCTGACAGCAAATTTATCAGTCAAATGAACAAACTACTTATGGATTCCTCACGATAAATCCTGGTAATACCTTCTGCAAAAACTTCCGTAACACTAAGCCTGACAAGCCAATCAGGAGCAGCACCTTCCCCATGATAAGGAATAGTGTCGGCAACAAACAGTTTTTTGATGGGACTCGCCTCGATCAAATCGTACGCCTCCCCACTAAGAATGGGATGCACGGCAGCAGCGACAATCTCTTCAGCGCCATGATTCTTTAATGCCCTTGACGCTTCACACAAAGTCCCGGCTGTATCAACCATATCGTCAACCAGCAGGATATTTTTCCCCTCAACGTCACCAAGAACGTTCATTGCTTTTGCGACATTGGCTTTTACCCTGCGTTTTTCAACAATCGCAAGATCAGTTCCCAGCCTCCTGGAATACGCTCTCACAAGTTTAATACCGCCAATGTCGGGAGCAACCACTACAAGGTCTTTGATTTTATTTTTCAGAAAATAAGGAACAAAAATCTTCGACCCATACATATGATCTAAAGGAATATCAAAAAAACCCTGGATTTGCGCACTGTGTAAATCCATGGTTAAAACTCTGTCCGCACCTGCTGCTGTTATCAAATTTGCGACAAGCTTGGCTGTGATCGGTACACGTGATTCGTCCTTCCGATCCTGTCTTGCATACCCGAAATATGGAATCACCGCCGTAATGCGTCTTGCAGAGGCTCGTCTGCATGCATCAAGCAAAATCAGCAATTCAAGCAGATTATCACCGGGCGGAAAAGTGGGCTGCACAATAAAAACATCCCAACCCCGGATGTTTTCCTGAATTTTGACAGATATTTCACCATCTGAAAACCGGCCAACTTCAGCCGCTCCCATGGGAATACCGACAAAATTAGCAATAGATCTTGCTAATGCCGGATATGCGCTCCCAGTAAAGATTTTTATCTGCTGGCTCAGTCCGGATATCATTTTTCCTTCCCCATAGCAGGGGTGGCAGGGTTCGAACCTGCGTATGGCGGCACCAAAAACCACTGCCTTACCACTTGGCTACACCCCTGTTTTTGGTTTGCTTTTGTGGTTCAGTCAATTCTGAAACATCTCACCTGATTAAATCTAAAAAGTGAATCTCCGATCCATCATTCCTGCAAATTGAAGAATGTTATCGTCAATTCTGCTACAATTACCAGCGGTTATTACTAACTAAAACCTGCCGGAACATTTGCCTGTCAATGTAACATATTGACAAAGCAGCAGTTTCTATTTCAGAATAGAACTGACTGAACAAAAATCAGCCCAGCGTACTTGATCTGCCGGACTGAATTTTATAAATCCTGGATACGATGCATCCCGGTCCTGTTTTCAGACCGGAGACCTTCATAAACCTCAAGAATTTTCTGCTCGATTTCGCTGCGGAAATCGTTACTGATCGGATGTGCGATATCTTTAAACGTACCATCCGGCAGCTTGCGTGAAGGCATACAGACAAACAAACCCTGACCGCCCTGTATGACTTTTAAACCTCTAACGACAAATACGTCATCGAATGTGATGTTTACAAATGCCTTGAGCTTTTCCTCATCACGCAAATTGATGTTAATCTCTGTAATTCGCATACTACCCTCTCACGCCGTCAACTGACCCGTACTGCTCCAAAACAATCTGTGCAGCCCATTAATGTTATAAACCGTTTCAAGATAATTCGGATGAATCTCACACTTCGACAAGGAAATTTTAAAAATCCCGCTGGTTTCATCTTGATCGTATCTCCTGATTCCGGCTTGGTATTTAGCTTACCCGATGTCCCTCGCCACCGGATTTATCCCAAGAATTCTCAACTTCAAGCATCAGTCAAAGGTGAAATTCACTGATCAAGCGAAATCGAAAGTTAGAATATGGTTAAAGAGTAGTCAAGTGACGATGGAGGACAGCGAGACAAGGAAAAATAAAATAATACTTTTGTGCTAAAACGTCTAAAGCATTCAAGTCTTATATCTATTTGATCAGAACCAATCTTCGGGTTACAGATTCGTCGTAAAATTGGAAAGTAGAGAAATAGATACCATTATTCCAATAATCACAATTAAGTTGGTATCGTTTTATGCCGGCATCAACTCTGTATTCAACACTTTCAACCATTTGACCAAGAATATTTGAAACATTAATCTTAATAATTCCTGATCGGGGGATTATGAGGTCAATTGTGGATATAGAATTAAAAGGATTAGGATATTGTGACAAAACCTTGAAATTTACCGGGATTCCGGGATCCTTATAGTTTTCATCAATATCAGTAGCAAAATTGGGTGCAATTTTAACTAACAACATTCGAGAATTACTATGATAACCTCCAATTATTGCATAACCCTCATCTACTGTCGGGATGGTTTGAAATGCACTTGAATACTGATAATCATCTAAAAATCTCGTCCAACCACCTCCTCCATCTCCATACTTTCTAATAAAAATTCTGTATGGATCGTAGTAACCTGCTGCTCCGAAAAGTAGGTAGTAATCGTCTATTTCAGTTATAATTGTTGTAACTATCCCTCCTGTTTCCCACCATTCATTTATCCAATCTTCTTCGCCGGCTGAATCGATTTTGACAATCAGCATTGGACCTCGTGTATGCTGAACTGTCGCATTCATTATGAATCCGCCATCATCGCATTGACAAATTGCATTACAACTGATGGCTTCGTGACTCTCAATTTGATATCGCCATTGTTCTTCACCGGTAGAATCTGTTTTAATCACCATAAAATAATGATTTATTCTACCAGCAAGAATAAATCCCATGTCAGTGGTCATGAGTAATTTGTTACATTCTGTACTTCCCCCATGTCCATCTCCAGTAAAATCATTTCTCCAAATTTCATTGCCCGTGGAATCAGTTAAAACCAGAACTAATCTATAAACATTTTCAACTCGATAGTTTCCAGCTAAAACATATCCACCATCTCTGGATTTTTTCATCTCACCTATATTAAAATCATAATTATTCAACCAAATTGTCTCGCCATTTGATGAAGTTTTAATCAGCGATTGACCTCCAGCGAATACAAAACTACCATCATCTAATACTTGAACAGACTGCCCGGGTCCAAGACTGTCAAAAATTAATGACCATTGCACAATGCCCAAGCTATCAGTTTTTACAATATACAAATCATTCTGAGTATTGCGACTTTCGCCAACTAAAATGAAATCCCCATCCACAAGCTGTTTAACATCATGACCAATTGTAATAGATCCTTCAATTTCATAGACCTGCGACCATTCGACGCAGTTTTGCGAATGCGTTGATGAGGATATAAAAAGGAATGCTAAAATTAGTGCTTTTCTCGACATGTCAACACCAATTAGATTGTGAATTGAAGTGTTTATAATAATATAAGTCAAATATGACAACAATCAAAATATTTTATTAA
The DNA here is from genome assembly GCA_030765455.1 of Candidatus Electryonea clarkiae. Classification (GTDB taxonomy): domain Bacteria; phylum Electryoneota; class Electryoneia; order Electryoneales; family Electryoneaceae; genus Electryonea; species Electryonea clarkiae. The sequence continues at coordinate 140 of JAVCCM010000149.1, read as the reverse complement.
AACTAATATTGTATAAAAATCGAGTAGGGTGAGGCGGAGTGATCTACTTCGCCTCATCCCTCTCACAGAACCGTACGTACGGTTCACGTATACGGCTCCTGTTTACTTTCCCTTGATACTTCAGACAGAACACCCTGTTT
>JAVCCM010000093.1 GCA_030765455.1 Candidatus Electryonea clarkiae | reverse complement strand
TGCTGCCTATGGCTGCCTTCAGACCCTGCCGTTGCCAGCAACGCCCTTGCCAATCGGTTTTACTTCCCCCAGATCGGGGTGTATTAACAAAATCAGGCGTCCACTCCATGCTGGGCACACATAATAAGAGGATTGGATATCCTCTGGAAATATCAGGCGGACTGGAAGTTACAAAAAGATTTATTGATGAAGGTGAGTATGTAGTGCGAGATGATTTATATGGAATCATTAGTACTGGAAATTTATGGGAGCGGAATTACACTTATGGAGTTTCGATTGGATTGCGGTATATCGCCGAGTTGGGAATCGGTTACAAAACTGATTTTATTACATCACATTTGGGAAGCAATTTTCCAAATTCCGGGAATGATCGTAATGCGAGAGCATATGATTGGGGTATCCTGTTAAGGTTGCCGATAAATAATGCACTGAAAGAGGTGTATAATATAAATACTCAAAGGTTAATTGACCCTTTCACTATTGATATTATTCCAAGTTTTGGCTATTCGAATTCTAACCTGGGAGACAATAAAGTATATGGACAACCTCTCCCGGAAATAAATCGAAGAGGTTATGCTTTGGAATTTCGAATTGATCTGCCGGTTGTGCCTTTGCTTGCTTTTATATACACCCAGGATTTTAACGATATCAGGTATGACATCCCTTCAGGAGATAACGATATCAGGTATGACATCCCTTCAGGAGATAATGGATACAAAACCGGGGGCGTTGGCAGGGAGTTCTCGTTTTTTGATTCATTCGTCTATCGCTGGGGTAATTATTATGACACCGAGGGACACCTTTTCAAGTCCACAACGGGTTATTCACTGCAAAGTAAAGGAATACTAAAAATAATTCATCTCGCCACGCAGGATCAGGAATGGGCTGAAGGCGAATTGTACAATTTTGTAATGAACCGGCTGAATTTCAAATATTCCAGGTCATTCTGGAAAGCAGGCAGCAATTATGATATATCTGATTCCGCTTGGATAGAACTTGGTATTTCATTTTAATTTTTTGACTCAATATCGGGAGATAATATGAAAATATTCACAAACGATAGTACCAGATCATTAATTTTTATTCTTCTGCTGTTTCTATTATTTTCAAACAATCACGCTAATGCTGCCAGTGCCCGTTTTATGTTGATAACTCCGGGTGCCAGGGCGACAGGTATGGGTGACGCACAGGTGGCATTGGTCGATCCCATGTCGGGGCACTTTAATGCCGGAAGTAAAGGTGTATTCAGTCTTGATCATAATTATTCATACTCTTATACCAGTGCTGACTGGTTGCCTAGGTTTAATTTAGATGATTTATATCTCAACTATTCTCAATTATCTGCCGGATGGAAGTTGTATGAAAAGCAACCTGATAATCCCCTCGAAATATCTGGTGGAATTGAAGTGACAAGGCGATTTCTGAACCTTGGGAAAACCGAACGCAGGGGTGAAAACAACGAAGACCTAGGTTCTTTTGAATCGTGGGAGAACAATTACTCTTACGGCGTTTCTATCGGTTTTCGCTACCTGGCTGAAGTGGGAATCGGCTATAAATTGAATTACATCACGAGCCATCTGAGCGAGTTTTCTAATATTGGTAATCCTGAATATGATGATGAAGTGAACGCCAAAGCTTATGACTGGGGAATATTGATCCGCCTGCCCACGAATACTGTATTAAAAGAGGGACTCCATTACGATGTGTCTGAATCAATATATCCCTTCTTAATCGATTTCATCCCAAGTTATGGATTTTCAAAATCAAATCTGGGCGGGGATGAGATGTATGATGATCCTCTCCCGGAAGTGCATCGCAGTGGGTATGCCCTTGAATTTCGTTTTGACCTACCGGTTGTTCCGTTGCTTGGCTTCATTTATGCTCATGATATTAATAGGGATAGAGCCGATCTCAGGAGTAAAGAATGGATAGAAACATCCGGTGTAGGTCGTGAAATTACTTTCTTCGATTCTTTCATATATCGTTGGGGTAACTATTATGACACCTGGGGACGAGCTTCACGATCAACAACCGGTTTCACTTTTCAAAGTAGCGGAATATTAAAAATCATTCACCTTAGTTCTCAACACCAGGAATGGGCTAAAGGCGAGTTGTATGATTTCGTGATGACTCGCATGAATTTTAAATATTCCAGATCATTATTTCACGCAGGCGAAGGTCAGCCTTTAACTGATACTGAATGGATAGAACTTGGTATTTCATTTTAACTGGCTGGTTTCATATCTAAACCCTAACACATAAGATTAATTTAGCAAAGTGAACCGCTTAAGTAAAAGTTAACCAAGGAAAGACTGTAAAATGCTTAATGATTCTATTAGATTGATTACTCTTCAAAATCTTCGAAAAGATATAGATATCTTGTCTTTTATGAGGTACGGTTATCTTCTTTTCTTGATTACCCTGATTACACTCCTCCCGATTGTATCCAATGGAGAAACCCATATCAATGAGACTGCTCCTTTCTTTTTACTCATTTCACCTGGCGCCAGGGCAACAGGTATGGGTGAAGCTCAAACTGCGCTGGTTGATCCAATGTCAGGTCATTTTAATCCCGGAAGTATGGGAATATTCAGCCTTGACCACAACTTTGCAGCATCACATTCTTATGTTGATTATTTGCCAGCATTTAAGATAGACGACCTCTATTTTAATTATACAAGCTTATTTGCTGGCTGGACTTTCTATAAAGAGGAAGGTGAGAGAACAAGGCAGATTTCAATCGGGATTGAATATTCCCGAAGCTTTTTAAATCTCGGTAGAGTTGAAGTCTGGAATAATGAAGGGGATCTTATTTACCAGATTGAACCTTGGGATAAAAATGAATCCTATGCCTTGTCTGTCGGATTACGACATTTCATCGAAATGGGAGTGGGATACAAATCTGACGCAATCAAATTACACCGGGCGGATTTTCATTCTTACGAAGAAAATGATCAAAGCGCTGAAGCATATGATTGGGGTGTCCTTTTTCGTTTACCGCTAAACAATGCACTCACTGAAGTATTTAATTATAAACCGCTGGAATCAATAAAACCTTTTAGGGTCGATATCATTCCAAGTTACGGTTATTCAAACTCAAATTTGGGCTGTGATTTACAATATAATGTTCCACTTCCAGCGATAAAACGAAAGGGATATGGACTTGAGTTTCGCTGTGAGCTGCCGGATTACCATCTATTCTCATTTATATATGCACAGGATTTCAACAAACAAAAAGTACACAATGTTAGCAAAGAGTGGATAAACACCGGAGGTGTAGGACGCGAGGTCAATTTCTTTAATTCGTTTTTATACAGATGGGGTAATTACTATGATACCTGGGGATCACTCTTCAACGCCACCTCTGGTTTCACAATCAAGAGCAATGGAATAACAAATTATCTATATACCAGATCACAAAAACAGGGGAAATCTTACGGAAAGTTTTACAAATTAATAATGACAAGGACGAATATCAATTATTCAAAATCATTTTGGGATGCAGGCGAAGGTCACCCTGTAACTAATACTGAATGGATTGAATTTGGTATTTCTTTTTAGTTGAGAAGCTATTCATTCACTCCTGATCATTACATCTCATCAGGTGATAATGTTTCGACTATAATAACGCCACTCTCTTTGGTAAGATCGATTATATGCTTGTCGGGATTATCAACAGGCATTCCTCTCTTATACCAGAAAACTCTAATAACCGGGCTGCTCCGGTCTTCATTGTTTTGCGACTGTACTTCTCCAATCATTCCGTTCGATAACAATACTTTTGAACCTGTTGGATATGGAACGACAATCTGGTTCAGAATATTCAGTGCCTTGGGATCGAACTTGTATTTTACCCTGGAGCCGTTCATATGCTCGAGTACTTTATCAGGCGACCAACCTTTTTTGTAAGGACGGTCACTTCTTAGAGCATCCCAGATATCGGCAACACAGACAATTTGCGCCCAGGGATGAATCTGATCGCCGGTTCTGCCATCGGGATAACCGTTACCATCCAACGTTTCATGATGCTGCCGGGCAATCGCCCAGATTATCGGGGAACTTTGTGTTTTTTCGCTGAGAAGATTAAATCCCAGGACAGGGTGTTCCATTACGTGTTGTCGTTCATCCTGGTCGAGCTTTCCCTCTTTATTCAGGATTGCTTCCGACAGCTTCATTTTACCAATGTCATGCATCAGGGCGCCTGCTGCCAGGGTTCTCAAATCAGCTTGGGAGAATTCCGCTAATCTTCCGATGGCAACTGAGACAGCAGTAACATTCACACAATGACGGTAGGTATAGTCATCATAAGTACGCAGATCGTGAGTATGAATCGCCAGCTCATCCATGCCGGTGATTTCTTCTACGATCATTTCAGCGCTGGCTTTTACTTTTTCAAATTTTCGGGAATCAATATTCTCAAAGTCTCCGAAAACCGTCTCAACTGTCTTCACCGCATGTTCACGGGTTTCGTTGCTGATTGTTCCTGATTTCCGTGGTGATTCAAAGGAATCATCCTCAATGGTAACCTGACGAAATCCGGCTTCCCTTATATGACGGATGTCTCTTTGAGAGAGGATATGACCTTTACGAAAGAGAGTTTTACCACTCTTGAAGAGATTTGAGCTTAATGCTGACCCCGGTGTGACTGCTGATATTGATACTTTTGGCATCTAAGTTACCAATCTTTTTAGAATATTACTTCGATCTTCTTTATTACCCGAATATCCTTTTGCAACTAATTCAGGAATGATACTATTGAATCAGTTCATATATATCGGAGTATTCTGTCATTCTCGGGCTTGACCCGAGAATGACAACCCCTTCAATCTGATGTATCAATGTACCATGATATTATCATCATAACGTTTATGACATGATGGAGTTCCTGATGAAAATTAGAATTAAAGTTTTTCTTTGTGAATATACTTATCAATAAAACTACTCCACACCGTCTCGTATTCTTTCCCCGATAGCAGAAACCCATCATTATGACTTCCCCTGATTTCGAGGAACTCTTTAGGTTCATGCGCCGCTTCGAAGATTTTGTTTCCATGCTCAATCGAGATCATCTCATCATACAAGCTGTGTATTATTAATATTGGACAGTCGATATTTTTTACATAGTCAATTGTCCGATACCTGTAACGTGAGAGCATTTTCACCGGCAGATATGGGTATAACTCCCTGCCAAGATCACGGATATCTGTAAAACTGGATTCAATGACCAGCGCTCCGGGATTTTGGATCGTGGCGAGATAAGAAGCGATAGCTCCACCCAGTGACCTGCCGAAAAGAATGATTTCTGAGGCGTTTTCTTTCCTGTCTTCTACCATGTATTTCCATGCAGCTTCTACATCACGGTAGGTCCCCTTCTCGTTTGGCTTCCCCTCGCTTAATCCGTAACCCCGGTAGTCGAAGATGAAAACTGAAAGTGCAAGACGATTGAATAAAACTATGGAATCCATACGGTTTGAAATATTTCCGGCATTACCGTGACAAAACAGAATTGTTCCCCGGCTGTTTTCAGCGGGAATATACCAGCCATTGAGTTTTTTACCATCCACGGTTTCGAATAGAATGGACTCGTATGGCAGGTTCCACATATCGGGTGTGGATGAAATGTCACGCTTGGGGAAATAAATCATACGAGACTGGAAAAGAAAAAGGTAAAGAATCACAATTGAGAATGATCCGACTGCAAGAAGAAAAATTGCGATTATATTGCCTGTTATCCCATGATCCGAGAAATTCAAAATAACCTCATCGACAGTGGTACAGCATTGATGAACCACAAAAAAATGCCTGAATAATTCCAAGCATCAATCAGAAATCTTCTTTTCGTGTAAAGTCACAAAAGTGCAAAGAATAAATCCTGTTAATCCTGCGCATCCCTGTAATATTATTTGGTTCCAATTGGCCGGGTTGGGTAATTCAAGCGGCGATACTTTTCAGCATTAATTCCATATGGAACCTGTCTCCCTCCATATCATAGGGAATAACAAATACATTCGCAAAGGTTCCGTAGTTCATCTCTTTCAGATTGTTTCCAATTTTACCCGGTAAGGCAATGTTAATTAATATACCACGTTCGGCAAGGATCCTCTTCCCGCCGCCTGCCACTATATTTGCCAACTCAGTGGTAGCGTCTTTCATACTGCTGATGGTCTCTTTGCCAAAATCACCTGTCATCCTCTGAATTACGCTATCAATCAGCCTTTCGGGAAATATTAACGCAATCGATCCCACAAAAGTCCTGCCGGTAATTCCGATCATACCGAAAACATCACCCGGAGTTGGCTCATCTCCTTTTATATAAAATGGTTGCGGTGTGGGTTTTAAACCGGACATCGTTTCTATGGTCGAAAGGAGCGCATCAACGAACGGTTTTACATATTCATCAGTCATACATTTCTCCTTTCCCTACAGGTTGGTGGTTCTTAAAGCTTGGAAAAAGGTGTTATCCTGAAATACCAGGTTTACAATTTTGATAATTAATGGAATACCAGCCTATCTCTTTTCAAGAAAACATGGTGATTGTATCACTTTGAGTATGATGCAATTTACATGTTGTTCAATAACTGCAACTTCAATCATAGATGTTTCGCAGAACTTCAGTGATTGCGCTCTTTGTTCCTAAATATTGTATGGAATTTCGTATTAAATATTCTTCCAATGTTATTGTAAATATAAAGAATCGAATTGTCAATACCTCACTAATATTTTCTGAAAATAATGTATCGGTTTAGTCTTCCAAGAAATGAAAAACAGGTATTTAAAAAGCTCCTGGAGATAGTATGATTCACGGTTCAATTTGCCAGAAGTATTGATTTTTCACCTCAAATGAATCAAATTAATAAAATAGAAAATATCTAATTCCAGCAAGGAGAAATCAGTGATTGAACTTTCCATTGTAGAAGCCTGGTCAGCTATACCCGCTTTTGAGAAGGTTTTCTGGTATGTAGCCCTCCCTTTTACCCTTTTCGGGTTTATCTCGGTAATATCAGTATTGTTTGGATTAGGCGCTGACGGTGCAGATGCGGACATTGGTCTCGATGCTGCCGATGCAGCCGGAGGTATATTCGGTGCGGTAGAGTTTTTTTCGGTAAAGAATATGATCATGTTCTTCGCCGTTTTCGGATGGATAGGAATTGTCTGCGAGAGGGCGGGCTGGCATAAAGCTGCAACTATATCGGTAGCATCTTTATCCGGAATAATCGCTGCTGTAATTTTCGCGGTATTATTCAGGCTGATGTACAAATTGAGCGAAAGCGGAACTATTACCTCCTATGAGAGCACAGTCGGCGAATACGGAAACGTCTATCTCCCCATCCCGTCAAAGAGAGAGGGAACAGGCAAAGTCCAGATTGTTGTACACAGCTCTTTGAGAGAAGTAGATGCTGTTACCGATGGTGACGAACTACCCACCGGTGTAAAGATAAAAGTTAAAGAGCTTATGGGTGACAATACCCTTGTAGTTGAAAAAGCGTGAAAAAGCAATTAAGAATTATGAATTAGGAATTATGAATTGAATTCATCTTGATAATTCTTCATTTCTTTGCACCTTTGTTTGAGAAAATAATTTGCGCCTTGTTTTGTTTTCTTGGCGTCTTTGCGTGAAACAATTGTATGTATTTATCAAATATGAGACCAAAATCTTTTCCAATTCAACATTCAAAATCCAGAGTCCAAAATTGAAGTAACAGTTCACCACACATAAGGGGTTTATAATGATTGGTTTAACCGCACTTGTAGTTATTTTTATTCTTGCATTTTCTTTACTTATTGCCACATTAAGCCGGGTAAAACGCTGCCCGAGTGACCAGGTACTTGTCGTTTACGGAAAGGTCGGAAAGGGCAGTGACGGCGAGTCACGCAGCTCTCAATGCATTCATGGCGGAACAGCATTCATCTGGCCACTGATCCAGTCTTACCAGTTCCTCAGCCTCAGCCCGATGCAGATTGGAATCAATCTTCGGGGAGCGTTGAGTTTGCAGAATATTCGTGTTGACGTTCCTTCGGTGTTCACTGTAGGTATCTCCACCACCCTGGCGATAATGAGCAATGCCGCTGAACGTCTCCTCGGCCTGAAACACACCCAGGTTGAAGCCCTCGCTGAAGAGATCATCCTCGGTCAGCTCCGTAGTGTTATCGCTACCATGAGAATCGAAGAAATCAATGTTGACCGTGATAAATTCGTCCAGAATATCACGCAGAGCGTTGAAACAGAGCTGAAAAAGATCGGTTTGAAACTGATCAATGTGAATATCACCGATATCAAGGACGAAAGCGGATATATCGAAGCCCTTGGTAAGGAAGCCGCGGCTCGCGCGATCAACGAAGCGAAGATAAAAGTCGCCGAGCAGGAACGTGATGGTGAGGTAGGACGCGCCAACGCTGTACGTGATCAGCGCGTCAACGTCGCCAGTGCCAACGCTGATGCGGTGACAGGTGAAAACGTTGCCAAAGTAACCGAGGAAAACAGTAACGCCCAACGTCGTGAAAAGGTCGCGGAAGCTGAGAGACTTGGTTACGCCGCCGAACGTACCAAGCAGGCTGACGCCGAAAGGGAAGCCTTCCAGGCAGAGCAAAAAGCTGAGGATTCCCGTGCCGATATGGAACGTGCCCGTCAACGTGCAGAGGATGTTGTCCCGGCTGAAATCAACAAACAGAAGATCGAAATAGCTGCCGAAGCTGAAGCTGAGAAATTACGCCGTGAGGCGAAGGGTGAAGCAGACGCCATATTCGCCAAGATGGAAGCCCAGGGACGCGGTGCATTTGAAATCCTTGAAAAAACAGCTAATGGTTTGAAGGAGATCGTCAACGCCGCAGGTAATGATCCTGACCGCGCTGTACAACTGATGATCGCCGACAAGATCACCGATTTAACCAAAATTGTAGGTGATACGGTACAGGGTCTTGATCTGAGTAATGTCGTAGTCTGGGATAACCTTGGCGGCGGCAGGGATAGCGGCAAAACTAACACTGCCGAATTCGTTAACGGTTTATGGGGTACTTTCCCCGGCTTAAAAAATGTCCTGAACATGGTAGGATTGGATCTCCCCAACTGGGTAATGGAAGACACCCAAAAACATCCGGCTACGCAAGCTACAACAGCAACTGCGGATACTCCAGCTGAAGTGAAGAAAGAAAATATGCATTCATCTGAAACAGTGGACGAGGAAAGCTAGGATATGAAGGTTTTTTTCAGAATTCTATTCAGAAAACAGATAGACAGTTAAATGAATAAGAATCTTACACAATCACAAATAGACAGGCAAAATGTTCTTAATAATCCCTATGCCCTGAAAGAAATCCAAAATGCAGTAGAGATCAAAGGCATCAAGTTTGAAAATTCATACTGGGTTATAAGAGAGCAAGTAGCTGCATTTTTTGAAATCGACATTCGAACCGTGAATCGATATATCGGCAAATATTCCGATGAATTGACAAAAAACGGTTACGTGGTTCTTCGAGGGAAACGGCTGAGTACCTTCATGTTAGCTGTAGAGGGACAGTTTGGTAAGGACATCAATGTCCCTACCAAAACTACACGATTAGGGGCATTCAATTTCCGGGCATTTTTGAATATAGCAATGTTGCTAACAGAAAGCGAACGAGCCAGGCTGCTTCGACAGACAATACTTGATATTGTTATTGATACAATCAATATAAAATCAGGCGGAGGCACCAAATATATCAACCAACGCGATGAAGATTTCATCATAGCATATTTTCAGGAGGAAGACTACCGTAAGGAGTTTACAGACGCATTACGTGATTTTGTAGATATGGGAAACATCAAGTACCCAATCTATACGAATAAAATCTATCTAAGTATATTCCGTGAAAATGCTGAAGAGTATCGCAATATTTTGAAATTACAAGCAAATGAAAAAGTACGAGACACGTTTTACTCCGAAATTCTTGATCTTATTTCATCGTATGAATATGGGTTTGCTAAAGCATTAGAGGAAGCATTTTACAAGGTAGATAGAAAACTGGACTCCTGGGAAGTTGATCATCTATTCTCAGAATTTGAATCCCAACCTCACTGGAAGCCTCTCATCGAGCGAGCACGGCAGAAGATGGCAAGTCGCGATCTGGCTTTTCGTGATGCATTACATCTTCAACTGAAGGAGTATATCACGCCGCTTCAATCCGATGAATTTGAGCGTTTTCTTGGCGAAAAAAGTAAAGAGCTTGCTGAACGACTTGAAGAGGCAAAAGATGTATTCAAACGATTGAAGGAACGAGAGTGAGGAGAATTATTTATCCCACTCTCGACCAGGCAGTTGAGATTCATAAGAAAACTGTTGAGGTTAGTGGAGGAGGTGCTGATGGCCTCATGGATATAGGCTTACTGGACAGTGTTCTTGAGCATATTCAGAATGACGTTTATTACTCTACTTTCGAGGAGAAACTTACACATTTGTTTTACTCGGCAAACAAGTTTCACTGCTTTCAAGATGGAAATAAAAGAATAGCAATTTCCCTCGGGGCACAATTTTTGTTACTTAATGGATATCTATTCATCGCTGGAAGTTTTATTCGAGAAATGGAAAATATCAGTTACCATGTCGCTGCAGGTCGAATTGATAAAGATCTACTGTTGGAAATAATAACAGCTTTGATCAATGGCAAGTTCGATTCAGAAGAGATAAAATTGAAGATTTTACATGCGATACAAAAATAGGAATGAAGCATGGGATAACCTTGGCGGCAACAGGGATAGCGGCAAGACTAACACTGCCGAATTCGTTAACGGTTTATGGGGTACTTTCTCCGGCTTGAAGAATATCCGGAACCTGGAAGGACTCGATCTCCCCAACTGGGTAATGGAAGACACCCAAAAACATCCAGAAACACCGGGTAATATGCAATCGGTAGATACAGTCGATAAAGTAGAGAGAAAAGATATAGGTCCACCAGACTAGGAAAGTTGACAAGATTGATTAACTAGACAATCAATTGTCTGATCGAGCAACCGTGTACCAGATAATTCAGTTGTAGATTAGAAAAAGATGGTGCTACATCAGAATCTTCTGAATAGGATAGTAGGAATATGATTCCAACACCTATATGTATGACCACTCAATCCGCTGAAGACATGTTATGTATAAAATATATGAGTAAAGAAATATAAAAATGCCTGAAAAAGTATTTAATGGACGCTTCCTGAGATCACCAATATATGACAAAGTTGTCATATCTCCCTCCTCTTGGCTTTTAACATTTATTGTATTTTTTCTTACTTTTATCATCCAGGTAATAATCTCAATGTTTGAAGGAACATTACTTCCAAGTGCTGAAATTGAGAAACCCCTGATTGACCATTTGACTATTTTAGTAGGAGGAACCCTTCTGATTCCTGCACTTTTTTACCAAGCATCACGTTTTTACAAAGATACATCAAAAGTATTTGGAGATCTTGAAACAAATGGCATTTTAGATATTCCTAATAGAACTAAGTATGGAAAAATAGTTTCTCTTAAATATTCAATATTTGCTAACATCGAAGTTGTGGCAATAGTATTTTTATTCACTATCATCCAGCTTGGTGGACAAAATGCAGATGTTAATTATGTCCATCTAATAGATGGAAATCCTACAGTATGTGGTTGGTATTACGCAGTAATCTTTGCAATCATCGCATATCATTTAATTATTCTAATCATTGATACGATTTTTTTCGCAAGATTCGTTCGAAATATATGCAATAAATCAGTTTTAGTACCAAAATTACTATTCCCAGATGAAAAATGTGGTCTTGAAAATTTAATTAGACTTGGACAAAGGATTGTAATGATATATTCAATATTTGGATTCTATTTTCTTATCATATTTCTTAATTGGGAAGATACATTTTCTCTTGAAACCTTATTTGGAGATCCAGAGTTACTAATGATGATTTTTGGATTTTTCCTTCTAAGTCCAATTATCCTTTTAATGTATTTCAAACCGATAAAGGTTTTGCTCAATCGATTCAAAGATGATGCAGTTAAAGAAACATTCAGTAAATATGGAATAAACACCTTGGATTTAAAATCGTCCGACTTTGTTGGAAGAATTCAAACCTTGAAAAACCAAGGATTTTTTACTATCTATGAGGGGCTGCAAAAAACTGATTCCCGATTGTTTGAATTCAAGCTATTTGCGAATGTTTACACAATGCTTCTGCTACCTTTACTATCCCCCTTCGTAGTAAGTCTGCTTTCCGAATTATTTAAACAAAAAGTATTAAAATGAGTCAATTGATTATACTTCCTGGAGCAATAGTACGAAAATCTACCTTAATGTGGATGAAAACACTCTCAGAACATTTTGAACCATTTGGATTTAGTTGTCACCGATTTATGTGGTCCGGAATCCCATCAAATATAATGATGAAATATGCTTGTTATTCCTTTAAAAAATTCTATAATGATCGAGTTGAATCAGAGGAAGATACATATATTTACGCAAAAAGTTTGGGAGCAGACATAGTAAATATCAGTTATAATGATCTCATTTTGAAACCAAAAATAATACTATTTGTCGCACCATCTTTTAAACTTTCCTCAAAGATTGAAAATTTTTCTACTTCTGAATTATATAATTTAAATTTGTCCCATGATCGCTTTATTACGAAATGGGAACGCTTTGGCATTGTTCATAAACTGAAATTACCCGGTAAAACATACACAATAATAAATGATGAATCATTTGATCATCACGAATTAAATTGGAATAGCAGTGTAACTTTAGAAGAATTAGGTACTACACATTTGTATGATCTTTACGATCAAATATTTCAAGTAACATAGCCTGGGATAACCTGGGCGGGAGGGTGGCCATGTTTGATTTCAAACATGGTTTATTCTACAAATCTTGATCAACGTTATCGAATATAACAATATAACCACGTTGAGAGATCCAACGTAGGCATGGTGCCAACAGGGTCACTCGTCTGACGGGAAACAATTAATCCGCATTTTTTACGGATCAATTTTCAATGGGATTATTAATGAATGTTCATGACTTCATTTCTAAATATAGAAATCATCCTGTCCTGTTCATAGGAACTGGAATCAGTTTAAGATATCTAAATAATTCATATACGTGGGATAACTTGCTAAAATATATCTCTGTTGAATTGAAAGATAATTCTGAATATTATTTAGATATAAAGTCTAGATGTGAAGACGACGGAATATTTGCATATGATAAAATAGCTCAATTGTTAGAACACGATTTTAACGATTCATTGGTAAAAGATCGCAATGGTAAATTTAAAGATGTTAATGATTATTTTTATGATCAAATGAACAAAGGAATTAATCTGAGTCGGTTTAAAATATATATATCAAATATCCATTCATGTTTAGATTTTAAAGAAGAAATGAAAGATGAAATTGCAGAATTTAAAAAAACAAGAAAAAATATTGGTTCTATCATAACAACAAACTATGACTCTCTTGTAAAGAATGTTTTTAAATTCAATCCTTTGATTGGTAATGACATTCTACTTAGTAATCCTTATGGTTCTGTTTACAAAATTCATGGTTGTACAACGCAACCATCGAAAATTATAATAACTGAAAATGATTATGATTTGTTTGAAAATAAATATGAATTAATACGAGCTCAACTACTGTCGATATTTATTCATAACCCAATAATATTTTTGGGATATGGCATAGGAGATAAGAACATAAAGAGTTTGTTGAAAACTATATTCACCTATGTTGAGTTTAATTCTGATGAGGCTCAAAGAATCAGAGCAAATTTCCTATTGGTAGAATTTGAAAAGAATTCATTATCACATGAAATAACAGAACATGATATTGATATCGAAGGATTTTCCACTATAAGAATTAATAAAATAAAAACGGACGATTTTATTGAAATTTATAAATCATTATCTAAATTATCGCTTCCTGTTTCTGCCATGGATGTACGCAAAGTTCAAAGAATTGTAAGAGAAATATATTCAGGCGGAGATATTAAAGTTAAAATCACAGAAGACTTGGATACGCTAAGAAATAGCGACAAAATAATTGCAATTGGGTCAATGAAAACAATTAGCTACCAATATCAAACATCTTCTGAAATGATGTCAAATTATTTCAACATATTGGATGAATCTAACTCTCAATTACTAACACTCATCAATAAACACACGATACACAGTTCGCAATATTTTCCAGTTTATGGATTTGGTCAAATATGTTCAGAAATAGAAAATATACAGAAATTACAAAAACAACAATCTTCAAATATTGAAAATAGTTTTAGCAAAATTAATGAAAATTGTAAAACATCACACTCAAAAATTCAAGATATTATAGAGGACGATTCTGTAACCACAAGCAATAAAACAAATGCAATATTGTGGTCAATCATGGAGAACAAGGTCACTTTAGGAGATACGGAAGAATTCCTTAGAAATTTCAACAATTCACTTAAAACAGGAACTAATTACAGAAAATTACTTTGCGCTTATGACTTAAAAAAGTATAAAATAATTGATGAGGTTTTTCAAATATAGGCGGCGGGTGGCCATGTTTGATTTCAAACATGGTTTGTTCTTCAAATCCTGAATCAAAACTATTGAATACGCAAAAACAAAGTTTGGCTTGTCCAACCTTTGGCGGATTCATCCAAAGTGTAATCACTATATCTACGATTGAATCATCACAAAAACAATCGAGTAGGGTGAGGCGGAGTGATCTACTTCGCCTCATCCCTCTCACAGAACCGTACGTACGGTTCACGTATACGGCTCCTGTTTACTTTCCCTTGATATTTCA
>JAVCCM010000030.1 GCA_030765455.1 Candidatus Electryonea clarkiae | reverse complement strand
TACGCTCCGCTTCCGTCAAGGTTACAATATATTTCTTACGCATGGTCTATCTCCTTGTGTCTTCAACAACTAAATGGAGATAGTATGGCTCAAAATATTACTCGATTCAAGTGCTATAGAGTACTAGAATACAAACCTTACTATCTCAAGAAGCAGATAACTGCGGACTCTGTTTGGGCGGCTCACGATCACAAAAGAAAACTGCTCTGGTGGAAAATCGGTAAAAAACGATTTGTTTTCAGATGACGGGTCTAATATGGTATGTCACATATCTTTTCACCACCGAATCCTCATCATGCCGCTGTTCACAGTGCGTCTTCTTACCAAACGCTATGGTGAAACCAGTACATCCAATATCATTATTCACTAAATCCCAATTCATTACACTGCTTCAAGAACCCGCACTCAATCCATCGTCTATTAGGTGGAGCAGGATAACTGAAGCACTCGTCGTGCGGCTCAGCCTTTCTCAAATAAGTACAGTTGTCTTCGATCCTAAGATGCCGATATACGCACTCAATCTTGTGCTTGTTGTTATCCTTGAAACCAAAGATTTGACGCGATAACGACACGCTATTCAGATAACTGAAATACCAATCACTTGCTTCACCCCTAACAGAAAACGCTTCTGGTGTCCGCAACAGATGACGTGCCTGCTTTATTGCAACAGGCGGTAACACATTTAGCAGTTCTGACTGGTGGTTATGAGGAAAAGCGATCACGTCAGGGGTTTTCTTGCGGAGTTTTCTCGCAGCCTTCAACATTGTGGCAATAGCCAAATATGTCCTTCGATTCCTGACGGCGTCCCGCTTGTTTTCCGAACCATGCTTGGCTAAGTCTATAAAAGAATCGTAATGCGACATAACGGTATCATAGCCTTCCCATCCCAAAGAGTTAGTCAGCCATGAGAACAGTGCCTTGTACTCTCTTAATTCCTTTCTCTTTCTGTTGTTGGCATTTGTGAGAACTTCTAACCCTTTCAGCAATCTGAAGCCTGGATGAATCTCCCCTTTTTTCTTGCTAATAAGGTTCGGATTTGGCACCATCAAAGCAAAATCGCATAAAAGCGCCATGAATCTGGAAGTTTCTTTCCCCAAATAGCTTTCAGCCTGCATCCAGAGACTTTTTTCATATGCTCCAAGTTTTTCTGGTTTACCACGTAGCTGTCCAATAGCAAAATTATGTATTTCTTTTACCTGGGAAGCCGTTATTGGGCTTCCCAAACTATCGGTTAGTTTGAATATGGGCATTTTGTTGTGCCATCCGCCTAAAAACACTTTTTCGGACGAATTATTAAGTGGAACTATTTGACGATTTGGTATAGATTCAAAACGTTTAAGCATTCTGATATAAGAGAAGATGTTTCTAACTTCTTTTCTTGTTGTTTGCTTTAATAGCCGCTCCAGCGTGGTTTCTCGAACTGGTACTTCCATCATGTTAGTGGAAATCAGTTCACGTATTACGATCCGCATGGCTTTTGCGGTAATGTGAAAACCGATGATTTGGAAAGCGCCGAAAGTCGTGCCCACATGTTGCCAATAATGTACGTACTCGTGGAAGGAGTCACGACCTTCTTCAATTATAAACATTTCGGGTAAATACTGACTGTCACCAACCGATAATGAGTATCTCATATCAGTCTTTTCGGCAACCACAGAGTTCCTCCAATCCCATTTTTATAAGTATGCTAGCGACGTTAAGCACAGGAAGCTGCCCGACAGCACTTAGTATTATGTCCCCAATGGACACAGCTAGTATAGATGTTTTATCCAGCCGATTATTCTTTCGTTTCTCACAATACCCCCAATCATCACAGATTCTTCTTCTAAACTCGTTTTCAAAACTGCCCAGCCACGTCTGAGCCTTTCTCTTTGCGGTTTCAGGAGCTAGTTCTGCACCAGACTCTTTCGTAAGGGACCTGCCGAGCATAATCATAAGTGTATCAATATCCTGTGACAAATAAAAATCCGCTTCATTATGCTCAAGGGTTGATGGTTCTCTCATTTTGCTACCTCCTGAATTGTAAGTGTTGTCGCTCAACAAAGTCTCGTCTGGATAAAAATATACAACTAGTGTCCATTGAAAAGAATCTGTTTTTCGAAGACTTTATGTTCCTTGACTCGTATAAGGGGGCATGAACACGCCACTTACACTAACAATAAAGTCGGTCGACACCGCCTATCATAAGCAAATAATCGTTGACGCTGGACACTGGATTCACGATTTTACTTCCAGTTTGAGAAATTTGAGTGATTTTCACGTGATTAGAGGATTAGAGTGAAATCGCTGTTATTAATAATAACGGGGCGGACGCCATTATCAATGTTTTACAGGAAGTACTCCTCATTCCTATTCTGACTAACAAATTAATCCGTATTATAATTCATTCGAAAGAAGACTTGAATTACCTTATGATTTCGAGAAAATGCATTTTACCAGCTGAATCTCCTGCAATGATTAGTCGCCCATTCGAAGAACAGGTGATAGTATCGATTCCGCTATCACCATAAAATGCTCCAATCTCTTTCCCTGACATCCATTCCCAGATCTTAATGCTGCCATCACTCGAACAACTAATGAGCCATTTGTCATCCCTGGTAAGGAGGATTTGCTCGATAAAGTCAGAATGTGCGATAATTTTATGTAATAACTTTCCATTCGTTATATTATAAATATAGACCGACATATCATCAAAGGCGGTAAGTATATATTTTCCTTGATTATTAGTTAATATCTGAAGGATGTCCACCTCCTTTTCAATGAATTCATAAAGCAGTTCACCGCTGTTCATATCCCAGATTCTGATATGACCGCTCGAGTCGCCTGATATAATTCTTCTGCCATCTGGTGTAACAGTTACAGTGCCTATGTGGCTGTTGTGTCCTTTCAAAACCCGAAGGCATTCTCCTGTTTTTAAATTCCATACACATAATGTTTTATCGTTTGAAGCAGAAACCGCCATGTTATTATTTTGAAATATGGCAATATCCCAAATATCCCCCTGATGTTTAGCAAATATTCTCTCACATTCGCCGGAATACATGTTCCAAATTCTTAATGTTCCATCTCTGGAACCGGAAATAGCATGATGGTCATTATCGAAAAGCTTTACTACAGGAACTTCATCTGTATGCCCTTTGAGGATAAATGAGCATTTTCCAGTAGATATCTTCCAGATTCTGAGAGTTTGATCATCCGAAGCAGAAATGAGGAACCTTTCATTAGAAAATATTTGAAAATCACTTATCCAATTTTCATGCCCTTCCAAAGTATGTATGGCTTGGTGTGATTTAGTATCCCATATTTTCAATAATCCATCGTTTGAACCCGAAACGACATACTTTTCTGAAGGTGAAATTCTTACAAGTGCGATTTCATCAAAATGATCCTGATCCTTTTCACCTGGAGTTGATTGGAGATTCCATTCACGGATTGTGCCATCCCAGGAAGCAGATACGGCTACAGTTTCATCTGAATTCAAATCAATACTTGTGATTTCATTACTATGTCCTTTTAATACAGCTTTACAATCATACGAATTCATATCCCATATGCGTATGGATCGATCCCATCCGCAAGAAATCAGATCCCGTTCGTTATTAAATACTATAATCTTAGTAACCGGACCGTAATGACCTATAAATTCCCGCAGTAGGTCACCTGTCTCAATATCCCATAAAAAAATATCGCCATCCTCAGATGTGGAAATAATACTTCTATCCTTGTTAACCGGAAGCAGAGACATTATTCCTTCTTCGTGTTCCTTAAATAAAAATTTCTGAGTACCTGAATGAATATCCCAGACTGTTATCGTCCCGTTTTTAGATCCGGCAATACCTATTTTACCTTCTTTACTGATTGCCATGCATGTTATTTTACCAGAAGGGTTTTCCAGAACATTTTTACATTCACCAGAATCAATATCGTAAATGCAGAGTTTACCTTTACTTGTACCTGTTAATAAAGTTCGATTGTTTTCAGCAAATGAAAAAGCTATTACTTTATCCTCACGATCACCAATAACTCTCAGGCTGTTCGTATTATTATCAATAGACAATAACCGGCACTGACCCGCCTTCGATAAAGATAGAATGCGTTCATCTCTGAGAATAGTCATCGATTTAACACCCTTAACATGTCCGTCTATGGATTTTAAACAATCCCCTGTTTCTATATCCCATATTTTAATTGTGCCATCATCAGAACCCGAGGCAATTAATCTATGTCTCAGCAACACTTTTACTACAGTAACTTCATCCTGATGCCCTATTAGAAACTTTTCAATTTTGCCGGTTTTTAAGTTCCAAACACGGAGATTATGATCTTCTGATGCGGATACAATTCTGTGATTATCTATAAAACATAAATCATCTATTGGATCGCTTCTCTCATCAAGAGTTATATGAAGTGCGGAGTCAGGAGTATTTAGTGAATGGTTTAAGGATTTAATCCATGATGACTTGAAGTTGTGCGAAAGTAGAAGACCGATAGTATTATTTTGAATACTGTTAAGTCGCCCATAAATCTGACTCCATAATTGGTCGGGATCTTTGGCAAGAATGTGAGCGGATAATCTTAAAGCTTTCTGGATCAGTAAGTAATCATTCTCATTTTCTAAATAATCATAGTCAGCAATTAATTCCATAGGGCCTAATCGATTCAATTTTAGAAACATATATTTGTATTCCACGAGTAATTGATGTAATTTCTCCAGGGATTTAGTTTGCGCAAGATGTGCCGCCAGATTTTCAAGAAGATAAAATTCTTTCTCGTCAGTTTTCATAATCATGTAAGGTTTTTTTACTCGTGTTTAGTATTTCATTAGAAGCGTTTAGTTGTATAAAATGAAGTAAGTTATGATCGGAACCAACCCATTGGGGCATGTATGGACATGAAACTAAGGATTGAAAACGAACTGGATATATTGCAACAACTTCTTCTGTTTCCCTGTTTATGATATAGGTCTCATCTTTTCTAGATAATGCCAGGTATGGATGCTTTGAAGATTTCCTACCCAATGCATGTACATCACAAATACCATCATAAACCTTGAGGCATTTTAAACTGTCCAGATCCCAAATTTTTGTAACATCAAAATCACTGCTTATAATCTGTTTTTCATCTTCTGAAAACTCGGCTCTTAGGACATCTTCTTCATGTCCGTTGAAACGTTTTATTTCTTCAAAGGTTTCAACATCCCACAAACGAATTGTTTTATCGCTCAAAGCGCTTAACAATAACCGTTTATCTTGAGTAAACATAAGGTCCCTTACCCAATCATTATGCTCATCAAGCGTATGAATTTCATGATAATCGATTAAATCCCAGAGTTTTATCAATTCATCTTCCGCGCTACTGGCGAGCACAAGATTATCTGGCGTTAGAGCTAATGAGAGTATGGCTTCCTTATGTGCCTTCCACTTATAGACGATTTCATTAGTTTTGAGATTTTGTTTAAATATATTACCTTTTATAGTTCCATAAAGGATAAAATCATCTTTGATGGTAATAACGAAACTTTGGACACCTTTATTTCTCTGCCTTAAACAAAGTTTTTCCTGTCCTTGAAAATTCCAAAATTTAACCGTTTGATCATCGCTGCAAGTAATAACGGATTCACCATCAGACGAAATACGCATGGAATTAATCCATCCATCATGTGCAGGCTTAGTTTCTTTATATGGGGAATCCACTAAATCCCAAATCCGGATAGTACTATCTCCGGCACCGCTTACAATTCTGTTATAATCTTTCAAATAACATAAAGTAACGACAGGACTTGTGTGCCCGACATAAGAAGATATCTCTTCGAATGTATTTCCATCCAATTTTTTTATGGTTTTGTCACTGGAACCGGTATAAAGATATTTCCCATCTGGTTGCCAAAGCAAACATTCGATATGATCATGGTGATTTCGAATAGTATGTAAATTATTACCTGTTATTGAATCCCATATTTTCGCCATATTGTCGTCTGATCCGGTTGCGATTCTATCACTATCAGGAGACCAACATATTGCATTTATAGGTCCGCTATGGGCATTGATTTGATGTTTGATTGATCCAGTTTTTACATCCCAGATTATTAAGGAGTGATCATATCCTCCAGAGGCAATATATTGACTACAAGGAGAATATTTAATATCAACCGGCGGATCGGTATGACCTACAAACTCTTTCATCACATGTGAAGAAAGGACGTCCCACAACAAAATCTTATTATCCTCACCACCACTGATGATGAATCGTTCATTGACGGGATTTACGGAAACGCAGCCTACCACACCATCATGTCCCTGAAACTTTTTTACAATCTTTTTTAATTCAATATCAAATGAGTATATAAGAGAATCTCTACTAGCAGCATATAGAAACTTTCCATCTTTACTTAATGCAATATCAATAATTTCATATTCGGAAATCTGTAAATTAACAATCTGTTGTAGGGTTATTACATCCCAAATATGGATTTGAGTTTGAGATGAGCAAGCAGCCAATCGATTCATTCTTGCTGAATAATCCATACTAGTTATAACACCCGTGAGTCCGGATATTTCTGCGATTTGAGGAGAATTTAGCGATGGAAAGGGTGGACGTAATGATTTAAGCCAATAATAAGGCATCCTGGAATTCCGTTTGAAATCCATCCAATGTTTCATTAATCGGTATAAAGTGTGATCGGAATTCTGTGTCGATTGATTACCTATGTTATTTCTTTCTATGATGTAATGATTTGTTTCCGGACTATCGTACCACCAGCAAAGATTCCAAAGACATTGCAACAGGAGTTGGGGGTGTTTATCAATAAAGGGCAAATATCTTCTGAGAGCTTTTTCTAACAGGATCAGGAGATCACGATTTGGTGAATTGGTTGGCGCTACTTTTATCGCTGAAGCGAAATCCCCGATCAGGTTATACACAGAATCCTGATCAACCTTCAATTCAAGAAAGGTGAGTTTCGTTAGCAAGTAATAGAGAGAATCAAATCTTTTTTCTCTTGCTAGACGATTAGGGAGCTCTTTAAGAGCATGCTCAAATTTTTCTTGCTTACTCTTATCAAGGTTCATTTTTATCAAGCCATCCGGTAACAAATTCATCCCATAAATTATCTGTAATCATTCTATTTATGGATTCAATTTTAATCCCAGCAGCCCGGACAATTTCTTTTTGGTGCAGAAAATCACTGAAACTATTATGGTATAAGCTATAACGTGGTTCAGGTTCGAAGTTGATTCGACTGAAAAACTGCCTCCATTCATCTAATACTTCCTGTACTCTGATTACATCTAAAGACGGATCTACTTTTTCCAAAAAATCAACAATTAAAGATCTTGAAACAGGACGTCTCACTTCAGCCAAAACGTAAATGATATAAATCTTGTCTCGTGGAGTTGATGATGCCATCATCCCCATCCGTTTCCAATGATCTTCATAGTATTCTCCTAATCCAACAGGTAATTTTTCCAGACTGACATCTTTATAATCTCCTTGTTCGATGGCAGAGATGATATAATAAAGGTACATGAAATTATGTTCGCTTTTTATGACCAACGTATCGATAAACTCTGCATATTCAAGGTTGCGAATCTCTATCCACTGTTTTATATCAGGCTTGTGACTGGCATTTTTTACATAAAGACGAATGTCTTCTATACTTTGATTGTGATAGTCTTTCAAATCACAATAAACAAAAGGGCAATTAATCTGGAGAGGTAAGCCTTGTTTGGCGATCCGACGTTGTGTAAGAAGGAAGTATACTCCTTTTGGTAGAACCGGCGGAAGGTGAAACAGATTGGAACTATTTGACCATTCCGCTTCATCAAGAGCATCCAACACAATCACCAAACTCTCATCCTTGTGTAATAACTGGCTGGTACGATCGAGTAGTTGTAATAGGAATCCGCTATCATCATGGCTTTCCTTGTTTATGTTGAGACGTGCTCCGTATTTAGCATAAATCTGTTTCAGTATGTTTCTGATAAATTCCGAATAGGTGATAGTACCGAGACCGCGGATGTTGAAGTGAGCGATACTATCATTGTCCTGAATATATTTTGATAGGATTGTGGTTTTTCCCTCCCCGGGATCACCTTGGATGATAAAATATCCACACTCATTACGTTTGAAGAAGTCCTGAATTGAATCAAAGATATAATTTCTACCGACGAAATCCTTTGTTTTTGTAAGTATGTAGGTTAATAATTGTTCTGGTACGGATGGTAATGCACCTAATATTTCCAGCAGATATTCCAGTGTGGAATGAAAGTCATCACTGAATGGGATATGCTGGAACTGATCCAGAAAAGTGTTTCCCGGATAATCCTTCAGGTCGCTGACCACAAGAGGTAGGATAATGAAGTTCTGGTCCAGATCATAACGTTGTCTGGCAAGTTCGATTTCGTTCAGAACCCAAGTGGATGTGATTGACGATGCTGATAGGATCACGAAGAAATGCGAGCATTCTTCCATAATTCCGGTATCAATTTTCGATTTCCACTGCTCACCCGCAGGAATTGAATTGGGTGCAATCCAGACTTTAATCCCAAAAGCAGTTAAAGCAGTCGCGAGCTTACGGGCTAGGCTTTTATCACGTTTATCGTGAATTGAATGAGATATAAAAATATGATTTCTTTTCAACGTCCTTTCCTCCTCAAACTAATATATCGCTAAATATACAAATATAGAAGAGTACCTCTCACTATAATTCTATCCTAACAAATAATAGTAAATTTTGGTGCTTATTAGATACGGTCTTTTCGCGAAACGTTGTAAGATTGTTAGCTGATGCCAGAGCAGTAGAATATCCGGCTCCTATTGTTTGTGGGAATGGAGGGAATTGAAAACCGTTTTAACAAAGATTTTGATTGAATTCAGCATGATTTGAAGACATGTGATTAGCGACATTTAGAATTCCTGTTTAACGACAATTATAATTCCCGTTTATAATGTGGAATTATTAGACTGTCCACGTACTCAACATAGGAGGACTTGGATGGTCACCGACAAACAGGTGAGGTATTTGATGAAGCTAATTCAGAGTGAGGCAACGTTGTCTTTGGCGGCACGCAAATCAGGTATGGATGAAAAGACTGCTCGTA
>JAVCCM010000108.1 GCA_030765455.1 Candidatus Electryonea clarkiae | reverse complement strand
TGAGTTTTGGTCAAAAGGTTACTTCATATCTACAGTCGGTCATCACGGAGATGAGGCGATGTTGAAGAAGTACGTAAAGAATCAGGGCACAGGTAAAAACTATAAACCTCTGCATCAAGAGGATCTGCATTTATGACATACAAGCCGGAGGCTTGTTAATGCCCCGCTGCTTGCCGCGGGGTAGTTTACTATTGCAATACTGTTTCAATCACACTAAGTGCGCACAGGGCAACACGCTCAGCGGCTTTACCATCAATAGTTCCAACTAATTGTGAACCATATGATTGCCTGCGTTCTGCTTTTTCATCCGGATAATCAAAACTTCTTTTGACAGCATTAATCATTTGCTCAGGAGTGCTGACTTCGA
Organism: Candidatus Electryonea clarkiae; assembly: GCA_030765455.1. GTDB lineage: Bacteria > Electryoneota > Electryoneia > Electryoneales > Electryoneaceae > Electryonea > Electryonea clarkiae. The sequence goes on along the minus strand of JAVCCM010000108.1, from coordinate 132,678 downwards.
TTCCGACATCGCGCCATTTGTACTCGATATCACTGGGATCATAGCTGTGAAAGAGTTGTTGCAGCGGATTATTCACCAGTACAACAGGGCGGTCGAGTGCCATTGCCTCCATGAATGCCGATGATACATCTGAGATAACCACGTCAGCCGCCACAAGGGAGGGGGTAATATCCTGATCACGTACATGAATAATATTTTCTTCGAGCAGAGATAACAAATCGTAGAGTTCAACCCATTCCAGCGGCGCCATTCCATGTAGTTTTATTATTACTTTTGTACCATCAGCAGTCAGATCGCGAATTCTATCAGTAACAACCGGTACAGCAGAGAGTTCAAGGTTATAAGTGGGTGCAAAAAGGACTACCCTGTCTCCAGGATTAAATCCAAATTCCGCCCTGGCTGAATTCTTTGTAAGTTCTCCCCTGCCAATGGGATCAAATTTTGTCAGTCCGGTTGCGAACACCGGGCTATGAATTACTTTGCTAAGAATATCAGCGTGGTACTGACCGGGAACACAAATCATATCTGCACGATTCTCACGCTGGACTGTCGCAGCATGTGTGTAAAAAGTTCCTTTGCAGATCAAACCGTGATTGACATTGACTATTTTGCCGCCCCAGAGCACTTCTCCAAAATCAGCATCAGCCATTATTGTAATATCCGGCTCCCATGTTGTTATTTCGTTTAATGGTATCCAGTCAAGCCCTTTTGCAATTAATGCCTGGATATGGAAATCTTCAAGACCAATTCCCGGCATACCATTCATTGATTCCTGGAATGGGGGAGAAGAATAGATAACGTCAATCTCAGGTCGATTATCCGATATCCATTTCCTGACCGGTTCCAGGTGAGGCAGGTGCAAATTTCTTTTCGCGTAAAATAGTATTTTCATTAAACCGGTTCCTTTTCGGCAGCTAACATGCCAAGGTGAGCAGCGAATTCAACAGCTACCGGATTATCCGGGTTATTTCTTAATGCAATTCCGACCTGTTTTTTCGCTTCATCAAGTTTTCCGCGCTTTTCATAGTGCATTGCCAAACGAAGATTTCCATTTTCAGGGTGATAAGAAGCCGATCCTGTATTTATTTGCAAAATTTGATTTGATTGGTTTGTCTTTGGAGTGACAGATCGAAGAATGCCTCCTATCGAGTCTGACAACTCCCTGACACGTTTTTCAGCATATTCCCTTTGCCGGGTTGTCAACTGTTTCTTGCTGGTATCCAAATTATTTTCGGTTGTAACCGGATACGGTGCTGCAACATCCAACGTTAATGCGGCATCAATTATTCTTCGAGCCGATTGACCATCAGTTTCATGAATAAAACCGGAGATATACTTTTGCCGCTTACCGCTGAATTCACCGGGAAATGCAAGGCTCCGACGCACTCCATCAATGACTTCTTCGAGGTTCGTGGCTACAATCAAAGCATCCCTGCAAACAAACTCGGCGTCACGCTCATCATAACCTTCATGCATTACCTTATTAGGATTATCGAATAGTACCACGGGTTTATCCAGTGCAAGAAACTCGAGCCATGCAGAGGAAACATCAGAAACGATAACATCAGCAACCCGTAAATAAGGATGCAGATCAAAATTATCTATTGTTTTGATATTTGGATGGTGTTGAAACGCATGAGTAATTGCTCTTTTAATTATACTGGGTGTATTGGGATGCAGCTTTATGAAGAGAATCGTATTATCATTCGCAAGAACACCAATTCGAGTCCATAGAATCGAAGCTGCAGAATACTCCATATCATGTGTGGGTGCGTATAAGACGATTTTTTTATGCGGATCGAGACCAGCTTGATGAATAATTTCTTCCCTTGATAGATATCCCGGGGAGAAAATAGAGTCCAGGGGTGTGAAGCCTGTTGAAATCACTTTAGTGTAAACTTTGCCGGAATTTGCAAGTCTGTTCTTATAAAAGTTTCCGGGAACACAAACCATGTCAAATGTGTTATACTTATGAAGTTTGGAGCTGACAGGTGAAAATCGACCCTTACTGCTGAGTGATCTTGTTATATAAATTGTTTTTCCGCTGCCTGTTAAAAAGGTGGCTTTTAGATCGGAAATAAAAGTTATATCAGGTTCCCATTTCTGAGGATCTTGTATCACATCAACTCCCTGCTGATGCAATAACTTTGCTTCACCAGGTGGTAATCCAAGATTTTGTTCAGAATCATAAGGATGAATTACGAAAGCTATTTCGAATTCACCTGTCTTCTGCAGCTCTCTGAAAACAGGAAGCAGGGAAGAGGTATCCAACAAAGTATGAAAGTAAAACAGTGCTCGACGCATTTTTATCTCGTTAATTGATTATACACAGAATCTTTATGCATATCTTGTGCCTGTCGGGATAACGAAATATTATCAACCTAACCTTAAGTATTATAAGTATGTCAGAAGATATCATTGATGGATATTGTTCTTTATTGAGTGCTTATGTTTCTGTTGAATGGCATAAATTTCCGCTCTATCCCGGAAAGGAATGAAATCGCAGTTGACAAGAGAGATAATATTGAGCTTATTGAATAATTAAAAGTGATTCTGTTTTGGAGATTTAGAGTCCAATTCTGCGAAATTGACATACTCCGAACCGTTGAGAGAAATCTTGATTAACACATTGTTAGAATCTAACTTGCAAACTCTATTTACGAAGAAAAAAGGAATATATCATGAAGGACAACATTCATCCTCCATTTCACTATGTTTCAGTCAATTGCGCTTGTGGTGCATCATGGCAGACTCGCAGTACGATTATGGATGAGATAAAAGTAGAAATCTGCTCAAATTGCCATCCGTTTTTTACCGGTAAACAAAAGTTGGTTGATACAGCCGGACGAGTCGATAAGTTCTACAAGAAATATGGCATAAGCTCCGAGGCATAACCTTGAATAGGAATATAAAAGATTCACGGGTGACTGTCGGTGGACAGGCAGTGCTGGAAGGTGTAATGATGCGCAGCCCCTGGCGGATTGCAACTGCTGTTCGTGATCTGGAGGGGGTTATCAAAGTTAAAGCCTTTCCATTCGTCAGCTTTTCGCGGAGGAACAAAATTGCCGGTCTGCCTGTTTTACGTGGAGCAATCGGGTTGTTTGAGGCGTTGAAGATTGGAATTGACTCTTTGAACTGGTCCGGCGAGATTGCCGGTGAGGTAGAAGGCAAACCGACTTTTTGGGATAAGGCGCTTGAAGGAGCAGCATTTCTTTTCGCTATGGTATTAGGAATAGGCTTATTCATGGCGGTTCCCTATGCTGTGGCTGGATTGGTTCCAAAAACTGATAACCAGGTACTTTTTCATCTTATTGCCGGTACTTTGCGGATCCTGCTATTGCTTGGCTATATGGCGGGAATCTCATTAATCCCGGATATTACCAGGGTATTTCAGTATCACGGCGCAGAACACAAGAGCATTTTCACATTCGAAAGAAAACTGGAACTTTGCTCAGCTAACGCAATTGATCAGAGCCGATTTCATCCAAGATGCGGAACAAGTTTTCTCCTCCTCGCTGCGGTGCTCACGATGATAGGGTTTATGACGTTTGACAGTGCGTATATAGGATTAGGCGGCATTTTCTCAAACGTTCTGCATAGAGTGCTTGTTCATCTTCCATTCATACCGGTGGTAGCTGGTTTGTCCTATGAAGTTCTCCGTCTTGTCGAAAAACATTCAGAGGAACCGGCATGGCAGCCCCTGGTTCGTCCCGGATTCTGGCTACAGGGAATCACAACCAGGGAACCAGATCAGGAGCAGATTGAAGTGGCATTAGCATCTTTACATGAAGCTCTGAGGAAAGATAATGATCAGTTTGAGGGGATAGACCGGAATTCTGTTATCCAGGATCTCACAGTCGAACTAAAAGAGTCAGCGTGAAATCAAGACAGAAAATCATAAAAGCTGATAATGTTACAAAACTGGAAGATGCGCTCGCCGCTGAAGCAATAGATAAACTACTTAATCATTACATTCCCTGGATTGAAAAGGCATTGGGATCACTTGATGGAGATGATATTTGGGCGAGACCCAATAAATCCAGCAATAGTATCGCTAATCTTCTTCTACACCTGGAAGGCAATGTTCGTCAATGGATAATATGTGGATTGGGTGGCGAGAAGGACAACAGACAGCGCGACCTGGAATTTACATCAACAAAGTCTGACAACACTGGTTCGTTTCTCTCAGACCTCAAAAATACTGTAATGAGTGCATGCGAAGTGATTGAAAAGTTCCAGGATGAAGATATGCTGCTGACCTCATTTACCATCCAGGGATTTGAAACGACAGCATTTTCAGCTATTTTCCATGTAGTCGAACACTTTTCATATCATACCGGGCAGATTGTATGGATCGCGAAATCGATCTCTGGAAAAGATATGCAGTTTTACAACCTGTAAAATTATATATGAATTTGAACAACTCAGACAATTTTGATCTTAAAACTGATTTGAATACCGGTATATTAAAGCGTACCTTGAAAACTCAAATATTTACTGAAAGATTTTTTGTTTAGTTCAGGAGATGAATGAATATGTTTAATATTGATGAAGCTTTTGAAATGGCGGAGCAGATCGAGCGTGATGGCGCTAAGTTTTATCGCATTGCTGCCGAAAATGTAACCGAAGTGGAAGGGAAGGACCTCCTCCTCGAACTTGCGAGGATGGAGGATGAGCATGAGGTGGTCTTCGCAAATCTGCGCAAAAAAATAGTTGGTCAGGATTGGCAAGATGCAGCTTATGATCCCGAGGGAGAAGCTGCTTACTATCTTCAATCATTTGCCAAAGGCAGAGTTTTTGACTCACGAAAAGATATCAGCGAGAAATTCAGCGGTATTGAGACTTTAGCTGATTTACTTGGGATCGCTATACAATTTGAGCGTGACACAATTGCGTTTTTTACTGGCATACAGGATGTTGTACCGGAATCACTTGGTAAGGATAAAGTTACAAGTATCATTCGGGAAGAAATGGGACATGTAACTTTACTTTCAAGAAGGTTAGAAAGATTATCCTGATCTGGATATTGCATATATAAACACACTTTAAGATAAGAAACAAACTTGAGTTATTATTTTTCAATTTTAAAAAAATGAGGTTATGATGAAGGGTTTAAAGCTTTTTAGTGTTTTGGTAATCCTGGTTTTATTAGTTTCGTGTTCCGGGCAGAAGGTATCTGAACAAGAAACTGTTCAAACTGGTGTAGGCGAGGTTGTAAAAGTTGGAGAACCTTTGAGTTTGACTGAAACAACTGCTTTGAATGATCTACTAATGCAACCTGCTCAATATGTTGGAAAAACATTATTGCTCGAAGGTGCTGTAAAGAACAGATGCGATGGTACGGGGTGTTGGGTATCGATAGCGGAAAATGATTCTTCAGAGATTTTTTACGTGAAAAGTTCAGACCATTCATTCATCTTTCCTGAAGAATGCGTGAACAGAAGTATCCGCGTTCAGGGAGATTTAATGGTAGTAACACCGGAAGCTGAGGAAGGACACAAGCATGAAGAAGGAGCTGACTTGAAGGAAGGCCACGTATGTCCTTCTCCAACTTATTTCTTAAATCCTGTAGGTATGGAATTTACACCTGAAAAAGGGAAAGAATCGATTTAGATTTCGTGCAATACAAATTATTTCACCATTTCCGGTGAAATGAATTTATATTTAAGAGGCAGGTATATCCTGCCTTTTTTTATGGAAGTTTTTCAGGTTGTCCGGCAAGTGCATACAGGACAATATTAGTACCCATTTGCAGGGCAGCTATATGTTTTTCAACTGTATCGTTATGAACATGTGTATCCTCCCAGCCATCACCCAAGTCGCATTCGTATGTATAAAATAGTACAATTCTGCCTTTATCCATGATTGCCAGACCTTGTGGTGGTTTGCCGTCATGTTCATGAATCTTGGGCAAACCACTATTGAAATCATAAGCGATGTGATAAATGGGGTGGTAGAATGGAACTTCGACCAGGTCTTTTTCAGGAAATACTTTTTTCAACTCCTTCCTGAAAGACTCATCAAGACCGAAATTATCATCTACATGAATAAAACCACCTCCAATTAAGTATTCTCGCAGGCGGGATGCTTCAGTTGCTGAGAATAGAATATTTCCATGTCCTGTCAGGTAAAGGTAGGAATAAGAGAACAGATCATCATCAAGAATACTTACAATATTTTCTTTTTCAGCTACTTGAAGAGTGGTCTCTTCACGGATAAATTTTTGCAGATTTACCAGGGAGGAGGGGTCGGCATACCAATCACCGCCTCCATTGTATTTTACTCGACCAATCGCAAACTCAGAACCACTTGTAGTAGAGACAAAATACAGGGTAGCAATAAATATGAGTAGAGAAAATTTGTATCGTATCAGGCAGGCATTCAGTTTTAATTTCACCTTAATTACTTCTTGTGTTATCAATATTTAAATTCTTTAAAATATTATTTCAGTACCATCTGTGTGATTGACACAATTAATCATCCCCGATTGAAAAACTTTTCAGTTCTGATATGTATCCACCACTTGTTTTAAAAAATATATTCCCGACATTTTTGGCATAAGCCGTCCAGACTGTATCAGGATCGTCGTCTGAATTGCTGTTTATATAATATTGTATTTCTTTAATAACAACAGTATTGGTAAAAGTTCCGGATGGCACTGTAATCATGCTGTCAACCGCAATAATCTGAGATTCATAACGAAATCCCGCTGAATCTAAAGCTGTCCAGCTACGTCCAACTTCAAGAGGAAGTTGAAGATATACAATCGGAACAGACGTATCAGGGTAGGAAACATATAGTTTGTTAAAGTCCCAATATGCCATAGCATGGAAAGTTCCAGCCGGACCATCCTCCTTAATTATCGCACTATCGCCGAACTGCAATTCTTTATGACTGATTACTGTATATATAAAGTCCTGGCTTGAGCCGACAGTATAAATCCACTCACTACCCAGGTTAAGGGGATAAAAACCTCTTTGCTCACCCCAGGGATCCTCATCTACCTGGATCGGATTATTCTCAGTGCAATTCATAAAAAATAATGAAGCCGCAACGGCAATAATTTGTACGATATCTATTTGTTTAGAATGGGACACTTTTACGATTAAATTCCTTAAGTACTTTAACCAGGATATCTTTTCTGTCTGCATAGGGTAGAAATGCAGATTTAAATCCGTATATCAATATGCTCTCAATATCTTGTCTGCTGAAGCCAAGTTGTTTATGAGCAATCATTATTTCTTCACTGACAGTAGTTGCGCTCATTAACCTGTTGTCGGTATTTATCGTAACCCTGAGTCCAATATCGAAATAAAATCGGAGCGGGTGTTCATCCAGAGATTTGACAGTCCCAACATGCATGTTTGATGAAATACAGCACTCAAGGGGTATCCGATGGTCATTGACATAATTCAATAGGTCGCCGTCTTCTTTCAACCGGGTACCATGTCCGATACGATGAGCCATTAATACATGAAGAGCCTGCTTGATTGATGCAGGTCCCCACGCTTCCCCGGCATGAACCGTGCAAGGGATATTATTATTCCTGATAAGGGCAAATGCATCGGCATGATCCTTTGCCGGATAATGATCCTCCTGCCCAGCAAGATCAAAACCAACAACTCCTCTTCCTTTATATGCTACAGTTAACTCTGCAAGACTTAGCGAAACGGAAGGTTCAATATTTCTCATACCACATACAATTACCCCAGTTTTTATTCCGGTTTTCATTTCACCAGCCTTTAGACCGTGCAAAACTGCATTCATTACCTGGGTCAATCGAAGTGATTTTCGCTGGTGTAAGATTGGAGAAAAACGAACCTCGAGATACCATACTCCTTCATTCCATGCGTCTTCGCAAAGTTCCTCTGCTATTTGCGAAATATCCTCTTCATCCTGCATTACTGATAAGGTCGTATCGAATGCGCGAAGGTAGTCAGCAAGGCTGTTAACCTGTTTTCCTGCCTCAAGATTTTTGCGAAGGCTCTTCTCATCTTTGGCAGGGAGTTCAATTTGCCGTTTTTCTGCCAGTTCCATCAGGGTCGGTACTCGAACTGATCCATCCAAATGGCAATGAAGATCAGTCTTTGGCAGTTTATGAATTTCTTCAATTGTTAAAGCTTTGTCGCTCATTGCTGTCCTTTTTAATTTATCCTGATTCAAAATAACCTTTCAATCGCATCTATCCAAGTTAAAAGGTGTATTTTGCGAGTATGGTGCTAATGGAATTGAATGAGGATGTTAACAATTATTAAACCGATGCTGCCACATCGGTTTAATAAACTGGATTTTTCGTGCGGAGAATCTTCTGAATTGTTCGAAATGGTTTTGAATATTTCATGATGTTCTGTTTAGATGTATTTATTAAACAAATATTTGATATATGCGCTCGTTAATGTGATTGACACTCAAAACTGCAAGCTGATTATATTGTTTAAATTCGGCGAAATGTTTATCGTCAGGATTTTTCAGTAACATTCTCAATGCATCCGATACCTTCGGTTCACCTAAGACCGAATACTCTTTCGGATAAAGATTATTTCTTATTTGAGAAACAAGACCGGTCTGCCTTAATGCTGTCTGCTGTATATTCAAGATCAGCCGCCTACTTTCAAATTTGATAATCTTTTTAGATCAATCAGCCTATTAATTCAGAATTTGTCGAATATTTCTTTTCAAATGTTTCGTGAACTAATTCATTGTATTCCAGGGCTTTACTCAGGCTTGAAATTCTTTCAGCTTCCCGCAGATTTGCCACCCAGATAAAAAGTCTTGAAACCCCGGTTTGCTGCATAGTTCTTTTGACAAATTCCGGCGCTCCAGCAATAACCATTTCTCCACCGGCTTTACGCAATCTGGCTTCTGAGTTTAAAAGACATGCAGCAAGTGTAGAGTGAAAGAAACGCATTCCATTGAGTCCGACAACTATTCGTTTTGTTCCCGAATCAATTTCATTATCAATCAAATCTTCAAGCCCACCCTGCAAATCCAGGTCAACCATTCTACCAGCATGGAAATAGGTTGTTTTGTCAACTCGGTAATAAGGATAGTTCTTAATTTTCATATCATACTCTGAAATGTCTCTCATGCTCTAAAGTTCAAATAATATCTGCCGATAGTATGATTAGGAGTAGAATGTCATTTTCTCAATTCATCTCCTGTTTATTCATTAGCAATGTACATGCCACACTTTCCCGAGTTGTTGTAGATTCCGTAAGATATATATAAACAATAGCATATATTACTATGCCAAATCTTTCTCAATATTATTGAAAATGGATTTGTCACTTTTTCGTAGCACTATTCGCAAAGATTAATGTAATAGCTTAAATAACAAGGCATAATAACACTCATAAATGTTACAATGTGTCTTTTACTGAAATCAATCAATTATCTGTGCAGGTATAAGAAAGAAGATATTCAAAAAAGTTAAAGCCAATGGAGCAATAAATTACATCTGCTCAATTCAAGCATTCTATGACTCTGCCGATTAAATAGGTAAGAAATGGATTGAGAGAAGAATGACAATTGGATCAAATCTAACATTATCAAATATATCTCCGACAACTCGATCTACATCTCTCTCTCCCTCTCGCTCCAAATCAAAAACTGAAAATGAAGCAGGCGAAAACCAATCATCAATTCAGGAATCTAACCAGGTACATTCCAGGCAGTGGTCAACCGCTTCGGGACATGAGCTATATAAAAAAGTACAAGAATTATATGCTGAGGAGGGAAGGTCAAGGCTGGATAATCTTCCCGGAGATACTGAAAAAGCTCAAGCTGTGGGTGTAGGTAGAAGTATAGATACCTTTGCTTGAGATAAACATATTAATACAACAAAATTATTTTGAATTTCTGTAATCCAACCATTCAAAATTACCCTCCCGGGTAATGACTTTCCTGATCAAAGGCGTTTTTGCCGGTTCTTTTTTCATAATAGTTACACCTCCGGATAAACGATTATGAACAGTCTTGCATTGACTTTCATCATTGCCCATTATCAGCAGGATTTCTTCACCTTGCTGCACAAAATCTCCGACCTTCTTCTTAAAGATAAATCCAGATGTTGGATCGATTACATCGTCAGTTTTCTTTCTGCCGGCACCAATTAATACACCACAATATCCAACTTCTCGTGCGTGAATTTCTGATATATAACCAGACTTTGAAGCTGTCAGGGGTATAACGATTCGTGGCTGGTCATAGATGCCGTGATTCTCCTCGAAAACACCTGTATCACCACCCTGTGCATTTACAGCTTGAGAGAATTTGTCAAATGCACTACCATTATTCCATGCTTCTCTTAATCGATTGATTCCCTGCTCAATATTTCCGGTTATCCCGGCGAGCATCAATAATGTTCCACCAAGGGATTCTGTCAGTTCTACGATATCAGGAGGCATATATTTTCTTCGCAATACATCGATACTTTCTTCTGTTTCAAGCCAGTTTCCAACTGTTCTGCCAATAGGTTCATCCATAGTCGTAATAAGGGCTGCTGCTTTTAATTCAAAACGTTCAGCACAATTAACCAGCCATTGTCCAAGTTCTATCGCTTCCGGTTCGGTTTCCATAAAAGCACCTTTGCCGCATTTAACGTCAAAAACTATAGAACCAATGCCTTCAGCGACTTTCTTGGATAATATTGAAGCAGTGATCAGGGGAAGTGAACGTACTGTTGAAGTAACATCCCGAAGGGCGTACATACGTCTATCGGCGGGAACGAGGTCATCAGTTTGAGCGCCGAATGCCAATCCATTCCTAAAAGATAAATCCTTTATTTCATCTATACTTAAGGCAGTACTAAGTCCGGGAATAGATTCAAGTTTGTCGAGAGTACCCCCTGTAAAACCAAGACCTCTTCCGGCAATAGTGGGAATAACCATCCCTGAAGCTGAGAGCAGTGGCGCTAGGATCAGTGTGATCTTATCACCAACACCCCCGGTGCTGTGTTTATCACCAGTTGGGTCATTTATGTTTGAAAGATCTACACGATTTCCTGATTGAATCATTGCTTTGGTCAAAGCGATAGTCTCTTCATAGGACATACCCTGGAAAAAAACCGACATCATCCATGCAGTCATTTGATAATCATGGACTTCGCCTTCTATAAATCCCTGTATAAAATCATGGATTTCTGAAGGTTTGTGCGAATTCCCGCGCTGTTTTTCAGCAATAAATTCATATGGTGATAACACTTTGATCGGATCCTTATTGTGGAATAGACAATATCAATTTTCCTGGGTTGGCTAAATATAAATAAATGGTATAGTTTTTAAGATTTTCAGTGCCTGCCTGTTTTTCGGAATATCCTAATCCCTTATCATTTTACTAATGATCTCCTCTGTCAATCTTTCCCTTTGTTTCAGGCTCAGGTGAATCCACTTAGCTCGCAAGACAGCAGTATCAGGTTCCTCGCCTTCATTCATTCTTAGAACAATTATTGTTGGTTCTCCAACTTCCCTCAGAGGAGGATCGCTGGAACTAATTTTATATTTCAGGGTTGATCCAATTCCGAATAATGGAGCGATCAGGCGCATACCACCTTCTGAGACATCTAACATCTCTGCTTTATAATGCTTCTTATCATCTAATGTAGAAATTTTAATCAGTAGCTTTCCGGGAAAGCGTTCAAACCGTCTTCGGGTTATTACCTTTCTTTCTCGTGTGGATTCCCTTCGCTGCTGCCATACAGTCAATTTAACAGCCAGGTAAAGGAACATCAGGAGAATAAATATAATAATAAATGGACCGAGCCTGTCTAAAAGGCTCGATTCCGGCAGACGCAAGTACTGTATTATATTTTTATCTATATTTCCCATAATTCTCTGATCTTGTTCTATACTTATAATCGGTGTTGGTCAATATTAACTTAAGCTCTACAAATCGCATGTTTCATATGAAAAGTCAAATAATATAATTTCATATTAGTTTCTCTGCAATTCAAATGCGGGGTAATATTTATAAAAATATATGATGAAATTCAATCTATTTAGACCAGTAAGTTCGTGTGAGTAGTACTAATACAGTAAAAATCTCCAAACGCCCTGCAATCATCAGAAAGCTAAGTATCCATTTCCCAAATGAGGGAATTGAAGCATAATTATCCGTAGGTCCCACATCTCCCAAACCTGGCCCGATATTGCTCAAACATGCAACAACGCTTGTAAAGGAAGTAACGTGATCAAGCCCCAGCGCTGCCATAATCAAAACACCTACCATCAGAAGTAAAGCGTAAAGAAGAAAAAATGCCAATACATTTGCAACAATATCATCCTGTATTACTTTTCGTCCGAGACGAATTGGATAGATCGAACTTGGGTGTACTAATTTATGCAGCTCAACACGCGCCTGTTTTAGAAGGATTTGAATGCGCATTGTTTTCATCCCGCCGCCGGTAGAACCTGCCATGCCTCCGATAAACATTAAACCGACAAGAATCACCTGGGCGAGAGGGTGCCAGAGCTCAAAATCAGCGGTAGCATAACCGGTTGTGGATATAATTGCTGCAACTTGAAAAGCGCCTTCACGGAATGATTGTTCCAGACCGATACCATCAAACAGGCGAAAGATAGTAACAATCACTATGCATCCCAGGATCAACCAGATGTAAAACCTGAATTCCCTGCTATTCCAATAGCGGTTGAATTTCCCTCTTAATGCGTAGTAATGAAGACTGAAGTTTACCCCGGCAACAACCATGAAGAATGTTATAACATATTGTATATAAGGGGAAGAATAATGAGCTATCGAAGCATTTTTTGTTGAAAAACCACCAGTAGCTAAAGTTCCGAATGCATGACAAGTGCTGTCGAACCAATCCATACCACCCAACATCAACAATATGATTTCAAGAATAGTAATCAGTACATAAACTCCCCATAGTATTTCAGCCGTGCTCTTGATACGTGGTGTCAGTTTATCAGCAGTCGGTCCCGGAGATTCTGCCTTGAACATCTGCATCCCTCCGACGCCGAGAAAGGGTAGAATGGCAATTGAGAAGACAATAATTCCCATACCACCAATCCAATGCGTAAAACTTCTCCAGAACAGGATACCATGCGGAAGTGATTCAATATCAGTGAGAATTGATGCACCGGTAGTGGTGAAACCCGAAACTGATTCAAATAATGCGTTTGTAATATTCGGGATAGAATTTGTAAAAAGGTAAGGAAGCGCTCCAGCAATTCCCATTATCATCCAACCAAATGTTACAACGGCAAATCCATCACGGGTGCTTAAGTCCATCTCTTTCCCTGCACCCTTAATCATTATGAAACCAAATATGATAGAGACAAATGCAGAAATACTAATCCCTAATGAATCACCATCTCTATAGATTAGCGAGACAAAAAGCGCAAGGAACATGCTTGCGCCAAGCATGATAAGGATCAATCCTAAAATACGAATGACCGCACGGGGATTTAGGGATCGTTTCAAATTAACCAAACAATTTTAAAACTGCTTTGACGGATTCTGACAGACAAAAGATAACCACCTTGTCTCCGATATAAATATTTGTAGAGCCTACTGGAATCTCAGGACCATGTTCATGTTCAATAGCAACTACAATAGAGCCTGGAGGGAATTTAATGTCTTTTATCTGCTTGCCTACTATTTGCGATTTGGCATCGACTAAAAATTCAATAGTTTCGCCCTTGATCCCGATCATATGCCGTAAGCTGATAACACCTTTGTGGCGAATATATTTAAAGATTGCATTAGAAGTTAAAACATTGGCATTTATCGTAATATCCAAACCAATAGTCTTTACAATCGGAACATAGTCAGATTTACCAACAAGGGTGATTGTTTTGGGTACTTTGAGATGACGTGCTAAAAGAGAAGTTACAATATTATTTTCATCGTCATCTGTCAAGGCAACGAAGACATCCTGGTCAATAATGCCTTCCTGAGTTATCAGGTCAAGATTGGACGCTTCGCCGATTACAACCATTACGTTTTCCAGTTCTTCGGCAGCCAATTTTCCACGATGTTTATCACCTTCAATTACCTTGATATGAACCCTTTTATCGGATGCGAGCTTTTCAGCTACCATTCTCCCTATAGCAGATGCGCCATATATCATAACATGACGTGATTCACCCTCTTTTTGTCCGGTCATCATGAACATGTCGTTCATGTTTTCAGGTCTGCATGAGACATAGACTATATCATCATATTGTACATGATCTTTGCCGTGGGGAATAATACCGGTTCCATCTCTCGTGATTGCTATTAATCTGAAATCGACATCTGATACTACACGGTCAATATCGATTAGAGACTTGCCCGCAATGGGAGAACCTTCCATTACCCTGATACCAACGATAACAATACCACCCTTGCAGAAGGGAATGATTTCAAGAGCCTGAGGAAAACGGATCAACCTTACAATTTCATTTGTCGCCTCAAGTTCAGGATGAATTATCATGTCAATCCCCAAAGAGGAGGGGGATAAGACTTCCTGTTCAAGGGAGAATTCCCTGTTGCGGACCCGGGCGATCTTAGTTTTAACACCGAATTGTCTTGCGATCATGCAGGCAAGAATATTGACCTCATCAACTGCTGTTACTGCTATCAACATGTCAGCCTTTGCGATTCCAGCTTCACTTAACAAGTTCGGGCTGGTACCATTTCCGACAATTGGCAAAACATCTAATGATTCTGAAATTGATGCTATCTTCTCGGGATCGTTGTCGATAACAGTAATGTCATGGTTCTCGCGGCTGATCAATCCGGCAAGATGTCCACCGACTGCACCTGCTCCAACTAAGATGATCTTCACGGGTGGTTACCTCTGATTTGATCCAGGTTGTTCATATACGGCTTAAGAACTCGCGGAATACGTACTCTTCTTTCAGGAGTTTGATAATTTTCAAGGATAGACACCATCAAGCGGCTTGTGGCTAATGCAGAACCATTCAGGGTATGAGGATAATTTGGTTTATTTCCGACCTTTTCTCTGTACCTGAGATTCATTCGCCTCGCCTGGAAATCACGAAAATTACTGATACTACTGCATTCCAACCAGTTTTCTGTTGCGGGAGACCATACTTCAATATCAAAACAGCGTGCTGCCGCAAAAGATAATTCACCACAACAGAGTTCAACCACCCTGTAGGGTAACTCCAACATATCGAGAAGTCTGGTCGCACTGCTTAAGATGTCCAATTGGGTTTGTTCGCTGCTCTCAGGCTCAACAATTTGCACCAGTTCAACTTTGTTGAATTGATGTATGCGAAGCAGACCGCGCGTTTCAGCGCCATAAGCGCCCGCTTCACGCCGGAAGCATGCTGAATAAGCAGTATATTTTATCGGTAAATCTTTATAATTCAGTATTTCATTCCTGTGAAGATTAGTGATGGGAACCTCGGATGTGGGGATCAGGTATAGTTCATCGTTCCCAACATAATACATATCATCTTCAAGCTTTGGAAGCTGTCCCGTTCCCAGGGCTGAATCTCTATTCACCAGGAATGGAATGAACACTTCCTTATAATCTTCATTATGGACGTGTTCATCAAGCATAAAATTAATCAAGGCGCGTTCAAGGGTTGCACCATCTCCTATATAAACCGGAAAAGCAGTGCCTGTAATCTTTGAACCGCGTGCCATGTCAAGAATTCCCAACTCCTCGGCAAGAGTCACGTGGTCGATGATTTTATAATCAAATTTTGAAAATTGAGTTGCTTCCCTGTAAATAACATTCTGGTCTTCAGTCAATCCCTCTGGCGCCTTTTCATCAGGCTCAGCAGGAATGGTTAGAAGCAAAGAGTTACGTTTATCTTTAAAAATATTCGCTTCTTCATCAATTTCAGCGATTTGTACTCTTATGTTTTTGGCAGCTTTCATCTCTTCTGCAGCATCGTTTCCAGCTTTTTTCACTGCTCCGATATCTCTGGATGCTTTATTCAATTCGGATTTCAGACGCTCGGATTGCGCAATGCGATTTCGCCACTGATCATCAATTACTACTGCTTCTTCAATGTCTGCATCAAAACCTTTCCTTGCGATAGATTCCTTTATCTCATTTGGATCTTTACGAATACGACGGATATCGTGCATTTCTTATTGTCCTTTTAGTGTCAGCATAACCCAGATTGTATTGATAATAATTTTAATATCAAGGCTTATAGAAATATTTTCTATGTAAAACAGATCATACGGAATTTTTTCTCGTACATCCTGAATGCTCGAGTCATATTTACATCTGATCTGTGCCCAGCCGGTAAGACCGGGTTTAACATTATGACGGCGGTTATAGAATGGAATTTTACTGATAAATTCATTCACAAATACCCTGCGTTCCGGTCTTGGACCTACAAGACTCATATCACCTTTCAACACATTCCATGCTTGCGGAAGTTCGTCAATCCGAGTACTTCTCATAAAACGACCGAAAGGTGTTACTCTCGGATCCTTTTCTGTTGCCCACACAGCCCCGGTTCCTTTCTCGGCGTCCGCTATCATTGATCGAAACTTATACAGTTTGAATTCTTTACCTCTGTAACCTACTCTATCCTGACTATACAGAGCCGGACCTTTTGATGTTGCCATTACTAATATTCCTACCAGGAGCATAACGGGCATTCCAATGGTCAGAATTATCAGCGAAACGACGATATCCATAGTCCTCTTGACAAGGCTGGAAAAGGGATCAAGAAGGAGAGGAAAAACTTCCATCAAAGGTACGCCATAAAGTTGCTGACTACGTGCCAGACCGACAAGAATTTGATAAAAATCCGGAATAATCATCATTCGCAACTGGTAACGACTGACCCGGTCAATGATATCCATCAGTTTCTTACGGTTCGATGGCTCCAACGAAAGCAAAACAAATTCAACTTCCCTGCCTTCAGGAGTATCAAGGAACTCTTCGAGGTCCTTTAAGCAGATTGTCTCAATATCATCGGGTGTATTCTCGGAATCATCGACTTTGGCAATAGCGATTAATTCATAACCAAATTCGGGAGCGTCCTGCAATGTTCTGAGTAGCCTTCTGCCTCTTTTAGCATAACCGATCAGGATAGCTTTATATCTTCCAATGTTTTTTCTGAAAGACCTCCGGATCAAATTACGAAAAAGTGCTCGTCCGCCGCCGGACAGAATAATAATTATAGCAACATATACTAATAACATTATTCTTGATGCGTTCAGTGGTTTGATGGAATCAATATGACCGGTCTTATCAATTTCCTGTATATCGGGAATAGCCTGGATAAGAATAAATAGAATAATTAAACCAATAAAAGCGCATTTTGTCACATCAGCGAATGCTTCGTATCGAGATGTACTCAACTGATTTTTGTACATTCCCTTTAACGCATAAATAATAAGCCAGAAGCTCGCAAATGAAATGCTCATCAAAAACCGGATTTCAATCTGAGGTTTTAGAGGATTCTCAAAAAAGCCAGATTCAAATTTCAGGTAATATACAGCCATCAAACCCAGCTGGAATGCAATCAGGTCAATCAGCAGATAGACCGGGCTGCGATTTCGGATAACCCATTTCAACGTTGATGATCCCAAACCGAAACGCCTCCCTTGGCAACAGCTTTATACAATCCGAAAGTGGCGGCTTTGAACATCATAAGCAAATACCAGGCATGACTTAAAACAGGGACTGGTTTTTCCATGCCGAGTCCTCTTCCTAAGGTTGCAAGAAAACCAAAACCGGTTGCGCCTGTGAAAACAACCCAATCCCGGGTGCTGCCATTACTTGATATTAACCTGATTATCGAAATCAATAAAACTATTCCAAGCAATATCGGTGTAAACCAACGCAAAATTTTATGGCTCCACAGTAGAAGTGCTATCCTGCCTGTTTTAAAAGGATTCAGCATCCAGGGATAATGGAAAAAGATAGAGTTGGCGGTTCTATGCACCACCATTTCTTTTCTTCGGTATTCCTTCGCGAATGTATCTTCAGCATGTTCACTTGCAATTGCGTTCGGTTCATATACGGTTCTGTGTCCTTTAATTGCGATAAGAAGAGGACCATACATATCCTCCATAACATCTCCGGAAGATGGCGGTATATATAAATCACGCCTCACAGCATATATTGCACCGTTGGCGCCGATTAGTCCACCGGTTCCGGATTCCGCTTTTTTCATAGTGTATTCAATTTTATTCCAATACGCACCTTCCGTAGCTCCTGTAGCCTTATCGAGGTTGACATATAGGTGTCTTCCACTTACTACCCCGATAGAACGATCAGAGAAATGGGAAACGAGGTAGCGAATTGCTTCCTTGTTATAGGGTGTGTTTGCATCAGAAAAGACGACGATCTCGCTGTCCACCATTTGAACGCCGTTATTTTGCGACTGGAGTTTTCCGATTTCACCGAATTCAAATACATCAATGCCTTTATCGGCATAGCCCTTACATATTTCTACTGTTCGATCAGTACAGCCATTAGCAAGCACGATAATGCGGAGTTTATCTGCAGGGTAATCAATTTCGAGAGAATTCTCTAATTTTTCACCGATATTCTTTTCTTCATTTCTTGCAGAAATCAAGAGTGCCACAGTGGGAAGGTTATTCTTCGATAATTCAGGCGATGATTCAGGTCGGGATAGCATATTTGAGATTATCAATATTAACGGAAATAATAAAATATGATATATTACCAGGGTCAACGCTGTAAAAAAAATTATGGTCATTAACATTTATCTACTTCCTTACTACATGTTTAGATGTAAGGTTAATAATTATCTTGAGAAATTACACCAATTTTCGCCTTGTCAAAAGTATCCAGTTCATCGTAAAAGCTCAACAGTTCTTTCCTGGCTTTAGCCCAGTTATATTCTTGTTTTGCTATTTTATAGCCTCTAATTCCCATTTTACGGGATTCATCCGGATTTTCGATTAGTTTCCTAAGTGAATCAGCCACTGATTCATGTCCGAAGGATGCAGCAACGAGACCACAGCCAATTTTTTTTATGTTATCTATATACAATGGTGACGGAGTCGAAACTACCGGGACAGCCCTTGCCATATAATACATCATTTTATTTGCGGGCCAACACCGGATACTGTGAATATCAGGATTATTCGGCACAATTCCAATATCCATTCGATCCAGGTAATTAACGATATCGGAACGATCTATCCACCCGGTGAACTCTACACGATCTCTTAAGCCGGTACGTTCGCACCAAGCTTCAAAATAATCTTTATCTTCCGGGTATTTGAAATCACCAGCCGCAAGCAGCCTAATATCAGGGAACTCAGCCGCAACAATCTCAAAAGCGCCAAGAACTGTCCTCATACCCCTGTTAAAAGTAAAATATCCATCATACCCTATTACAGTAACCGGACCAGTGTGTACCGGGGGATCATCCCAGGAATCAACAGGCGGTCCGCCCAACACTTTCCTTACCGGCACCCAGGGGTCAAGAAATTTATAGTAGTTTTCTTCAATCTCATGTGCTGTGATTACGCCATCGATATACCGGGACAACATAAAATTTTCATAAAAGATCACTAAATGTTTAATCAGTTCTCGCACAAAATGGTTTTTGGTTTTACCGGCAAAGAAAAAGGGCCAGACCTCATGACTATCGAAAACAATCTTGATTTTTCTGCCTCTTTTGGACAATGATCGTTTTGCCCATACCGCAGCAAGCAACGGCGCATCCACTTCATGAACATGTAAAACATCAGCTTTAATACTTATAGCATGTGAGGTTAATGCTTTAAGGGTATTCCATTTACGGAAGATACCTCTACCTGATTTCTGGTACGTGATTATCCTGACCCCGTCTATATATTGAGGATAATTTTCAATCTTTTCTGCTACTATAGTGACCGAATGACCGGCATCACGTAGCGTTTTTGCTTCGAGATGAAATATTCTTCCGTCCAGTGGGCTATGCTGAGATGTCAGCATTAATATCTTTTTCGAGTGATCCATTTGTTTAGTCATCTGATTTTTCAACTTTTTGTTCATTTAATGATCTGTTCAATATAACTGCTGCGGCTATCAACATCATCCATACATAGGTAAATCGGTAGTATATCATGCAAACGTTTGTACTCCCGGTGAATATTATTCCGATCAATGCTGAAAGGATGCCTGCACCGATCATTTTTGTCGAGGTATTATTGCTTTTCCTGTAAACTTGCCATGAATGCCATGCACCACCCATGTAAATGGCAAGCAGGAGTAAAAGATATACAAAGCCACCCTTAAAGAGGGTTATAATATAACTATTGTCTATGTAGATGAATAGCATGCCATTTGGGATGGTTAACAACTCTTTGCCTATACCTAATCCCAGGATCGGTGAAGTGAAGAAATGATTCAAAGCGTTCTTTATATCATATATCCTCATCATCGTGGAGGCATCCTGCAGGGTTCCAAACTGCTGCCATCTGCTGAAGAGTACTTCTATGTCCACGTTGAATGCTCCAAGTGCCCAATAAACAGCAGCGGCGAAAAGAATGGTTAGTGCTAACATACCGCTCGACCATATCGCCAATCCTCGCTTGTTCCAACCATCCCGAAAAGCATAAAGTGTAAACATTGAAATGAAGGTGACTGCTGTTGCGAGAAAAAGAGCGCGTTGTTGTGTAAAGATCACATGTGCAAGAATTACGACTAAAACCAACGCCCATATTATTCGATGTTTCTTCGTTGTTGCCGAAAACGCAAATGCCATTGTCAAGGGTATAGCGGCAAGCGTCATGTGTCCTTGCCTCGTGATAATTCTCATCAGTACAAAATTAACAATATTTTCCCAATTGACGATTATCAGAGAAAAATATTGCATTGCAGTAGCAAGCTCAATTAATACCAAAACTATCAACCACGCTTTGATATTTGGGCGACGCTTAAAAAGTGTTTTCCAAATGAAATAGCCAGCAATATTAATGGTATGCATCACCTCAAAACGTACAGCATATGGATTGTTTCCCAATGCGATTCCACGGATAGACTGAAATACCATCCATACGAGAAACAATAAAACAAATATTCCAACTAAATCCGTTTCTGTTTTCTCTTGATTTTTATATGTATCAATTTTGTCCGATAAAAAATTTACTGTGCTATCAAGTTTAAATATTACAACCATTCCGAAGAGTAAAACAGGGGCGAGGTAAGGGTAATAAGGGATTTTAAAGAATCTGAAAGCTTCAGGAATATATACGGTTGGGGTTAAAGCGATATATGCCAGGAACAAGACTGGAAGAGTTTCTATCCGCCATCCAAAGAGGAATAGAAAAAGCAACAGACAGGCACCGATAATAGCGTTCTGAACCTGGTTAAATACGGCAACCAATACCAACAGGGAGATAATCCCTATGATAAGAACGGCGAAAACTGGAGCGATTGGTTCGCCACCGGTGCGTTTTAAATACGCACCTATTGCTGTCATCGCTTATCTCCGGATGAGTCATCGGGCTTACTCCAATTGAATAGATTCGCGGGAAGCAAGCCTTTTAAGACACCATTAACTAATTCATACCTGTTTTGATCGATATCTTTCAATCGATGAAGCCATTCTATAAAAGCAATGTACATATATAAGAACACGAAGCTGATAAACATCCAGGCAAGCACAATCAGTGCACGCTTGGGTTTGAATTTTTTCTCCGGGATAACTCCGGAGTCAAGAATATATAAATCACCTTTTTCTTTCAATTCGGAGATCTTTGCCTGTTCATACTGTGGAAGCAGAAACTCAAGGATTTTCGCCTGGAGTTCAATTTCACGGAATAGTCGCCAGTATTCGACACCAATCTGAGGTGCAATGTCCAAACCGATCAAAACGGAAGGAACTTTTTCATCGCTCTTTCGAATCAGCTTGTTCACTTGCGCAGCGAGAGCCCTGGATTGTTCACGAGCTTGAATCACCATTGAAGAGTTTTCCGGAAGCGTCTTTTCAAAAACCTCCAATTGAACATCTGCTAAAATTTGTTCTGTTTTAATAGTTGCAATTGCCTGTATCGTGGAACGTAACTGGTCTTCAAGAGCTATCGCACCAGTTTCCGATTGGAATGCTTCCATTCTGTCTTCTGCGTTTTTCAAATCTTCGAGATTTTGATTCAATCTCTTTTCAATAAACATTCTTTGGCTGCGAGCTTGTGCCACGGTAATATTATTATATTCAGCTGCGAGTTCATCCACAATATAATTAATAGTTTCAGCAGCTCTTTGTGGGGCAATATCATTTACACGAATGTAGAAAGAACCTTCCTCAGATATTTCCCAGATAACATTTTTCATATAATGCTTATACGCTTTTTCCTTATAATTGTATTTATATACTTTCGACCATTCAAATTTGTCAATCACCTTGTCCATCATTCTCCGGCTTTCAAGGACTGCGACAATTAATTTAGATTCAGTATCCATTCCCGTCATATCTCCAAGCAGCCCAAGATCCAAGTTTGGTAACATACCACCCAGGCTCATCATCGTTGCCGGAGGAGGCAAGATTCTCGCATCACTGAAATACCACTTCTTTACCATGATTGAATATGTTACGGAGGATATCGCCATCAAAGTCATGAAGACGATTACAAGTTTACGCCATTTCAATAATAGCGCCAAATGATCCCAAATAGTTGCTTTATGCCTATCCATATCGGATTGCACTTCAAGTTCTCCCATCGAAGTTACCAAAAAATGTAAATTTTTATGAATTTAAAATCATTACGTGTCTGTATATCATTTTCCCCGCAAAGACCAACGCCTGTCTTCCGGTTTATTCAACAAAATACCGGCGGAGAAATATCTTCCATCATAAGAATCGTTTGTCGCATTATCATATCCGACTGAAAAGCTCAGTACCAGTCCTTCAAAAGCCTCCCAGTCAAACCACATTAAAACTCGACTTTGATCATCACGTAATCCATCGAGAAAACCAGCAGTCTCGTTCTCAGGGTTTCTTACATGAGATTCATTTATATTACCGCCAACATTTCCATAGGTTTCATCGTTAGCGCCATGCCTGAGGAAATAACCTTCAAAACCAAACCTGATATGATGTAACAACCACCAATTCACCCATACTGTACTACGATCTGAATTAGGCTGCATTTGCATACCTAATGGTGCATTCCAGTGCTTATAGACATTTATTGGAAAAATATGTGAATAAACATACGGTCTAAGTTTAACATATTCATAACCTGCTTCAACAGGCAGAAAACCACCCGGCAAAGCAAAGGAACAACCGCTCAGCCAGGCTGATTTATTTCCATAGTAATTTTTGCCGAGTTTTCCAAACTGGAAATCATCTAGCAATACTTCTCCCCATAGCATTCCTGATATCTGGCCAGGGATCAGTATCCAGGGACCTAAACGAAGATCACTCCCCATTAATGCATTGTCCATATCACCATTCTCATGTTCTTCGGTGAAATAAACACTAACAGGGTTCAGGTATGATAAATCGAATGAACGTTCACCATAAACAACAGCTTCCTGAATACCAAGATTCATCCAGGGCTTTGGAGTGAGTTCAATGCGATGGGCGGCAAGATATTTAGACCTGCGTACTGTCCGCAATAGTCCGTTTTCTACGGGGTATAGAGTCTCACGAAGCTCTGGCCATGCTACCAGACTGCCGGATAATGAGCTGAAATGAATAGATTTGCTTAATTCTATATCTAATTTTACTTGATTAAACGGCGCCGATTCACCGGAAAGCATCAAATTTCCAAAACGACCGGGTCCCCAGCGTATTCGGTCTCTTCCAAGAAATAACGAAGCAGGTGAATGGTGAATGGTCATCCCGCCAAGAAGATCTTCATAAGTAATTTCTGTTACTGAATTGGGATTTACATACCCGATTCGGTCATCGAAAATGTTATCCCTGGTATTAAATTCGTATGGTTCACGTCCCCATTCGAGTACATCACGCCATCTCAAAAAAACATTCATCCAGGGTGCAGGAGCTGATTCTAATACAAATCCCCATCTTCTACGGAAAACATCATTCTGATTTTTTACAGCGTCGTATTGAAAAACGTAAGTTGGATCGAAAGTAAGCCATTTACCATCATCAAATTCGAGATTCAGCGTTCTTCCACTCTTATCCCAAACGGTGGGGGGAATATGAGTTGGTAATAGTTTTCGGGAATATCGATTAATCCTGCCATAATAGGGGGGAAGATCTCTCCACCATTGCAGACCGGCGATTTTAATTATCTCACGTTTATATGATTCTATCTCCCGGCGCATTTCAAGATAGAGATTCATTGGTACATTATCATCCAACGTTCTGTTATTCTCAATACTGATCAATAGACCTGCGATTTCTATCCGGGTTAATGGTTTATAGTTTGGCAGGGAACCATGAAGCAAACCACGCAATGAAGCTTGATCAAGCAGGTCATAGACTCGCTCACCAATAGGAACATTTTGAGAATATGCACAGGCTAAAATCGAAAGCAGGGTAAAGCTGGAGACAATAAATTTCCTCATAACAAATCTGCCTTATCCTAATCTTTGTCCGTATTGTTGTTCATAATAATCACGGTATGCACCACTAACTATCCTGCGAGTCCACTCGATATTATCGCCGTACCATTTAATTGTAAGAGGCAGCGCTTCCTCGAAGGAGTGCCTTGGTTGCCAGCCTAATCCCTTTTCGATTTTTGTGGCGTCAATAGCATAGCGATGGTCATGACCCGGACGATCGGTAACGAATTGAATTAAATCCTCTGATGCTTCTGCCTGCCGCAATATTAATTTTACAATGTCAATGTTTGCCCATTCGTTATTTCCGCCGATATTATAAACTTCACCGCTTCTGCCGTTCTCAAGCACAGCCAGGAGTGCAGAGCAATGATCATCGACATAAATCCAGTCTCGGACATTTCTTCCATCACCGTAAACCGGCAATGGTTTGCCTGCCCATGCATTGTTCAACATCAAGGGTATTAGTTTTTCCGGAAATTGATAAGGACCGTAGTTATTGCTGCACCGTGTGATGACAGTGTCCAAACCGTGAGTTATGAAAGCAGCCCGGACAAGCATATCCGAACCTGCTTTGGAACTGGAATAGGGGCTGTTTGGCGCAATTGGAGTTTCTTCGGTGAAATAACCTTCCGCACCAAGTGAGCCATAAACTTCATCAGTTGATACATGAAGGAATCTCGACCCAGGAACTGTTTTTCGCATTTCATCAAGCAAAACCTGTGTTCCCAAGACATTGGTACGAACAAAAACAAGAGGATCCAGTACCGATCTATCGACATGAGATTCTGCAGCAAGATGTAATATGAAATCCGGATGATGCTTATCGAAAACCTCATGTATCCTGACGGTATCTGTAATATCTGCCAATTCGAAAGAGTAGCGTGGATTGTCATCGCAAGAGGAAAGATTTTCAAGATTCCCCGCGTATGTTAGACTATCAACATTTATCAGATTCCACTCAGGCTTCTGACTAAGCAGAAAGTGTATCAGGTTGGAGCCGATAAAACCTGCTCCACCGGTGACTAAAACATTCATAAAACCTTCACTGGTTTGTTATTGATCATCAAAATCGCAAATATAAACGATTCATAAAAATATACCAATAATAATTGTAAAGAATCTATTAAATCTTTAATAAGAGCATGATGGTGTAAGCGATTGAAGATTAGCTGATAATAATTAAGATGTTCAAAACTGAACTATTAAATATGTAGAATTTCATTTGCGATGCTAAGGATATCTGGCGCTAAATATTTGTTGAAATCATTTAGATTTCATGAAATGAGAGACATTTTACCCTTACAAGTGCGTATGTCATGCACACCTCTGTGCATGTCGTTTACACCTCGAGGCGGTGAAGCGTTGATTGTTTTTCCTGAAAGTTGCTTTAGAATTACCTAAACTTTATATAATCAATCCAACAAAATAATTGGAGGCAGCTATTATTCAATTGGTACGTTGCTTGCTTAAAGATATAGCAACGGGATACGAGACGTGCAAGTAAACAGATGACGTTCATGGTGCGGGGATGCGGCGTCTAAGATTACAAGCGCGTTTCGTGACCCCGACAAAACATACGGGTGAAACCGGATGGCGAAGCCGGGCCCTCCCTTGGCTTCGGCAGCACTAAATGTTGGAAAGGTGGCCTCTTCACATTTTGAGCTGTAAAATTTGCGTAAACGGACGATTCGGGGTCGTCCGTTTTGCTTTTATATGCATTTCAGTTTTTTCCTGTCCAAGTTTTCATAAATAAGTACTGACTCAAATTTTCATTAGAAACATCCAACCTGAATAATACGCAACTGTAATTACAATAATTGAGAAGACGAATAAGATTTTTCAATGCCGTGTGCCCCGGACAGCTTGATGTCCGGGAAATGAATATCAAATTTTGCACAAACACTATTTTCATGCATTCCCTGAAACTTTTTAATAACGATAAGGCTAAAAGATTTTTCTTTGCACCTTTGCGACTTTGCGTGAGAATAAAAATAATCAAGCGATAGTAAATTTATAATTTTGATAGCTTCATGAATATTCTGAACTATAATGATATCATCTATTTGAAGAGTATCAAGGAAACAGCGCCATTCCTGTAAGTAAGTCCGAATTATCAATCGATCCAAATGTCAAGGAAATACCGGGAATGGATTGATCGTTGCGGTATGCATTTGCGTAAGCCCAGGCAGAGATTGTCACTCTTTCCCGCAATTCCCAGCGAAACAGAATCCCGTATTCAATTCCGTTCTGAAAAACAGGTTGCAGGCTATCGTGCAGCAAGTAAAATCCAGAATAACCAAAGGTTGCCTCACAGGTAATTGCGGGGGAAATTTGTGAGGAAGCGAGAAACATACCTCTGTATCTATGATATCCGGCTGGTAGAGCGTTGAAATTCTTCAGGCAAAGATAGAACGAATTTGAATTCGTCTCCCAAATATTAAATACAGCCTGTTCTTCAAACATTGGGCCAATTCTTCTTGATTCCGGGTAGGGGAGATCAATGATCCGGTGGCTCCGAATGAAATGGTAGCCGTTTTGAATTGATTCTCCGCCAAAATTGCCATTGCCCATAATTCCAGCAGATATTACAAACTGCCCTTTTTCCCAGGTAATCGGTTTTGATAAACGGATGGTCAATAAATCAGTTCTATATCCCTCATCTTTTAACGTGATAACATTCGTATTCCACGCGAATATCCAGGGCTTATTGTTGTAATCAACAGATATATTTGCCGCGATTGACGTGGTAATATAATCATCAGGCGCATATACCCACCCTTCCTCTACAAATCGTTCTGCATCGGCAGTATCATTCCAGAATGCGAGTGTTAAATGTTTTAATCTTAGTGATGATGAATTTTCTGAAGTGGTTTGCCCATATGAAGCGAGAACGCATGAAACCAGCAATATCGTTACAATTAATAATCTGGGAATAGAGAGATGAAATTTCATTTGTTCAGGTATTACTCTCGGTATTTGATTTTTTCCAGGTTAAAAGAAACAACAGGATTCCGGGGATGAATCCCAATAAAAATATCTCCCAATGGAATCTTGTGGGAACTCCGCCATCGGTTACAAGTCGAAAATCAATGATAAAGCTGCCGATGATGATTAAACCGCAGAGTATTTCCAACCACCAGAACAGCTTTGATGGTTTCACAGGTTTATCTCGATCCTCCTGGGATACAATCACGAAACATGAGAAGATCATACCAAGACTGACAAGGATTGGTGCAAGGACAGGTCCAATCCAGGGAAGGGGAATCAGAAAAAGAATATCCCATGTCAGCAAGCTTTCAGGCCAACCTAACGCAAGATATAGTCCAATGTAATAAACGATATCCCAGATACCGAAAGCATAGATGAAGTATCCAAACTTTTCTGTTGAAGTCCGTCCTGCAAGCCATCCCACTGCAATCAGCATCAGGATAGTCGCTGCCTCGCGTCCCAGCTCCACAACCGCAAGGTTCGTGGGTATCACTTTTACAGGAAATGCAAAACCCTCGGGATAGTATAATGTCCGCAGGTATATTACAACCGCGGCTTCAAACCACCCCATTGCAATTCCGAAAATCCCTACCCAGAATAATCGTTTTCGGCTCTCTGTGCTCATCTTAAATCACGACGTTATGTTATTGTCAGACAAATTTTGAAAAGCCGGTCTCTTTCATTGAAAGTGAACTGCTTTTCAATCCTGTGACTTGTAACGAAATTAACATCAATATATGGCAAAATTGGAGAAAGATAAAACTCTCTGAATTAATCTTCTTGAATACTGTACAGTTGTGCAGTATATTCTGTCATGAAAACACACATCGTTTTACGAATATCCGGTTTTTACGCTAAGATTGAACGGATGCTTCTACCCCCAAATGAAAAACGACCTGTCGCAGTCGTCACCGGGGAGGGCGCCCGAGCAATGGTTCTTTCAGTCACTGATGATGCCAAAAGAATGGGAGTGTATCCGAACAACAGGGTTGATACCCTTGATAATAAAGAATTACTACAAATTCAAAGTGATCCGAATCGTTATAAATACATGATCGATGAGATACTTTGTGAACTCGGAATGTTCCTTACTGAACCCGAATTATTGCGTCCCGGATTTTTTGCTGCGACATGGTCTTCAGGTACTCGTTTTCTAAAAGAGACATTAAAAAAGATAAATATCCGGTTGAGGATTCGTGGATTCAGTGGTTCATGGGGGATCGCTTCAGAAAAAAGTGTGGCAGAGATTGCATCTATGATTGCAGGGACCGGTGAAATACTGTTTGTTGCATCGAAGGATATTAGCGCGTTCCTCAAGTCACTCCCGATTGAAGTACTTCATGATCTGAATAAAAAACAATGTGAAACGCTTCACCAGGTTAGTGTGAGAACTTTAGGTGAAATTGCAAAATTGCCGGATATCCTGCTACGGGAATTATTTGGTTCCGAGGGTAGGACTCTGAAAACTCTTGCATTCTGCGGGCAACGACCGGAACCGAAACGAGAATGGCGGGGAAGACGAAGATTGTCAGGCGATGAAGATGATCCGGGTGAAGTTCATAAAGCTCTCGCAACACTTGTATCAGAAGGAATGGACGCACTTTCAGTCGCTGGATATGAACCATTTTCTCTACGTTTGATGATACTTTACAGTGACGGAAAGCGGAGTGGGGGATTGGTCAAGCGAAATGGAATCAGGCATGAAGGTGCATGGCAAAGAGCAGCTTTTGAATTGACAAATCAACTCTGGCAACGCAGGGTGCGTCTGGCAGAATTACGAATGACCATTCCCTTTGGAAATCCGCCCGGACGTCAATTGAAACTCTTTGAACCGGCATTATTGACCGGACGTGACGAACGTTTGCAGCGAACTCTTTACAATCTGCGTATGCGTTGGGGAAAAAATTCCGTCAAATTCGCATCTGCCTGGGAAAAATCGACTGTATAATATTGATAAATAATTCTCATTTATGACACTCCTGAAAACTTAAAGCATAGTAAAGGCTAAAGATGGGAAATGCAAATTGGAAAGATTTTGTCCATCTCCATGTTCGCACACCATATTCTTTTTATGAAGGTGCAGGACGCATTAACGAACTCGTGGAAACTGCGAGTCGATTGGGTCAAAAGACAATTGCCTTTACAGATCGAAACAGGACGAGTGGATTAGTTCGTGGTTACAAAGCGGCGTATGAAGCCGGTCTAAAACCTGTTCTCGGTATGTTGCTTGACGATCCACGGGACGCACGACGTTATTGCCTGCTCTGGGCTACAGATTTTGAAGGATATGGTCAACTTGGCAGGCTCGCAAGTGAACGTCAACTGAATCCCGAATTCACACTTGATCTAATCGCTGAAGAAATAAATGATTCGGTGATTGTTGCTACTTCTGATGAGGACATTCTGCTTTCTCTAAGAAACAGGTTATCGTCAGGGAATCTGTATGGTAATTTGACTTTGCCCGATAACGATGATAGAAAACGAAAAGCCCGGGGAGTGTATGAGATTTGCCGTAAAAACAATATCCCAATGGTTGTTACCGGTGATGTAGCCTATGCAACTAAAGAACAAGAACATACATCGAATCTCCTGCGAGCAATTGGAGAAAAACAGGTACTGTTGAGAACATCCAAAGGCAGGGACGATATCATCTCACGTCCTTTGGATGATAATGGTGAGCTATTGAAAGCATACAGGAATCTTCCTGAAGTGATTCTTAACAGCAGGTTGATAGCTGAACGGTGTAACGTTGATCTCCGCCTGGGCGAATTGAAGTTTCCCGAACCAATTCTTGCCGATAACAGGACATCTTTTGAAGAACTCAAGGAGCGAACTGAGCATGGACTCCTGCAGCGATACGGAAACCCGCCACCCTTGAAAGCGCTTGAACGCCTCGCGTATGAACTTGGCGTAATCGACCATCTCGGTTATACCGGGTATATGGTTGTGGTTCACGATATCGCACGTGAAGCCTGGAATCGCGGCGTAAAAACTCTTGGGAGAGGTTCAGCCGCGAACAGTATCGTATGTTTTTGTCTAAGGTTAACTGATATCTGTCCCTTGAAATACGATCTATACTTCGAGCGTTTCTTGAATCCAGAACGGAAAAGCCCTCCGGATATTGATCTCGACTTCTCCTGGCGCGATCGTGACGAAACCCTGCGAAATATCTTTGAAACTTACGGTAATGATCATGTCGGGCTTATCTGCACAACGGTAACGTTCGGTCTTCGAGCGGCGCTGCATGAGGCTGCATCCGCGAGGGGAATTCCGGAGGAGGAAATCACACGTTTTACCAAGCGTATCCCCTGGTTTTCACATGGTAAGACGTTGATGGAGGTTTTTGCTGAATCCCCTGAATGTGCAGGTCTCCCTTTGGATCGAGAACCCTGGGCGGGTATTGCAAGAGATGCCGACCAATTGAACGGTTTGCCGCGTCACCTGTCGATTCATGCGGGCGGAGTTGTTATTTCGCCTGATCCGATAACTGATTGGACCGGATTAGAGATGGCAGCCAAGGGATTTGTTGTAACACAATATGATATGTACAGTACCGAAGACCTTGGACTTGTAAAAATCGATCTGCTTAGTCAGCGAGCGCTTGGAGTTCTCAAGGATGCATCTCTGAATGTCAAAGATAACACGGGTGTGATGCCGCCGGTTGAGAATGTGGAGATGTTATTTCGCGATAAAAAAACTTGGGAGACAATTCGTACCGGAAACTCTATGGGTTGTTTCTATATCGAATCGCCTGGTATGCGGGTATTGCTAAAAAAACTTGATTGCGACCATTTCGAGCTGCTTGTTGCAGCGAGTTCGGTAATTCGTCCAGGCGTCAGTGAATCCGGTATGATGAAGCAGTATGTGGACTGTGTTCGTGATCCATCAAAAGCCGTTTTTCTCCACCCGAAAATGCAGAATTTATTAGGAGAAACTTACGGAGTAATGATTTATCAAGAGGATGTGATCAAAATTTGTCATTACTTAGCAGGGATTTCCCTTGGCAGGTCGGATACATTACGCCGTGCAATGAGTGGAAAAGGACGTTCACCGGAAGCATTGGCGAAGCTCGAACGTGAATTCCTTGATGGATGCAGGATTAACGGAGTACAAGAAGATATCGCAACTGAAATTTGGAGGCAGGTGTATTCATTCGCAGGTTATGCATTCTGCAAAGCGCACAGCGCTTCATTTGCAGTACTCTCAGTGCAGATAGCCTATCTTCGAACGTATTTTCCTGCAGAATTTATGGCTGGAGTGCTAGCCAACTGCGGTGGATTTTACAGCCAGGCGGCGTATGTTGAAGAGGCAAAACGTATGGGTTTGAAGGTGTTGCTGCCGCATATCAATAGCAGCCACATCGAGTGCAGGGGAGAGGGCGATAAGGTTTATATAGGATTGAAAGCAATTGGCACGTTACGTGAAGAAACACCTCAACGCATTGTTGAGGATCGGGAACAAAATGGGCAGTATAAAAATCTCGGTGACTTCATGAGACGTGTGAAAACATCACGTGATGAAACAGAAGCGATGATCTCATGCGGTGCTTTTGACAGACTTGCGGCGAACCGCCCGACTTTATTACGGATGTTGAAGGCAGGATGGTCAGCCCTTCAGCGTTCTTCGAGTCCGCTGGCTTTAGACGCTGAGGATATTTTTTCAAATATGCCGGATGCTCCCGACTGGTCTGAAATGGAAAAGCTGATTGCTGAACGTCGTATCCTTGGTTATTCTCCGGGAAAACATCCGCTTGCTTTGCTTGACCTTCCCATGAACGGCGCTGTTCCCGCGCGTGACCTGGAGCGTCACCTCGGACGGAAAGTAACTATGATAGGCTGGTCATACGCATCGAAAAAGATAACTACCAGAACAAAAAAAGAAAAAATGATATTCCTTTCGATGGAAGATTTGACCGGTACTTTTGAAGTGACTCTCTTTCCTCGTGTCTTTCGACGGTTTGCCACGATAGTCCGTGGACATGGACCTTTCAGAGTCACCGGACAAATCGAAGACGATCAGGGTGTCAGTACCCTTGTAGGTGAGAATATCGAAAAAATTATGCCGAAAGGATGCGAAGGGATTGAGAATACAAGAATAAGCATCAAATAGCCTGCGATGAGATAAAAAACCAACCTGGATACTCAAAATGAAGAAATAATTCAAATCCCAAATATCCCAAATGAAAAGGCTATTTTCGGGCTTTTTTGGCTGATTATGACGTACTCTCGGAGTCAAAGAGATATATTGGTCTTACTGTTGAAAACTGGAAGAACTAAATTCGAATCATATAATCTGAGTAAAGCAGATTCAAGTATTTAAACCCTTCGGCAGGGTTGGTTTTACATTAACTGAAGCGTTTCTTTGTCGGTAGAAGCAGGTTCCAGGAAACGCATAAACATTTGTCAAGAAGGCGCCCACGGCGAATCCGGAAGATGATATTTATCGCCTGCACGATATTCGTTCATCATCATGGATCGCGAGTGACGAAACCGGGCATGTTAAGACATCCACATGTTACGAGCGTCATCGTCCGAGGGAAAGTAAGGTAAACTTTTAAAATAAAGTAGCTTCACCAATTACAGGCATATCTTAGACTGATGCAGATATAATTCTGCAAATAAGTATCGGATTCTCAAGCTTTTGTTTTGTTGGAAAAGAAGACAACAGCTATTGAACAGAGAATTATGCCACCCGCAATAAAGGTGAAGATACCAGGATAAAAGAGAAACGGTTTTATCCATTTCAAATTTTCCTCCCTTGTGGCGCTCCCATTAACCCCGGTGTATGCAAAAAGTATTGCACCGTCCGGATGTCCGGAGGTTTTATCATGGAAGAAAAAGTAACACAAAACAACGAAGAAAAAGAAGTTACTCCCGTCGATCAGGCAGGAGATGCGACTGACAATGAGTCAAAAACTGAAATCACGGTTGATCATTCAAAATCTGAAAAAACTGAGGATCAGGAAACGACTGAAATAACTGCAGATGTCTTGAAACCGGAAGCTGATGAAGTTGTACCGGATGAAGACAAAACTGAAGATAAAAATGAAAAAGAATCAGATGACACAATAAAATCAGAATCACCTAAGGAAGAGCAAGAGTCTGCTTCTACTGAAGAGAAAGACGCTGATATACCTGCACTTGAAGACAAAAGCGATGTAGAAACTTCATTTACAGAACCTGAAGTAAAAGCCACTGAGGATGATACTTTCGGAATGTTCGACGAATTTGTTGATTATCCCGCATCTAAATTACAGGTGCGAAATGGCGAAAAGTTTATCAGGATTGAAGACCTTCCAAAGGATAGTGCATATAATATTGAACAATTCAAAGATCTTGAAAAAATGTATGAGGATACTCTGACCGAAATAAAAGAGGGCGAAATTGTCAGAGGGAAAATTGTTGCAATATCTGAAAAAGAAGTTGCAGTTGATATTGGGTTTAAATCCGAGGGGACAGTACCAATAGATGAGTTTGAAGATATTAGCGACCTCAAAGTTGGTAAAAACATAGATGTTTACCTGGATAATGTGGAAGACAGCGAGGGACAGCTAATTCTTTCTAAGAAGAAAGCTGATTTCATGCTAATATGGGATCAGGTTAAAAAAGTGTATGAGGCAGATGGCATTATCCGTGGTCGGTGCATGAGAAGGATCAAGGGTGGTATGGTTGTTGATCTGGGCGGTGTTGATGCATTCTTGCCTGGAAGCCAGATTGATGTCCGTCCCATTCGCGATTTTGAGTCCATCATTGATCAGGAGATGGAATTCAGAATTCTTAAGATTAATGATCTTAGGAAGAATATTGTGATCAGCCATAAAATTCTTGTTGAAGAAAGCCTCCAGGAAGTTCGGGCGAAATTACTTGACCAGCTTAAGGTCGGAGACGTACTTGAAGGGACTGTGAAAAATATTACCGACTTTGGTGTATTTGTTGATCTTGGCGGTGTTGATGGATTGCTTCACATTACCGATCTCTCCTGGGGACGTGTATCCCATCCCAACGAAATAGTTCAACTGGATCAAAAGATCAAAGTAAAAGTTTTGAACTATGATCTCGATAGAAAACGAATCAGTCTTGGATTAAAACAACTGCATTCGCACCTGTGGGATGAAATTGAGAATAAATTCAGAGTTGGACAAAAGGTACAGGGGAAAATCGTAAGCCTTGCAAAATACGGAGCTTTTGTTGAAATCGAATCGGGTATTGAAGGGTTGGTACATATCAGTGAAATGAGCTGGACGCAACATATCCGTCATCCCAGCCAGGTTGTAAGAGAGGGAGAATATGTACAGGTTGTAATCCTCAATATCGAAAAAGAGAACAGAAAAATCAGTCTTGGTCTGAAGCAGGTTGAAGATGACCCATGGGAAATCTTTGAAGCAAAATATAGGATTGGAACAACACACAAGGGTATTGTTAGAGATTTAGTCCCATTCGGTGCTTTTGTGGAACTTGAAGACAGTATTGATGGGCTAATCCATATTTCCGATCTATCCTGGATCAAGAAAGTACGTCACCCGGGAGAAATTCTGAAGAAAGCTCAAGAAATCGAGATAATAATTCTTGATTTTGATCGTGATGAGCGGCGTATTGCCTTAGGTTATAAACAACTTGATGTAAATCCCTGGGAAATGTTTGAGCAGGAAGTAAAAGTCGGCGGCAAGACGTCGGGTACTGTTACTCGTGTTATTGACAAGGGTATACTTGTAGAGTTGCAGCATAAAATCGAGGGATTTGTTCCAAACAGCCAGATTGCTCGAAAGTACTTTGAAGGCAAGAAACGAAACGTTCAAATTGGCGATATCATGAAACTTGTCCTGCTTGAGTTTGACAAAACCGAAAGAAAAGTAGTACTGTCAAACAGTCAGGCGCAGAAACATGAAGAAACCAAGCAGGAAGCAAAATATGTTGGAAAAGCCACTCATGGGACTGGAACTACACTTGCCGATTCTTTGGAGCAGGATAACCCACTGCTTCAAGCATATATAGCCGCTAAAGCAGAGCAGAAGGCTGAGCACAAAACGAAATCAACAAAGAAAACGGCTGCGAAGAGTGAAATTGTCGTTATTGAAAAAGTAGAATCTGTTGCGTCGAAAAAAGATGATAACGACACGACAGAGGAAAAAGTTGCTGAGATAAAAGTTGATGATAAGCAAGCAGAAAGCAAAGATAAAGCAGCTGCCAAAGTTGAGGACAAACCTGAAGAAAAAGATGAAAAAGCCGAGGTAAAGACGGAGTCGGAAAAGAAGACGGCGAAAAAGCCTGCAAAACAACCTTCAGCGTCAGCAAAAAAGAAAACTGATAAGAAGGAAGCAATAGAAGAAAAATCAGCAAAAACGGAGGCTTCAGAACCGGAATCTGATGAAGTAAAAGAAGACAGCACGATAAAGACAGAAGATGCCAAGGTTGATGAAGTAAAGATTGAAAAGACTGAAAAGGATGACAAAGAATAACGGTTTGCCTCGAAATACACCTACAGTTGCTTTTGCAACTGTAGGATGTCGTCTTAACCAGGCAGAAACTGAAGCGATCAGCGAAGAGTTTTTAAAACACAAATGGGAAGTCGTAGATTTTACAAACTATGCTGACGTCTATTTTATAAATACTTGTACGGTTACAGGAAGAGCTGACAGGTCTTCACGGCAACTAATACATCGGGCACGTCGCAAGCAGCCAGATGCTTTGATTATCGCTGCCGGATGTTTTGCCAGTTTAGCTGCGGAAGAGTTAACAAAGGCAGGTGAAGTTGATCTGGTTCTCGGTGTAACAGAGAAACATACACCTTTTAAGTATCTTCCTTTAAATGTAAATGGAAGACTTGGTAAACCTGCTGTTTATATTCATTCGACTTCAGATGATTTGCATGCTTCAGTTGGTACGAGAGTATCAGGTCGTTCTCGTGCATTTTTAAAGGTGCAGGATGGATGTGATCACTCTTGTGCTTATTGTGCTGTAACATTAGCTCGTGGTTCCTCAAGGAGTGTGGCGCCAAATGAGATACGCTCTGCTCTGAAGAGGATTTTATCTTCTGGATTTGAAGAAGTTGTTTTCACAGGTGTTGATATAAGCTCCTGGGGGAATGACTTGGAAAAAGGAACCGGTGATTATACATCTTTGGTAGAAATGGCTGCCGAAGAGGGGTTCCCAAGGATCAGGTTTTCCAGCCTGGAGCCGTGGAAGGTGACACCTGGAATAATCGCTAGGCTTACTTCAGTACCGCAATGGTGCGAACATATTCATATTTCACTCCAAAGTGCTGATGAACGCGTATTGGAGAGTATGAATCGTACTACTGATATAGGAAGTTTGAAGGAATCACTGGAAGAATTCCTGATTAAACGTCCTCAAGGTACCATTGGAGCAGATATAATAGCTGGTTTTACGGGAGAGAGCCAGGAAGCACATGATAATACCTGCAAGTTCGTTAATGAATTTCCATTACATTACCTGCATGTATTTCCGTATTCTCCAAGACCGGGAACACCGGCTTTTAGTCTTGGGAATGACCTGAGCCCTGATATTGTCACGCAAAGAGCAAAAAGGCTGAGACTGATTAGCACGGAACTGAAACTCAACCATTATAAAAGATCAATTGGAAATCTTGATGATATTATCGTTGAAACCAATGGTAGAAACGGATATACAAGAAATTATTTACGAGTAACCTTAAAGAGTAAAAGACAAATACCCTTAAAAAGGGTACAGGTAAAATTGTTAGAACTTTCTGAAGACAAAAACAGCATCATCGCGGAGGTAATTGAATGAGTAAATTCAGCATTATACCAGGCAAGCTTCTTGAAGATTTTCTTGCGCTCGTTAGAATAGACAGCCCATCACGTAATGAAAGGGGTGTTGCGGATTGGCTGATAAAGGAGTTAACTGATGCAGGTTGCGAGGTGGAAGAAGACGACGCTGGAGGCGCAACCGGTGGTAACGCCGGTAACCTGTTTGTAAGGTTTGCAGGAAACCGCCCTGACGCCAAAACCCTTATGTTCAGTTCACATATGGATACGGTCATTCCAGCAGATGGTGTTGAGCCCATAGTTGAGGATGGCATTGTTCGTTCAAAAGGGGAAACTATTTTAGGTGCTGATGACAAAGCCGGTCTGGCAGTGATTCTTCACCTGGTCAGAATGGCTGAAGCACAGCCAGAAATTCCTCGTCCAGACCTGGAAATTTCGCTCCATGTATGTGAGGAGATAGGTCTTCTTGGCGCTAAACATGTTGATATCAGTAAATTTAGAGCAGTTGCAGGATTTATTTTAGATGACCATGAGCCCAAAGAGGTTACAATAGGCAGTCCTTCTGCCGTCAGGGTGGATTACAAAATCATCGGAAGAGCTGTTCATGCTGGAATAGAGCCTGAAAAAGGGATCAGTGCATTAGAAATCGCCTCAAAAGCCATATCAAATATGAATCTTGGACGTATTGATGCTGAAACCACTGCCAATATTGGGGTTGTCAAAGGCGGAGGAGCTACAAATATTGTAATGGAAGAGATTGAAATGAAGGCTGAAGCACGTAGTCATTCAATTGACCGTTTAGAGGAGCAGGTTAAGCATATGCAGGATTGTTTTGAAGCAGCGTGCGAGGAGAGACGAAAAGAAGGCGAGGATGTTCCCCGGTTTGTACAAGAAAGAAAGGATGATTACAAAGCTGTCAGGTTCAATGAAGATGATTTCCCGGTAAGGCTTGTTAAAGCAGCGGGAGCAAAACTTGGATGGACCATAAAAACCAAGATAGGTGGCGGCGGAACAGACGGAAGCATAATAACTCACAAAGGAATACCATCGATAGTAGTGGGTGTTGGAATGCAGGATGTTCACTCGACAAAAGAGTGGATCAGAATCTCTGATTTAGAAAATGCAGCCAGAATTGTCGGTTCTATAGTTGTCACTCACGCGAGTGAGAATGTTTAACTTTGGTAATCTCATTCAGATATGTCTGAGCTTACATGACAATGACTCCGGAGATATCTCATATCATGAAACAATATTTGAACTAAACTAAGTATTTTATAATGAAGTTGTTAAATCATTTATTGTGTACTATCAAGTTAAATTTTATGTTTACTGAAGAGATGTCCTTATTCAATTTCATATTTTTCAATTCAGTTCATTTAGCGATTAGTGTTTTTTTCATTCTTGACTTGACTCTATAGTAGTATGGCACTATCTTTTATTTGATAAGGTTTAATTCCGACTCAAAACGGTTTTACTCAATAGCTTTTTATGGTCGGTTCTTCTCCCATTTTGGAGCAGGAACGATGAAACGTTCAATACGACTATATTTACCAATTTTACTTCTTTTACCGCTTCGTTGTCTATTTGCCATTGAAGTCAGTGGATCAGTGTATGGAAAATGGTCTACTTTTGATAGTCCGGTTATAGTTACAGGTAATATCATTGTTGAGGCTGAAAAATCATTATTAGTCGAAGATGGTGTTGTTGTCTTGTTTGATCATGGCGTATCTATGGAAATTAATGGCGAGTTGAAAATGAGGGGGAGTGTAGTCAATCCAATAATTATGGAATCAAGGAATGGTGGTTATTGGGGCGGGATTATTATCAGAAATGCGACATCTCAGGAAGGCGATATGCGGTATGCCATTATGAGTGGCTGCAATGCCGGCGTGAGAGTTATAAATTCCCATTTTGAAATTGTTCATTGTGATGTTGACGTTACATGGATTGAGGGAAGCAGTAATGATGCTGCTTTTGCATCAAGAAGCGGCGCACATCTTGAAATAGATTATTGCGATGGAAGTGTCAACTCAACTCTTTCTGAAGCTTATGTGATCGATGCCAGTTATTCTGCAATTGAAATAGATAACTGTAATATTGACCTTGAGATTATTGATGATGATGGTTTTCATTACGGAACAGGTGTAATTCTCGATCACGTGACTGGAAACATGAAAGGTTGTTATGTCGATGCTTACTCAAGAAGTTTGGCTGGTACACCAAGCCCAATTATTGGAATTTTAATAAATACCAATGATGATTTCCTAATCGATCATAATGGAGTACGAATCGAGTCCGGTAGTGATGAATGGTCTATAGCCGTGGATCTCCAATCTGCAACTATTGATTTGAACCATTTTTCAATAGAATTATTACCAACTTCAGATGAATCGATTCTTGTGGGAATAGGCGTTCGTTCAGATTCTGAGGTCACAGTAAAAAACACTATTATTGCCAATTTTAATGAAGATTATACGAATACATGTTACTCTTGTTTTAATTGGTCACTTACTTCTAATCTCTCGATTTTATTTTCTACATTATATAATACTGCAAATCCAATTAATCCGAGAATATCTTATCAGGAAAATCCGCCACTGATTTATAGTAATCCAGAATGGAGTGATGATTATTATCATCTGTTGGCAAGCTCACCCTGCATAGATAGAGGGGAATTTGGATTTCTTGATCCGGATAATACTCCAATTGATATTGGGCTCCATTATTACCCTCAAGAAATTAATAACACAGAACCTCAAATCTCTGATATGGTTCCAAGGAATATTTCAATTGAATCCGTCTATCCGAATCCTTTTAATAACAGCACGATGATAAGAATTTCTATTCCGGAAACGGGTGAATTAGGTATTACTCTTCACGATATTCTTGGCAGAACAATAGGATATCTTTCAGGTACATACAATGCAGGAATTCACACATTGTATTGGAACGGTAAGTCAGATGGAAAAGATTTACCATCGGGACTTTATTTCATTAAGGTAACTTCAGGCATTACATCTGTTTCACACAGGTTAACTTTGTTGCGTTGAAAAATAAGTTTTATGTCCCAGGTACACAGGCGCTGTTGGCGCCTTTTTTTGCTTAAAATCTATAAAAATATTCATATTAATCTGAACTTGTGTCTATTATCATAACTAACTTATCTGTCTGTGTTATTGATATTTTCAGTGATTTCTCCCAGATCGCCACAGAGAATATATTTAGACAGAATAAAAATAATCTCAAAATATCTTCGTAGATATTTGATTGCGTACATCATGATTTCAAACTCCTCAGAAGGTTAAGACAATTACCTCAATGATGCCTTTTTGCTTGCACTCGAATAAAATCCTTTGTATTCTTAATACGCTAAATTTGAGGAGTCGGCTGGAGCAAAGGACAGAGACAAATATGAACCGTCACATCATTTTATCCGGAATTATTTTCCTGGTTGTATTCACAGCACTGGGTGAAGTTGAACCACCAAAGAATCTTCAAAAAGGACCTGTTGCGCCGTGGAACAGAGATGTCTCTACTGCTGATATTGATGTGCAAAACCGTGTACATCGTGCAGGTGCTATGTGGATGAATATCACTAACTGGGGATTTTTCGGGAACACGAGTACTCGCAATACCAACCAGATGGACGACCCTGAATATCCGGGAACATGGGCGCCACAGTGTGAATTTCCCGGAGGCAGTGGAGTTCAATACCTTTACCAGGGCGCATTGTGGTTGGGCGCGATGATTCAGGACGAAGGATTTCAGTATCCAAGAGTGTCAACAGGGACAGAAGGATGGGTATTAGTTGGCAATAACCAGAGAGTGAACGAGTTTTATCCCGGTGAGGTTCCTTCGCCAATTGTCGAGCGATCAACCCGTCCAAACGCCTTCAATCGATTGGGGGATTTTGTGTCTTCCGATCTTGCCATAAGTGAACAGGATTTTATCGCTACATATACTGATACTTTAACTGAACCCTTCTATGTTGCTGCTGACCCATTAGATGGACCTCATAACCCACTTGGCATAAAAATTATCCAGACGAGTTACTCATGGAGTTATGCTTATGCGAGAGATTTTATCATAATCGATTGGGAAATTGAGAATATTGCTGAAAATTATTTAAAGAATCTTTTTGTCGGTCTTTATGTGGATGCTGATGTAGGTCATATTGACGAGCAGACGGGTGGTGCAGATGCAGGGCATACTGATGATATTTGCGGATTCCAGAAATTCTATTATTATGAAAATGCAAATGGAGAATTAGATTCTTCTGTCATAAATACTGCATGGATATCGGATAATGACGGACGTCGTGCTCCAATTAGTGCCGGTAATGATTTTACAACTCCACACGTAACGGGAACACGAGTAGTAAGAGCCCCAAATCCCAGGTTGAAGACGAGTTTTAACTGGTGGATTTCAAATACCGATGATGATTTAGATTATGGTCCGGCATGGGAAGATGATGAATCTGAAGGTGACTGGACGGGTATTCTTGGAACACCCCTGGGAGATGCCAGGAAGTACTTTGTATTAAGCAATCGCGAGTTCGATTATGACCAGGTTTATGTCGATGATCCCGATTGGATAGGAGAGAATGATCAGTTATCAGTAAATCCGGCAACCGGTGAGGAGGAAACTCATAATTGGAGAATCGAAGATTCTCCTGTACTTGCTGATCTGGCAAATGGTTATGATACCCGCTATCTGCTTTCCTGGGGACCGTTAGGAATATTCGATTTCATAGATGATGCAGGGGAGAGGATTTATCGTCTCAATCCTGGCGAAAGATTCAGCATGACTGTGGGTTATGTAGCCGGTGAGAATTTCCATGACAGGAACAATCAACAGCCAACTAATGCTACGATAGATCCGGAATTATTTGATTTTTCAGACTTACGATACAATGCCGACTGGGTAGCGAAGGTTTACGATAATCCTATGATAGATACTAATGATGACGGATGGTACGGTGAAGACACCGGCATCGACGAATTGTACGCAGAAGAAATTGGCGCTCCTGTTGTAATTGATGGACTTGTGGTTGGTACATACCCGGGACCGGACGATGGAGAACGGGACAATCATCTCCAGGAAGAAGAGGATTTAAACTCTTTCCGTCCTGAAAGATACAATTACATGGCAGGAAACGGTATGCTCGATCTTGGAGACGGTGAACCTGACTTTCGTGGTCCACCACCTCCTCCTATACCAGAATTAGAGCATTCACCTCACTATAATGATATAAGGCTTACCTGGAGAAAATTTCCAAGTGAAGATCCAGATTATCGGGATCCATTCAGCCGTCTGCAGGATTTTGAAGGATATAGGATTTATACCTCGACGACAGGATTGGAAGGAGAATACAATTTCCTCGATGAATTTGACCGGATCGATTATGCCTATTTCACGGAAAATGACAGCTTGGTTACTGAGCCTGTTGAAGATATTGGCGGAATGGATGATATAATAATTGTGGATGATTTGACACTTTATTTGAAAGAGGTAGGTCCTAATACCGGTTTCGATAGAATATGGGATCCGGTCAGCCAGGAATATCTTTATAAACTTCCGGATACGCACCCCTTGATACCTCGTTGGTATGCTGTTACGGTTTACGATTATGGCGATCCCAAGTCAGGCACTCCACCTCTGGAAAGTTCTAAAGGCGCTAATGCAATCTATATAGCACCCTCAGGCGATCCATC
Source organism: Candidatus Electryonea clarkiae (assembly GCA_030765455.1). Classification (GTDB taxonomy): domain Bacteria; phylum Electryoneota; class Electryoneia; order Electryoneales; family Electryoneaceae; genus Electryonea; species Electryonea clarkiae. The sequence goes on along the minus strand of JAVCCM010000108.1, from coordinate 89,789 downwards.
CAAAAAACCGGGAGTAGTCCCCAATCCATACCGCGCTGACCAGGATTACACCCTGATTCATGGCGATGGGGGACAATGGGAAAATCGTGATGACGGGACAGTGAGTTATTTTCCACAGATCGACAGAAGGATTTATTTCTATAATCTCCCGGCAAGGTGCATAATTCGTGTTTTTACCGTATCCGGCGATTTGGTTCAGATTATTCCTCATGAAGTGAGTGGAGATCATAATTCGCTTGAGCGGATGGAATTTGCTGAAAGTTGGGATTTAAACAGCAGGAACCAGCAGCAGATAGTATCAGGATTATATTTATTTAGCGTTGAAGATCAGTCAGAAGTCAATAAAGGTGAAATTCAATCCGGTAAGTTTGTAGTAATACGTTAAAGAATAATTATTGACGTGACGGAGAGCACTAATACACGTTATTCTTTTGATTACATTTACTGGGTATTATGCAATAATCGAGTTTATCGATAAAAGAGGTTAAAAAACAAAATGGAAAATCAGGCGTCTCAGATGTCAGTGACTTTTTGGGGTGTACGCGGGAGTATTCCAACTCCGTTGACACCGCTTGAAATTGAAGCAAAAGTCATTGAGATGTCAAGTGAAGTTGTCCGTGCCGGGGTAACTAATCCTGACGAGGTCGCTTCTTTCCTACGAAATAAATACACATTAATGGAATGTGGGACTGTAGGCGGAAACACGACTTGTGTAAGTGTTGAATGGGAAGATACAACAGTAATATTTGATGCTGGCACCGGTATTAGACCTCTTGGGAAAAAACTGATGAAGGGTCCTTTTAGTAATGGTGGAAGTGAAGTACATCTGCTTGTGACCCATACACACTGGGATCATATAATGGGATTCCCGTACTTTGCACCCCTTTTTCAGAGGAATACTATTAATATTCATGGAGTACATCCCAATCTGGAAGATCGATTCAGGGGACAACAAAAACCTGAATATTATCCTGTTCCACTTGAAATATTTCCTGCAACATTGAATTTCGACCAGATAGAAGAGAATAAAAAATATGAGCTGAAGGGGGGGGGATCGTTCTCAGCAATGAAACTGCATCATCCTGGTGATTGTTTTGGATACCGGGTTGAAAGGAATGGCGTTTCTGTGATCATGGCTACCGACAGCGAATACAAGCGTGGCGATGATGGTTTGATTGCGAGAACGATAGAATTCTTCAAAGGTGCCGACCTTTTGATTTTTGATTCACAATATACTGTTGAGGAAGCTTTATTAAAGGAAGATTGGGGTCATTCTTCTGCTATTATGGGCGTAAGGCTTGCAATCGAGGCTGGTGTCAAAAAGTTAGCGTTATTCCATCATGAACCAAATTATTCTGATAAATTCATCTGTAATATATTGAAAAAAGCGTTATCTGACAAAGACAAGCATCATCCGGGCGCATCGCTGGATGTTTTTGCTGCGACTGAGGGGTTACAGATTGATTTATAAATAGTAATACCATCTTCTTGCTGTTGACTGTTTAATTTCCGGGTCGTTTCGATTCCGGTTTTTTTTTGCGCTTCAATCAAAGGATGGGTATTATGAAAACCGATGAAACCGGGTTTATATTTGGAATTATTGCTCCTGGATATTGAAAGTCTCGATTCCTTCGGACATAACTAAAGTTATCTGCCCGGCAATAGAACCGTCAATATGAAGTACACTCGCACGCTTTGAAGTATAAGTCGTAGGTATGGTTACGAGTTGATGTGTTGCGGCTGGCGGGTTATACCTTGCGCGGTCAGGGAAATCTGCATCAGGAAGAACAAAGATTTTTGCCGGAGTTCTTGGAGCAAACCATAGTCGTCCTGTCCTATCCACTTCCACCGGTTGAAATCCCCTTAAAGGTGATCGCATCACTCTTATTTCGTCAGTTAGTAAAGTTTCGGTGAACTCAACGTTCCAGTCATCGAATAGTGGATAAGCTGCCTCATAACAGGGACCTCTCGGATTTTTTCTGTCATCAGGCACCATTGGATATCCATATCCGGAATGAAATTTAAACAAACAACCTATATATGAATCAAGCAGGATGAATTTGTGTGACACTGTAGAATCAGCTAATGGAGTAACCGCTCCAATATTATATCCGTCGATTTGCTCACTATGACCTGATTCTTGAAAGTATAGATTCGATTTAAATATATCATTAATCATTATATTTAGTCTTGTATTGATGAATGAACTATCTAAAGTTGAATCGGCTGTAATGTTGTAAAGCGCTATTTTCATAGCGTCGATTATCGCGCCTGACCAGGCATTTACCAGTGTTTCTATTTGTTCTGAGTATATGTCTCTGAAAATTGGCACTACTTTCCATGATTTGTGTTTTTGTTGATATATTGCTAAGCATTGACCTCGCGTTGAATCACCGGCGAAAAATACTGCTTGACTTGCGTGATCACCAGTAGATTGGAAATTCTCAACAATTGTTTCACTTAAATGGAATATAGAAAGTTTATATCTAAATAATGGATTAAATTGTAATGAAAATCTTCTTAATACATTATGGGAATAATCAAGGCAATAGAAAGATCGATGAGTGGAATCATTAAGTGTAATATTATTAGCAGACAGCAAAGGAACTCCCAATTTAGGTAAACCATACTTGTGTCCCTCATCTGTATATTGTATTCTGTCAGCTTTTACTAAATCCCACCCTGAAACCTTTGACCTCCGAATAACCCATGCATCGAGCGTTCCATTATCCGCGTCATAGAATAACAAAACTCGTATCGTGTGAGCTACGTCTATCGCTCGTGACCAATCGGGATTAACTGGTTTGGCAACTTTTATTCCATTAATTGTAAGGCTGTCTGTTGTATAACAATCCAGTTTGGTTAGGTCATTAAGACCGTATAACGCCGATGCATTATTCAAGGTTATCTGAGGATCTGCAGCATGGCATATATTCTTCGAAAGAAGTAATAACAGAAACAAAAAAAGGTAGGCAACTGTTTTATTCATAATCTGTATTCTCACTATTCATCTCCAAATGTAAGACATGCTTTAAAATCGTTCTTGCTTAGATTATAAAATTACTTTCCTGAATGATCCTCAATTAATTTCCTGAGTTCAGGTATTGGTCTTTTGGTACCACATTATGATTATCATCTGATCCTTCGTACCTGAATTGATCAAGATCACATTAATATATGTCTATAATTTGTCTTTCTATATCGCGAATCTTTTTGTTTGAATCTTTATTAATATTTTGAAAAATTGCTGAATTACCATAACCCATAGTGTATTAAGCACTATAAGGTTGGCAGAAAAATAACCGTTGTTTGATAATCTGATATATAATGTAAAAAAACAGGCAGGTTGTCAAGTTGGATACTGATTTTCTTTTTATAGCTTAGCTAATCTCAAAGTATATTTTGAATACCCACCACTATACTATTGTCAGATGTAGGATTTATTAATTGACTTCCATGAGATATAGATTCGAACTATTCATTACAAAATACTGAAGGCAATGTTTTCCTTCACCCGGAGAAGCCTTCCGCCTTTTTTAACCAAGATCCCATCAAATATCCCTCTACATTCTTCATAATAAATATGATAGAACACACCATAACCTCGGCATAAGCTTTGCATAATGCTGGGTAAGGGAATAGTCCCCTTCTCTCGAAATCGAAAAACAGGAAAGATTATGATTAAGGGAATATATCACTCAGCAGCCGGGATGGTGCCAAGATTTATGCGTCTTGCTGCTATCTCCAATAATATGGCAAACGCCAATACAACAGCCTTCAAATCAGATAAGGTTTATTTTACAGCGGTTTTGAATAACCAATTAGTACAACAAGGTGCGTTGGGAGATCCTGCACGATCAATTGATGAGGAAATGACATACAAGTTTGATTTGCGCCAGGGTTCGGTTGAGCAGACTCAGCAACCAGCACATTTCGCATTACAGGGCGATGGATACTTTGTTGTTGAAGATGAAGCCTCCGGCAAACAATACTTTTCCAGGAACGGCAATTTCCATCTGAACGAAGAAAGATACCTCGTGACCTACTTAGGCTTGAACGTACTAAGTGAGGGGGGAAGCCCGATTCGGGTAGATGGCGATGAATTCGTAGTGTCGGAAAACGGTCAAATAGTCGTCGATGGTCGAGAAACAGACAGGTTCAAGATTGTTGATTTTGAAGATAAAAGTGGGATCTCAAAATATGGCGACAGCATGTTCATTCCTGACCCTGACAATATAGAAGTAGATGTTGAAGATGTAAAGATCCTTCAAGGACATCTGGAAACTTCAAATATCAATGTAGTTGAAGAAATGGTCGATATGATCACTTTAAATCGTAATTATGAATCGTCACAGCGTGCGCTTATTGCCCAGGACAGCACTTTGAAGAAAGCGGTTCAGGAAATTGGAAGATATTGATAATCGCCTTTAACGGCGGGAGGATAATGATATGATGCGGGCACTTCACACCGCAGCCAGCGGAATGTACGCCCAACAACTTTATGTTGATTCGGTGTCAAACAACCTTGCAAACGTCAACACTACTGCTTTCAAGAAAGCTCGTGTCGAGTTTCAGGATTTAATTTATCAGGCTGTTCAGACCGTCGGGTCTGTAAGAAATCTTGGCACTGTTGTTCCGAATGATCTTCGTGTTGGACATGGCGTCAAGACAGTCGGTATTGAAAAGATGCATAGCCAGGGTTCACCAACACAAACTAATAATCCAATGGACTTGATGATCGAAGGCGAAGGTTTTTTCAAAATTCGTAAAGCTGACGATTCAATTGCATATACACGGGATGGAAGTTTCAAACGAAGTCCCGACGGCAGAATAATTAACGCAGACGGTTATACTCTTGAGCCTGATATTGTAATTCCCGATGACGCTCTTGAACTCATTATGGCACCTGATGGACTGGTTGAAGTTCGTCTGCCGGGAGATAATAACCTGCAGGAGATCGGTCAGATTGAAATGGTTCGATTCACTAATCCAACCGGGCTTCGTGCTATAGGAAAAAATCTATTTATCGAAACCGACTCATCAGGTCCGCCTCTAAACGGTCAGCCCAGCCTCGAAGGTTATGGCGAAATAAACCAGGGATACCTCGAATCCTCTAACGTTTCTGTAGTAGAGGAAATGGTGAAACTTATCGTGGCGCAAAGAGCATACGAGATCAGTTCTAAGGCGATCAAGACGGCGGAAGAGTTGTTGTCATTAGCTAATAACTTGAAGCGGTAATAGTATGTATAAGATTATCAGACTGATAGTTGTATTTGGAAGTCTCTTGATGTTCAGCGGAACTTCCACTGCATCATCGACTGTATTTCCCGAAAAAGTCAGTCTGGCTATTAACAATTATCTCGAATCGGTGTGGGGAGCGGGGAACGTTGTATGGGTTCCCGGTTCAGCGCGAATACTGTCAAGCTTGACAGAAGAGGTTGAGTTAGATGTTGTTCCTTGCGGCAAACCGCGAGGATCAACGCTTATCAATCTCGACTTACGAAAAAATGGAAAGTTAATCAGGCGACTCCCTGTCAGCATACGGGTAATAGCATTCGCCTGGGTGCCTGTAGCCGCTGAAGAAATGGATTCGCGTCAGGCGTTGGACATTGGATCAATAGAATGGGAAAAACGCGAAGTAACAAAGATTTCTATTGACTGGATGGATAAGCCAGAAGAATCAAATAATGACATTTGGTGGTCAAAACGAAAGATCCACAAAGGTGATATTCTTACTCTCGACAAAGTGGAAAAACGTCCCGATGTGGTTCGAGGTGACACTGTAACTCTTTTGTCTATTAGCCGGGGAGTAACAGTAAAAACTGGTGGAATAGCGCTTCGTAATGGAAATATCGGTGACAATATCAAGGTCGAAAATCTTGAAAATGGAGTGCGCTTAAGGGGAACTGTTGAAAATCAGGGAGTTGTACTCGCCGAAGGAATAGATAGAAGAAAGGTAAGATAGAATGATGGGAAAAATGAAAATACTTGCGATTGTATTTCTTACGAGTATTGCCTTCGCTCAATCTGCTTTTGCACAACGATTCGATAATCTCGTATCGCGATCAATTTTTGCTGACAAGCGAGCATTCTATGAAGGTGACCTCGTTACCATTTTGATCATGGAATTTACTGAAGGTCAGAATGAATCCGGAACAATGACAAATTCCGACAATCAGATGCGTACTGATGCAGCTACCAGTGGAAAAATGAGTGATATGCTTCCTTCATTTGGTCTAAACAGCCAATTACGGAACAGACATAATGCTTCTGGGTCAACACGAACGCGCGGTGAATTATCAGGTAAGATATCAGCAACGATTTTGGAAGTGCTTGATAACGGTCTGTTGTCTATTCAGGGATCGCGATTGGTTCAAGTCAATGGGGAAAAGCAGGAAACAGTCCTGACAGGTATAGTGCGACCGGAGGATATACGTCCTGACAATACTGTTTACAGTTATAGCATTGCGGATGCACAGATCAGTTATAAAGGTAAAGGTGAAGTCACTAGTGCTGCGAAACCTGGAATAATAGCCCGAATGTGGAATTGGATATTTTAACATGAAAAATATGAAACGATTATCAATCCTGATTCTGGTTGTTCTTATACCATTACTCGGAATGGCTCAACCCAGAATAAAGGACCTGGCATCAGTTGAAGGGATCAACGATATCCCCCTGATTGGTTACGGTGTCATAGTGGGTCTTGACGGCACAGGTGATACTCCCCGGTCGCTTTTCACAAATCAAGCCCTGATGAACATGCTTGACAGGTTTGGAATTTCAGTGGAAAATGATAAAGTACGTATCAAAAATGTAGCTGGAGTAATTGTTACTGCAACTCTTCCTGCATTCGCAAAACCGGGACAAAAGATTGATGTAGTGGTATCATCCATTGGGGATGCTCGCAGCCTGTTAAATGGAACACTTCTCTTATCGCCACTTGTAGCTCCGGACGAACTCGTTTATGGCGTTGCGCAGGGACCGGTAAGTATTGGAGGATTCTCTGTTGAAACTGAAGGCGTAAGCCTGAAGCACAATGCAAATATGGTCGGAAGGATTCCAGGAGGATTAACCGTTGAACAGGATGCTGGCCTAAGTTTTGACGATTTGGAATATGTCAGCTATAGCCTTCATGAGGGAGATGTTACCACTGCAATTAGGGTTGCCGATGCGATAAATGAAGCCTTGGGAATTCAACTGGCGGCGGCGGTAGATCCAGTGAGTATTCAACTTCAAGTACCGGCAAATTTTCCTGGGGGTGCCATGGGACTGCTTGCCGCTACTGAATCGATAACTGTAACTCCTGATGTTGAAGCCAAGGTGATCGTGAATGAAAGAACCGGAACGGTGGTGATAGGAAGCGCAGTTCAGCTTTCAAGCGTGGCTATCAGTCATGGCGCCTTAACAATATCAATTGTTAATACTCCTATGATCAGCCAACCCGGACCGTTTTCACAAGGCACAACCACAGTAGCACAGACAGGTCAGATTGAGGTGCAGCAGCAGGGTGAAGGCGTAGTAGTTATAGAAGAATCAACAAGTGTTGGCGATGTCGCTACTGCATTGAATTCGCTTGGTGTTTCACCGCGCGATATTATTGCAATCTTCCAGGCACTCAAGCAAGCCGGTGCATTACATGCAGACCTGGTGATTATCTGATGAGAGCTAATCCTGTAAATATGATACTCGATGGAATGAACAGGACTCCTGGAAAAATTCCAACTAATGTTGATAATCCCAAGCTCTATGAAGCATGCCAGGGATTTGAATCATATTTCGTCAGGTATATGATCAAGAATATGCGCGGATCAATGAATATGATGGGTGCGAAAACACACGGCTCCGAAATGTACCAGGGTATGTTTGATAATGCAATCAGTGAAGAAATCTCGAAAAACAATTCAATGGGACTCGCTGAAATGCTTTATAAACAGGTGTCAAGACAAAATGGCACAGGTGCCGGTCAATTCCCATCGCTTGATTTCTCCGGTAATACAGAAGAAAGAATAGATCAATATAACAAAATTATTAACAAGGCAGCAGAAAAATACAATCTCGATCCGGAATTAATTCGTGCAGTCATCCGGCAGGAATCCGGTGGGAAGCAATTTGCTATCTCACCAAAGGGTGCAAAAGGATTGATGCAGATAATGGACGATACTGCAAATGATCTTGGAATCAGTAATGTTTACAGCCCTGCACAAAATATCGATGGGGGTTCAAGATATTTAAGCGAACAATTAGACAATTTTGGAGATATCAGACTCGCTTTGGCAGCATATAATGCTGGTCCGCAAAGTGTAATTAAATCAAATGGTGTCCCTCAATTTACTGAAACAAAAGAATATATATCCAAAGTTATGCATAATTACAAAGAATACAAATCTCAGAATCATTCGCTAAAACAAACCCTTGTATCAGATAGGAAGAAATGATGGATAAGGTAGTTACAAGTTTAGTTGATGTTATCAAGGAGGAAGAGGGATTATTAAGCGAATTCCTCGATCTGCTTGAGGAGCAAAAGAAAATTCTGGTGGAGAATGACATGGATGAGTTTGAGCGTACTGCCATCCTCCAGGAAGAGTTAATTGAAAAAATTGAAAAACTTGAAAATGAGCGTGTATCCACGGTTCGGAAAGTTGCAAATGGAACGCATCTACCTGAATCGGACATCACCCTGACACGATTGGTTGAGATGAGTCTTGGACATGTTTCAGATGAGTTGGCTGACGCAAAGAAAAATCTCGGTGGGCTTGTCAATCGAATCAAGAAAATCAACCAGGTGAATCAATACCTGATCAAACGATCATTCAATCGTTCTCAGCGAACAATAAACTGGATGATTGACGACGCTCAATTGGAAGTGACATACGAGAATAATGGAAAAATCCGGAACCGGAATACTAATGCTGTTCTACTGAACAAAACGTATTAGCAGGCAATCGTCATGAATCAGATAGAGAAAGCTGCGACAGTTCCACTTCACGGTCAGATGAAAATGACGCGTGACTCTCTTATTGCTATTCAAAGATCAATGGGAGTGATTGCAAATAACGTTTCAAATCTTGATACAGAAGGATATCATCGTCAATTAGCGCTTCTCGAGGATCGTGATCCAATGAACACGAATCCTGGTATGACCGGTAGCGGATTGAAATTTGCCGGAATAGAGAGGATGATAGAGAGCTATGCAGAAAACCAGATGCGGGAAGAAAGCAGCGCATCAGGCAGATGGGAAGCACAAAGAAATGAATTGCAGCATGTTGAGGAAGTTTTTTCTGAAATAAACAGCTTTTCCATATCGGGAGCGCTTGATGAATTCTGGGACGCATGGCAGGACCTTGCAAATGATGTTGACAGTGTGTCGGCAAGAACCAATGTTCTGAGTAAAGCTCAAAATCTTGCCTACGCCTTTCATGAAACTACACGAGGTTTGGAAAGAGTTCAAGAGAGTATCAATCTCGATTTAGGTCAATTAAGTAATAAAATCAACACTCTTGCAGCCAATATTGCAGCTTATAACCAGGAGATTATTACCTCGACGAACCGTGGTCAGAGTCCTAACACTTTCATGGATAAACGGGATTTACTGATACAGGAGCTATCCAGTCTAACCGGGGCAACGGTGCAGCAGGATGATAACGGATCTATGACAGTGTATATCGGTAATGAGGTCCTGGTACACAGGGAAGAAGCGAGAGAGGTAGGCTGGCTTGATGATGCAGGGAAGGGAAAAAGTGGTGGTGATCTGATCTGGTCTGATTCAACTAATCTACTCACATTTGACGGTGGATCAGCGCTTGGAAAATTGAATGTTCGGGATGAAGTCATTCCTGAAGCATTCGATGATCTGAATTTGGTGGCAACTACTTTACGAGATCGAATTAATGATCTTCATTCAGACGGTATTGGTATGGATAAGAGTACAGGTAATGCGTTCTGGCGTGAGGATACGGTGGGATCAATTGACCTCGAAGTAAATAGCATCCTGATAAACAATCCTGAAAAGGTCGCTGCTTCCAGAATCAGCTCAACGGGTGACAATTCCCTCGCCAATGATATGTATGAATTACAATATGAGCAGGCTTTTGTGAATGGAAGAGTGAATTTCAGTGAATTTTACCAGGGTACAGTATCAAGAATCGGAAATGACGTTGAATACGCTGATACGAGGTCTGAAGCCTCACAAGCTGCGTTAGAACAAGCGGAAAATTACCAGCAACAAATCTCAGGCGTAAACCTTGACGAGGAAATGGCAAATATGCTCGCTTTTAACAGGACTTATACAGCTTCAGGGCGAATGCTGATGAAGCTTGACGAAATGACTACAGTTATCCTGATGATGGCGAGGTAAGGGAGTAGATCATGAGAGTTACACAAAAATCTTCAATTGATGCTCTTTTAGGACATGTAAACAGAATAAGAGAAGATCTTTATCAATCCCAGCAGGTGATCAATTCGGGAGTGGAAGTTGAAAAACCGTCTGATGATCCGATGCGCGCAAGAAAAATAATGATGCTAAACGATCAAATATCAAGACGAAATCGTTTCACGGAAAATATCTCTTCCACCATGACAAAACTGCATCATACAGAATCAGAACTGCAATCTGCGGAAGATCTTCTTGTAGAGGCGCGTACTCTCGCCGTCCAGGGATCGACGGGAACATTGAATTCCGATGACCGGGCAACTTTAGCGGTAAGGGTAGATCAGATATTACATGAGATGGCATCTGTGGCTAATTCACGTCATGGTGAATCTTATCTGTTCGGCGGATTCAATACACGTGAAGCACCTTATCAAATGATTGAGGATTCCGTTACAGGCGATGTTACCCAGGTTCAGGATTTACCAACAGGTATGGACGGAACCACTTATACAATTATTGGGGAAAATGAAAAAATACCGTCCAATATCCCCGGTACCGAAATATTTCAGACTGGATCGCCCGGTGAAGATGGTGATGTTTTTCAAGTATTGATTGATTTGCGTGATGCTTTAAGAAATGACAACCTGGAAGGAATTCAGAATTCTCTGGATAAAATTGACGACTCGGCAGATCGTATCCGTCTGTCAATTTCCAAACTTGGTGGTATTGTCAGAAGGTTGGAAAATGTTGATAACAGAATGAAAGATCTTAATCTCGATTCCGAAGAACATCTCTCGAAAATACAGGATGCTGATATAGCATTGTGGGCAAAAGATTATGAATTGCATCGTGTCGCACTTCAAAATGCGATGCAAATAGGAACACAAGTAATAACCTCAAGTTTGATTGATTTTATTCGTTAGGAGTAAGGTTCATGGCAGAGCAAGCACAGTTAAGGCAAGATATCAATGAATTATTAAGCCGTATCAATGACAACGGCATGGCAATGAATGCAAGAGATGGCAAAGAAGAAATGCTTGCCACAGCACTGGTACTGCCGACAATCAGTGATCGTGGATTCAACGATACAGTGATGATGATCGCCAAAGCTATCCTCGACAGGAGAGATGTGGAAGGTGGATGGGATGATCCCTGGACTACGGTCTTTGCGATGGAAGGATTGGTAGGCCTGGCATTAAGAGGAATAGTGATTAATGATTTGATCGAGACTATTCATCAGGGCGTAAAAGTATTGAAGGGATACCCGGCTTTATCACCTCCCGACCATGAATTACGTTTAGCTCGTGCTCTGGCGCTCGCAGGTCTGGCTTTGAAAGATGCAAAAATTATTAATTCCGGTCTTATCCGGGCGAGGTCTGCGGTTGACAGTGGTCTGGATTTTAATACCAGTCGTGATACCGCCCTTCATGGTCTCCTGGCGCTTATCGATCTTTATACACTCACAAAAGATCCTTCGACCAAGGCTCTTTATGAAGAAAGATTTGAATCGAGCGATATGATTGATCCTGAAAAGTGGGCGCAAGAGGAATCTGTCGATGTCATCGCACGTGCCGGTACGGTTTTGGAAAAAGCAGGTTACAAAGATGCAGCAGCGAAGGCTTATGAATATTCCAGGATTGTCGATGCTGAAAGCCTTGACACACAATCATTGAAACATCGTGTTGAGCTTGGAGCACGTCTGTTTGGTGAAGAACTGAAAAATGATAAATCAGATTCCAGCCCAAAGGATATCCAGGTTTCACCTGAGAAGATAAAATCACAACCGGTTTTGGAAGATTTGAAGACTGAAATACCGACAGCAGACAGATTGGAAGCCGAAAATACTTCATACGTTGAACAATCGACTCGGGAAATTCAAGAAACCGTTCAGCCTCAAATCGATCAACTGCCTGCGCTACAGAAATCAGTGAATACCGAATATTCTGTCTCCGCAATAATAATACAGCATGGTGAAACAGCAGGAATTAATGAGACGATTAAATCTGTTGCTGAACAGCATAAAAAGCCCGGCGAAGTAATTGTAGTGCTGGAAAACGAACAGCACTCTTCCCACGATTCCATAATTCCCTTTAATGTTCGTTACATATCACCATCGGAGTATGATACTGAGGGTAAACGCTGGTCTCTCGGCGTTAATGCAGCCGAGAATGATTGGATATGGATTATCCCATCCGGAATAAAACCTCAAGCCGGTACACTTGATAGAATGATCACGGGGGTAAATTCTGAAACAGACGCTGTTTTATTAGTCGAAGAAGAAAGCGATAAGGCAAAGTTGTTTTCGGAGCTATATGGAGAGCCAATAAGTCATCAATATAGAGTCCTTCTTAAAAAGGAGAGCCTAGACAAACATGGGTTCTCGAATCGTATGCAAGCTGAGCCATTATGGTTATTCGTTCTCAAAAACCAGGAGACTTTGAATTGGAATGAAGTTGTTGAAAATAACAATGCAAGCTTTGAAGGACTTCAGGAGAATTCTTTATCATTTATGGACGATCAGATTTTCGATGCTTTTGAAATTAAACGAGAATTGAAACTAACTGATCCACGAATAAAAGAAAAATTGCATGATTTTGCTTCAAAGAGCAGACGTTTGCTGCATGAAAAACATCGAAGAGTCGGGATACCACTTGTATCAATAGTTATTCCTCATTTCAACCTTCCAGAAATGTTAGAACGCTGTATTGATTCAATAGTTACTAATACAGATGAAATTCCATTCGAGATAATTGTAGTAGATAATGGCAGCAATAATACCACTGACGAATTAATTAAAAAACTTCATAAATCAGGAGTTTATATAATCAGGAACAGTACAAATGAAGGATTTGCAAAAGCTTGCAATAAAGGATCAAAAGAAGCTAAGGGAAAATATGTATTGTTCCTCAATAATGATACCGAGGTTCAAAAAGGTTGGTTAAGCGCCATGATGAGGGCAATGCAGGAAGGTGAGGAAGTTGGCATTGTCGGGGCAAAACTGCTTTTCCCTGACGGGAAAATTCAACATGTTGGCGTGGTGTTTGATGATGACTGTATTCCCTCGCATCTCTATCAAAATGGTCCTTCAAATCTGCCCCAAATCCAAAATCGAAGGTACTACCAGGTTGTTACGGCAGCATGTACCCTGATTAGAAAAAACTTGTTCCGGCAATTAGGCGGATTCGATGAAGGATTCAGGAATAGTTTCGAGGACGTTGATTTTTGTCTCAGGGCAAGACGTATGAGTGTAAGAGCACTCTATGAACCAGAAGCTGTTGTTATTCACCATACTGAGCAGACACCCGGCAGGAAGGACCACGATTCGGAAAATATAAACCGCTATCTCGAAAGATGGGGAGGCAAAGTTCAACCTGATCTCAAACTGTATGCAAATATTGATGGTTACGATATTGTTGAAAAGGATGGCAGGAAAAAGCTTGTTCCTTTTAACGACGGACAATCAGAGAAAACAGTTGAAAAATCATCTCCACCGCCTGATCAAACTACTGATGTAAAAGAAAATATCAATACTGCACCGACATTGTCTGCGCAGCCGGTTGATGTTTCAGTTAAGAATGAGGATACGCTTGAAAGCTTGTTGGCTAAAGCCGACTTGATGATAAAGGACGGTCGTTTCAATAACGCTGAGGAAGAGCTGGTAAATGGATCACGCCGGGTGAATGGCAACATTAGGCAACGTGCACTCTACTGGACTTTACTTGGTGACGCGCGTTTCCGGTTGAATCGTCCGGATGAGGCTTTTACTTGTTATAAAAAAGCGGTATCAGACGATCCCAGCGCTGAAAGGGCATGGATCGGAATCGGAACATATCATTTAATAAATGATGAACTCGATACAGCTGAGGAAATCTTTGGGAAAATCCTGACCCTGTCGCCGGAGTATGATCGCGGCTTCATGGGTATGGGTAATGTGATGTTGAAGCGTAAGGAATTTGATAAAGCGCTCAAGAATTTCCAGGAAGCTTCAAGACTAACACCAGATCACAGACCTGCAATTGTAGGACTTGTTGCATCTGCTGTCCAGGCGGGCAAAATGATGGAAGCACAACCTGGGGTAGAACGATACCTGCAAATTCATCCGGAAGACGTTGAAGCACGTTTCCACTTGGCAGCAATCTTCTACGGATGCAGTCATATCGAAAAGGCTCGTATCCATGCTGAACATGTACTTGAAACTCATCCAAATCATCGTGGTGCGAAAGAACTGATGAATCATATTGAGGAATCGTAAAGTTATTTCAGGTGAGATCGAAGAATCTGCTATTTGTAGTTTTTTCTAAATTCAGGAGATTTCTTCGTCGCTACGCTTCCTCGCAATGACGGCGATAGTTGTTTTGCGAGTTAGGCATTCTTAACACACAGTTGAAAATGATTGAAGAACGAATAATAATAGTCCAGTTGGCACGATTTGGAGATTTGATCCAGACTTCGCCGCTAATCCGGAATTTGAAGTACGAGCCTGGATTCGACAGGGAAATAACTCTCCTCGTTGACAATCGAACATCTCCTGTTGCCAACATGCTTTACGGTGTGGATAATGTTGTTGGAATCAACCTTGATGAGATTGCAGATATCGTATCGACACCGGGAGTTTCACAATATAAGCGAATAAAAGAATGGGTAGCAGCCTGGAAACCATCGCAAAGCTACGACAGGTTGATTTTACTGAATCATGGGATTTTAACTGCGACTATAGCTTCATTGGTTCCAGCACGGATACGGGAGGGTCCATTACTGGGAGAACCTCTACCGCGTCCACATCTTTATCTAACATCAACCATCAATGATCGGCATTTTAATCCACTTCATTTGAGTGAAATATGGGCGGCTTACGGACCTCTGATATTGCCTCTCCCGACTCCGAAATTAAAAAGCTGCAATATGGGCACAGCACTTGCAATTTCAACTGCAAAAGGAAGTGTTGTTTCTTTGAAAACAAAAGGTTTCGCTGTGAATGTGGGCTCCGGAGGGCATGAACGTAATTGGTCTGCGGCAAAGCTTGCCGTCTTGATTGACCAATTGATTGAGGGGAGAGCGGAAAGGGTCACTTTACTTGGTACCGAAAATGATTGTTCCACTGCGGAAAAAGTAATCTCAGCAGTTGCGATGGATAAGAGAGCCGGGATCATCAATTTGTGCGGTATTACACGGATTGAAGATCTACCTGTAATTCTTGAAAACTGTGAAGTTCTGATTTCGAGTGATACCGGAACACTGCAGCTTGCTGCGGCTACTTCGATTCAGACTGTCGGCTTGTTTTTCGGCGGAGCGAATCCTCATGAAACCGGAGTTTTCAAACCCGGCGCTGTCGCATTAATGGACTCGAATAGTTTGGGTTCTGGACAAAACAATAGTGACAACATCAGTCCTGAATCAGTTGCCAAAATTGCTCTGGATTTAGCATTTAATGATAAGAATTTGAAAGGTAATTATGACTCCTCAACCTTCACTACACTGGTGGCCAGGTCTGCGTCTGTGGCTCCTGAGTATCGATCCCTCGAAGCCTCAAAATCAGACAACATGGCGTGGGAACGACGCAGGACTTTTGCTCGGAAAATACTCTGGGGAGAGAAAATATTGCAGTATAAGCGAAAAATTGAGCAAGAACTCAATGGACCTCACAAAAGTGAATTAGTCCGGGAATACAGTTTCATGAACACGATTGAAAATACTCATACACTGTTTAATGAAGGGATTGATTGCCCGGTTGATTCGGCTGAAGGAATATGGTATCAACAATTAATCAAAGGATTAAGAAACCAGCTTTTGCAAGAAGCAGAGATATAAAGGCATAAGGATAATATAAATGAGCATATTTCAAACAAACATACGAAAAACTGAAGTAAATAATGATTCACTTGGTGAAGACGATAATTCAACTGAAGCAACAGGGAATGTAAGGAAAAGAAGCGCTCGAATCGTAACAACGACTCCTTATTCTATTTTCATTCGAACTTCACCGATATACAGAACCAGTTCATTCATGAATAATGGCCTCAAAAGAAAAGTGCGCAGTTCGAGAAAAAGATATACCAGAAGTCTTCCTTTCAGACCGGATCCGTATCCATATGCAAATGAAAGATGGTCAGCGCACCTGCTTAAAGATAACAGTAGTAAGATCGCTAAATCGGATGAGTGATGCGATTACTCTTATTAAATGACAATTATTTCGGCAACGCTTTTAAACGATCCGGGATTGAAACGATAACAATGGGACCAGGCGATGGAATGGATATCGTCTGTGATCCTGAAACTGAATCGTTATCTCAAATCATTGAAAGAATAAATTTCAAGCCTGACGTTGTTTTACAGGTGGATAGTATCGACACACGAATTTTCTTTCGCGGAATAGAAGAATTAAATATCCCAACAGCTTTTTATGCAATAGATACACCGATAAACGAATTCTGGCAGCATCCCTATTCTCATGGTTTCGACAGGATTTACCTGGATCAGCATGAAACATGGCGGCAATGGTCTGAATCAGGGATTGATTGGGCGCGCTGGCTTCCATTGGCGGCTGATAGTACAATTTTTTATCCACCTGAAAACAATTCAGAAAGAAACTTTCCCATTGTTTTTATCGGAACCCTGGACAATCGTCTTCGTCCAAAACGATCGGCGATTCTGCATCGTCTGAAAAAAATCGCTCCTGTAAAAATAATTGATGGCGGTGGGACAAGAAGTGAAAACACTCTGAAGGTGGCTTCGTTATACCGTAAAGCAAAAATTGTTGTAAATGAAAACCTGTTTGATGGCGTCAATCTTCGCACTTTCGAAGCGATGGCAACAGGCGCAGTAGTGTTGAATGAACGAGGACGTGGTACCGAAATATTATTTTCCGATAACGAACATTTGACATTTTTTGATGCTTCCGATCTGGAAAATGTCGTAAGCGATTTATTGAAAAACCCGGAAAAGATTGAGATGATTGGACAATCCGGAGCCAGACGTATTCGTGAAAAGCACACAATAACACATCGAACCGGGACTGTCATAAGGGATTTGATGACCCTCAAGATTCGCAAAGATCGTAATAGTCATGATAGCAGACAAAATGTCTTCTGGGCGATGTGGCAGGCTTCATGGAAATGGGATAAGAATCTGAAATCCGTAAGAAAGTATGCGGAATCTAAACTAAGAAATTATCAGAACAACCTGGATAAGTTTGATAATGCAGTTCTGCTTGAGGGAATGGGATTGTTAGACCACGCAGGAACACTCCTGTGTGATTTGATTGAGTCAGATTCCAGTGATGCAAAATCTCATGCAGCCCTGGCAGCGTTATGCATAAGCAGGAATGATATAGAGACCGCACGGAAATTATTAAACGGTAATAACACTGATCTGTCGGATTTACATGTTGCTATTGCAGAAAGAATGGAAAAAGAAGGGGCGTTAATTACGCCGGGATTCAATAGACAGACATTTCCTTCAATAGGATGGAATTCCTTCGAGCATTTCCAAAGAGCGCTTATTCTCAATCAAGACAATATCAATGCTTTAAAAGGTCTTGACCGAATACTTGAATATAAAAATGCTCAAGAATTTATTGTTCCTCTCTGGCAGCAATATCATGCTCGTAATCCTGAAGATACCTATTCAATGAAGATGCTTCGTCAAAGGGCAAAAGAGGGATATTATATGCCTGCAAAGAAAAATGAGTTCAGTTTGAACCAAATCCGTAATCATCCCTCTCATTTTAAATCACTGAATAATAGAATCAAGTATGCATCCATAGGGGCAGCATAATGAGTGCGAGTGAAATATTTTCGAATAATTTAGCTGCACTTGAGAATCAGAGATTCAATACGATTCTGAAACAGGCTTCAGATCTTGACACGCTGGGGTGTCATGTAGAACCCTCACGCACCGGTGATCCTACTCTGTACGTATCAGGTATGGCTGTGCATAGCCGCTATGATCCAGTTCGTGAAGCTAACAAGCTCGCCTCTAAAATTTTCGACTCAAAGAAAAAGCCTGCAGGAATTGTAATAATAGGATTGGGATTAGGATATCTCGCTGAAGCTATAATTGATAATTGCTCTGATACAAGAATAATCATCATTGAACCCAAACCAGAGATAATCGCTGTCGCGTTGAAGAGCAGGGATTTGACAAAAATTATCTCACAATGTGAAATAGTTACTGGTTATGATCCAGATGAGATCTATGAAAGAATCACAAGTCTCACAGGAAATAACGGCGATCTAAGTCACTGGCAGCTTGTTGTGATGCAATCGGCTCGAAAATATGCAAATGAAACTACCGGGAAACTTGAAACCCTCCTGAATCGCAATATTCGTCTCAAAGGAAAACGTTTAAGAATAATGGTGGTTGGTCCGCTATACGGCGGAAGCCTTCCAGTTACCGGCTATGTAGTTGATGCCCTGCGTTCATTGGGACATCGTGTGGAACTGCTTGATAACAGTGTTTTCAATTCAGCAAGAATACATCTCGAATCAGTTTCACGTGATCGAAACCATCAAACTCAGCTTCAAGGTCTATTTACTACATTAATGGCGGAGTCGGTAACAGCCAGAGCCCTTGATATGAAAGCTCAGCTTGTCTTCTTCATGGCACAATCACCGGCTACTCCACATGTTTTGGAAGAATTAAGAAGTATAGGTATTCCTACAGCATTCTGGTTTGTAGAGGACGGCAGCTTATTCGAGTATGGCAAAAAGATAGCGCCGTTTTTTGACATATTCTTCCATATTCAAAAAGGACAATTCGAGAAGGAACTTCTCGAGTCCGGCGCACGATATGTTCATTACCTGCCGATGGCGGCTGATCCTGAGATCCATCGTCCTCTGGATCTTTCAATAGAGGAGAAGTCAACATTCGGAAGCGATATCAGTCATGTTGGCGCTGGATATTTTAACCGGAGACATTTTTTCCTTGGTCTGCTTGACCATGATTTCAAATTATGGGGAAATGATTGGGATAAAGCAGGTATTCTTCGAAAAGTACTACAGCGAGAAGGCGAGAGGATAAGCACTGAGGATTGTGTAAAAATCTTCAATTCTTCAAAGATTAACCTCAACCTGCACTCCAGCACCTATACAGAAGGAGTAAATCCGAAAGGCGATTTTGTAAATCCGCGTACATTCGAACTCGCAGCTTCTGGTGCTTTTCAGATTGTTGACGAAAGATCACTGTTGTCTGATTTATTCCAACCAGGCAAAGAAATTATTACTTTTAATAATCTTACATCTTGCCGAGATGCGATAAATTATTATCTGAGCCACGAGGATGAGGCGCGAAAAATAGCTTCTGCTTCAAGAGAAAGAGTTCTAAAAGAACACACCTACCGTCACAGGATGGAAGAAGCGCTGGGTGTTATACTTTCTCGCCATGAACCCGCTTTCCCTGAAACACCTCTCAATACTGTGGAATCATTGATCGAAGAAGCAGGCAGTGATAAAGAACTTGCTGAATTCTTTGAGGGAATGGGAAAATCTGACGATGAATTGACCCTGGAAGGAATTACTGAAAAAATAAAAGAAAAAAATAGTGAGCCGAATGAAACCGAAGCCATCTTTCTGTTGATGAATGAATTCTATTTATGGGCACAAAAGAAGGGGGTGGCATGAATAATGATAGAATGAAAATAGCTGTCATTAACCTCACCCGAATGGGCGATCTGTTGATGACTGGTCCCATGATAGACCGGCTTAAAACAATTTACCCGGGTTGTGAAATACACCTTTTTGCAGTCACGAGTTATAAGCCGATTGTAGAGGGAATGAACGTTGATAAGGTTGTTTCATTCGATTTCAGCCACTTGACAAAACTCTCAATTGATGCGGTAAAAGGGAACGATAACAAATCCATTGCTGACCTGGTAAAAGAATTCAAATCCGAAATTGGGAAATTCTGTAAAGTCAAATATGATGCAATTTACAATGTAAGCCATACTGATGTAAGCCTGATTTTCTCCCATTTGCTTAATGGTCCGGTTGTTGGCGGACTCACATTGGACAGGGAAGGATATAAGGTTATTTCCGGGATATGGGCACGATATTTCTTCGCGGGCAATCTGAATCGATCTTTGAATCCATTCCACCTTGTAGATGTTATGGTTGGCACGGGAAATGGATTGAAGGATAGATTTAGTCACAGCCAAATGAAATATACGGTGACTGAGGATGCGAGGAAAAAGGTTACAGAGGAAGAAAAGACTTTACTGCTCACTCATGAAACCGGTCCCCGAATAATCATACAGTGCGGCGCATCGGAAGAAGACAAACGCTGGGAAGCGGAGAAATTCGGAGAAACCGGCAAAGTACTTTTCGAAAATACCGGGGCGCATATTTTGTTCGTGGGAACTGAAAATGAGATCTCTCATGCCGAGCAGGCTACAAGAGTAATGAGTGGAGGAGCGACAATTCTTGCAGGCAGGACTGATCTTCCGACTTTGGCGGCATGGCTTGAAAGCGCTGATTTGCTAATTACCAATGATACAGGCACCATGCATCTCGCACAATCGGTTGGAACGAAATCCCTGGTTGTCACATTAGGCGCGGCGCTTTCTGATGAAACCGGTCCCTATGGTGATGGAAATCTGATTATCGAACCGAGAATGGCATGTTTCCCCTGTAATTTCCAGGTAGAATGTCCACACTTCAATTGTCACAATGACATCTCTCCGCGGACGGTAGTGAGATTAGCAACGGATTTATTGGCAGATACAGTTCCTGATAATTACACAAATCAAGATATAGATAGTAATTGTGTAGTCTGGAAAACAGGATTTGACGAGGACGGCTGGTGGCGAAAAGTTCCGATCACTGAAATTCAGCCGGATCGGCATATTGTTATAAAAGAAGTTTTCAGGGAATTGTGGAAAGCAAGTATTGAGAAATCTCTTAGACCTGAAGGCGCTTCTCCACAACAGATGAACGGTTTTCTTGCGTCATTTTATGGTGAGTTACCGAAACAACTTCGTGAAAGGCTACTACGTGAAGATTTGAGAGGTGTGGAAACGCTATCTAATCTGGCGCTGGAAGGGGAGAGGTTAGCGGAAGAATTAGTAGAGGCATCTTCCGGGAGTAATGGAAAACAAAATGAGATAAGAAATATTGGCGGTATGCTGTTTGAACTTGATAAAAGGATTGATGAAGCTGGAATTACCTGCGACTCTTGGCGGCCACTACTAATGATGTTTCATTTTGGTAAAGAGAATCTGGCACCGGGTAATTTGAATCAACAAGCTATCGAAACTGTAGTACTCTATAAAGAATTACAGAAGAATGCGAATATTGCAGCATTCCTATTGAAAAATGTTCTGGATCAACGGATAAGAAAAGAAATCGAAGTGTTCGATGAAGAGCACCCGTATTTATCAGAATTATCAATGCAAATTGAAGATAGTAATAAAGCAAGTTATTCATTGAATTTAGAAAGAAACCATAATATAAATGGAAATAATAGATATTCGGCTCTGTCTAGACCACGGATGAAAGGTTCAAGTTATCATATCATAATGCCGGTCAATAATTACTATGTACAGGAAGAACTATCAAGAGCATTTTTATTGCTGGGTCATAAAGTTACCCGGATACCTTTCGAGGATAACCCAGATTTTATTAGGGATCTCCTGGAAGCAAGTTTGAGTGCTGATTTACTTCTAACGATTAATCACCTCGGTTTTGACCAGGATGGTGAATTGGCTTCTATGCTTGAGGGTATCGGACTTCCATTAGTTTCCTGGTATGTAGATCGACCCGGTTTTATACTTCTTGATAACTCGCCTGTACCTACAGATAGAACTTTCATTTTCACCTGGGAACGCAGCACGATTGATGAATTGAACGATTATGGTTTTCAAAATGTAGAATATATGCCGCTTGCGACTGACCTGGAGCGCTTCAGTCCGGGAGTTGACGGATCCGAAGGCAGATTGAGGTGGGTAGCTAACTCCATGTTGTACCCGTCCGCAGAATGGCGTCAAAAAGCAGGTATTAATGCAGAGCGGGATCCATTATTTGAAAGAAGCATAATGATACAAAGGTCGGGACGAGTCGAAGCAATGGCAGCAATCGAAATGGCAGCGAGAGCGGAAAGCGTTGATATTTCAACCTGGTCACGTCGAAAAATGCTGAATTATGCATCTGCAATCGCACTGACTGCAACACGTGAATTAAGAAAAGAAGTTGCGGAACAATGTGCAGCATCCGGTTTGATTTTATACGGCGATGAAGGCTGGAGAGTTTTGACTCCATCAATTCCTCTCAATGGAATGGTTAGATATCCTGACGGACTACCTGCGATATATCGAGGTGGAGTTCATATAAATGCTACAAGTTATCAAATGCCATCTGGTGTAAATCAGAGAGTTTTTGACATCCCGGCAGCAGGCGGAATCCTGGTAACTGATGATCAGGAAGACTTAAGCGAATTGTTCGAGTCGGATCAGGAATGTATCACTTTCTCGGATCCTGAAGAAGCCCGGGATAAGGCAGGGTACTTTTTGAGAAACCCTGAGATTGGTAAAAATATTATGAAGCAGGCAAGAAAAAAGATTGTAAAAAAACATACATATTGTCATCGTGCGAAACAAATTATTAACAAGGTTGCTGAAGCAATCGGAAGCACGGTGGTTATGGTAGAAGGAGATGTAAGATGATTGAAACCATAATTGATGGTAACCAGGCAGTAAATGATTTCAGTGATATAAGTACCATCGCTGAAGCAGTTCGTAAGATTGCCAAAACTCTCTCAGAAGATAGGAGTGTCATCAAGGTATATCTGGATGGACAAGATGTTACAGGTCAGTTCGAGGTGCAGGAAGATGAACTTTCAAATCATAATCGGCTGGAAGTAACAACCGGTAGAATGGACATGGTTGCACTTGAAGCGCTGGAAAGTTTGACTGATTTTCATGCCGCATTGCTTAAAGAACTTAACCAGGTATCAGAAGAATACCGGGTTGGCGATGAAGAAAAAGCACATCAGATATTCGCCAAATGTCTTGATGGTCTTCAGATTTTGATGAAGACTACAATTACAGCAGCAAATCTTCTAAGGATGAAAGCTACTGATATTGTGAGCGGTGAGAATAACCTCGAAAAGACAACATTGGATATCAACAGTTTGCTTGACGAGATGATCGAAGCTCAAACCCAGCGTGATGTTATTCTATTAGCGGATTTAGTTGAGTATGAGCTGATTCCTTCGATGGAAGACTGGGGCGGCTACATGAAATGTCTTCAAGATGTCGGTAGTGTGGTATAATGTATCCTGCTCAAAATGAATTGCTTGAAGAATTGTTGGTTAGCACTAACGATGCATGGCAAGCGGCAAGAATCGAGCATGATACTGCATTGGATATCGCGCTCGAAAGCAGGGACAAAACTATAGCGATGTTATTCGGTTTTGATCCTGGCCAACCGCTTCCTGCTTTTTCTGGTTTTTTGAGTGAAAAACACACCTTTAACCCAAAAGGTAAAAATCTCAAAAAACTTAGAGTCGTTCGCAGATTACAACAAAACCTCGAGCAAGCTCTGGAGAAAAGGAGCAATCGACTTCAAGTTGAGCAAGGACAAGTTCGTAAAGGTAGTAGATATTTTCACTCTATAAGGGAAAATCTACGCTTAGTATCAGGAAAACAATTGGATCAATTAGGATAAATTCCTTCAGTTCTTTGACAATCTGCAGATGCTCAGAGTGATTATAAAGGGTTTACAGACCTGTTTTACAGTACTGAGTAGTCATTAAAGACTCCATCTTGCTATAATCAGTAAAGGTTTCTTCAAGCTGTCCGATAATATGGATAAGCAAGGGGTTCCTTTAAAACAAGGCAAGGAGGTGTTCAATGAGCACACGTATCAATCATAATGTGCTCTCGATGACCGCTCAGCGTAACATCTGGATGACTCAGCAAGATCTGGATTCGGCGATCACACGTCTTTCTTCAGGAATGAGAATCAATTATTCCTGGGATGATCCGGCAGGAATGGCTGTCAGCGAAAGGATGCGCGCGCAAATAGCTTCAATGGAAGAAGCTGAGCGTAATGCGAATTACAACATTAATTTATTGGCGACTGCCGAAGGTGCATTGAGTGTTATCGATGAGAAACTCATTAGAATGAGGTCTCTCGCTATCCAGGCATCAAACGGAGCGCTTACATCAGGTGACCGTGCAGCTCTAGATGTTGAGTTCCAACAGCTTAAGAGTGAAGTCACAAGAATTGCCGATACTACACACTATAACGGCAATTATTTGTTGAATGGTCAATATAGTTCCGGTATCGGGCTAAAGTTCCACATTGGGACATATAATGTTCAAAACCAGGACTATTATCACATCAATCTTGGTGCGATGGGTGCTACCGCACTTGGAATAGGGAATTCAGAGGTTACGGATACGATTACCTCACAAGCAGCTATTAATACGCTTGATACGGCAATCAATTCAAAAGATACCCAAAGGACATCACTTGGTGCGTATGTCGAGCGTCTGCAGAATACTATTTTGAACCTGCAGATTAGTAGCGAAAATGCGGTTGCAGCAGAATCGCAGATTCGTGATGCTGACATAGCAGCCGAGATGAGTAACTTTGTAAGGGCACAGATCTTGTTCTCAACAGGTACATCAATGTTGGCTCAAGCTAATATGGTGCCTCAGATAGTTGCTGGTCTGGTCGGGTAATAAACTTTTAGTGGATCGCTATTAGGTCCAGTAAAAAAGAATACCCCTTCAACCCACGGATGGCGCAGGTTCCGGATGGGACAGCGTTGCCGTGGGTTTTCTCTGTGCAAAAAACTGAAGGTGACATTTTATGATGATTCAAATATCGTGTTGATAAGTAGAATATCTTAAATGGTATAGGTTTTGAAGAATCAATTGATTGTATTATTCTCGAGGTTACATTTTGTCAAGTAATGAGTTTTTAGAAATATGTATTGTGTTATCTAATTCCAAGATAATAAAGATGGATTGGTAGAAAAATGCCTGCAACTACAATAACAGGACTTGCATCAGGGATTGAGTGGAGTGATACAGTCGATCTTATGATGCAGATCGAATCTCAGCCGGTTGAGCGGATTATTAACCGGCAGGATGAGTTCAAGAGAAAACGAGATGCCTGGACTTCGGTTCAGGGAAAACTTGAAACTCTCCAAGCCACATCAAAATCGGTTGATACCAGGGATGAGTTGTTAACGAAATCAGTGAGCAGCTCAGATACTGATAAAGTCACTGCTACTGCAACGGCGAGTGCCGTAGCAGGAAATCACACAGTCATTATTAATCAACTAGCGGAAGCAGAAGTTGAAGTTCACAGCGGCTGGGCTGACTTGAACAGTACCCCTGTGATTTCAGGTGGTGCAGGGCAGTTCGATTATATTGTCGGAGGTGAAGGTTATTCAATTAGTGTCCCCGATGGAACCACTTTAATTGGATTAGTTCAACTAATTAATACTGCTGCTGACAATATTGATGATGATACACCTTATGTAGTGGCGTCAACAATTGATGATGGCGGAGCTGTCGATCCGTTACACTTGGTACTCTCTTCAAAGGAACCAGGGCTTTCAAATACTATTGCGGTGCAAGATACAACTACTCTTGGAACTGGAACAGAGTTTGATTCAGGGACGTTTACTGAGACAAAATCAGCGCAGGATTCAGAAATCAGGGTTGATGGATTCCCCGTTGCTACCTGGATTACACGCGAAACAAATACGATAGATGATGTAATTAATGGTGTTACGCTTTCATTGAAAGATGCTGACGCATTAGGCGTTACAATTCAAATACAGGAAGATCTTTCCCTGGTCAAACAGAAAATTAATGATTGGGTTGATGATTATAATGCTGTCATGCTGGAAATGACGGTTAAGACAAGATATGATGCCGAGAATGAAATTATGGGAATTTTGATGGGGGATTCCCAAATACAATCTATCAAAACAAAACTCCTGGAAGTCGTCGCACAGGCAGTTCCTGACCTGGACGCCGGCGCAAAATTCAGTAACCTTTCGAGTATAGGAATTGATATCGGTCCCGGGGGACAATTATCAGTTAATAGCACCGAGTTGCAGGAAGCTCTTGAAACAGACATTGATGATATTATCGATCTCTTTGTTTTCACTCAAAGTTCAACTTCAAACGACCTTGAATATTTTACTCGCACTGAGCACACAAAAGGTGGAACTTACGCTGTTCAAGCGGCTTATGATGCAAGTGGAAATCTTGATTCAAGTGGCACAAATACTATTGGTGGTTATGCTGCAACAATCGAGAATAATACTTACCTGGTAGGGAAAGAATACTCGGAGGTTCAAGGGCTACGAATAAAATTCAATTATCCTGGGGGTGGTGCAGGTACGACCAGCGCTGACATCAGGCTTGGAACCGGTGTCGCGATTCAATCTAAAAATAATGTTGAAATATGGACTGACAGTATTGATGGAGTTATCAAAATTGTCAAGGACGGATATGAAGATCAAATAACTGACCTGGATGACCAACTCCTGGCTTGGGAAAGAAGACTTGAGATAAAACGTACACAGCTTGAGAAAAAATTCCTTGCGATGGAACAGGCTGTTTCATTAGCCAGGAACCAGGGATCCTGGTTGAGTTCAATGTAAAGCGATTGATTAAAGATTTGTAGTATTGATGGTAATATTGATAATATGATAGAGATGATATTTAATAATTTGTCCGTTAAAAGGACTTGAAAAAGTAAGAGCAATAGTTTAAGTTTTAAAAAGGAAGATGTATGGCGCAGTTTAATCCATATGAGCAGTATAACAATGTCAGCTTTTCAACAGCTGATCCCGGCAGTCTTGTCGTCACGACTTATAATGCTATTATCAGGGCATTAAAAGAAGCGTCGAGAGGAATGATTGAAGGAGATTATACTGCACGTACCAAGAGTTTCGATCTCGCTTTCGAATTGATAAGCGAATTACGAAAATCAATCAATCCTGAGGCAGGTACGGGAGAATTTGCTAAGAAGCTCGATGCTTTATATGATTTCTTTACTCGCGAGTTAATTACAGCAAATGCAAACAGTAATCCCGAGAAGCTAATTCCTGTTATAGAGATCCTGGTTGATCTTCGTGATGCGTGGAACCAGGCGAGAAAACAAGTTGCAACTGCTTAATCCTAATTTTCTGATTCAAATGGCGCAGGAGAAAGGCAGAAAGAAATGATCGACAAGATCACTCCGGGGAAAGGACCCTCAGAGGTCGCTCCCAAACATATTGATAAACCGCCGGCTGCAGAAGAATTACGCCCGGAAGATAAATCTATCCGGACGGATCAGACTGCTGACGATATCGCCAGGTTTTCTGTAGATGCTGAGGAAATCAGCCGTTACCAGGAGCTGGTTCGCCTGCACCGGGAGGCGTATGGTGATGAAGACCGTTCCGAAAAACTGGCAGCGGTAAAAAAACGTCTTGAAGAAGGTTATTACGATTCCCCTGAAGCTGAAGAAGCGCTTGCCGGAAAAATGGTGGAAGTGTCCATCGGTGACGCAGGAAGAACTGCAGATCCAGAGACAATTAAGAGGCGGATGGAAGACAATTTCTATGATAAACCGGCTGTTGTCGATAAAACGGCAGAAAACATGCTGCGTCACGTTATCCCGAACCAATCCCGTGAATAAATTGGGGGAATGATCGGGTAACAATATCTAAAATATAAACTATTAATGCACCCGGGTTATAATCAGCCCGGGTTTTAAATTGATAATCGTATCACTCAATGAAACAAAAACAGATCAGTTTTTCTTTATCATCTTTGTGGTTAATAAGATTTATCGAAATTAAGGAATCAAGTTTGAACTTTATTGTGCTTGAGCGTATCTTGTCCTATTCAGAAATGCCATCTGTTTTCAAATCGGGAAATAATAGTTGAAAAATCGTTCCTATTACGAGGAGCTTGGGGTTCAACCTGACGCAACCGCCGAGCAGATAAAAAGCGCCTATCGTCGCCTGGCTAAGAAGTATCATCCTGATCTTAATTCAGGTGATCGCTTGGCAGAGGACCGTTTCAAACGAATATCCGAGGCATATCGGATCCTGTCTGATCCTACCCAACGACGTGCCTTCCACGAAAAAGAGCGAGTTAGAGCAAAATCAAAAGCTGCATCGCAAAAACAATCCTCAGAATCATTCTTCGATTATTTTAAGAGCGCATGGAAAACAGGATTCGGAAGCTACACCGCTGAACAGACAGCAAATGTGCCTCGCCGGGGAAAAGACCTGAAAATCACACTGGAAATAGACGAACTCGAACTTGCACGGGGAATCAAGAAACGGGTCATGATCAAGCGTGATGGACCCTGCTCGGTATGCGGCGGCACCGGGAGGAAACCGGGATCAAGTCCGGTCCAATGTAAAATCTGCCTCGGTATCGGTGAAGTACCAACGAGTAAACAGGGAAAAACAGTTTTTGTCACTTGCACCAACTGTAAAGGCAAAGGATTTATCGTTAGAGAACGATGTCTCCAATGTGGCGGTAAAGGGATCGCCAGGGGAAAAATACCTCTGACTATCGATGTCCCCGCTGGAACAAAAGCCGATGAAGTGATGACTATAAAAGCACAGGGAAATATTGGAACCGGTGGCACTGCTGCCGGAAATCTGAAGGTGATGATTGTATCCACACAGAACAATTATTTCGCTCCACGCGGCGATGATCTTATATATGATTATGCTATCAATCTTAAGGAACTGTTGACCGGCGGTGAGATTGAAGTCCCTACTCCTGATGAGAAAATAAAATTGTCAATTCAACCCGGTCTGAAGCAGGGTAAAATTTTGAAAGTGAAGGGAAAGGGATTATTAAATTCAAATGGTTTGCATGGTGATCTTTTAGTCCGGATCAGTTATCACCTGCCTGAAAAGATCACACCGAGAGCTTCTGAACTGATAGATGAACTAATTTCTCTGAAAGGCTGGTCGCCCAAAAAAGACAGAAAAGGGTTTATCAAGAAATCCACAAATGATCATTAATCGATCAAAGTTTAAACTGCACTGAAAAGAAAACCCACCATTTTTGACGGGTTTTCCTTGTTATGCGAATCGAAAGGAGAGGAGGTATATTTTGATTCTTTAAATATTTATTCCGGCGCTTCTTCTTTCCACCAGACAATATCGAATAAGCTTGCGCCCTCTTCATCGATTGCTTCAAGATAGAAGGGGGGAGGAATCCTTTCCAGCCTCAAGTCATAATAATAATCCTTGGCGTATCCTGTACCGCCGCAGTTTGAACGATGTACATAACCACGACGCACTTGAGTAACTGCGCCTCTGAGATAAATTGAACCTCTTTCATCCCCCTCACCACAATGTTCACCAGGGCATGCGCACCAATTATATGTGTTCCAATTATCGTTCTGGTGTTCAAAAGTGAATTGTTCACCAAGTGCAACCAATGCTGCAGTAATGATGATATGTTGTCTATTATGACCACCGGGCCTACTCAATCCATTTCCCCTGCCGTTGGGATAAACATCCTTAATAATGATTCTTCCCTCGCCTACTAAACCGAGCATATGGGGGAAATCCTCTTCAATCTTTTCTGGAAAATGACCTGTTGTCAGTCCGGAGTAAAGCACATTATCCCATAATTCTAAATCGCCGGAAGTGCCGACTGTAGTTCTTCCAGCTACCATCCCCACGCCGCCTTGCGACCCGAAAAATTGAACATCACCTTCAATGAATATTGCAAGATTGTTGCCGAAAGGGAAGTTACGAGAAATTTCAATCCTGGTAGAATCGTAGGGAACACCTACTTGCCATTGTTCAAGGAACCATCCTCCCTGAGTCGCAGTCAGCCTTGATTGCCATGTACCGTCGTCATTTGAAACATATCCACCTCCACCGGCAGCTCCTGCTCTAAGATTTTCAGCAGTTTCAGGGAAATAAACCCGAGGAGCATCAAACTGTGGATCGAATGCAAACCAGGCTTGTTGCTTTCCATCTACAAAGTAGGAAGCTGTTGTGCTTATTGGAGCATGAAATTGTGGAGCATTGTGTATGCCAATCATGCTGTTTGAATGTACCCTGCCATATAATGTATCCGGTGTCCAGAACCAGATAATTTCATTAAACATAGTCATTTCATTATTTGTCAGATACATGTAACCGGAGAAAGTACGCAACTGAGTTCTCATGGTAACTGAGCGTTTCACATCAACCACTCTTTGGTGTCCATCGTTAATCTGCACAATACCGGTTGCTTCCAAATCATATTGATTAATAGTCTGGAAAACATTTACTTCCTGATTATTATCAACCCGGCGGATGCCAATATCAACATAACCTCCGACTTGTTCTCCATTTTCAAGAAGCCATGATCCATCATGAAGTCTTTCGTATCCTGCCGGGAGAGCGTTGAAATTTCGTGATCGCATAGTACTCAGAGCTTCTGAAAGAATCCCATGTTGAGCTGTGTAATATGCCTGCGACCGGGCAAGTTCGAAATCAGCTTGATAAGATTCATCTACAGCCCACATCATAAAAGCAGTTCCAGATGCGACTAAGAAAAATATAATCAATAGGGTATTGATCATAATGCTGCCGTTACGGTTCCTTTTAATAATCCGGTTCATATCGATTTCCCTTCTGTAAATAGCATGCTGAAGCACAATCAAGAATCTTAAGGTGAAACTTGAAATGTTTTAATAAAAAACACCTTGAAGCATCACCTGGAGCGGGGATAGTATCGATTGAATGGCTCCCTGGATCGGGGTAGATATTTGGGGTAACCAAGCAGTTTTTCAGACAACTTCTCGGTTAGAGCCACAACTATGAATACAACTCATAGCTATAAGGTTGCCGAGAGAACAGCAATCTGTTAAATTTTAAAAGGGGGATGCATAACAATACAACAATACGTCGGGGTAACGTATAAGGATGTAATAAAATAATGAACAGTAACAGAGTGACCTTAGTTTTACACTTTCAACGTTTATTCATAAAGCAAGCGGCGTACCAGCCTAACAGGATTTTGAAGAAGGGAATATGGTCTTCTTTAAAATCATTAATGATTGCCAGCCCGGAGCTAATACTTTCGGGCTGTTTTATTTGTATCGGCTTTCAAAAACTGAGAAAAAAACAATTAACTTCATCGAAAGTGAACTACTCTAACAACTCGGATTCAAAAGTAAACAATACTTAGGAGTTGACGTTCATCTTCCATGCTTCAATAACAACAGTAATGACAAGGAAAACCAGCCTATTACAGTGGGTTTCCCTTGTCAAGCGAATCGAAAGGAGAGGAGGTATATTTCGATTCTTTATATATTTATTCAGGCGCTTCTTCTTTCCACCAGACAATATCGAATAAGCTTGCACCCTCTTCATCGGTAGCTTCCAGATAGAAGGGGGGAGGAGTTTTTTCCAGCCTGAAGTCATAGTAATAATCTTTAGCATATCCCGTGCCACCGCAGTTCGAACGATGGACATAACCACGCCGCATTTGTGTAACTGCGCCTCTGAGGTAAATTGAACCTCTTTCATCAAACTCACCACAATGTTCACCAGGGCATGCGCACCAATTATATGTGCTCCAGGTATCATTCTGATGTTCAAAAGTGAATTGTTCGCCAAGTGCAACCATTGCGGCTGTTATAACAATATGCCTTCGATCATGGCTACCGTCTCCAATTCCTCCATTACCCCTGCCGTTTGGATAAACATCTTTTATAAGAATTCTTCCTTCGCTGACTAAACCAAGTATATGAGGGAAATCATCATCAAATGTTTCAGGCAAATTACCCGGGGTCAGACCGGTGTATAGTACATTATCCCATAATTCCAGATCACCTGAAGTGCCGATTGTTGTTTTTCCTGCCACCATACCAAGTTCGCCTTGCGACCCGAAAAATTGAACATCGCCTTCAATGAATAGCGCTAAATTGTTGCCGTAGGGAAAGTTACGAGAATTTTCAATTCTCGTGCAATCGTATGGTACAGCAGCTCGCCATTGTTCAAGGAACCAACCACCTTGAGAGGCAGTCAGCCTTGATTGCCATGCTCCATCACCATTGGATACATATCCACCGCCACCGGCAGCTCCTGCTCTTAAATTCTCTGCAGTTTCAGGGAAGTAAACATGAGGAGCATTGAACTGTGGTTCAAATGCAAACCAGGCCTGTTGTGGTCCTTCAACGAAATTTGGAGCTGTGCTGCTTACAGGACCGTGAAATTGGGGGGCATTGTGTATGCCAATCATGCTGTTTGAATGCACCCTGCCATACAATGTATCCGGAGTCCAAAACCAGATTATCTCATTATGTAAAGTCATTTCGTCATTCGTCAGGTACATGTAACTGGCGTAAGTACGCAACTGAGTTCTCATGGTAACTGAACGTTTCACATCAACTAATCGTTGATATGCATCGTTCATCTGTACAATACCGGTCGCTTCCAGGTCATATTGATTAATTGTCTGGAAAATATTTACGTCCTGATTATCATCAACCCGGCGGATACCAATATCAACAAAACCTCCTACATGTTCCCCATTATTAAGAACCCAGGAACCGTCATGAAGTCTCTCATATCCTGCAGGGAGGGCGTTAAAGTTACGTGATCGCATAGTGTTCAGAGCTTCTGAAAGA
The DNA here is from genome assembly GCA_030765455.1 of Candidatus Electryonea clarkiae. Taxonomy (GTDB): domain Bacteria; phylum Electryoneota; class Electryoneia; order Electryoneales; family Electryoneaceae; genus Electryonea; species Electryonea clarkiae. The sequence goes on along the minus strand of JAVCCM010000108.1, from coordinate 56,810 downwards.
ATTCCATGCTGAGCTGTGTAATATGCCTGCGACCGAGCAAGATCGAAATCTGCCTGGTAAGATTCATCTACAGCCCACATCATAAAAGCAGTTCCGGTAGCGACCAGGAAGAATACAATTATCAGGGTATTCATCATAATGCTGCCACTGCGGTTTTTTGTGATAATCCGGTTCATATCGATTTCCCTTCTGTAAAAACATGCTGAAGCACAATCAAAAATCTAAAGGTAAAACTTCGAGTGTTTTTATAATTAACACTTTGAAGCTTCACCTGAAACGGGGATAGTATCGTATGAATGGATTCCTTAATTCGGGGTAAAATTTGAGGAAGCCAAACAGTTTTCCAGATAAATTCTCGGTACAAAGCCGTATGCATATAACAGCTCATAGCTAACGGTTGCAGAGAGAACAGCAAGCTTTTCAATTTCAAATGGGAGATGCATAACAATACGTCGGGGTAACGTATAAGGAAGCAATAATACAATGAACAGTAAAGAGTGACCTTTGTCCAAACGCTTCCATCGCTTGAATATAAGGCAATCAGCATACCAGTTTGTCGGGATATTGGAGTAGAGAAAACGTTCTTATGTTTATTAATAACATAAGTTGTGTAAAGACTACTATTGGTTGAATGAAGATTAAACTCCTTGTCGCCGAGGTGTAAACATCATGCACAGTAGTGCGCATGCTATTCGCAGTTCGTAACACAAACTGTAGTGATTAAGACGAATATTTTGGATAGAAAGTTTTTAAGATGGTAATTCAATTTCGCCATCAAATACTTTAACTGCTTCACCTTCCAGGACGGCGCTGCTCCATTCTTTTCCGATTGTCACAGCTAACATTCCGCCGGGCATTCTTACAGTAATCTTTTGGTCAAAATTAAACTTACCTTCAGCGATTCCCACCGCCACTGCAGCTACCGCGCCGCTGCCACATGCGAGAGTAACACCTACACCACGTTCCCAGACCACAAGAGCAATAGAATCAACTGATTCCTTGCGTGCAAAACCTACATTTACACCTTCCGGAAATACATCTTCATATATCTCAAGTCTATGCCCTATGGTATGGATATCATCACCTTCCCACATCTCGGTGTTATAGATAACAAAATGAGGATTCCCGATGCTTACAGCGGTACCGGTTACTTTTTCCTTAAGCCCGGGCACATTTATAGAGACTTTTTTTGTTTTTGTCAGTGAGGTTTTAATATCAGCCGGTTTAAAAGAGGGGAGAGGCATATTCACTTTAATGTAGTTGTTATCAATAAACATACATTTCACTATTCCAGCGCCTGTCAATATTTCTATTTCAGACTTGGCAGTCACCGGTTCACCAAGGTCAACCAGGAATTGCACCAGGCAACGCAGCCCATTACCGCACATCTCAGCCTGGGATCCGTCAGCATTAAAGTAATTCATAGTATATTGTACCCTGGAATCAGCATTCTTCTCCGCGATGATAACTCCATCAGCACCTATCCCAAGATGATCCATACAGAGGCTGTTGATCACTTCTGGCGTAAGAGATTTTAATATTCCAGGATCATTATCACGGTTGTCGATCATTATGAAATCATTGCCAGCCCCATGATATTTAGAAAAATTCAGCTTCAAAAAATAACTCCTCTAATTCTATTTATATTAAGTTTACCGGTCATCGCCCATCCAACCGCCTGTAACATCCAGTACTGAGCCGGTAATATATGAGGCAGCCGGTGAAAGTAAAAACAGGATAGCATCTGCAATATCCTCGAAAGACCCCGGGAAACCCATGGGAAATCTATTGTCACTTTTAATCTTACGGCTTTGAATGCGGTCAACTGTTTTATCCTCGATATGTCCGGGATTGATCACATTGGCAGTAATCCCGAAGGGCGCTTCTTCCTGTGCCAGGGTTTTTGTGAGCGCAACCACACCGCTTTTGGCTGCCAGGTGAGTTCCCAGGAAGCGCATGGGTAATGTCTGATGAGCGCCAGCCATTCCGAATGTTATTATTCGACCGCATTTCTGCTCACGCATTGATGGAATAACAGCCTTCGCAGCTTGAAAAAATGATTTCAAATTGCCGTTGATCATTTCATCAAATTCTTCAGAAGATTGCTCGATAATTCTTTTTCTTACCAGTGGACCGGCAGCATGTACAAGTGCATAGGGTGTACCGAGTTCTTTAATTATCTTCCTATATGATTTTTCTACAATATCCTCATCACTAAGATCGCCTGTGGTGATTATCGCCCGGTTATCACTCTCAAGGATTAACTGTGCTGTTATTTCAGCGTTTGGAGCATTGTGAAATGCATGTAATGCCAGCTTGAAACCGGCTTTGGCAAGGGTCAGAGCGATTCCATGTCCAAGACCGCCTGAAGCGCCGGTTAACCAGATTACTTCTCCCTTTAATTTATCCAATTCAAACATATCTTTGAGGATGCTCCAGAGACTCTGAAAAATAAATCAACTTAAGGTGATAAGAGATAAATAAATGTCGCCACATGCCTCACAATATGCAACCTTGACCACTTATATTGCTCTTGAATTACCGGATTAAAGAGTACATATTTCAAGCCATTCAATCGACAATTCATTAACTGATCGAAAACCCTACTGAAAGAGATCAAGATGGACTCCCACCAATCCGAATTATCGTTTAATACGACTGATGAGCTGGCAGTAAATACTATTCGCGTCATCAGCGCCGAAATGGTTCAAAAAGCCAATAGCGGGCATCCCGGAATGCCAATGGGGTTTGCAAATCCCGCGCATTTTCTGTGGACACGGTGCCTGCGTTATTCACCTGATCATCCTTATTGGAGCGGGCGAGACCGATTTTTATTGTCCGGCGGTCATGGTTCCGCGCTTCTTTATACACTGCTGCATCTCGCCGGTTATGACCTCTCAAAAGATGATCTCCTGCAATTCCGCCAATGGGGAAGCAGGACGCCGGGACATCCTGAACATGGTCTGACTCCAGGTGTGGAGACAACTTCCGGACCATTAGGGCAGGGGGTAGGCAACGCTGTCGGATTAGCAATGGCTCAAAGATATATCAAGGGCAGACTCGGAATAGTTGATAAAGAAGGATTTGATCCTCTTGATCATTGGGTGTTTGTGGTTGCTGGAGATGGGGATTTGCAGGAAGGTGTTGCTTCGGAAGCGGCATCACTGGCAGGGCTTCAGAAACTGGGACGCCTTGTTCTACTTTATGATGACAACAATATCACCATTGACGGCAGTACTGATATCTCATTTACCGAAGACGTTATGGCACGATTTGAGGCGTATGGCTGGCATGTGCAGACAGTTGAGGGCAATGATAGCGAAGGTGTTGTTACAGCTATTGATAACGCAAAAATAGAGACGGTAAAACCATCTTTTATTTCAATAAATACTCATATTGGACACGGCAGTCCGGCTAAACAGGATTCATCCTCTGCTCATGGCGCTCCCCTGGGTGAGGAAGAACTTGAAGCGACAAAAAAAGCGTTAAACTGGTCATATCCACCTTTCCATATACCTGAAGAGGTTTATTCTCTTTACGCGAATGCGGCAGATAAGGGAAGACAGGAATATGCTGAGTGGCAGGAGAACCTTGAAGAATGGCTGCTTGTAGATAAAGAGAGAGCTATGCTCTGGTTTGAACTTCTCAAGGGTAAGGAACCGGGAGACTGGGGAAAATCGCTTCCTGAATTTGAACCGGGTAAATCCGTATCGACCAGGGAGGCGTCAGGTAAAGCATTAAACGCTATCGCAGGCAATTATCCATCCCTGGTAGGCGGCTGCGCAGACTTAAAAGGATCGGTAAAAACCGAGATCGTCGGTGAGGAGGCATTTCTTCCCGATATACCCAACGGAAGAAATATTTACTTCGGTGTACGTGAGCATGGAATGGGTGCAATCTCGAACGGGATGGCGCTCTACGGAGGATTACGTCCCTATACAGGGACTTTCCTCATTTTCAGCGAATATATGCGTCCGGCAATACGTATGGCAGCCATGATGAAACTCCCGGTAATATTCGTCTTCAGCCATGACAGTATAGGCGTGGGGGAGGACGGTCCCACTCATCAACCTGTTGAACAATATGCCAGCCTCAGGGCAATTCCCAACTTATGGGTATTTCGTCCGGGAGATGCCAACGAGATGACCGAAGCCTGGCGTGCCGCTATAGAAAGAACCGATGGACCGACAGCAATTCTCAGTACAAGACAGGGATTACCGGTAATAGACAGGACAAAATTTGGAAAAGCGTCAGGATTAAGGCAGGGTGGATACATAGTTGCTGATTGCGACGGAACACCTGAATTAATCCTCATGGCGACCGGCAGTGAACTGTACCTTGTGATGGAAGCCTGGCATATCCTTACAGATCAAGGGGTTAAAGCAAGAGTCGTCAGCCTGCCATGCTGGGAGCTGTTCGATCTGCAGGATTACGATTACCGCGAATCTGTTTTGCCGTCAAATGTAAAAGCCAGGATTGCCGTTGAAGCCGGGATATCCATGGGATGGAAAAGATTCATAGGCGATGCAGGCAAAATGATCTCAATGGAATCCTATGGAGAATCCGCTCCGGCAAATATTCTGTTCGAAGAGTTTGGTTTTACAGTAGATAATATTATTGAATTAGCGAATAAATATTTCAAATAGTTATTTATGTGTCATTACAGCCACCGGGAGTATATATGGGTGGATATATTTGATGTTATTCATTCGCTGATATGTATAACTAAATATATACACACAAGATAAGCAAGATTGTCTGAAGTAGCTCACTTTCGATGAAAGTGAGTTTTGTTTTTATAAAATAACACCAAGGGCGTTAACATGAATGGCTGTTTCGATGAAAGAGTGTTTTGTCCTATAAAATTCCCCAAAGGGGAATGATATGAATAGCCGTGGGTGCCAACCCACGGAGAATGATTGCCACAAAAATCTCGTCCCTGAAGGGGGCGTACAACAGTTGGTTCAACCCATTCAGGGTTGATATTGTAGTGTTTAACTTGTCTCACGGGTTTCACCCGTGGCTATTCACATTTATCTCCTTCAGAGATATCCTCGATGAAACAAAGAATATCTTCATCAGCCCAGAGTTGTCATTATCGGACTCGATCCGGTAATCCAGACAAAGAGCAAAAGAATCGAAGATCACCCGGTCAGCCCGGTGGTGAAACGAGCAACTGACAAGAGCAACGTATCAGCATTCCAAAAACAACATCAACAACTTCTTGCTTGATCTATCCACAGAACAATTCACACTTGAGTAAGAGGAGGGACAGTATTTAAAGTCTTATTATAAAACACATTTATCCGATATCACCAATTATACATAACGTAGATTATCGGTTATTTGTTTCGTACTGAACTATGCCGAAACAGGCTGCTTATATACCCCATATCGAGATATTTCACGTTTTTCTATTGCTTAAAGAGTATCCGCTTATTACGCTCCCCTGATCATTCAGCAAGTAATGCAAATGATAATTTTCATTTATTGCGTTGTTTCGAAGCAATTTCACCCGGTTGTCTGGAATATCTTCCATCCTGATCATGACTCTATCTAAACTTTCGCTACACCATCTCCTTCGTCCTATACTATTCAGAAAATCAGTTCCACTTTCAATCACAATCGTATGATCCGTTAATTCCGGTAATCGTTCAGTATTACCGATTTATTGATATTAGTCCATAATCGCTGGTTGTCATTTATTCACTTGGCAAGCTTTAGCCTGCCTGATTGATCAGATCACATGTTTCGAGCTATTCTGTCATTCTCGGGCTTGTCCGCCCATGGCGGACTTGACCCGGGAATCCACTTTAATCAACGAATCAAAGCAATGGATTACCCGATCAAGTCGGGTAATGACATGGTGTTTAATGTAATTTGAAACCTTTAAAAGGGCGTTAAATTCCTAACACTTTGAATTTTTAGTAATTTCCTACCACACATCTATTGATTTTCAAACAGTTTCTCCCTAAATTTCTTCTGCTAATATTTTCTAATACCTTTTCATAAGATCAGTTCTGATATTCAGATCCGGGGAGGATAATCAAATGTCAAAACACTACCACTCACTTCTCACCGCACTATCTAATTCAATAAATATCAACTTTCCAAAAGAAGTTTAAGGTCATGATACACGTTATATTAGATTCAACTATTTTCAGGCAAGACCCAAAAAGGAAATCTGCACCCTTTCAAATGCTTGTAAAATTGGGAATCGCTCATCAGCTGGTATTACACATTCCCTATTATGTTAAATATGAATTCCTCACAAATCGTCAAGAAGAATACTCCAAATCATTGAGGGCTATCGCAACAAATTTAAATAATCTTACCAGGCAACCTCTTTCTAATAAATTAAAAGACGAGTTAGAAGGTCAAAAATTAGTTTTCAACTCTCTTACTCCAGAAATACTTGAGTGGGTAGAGCATGATTTCGATTCTTGGTGCGATGAAATTGGTGCAATGATTCGCCCGATTGAGAATCATCATGGTTTAAAAATGTCCGAGATGTATTTCACAGGGAAAGCACCATTTAGAAAACAAAAGTTTAGAGAAGATTTTCCTGACGCTTTCATATATTTAAATGCCATTGAATTGGCGAATACTTTAGATACCCTCGTTTTTGTTACCAACGACTCCCAATTGCAGAAAGCATTTAAAGGCATATCAAATATAAGCTTTTTTGATAATCTTGAAGATTTTATCAGATCCGAAACAATTGCATCAGTTTTAGAAAAATTCGATGCTGAAATTAATTTGGATTCGATCATAAATACGATTAAAAGAAATAAATATCAAATAAAAGATATAGCCTCAGAGAAGTTATATATAGCTCTATTTGGATATGGAATAACTGATCCATTAATTAAATCAGACAATCATCAAGCGATGTTATTTTCATACACGATACCCTCAGATATTAATTTGGATTTTAAGTATATTGAGCATATGGGAGGTGTTGTATTCATTATTCCGTTTGATTTTCAAATGGATGCCAAGGTGCATTATAAATCAACTGAATCGCCTTTGTACTCTGATACTCCTGATTTTAATGATATGATTGAAATAGCAGAATTTAGGAATCGCCTTTATCGTGCAATAGAAGAAGAATTGCCATTAGAAATAACCGGCCATATAGTTGTATCTATTGATCTCGAAAGAATACCGAGCGGAAAATCTGTATTGGATTATTTGGATGAATTAATGTTGTACGCTGAAATTGATGTGTCTGAGATCGCTAATGTCCGTGTTAAAAATAGTAGCATTCCATACATGCCAACTGATGAAGGAATCGATGAATAATCACCCAAAATCAAAACCCGATCCAAAGGGCAATACTACACACTATACACATGAGGAGAGAAACGATGTCATTTGAGCCATTGAAATTAAAAAAGGAATTAAACGTTGAAATTAGCTCGCCAGGCAATCCACAGTTTTATAAATGTTTTTTAGAACTTTATCCAAAACCTACAAGGGATTGGAGCGAGATTTTCGAAATTGAGTGCAGCAAGCTTGATGAACTAAGGTTTGAATTCAGAGGTTCTACACTGGTTTTATCGTTTTTAAACAAGACAGAGTTTCAAAATAAAATTGAAACTCTGTTAAGAAAAATTGATGATACAAATCGGGAGTATGGATACTATTTGGATCTTAAACAAGGAGTAAATTTTGAGAGTGATGATTTCGCGGAAATTCTATCAAATACAATTGATCATCACCGAAAAACTAACCAATAATAGAAGCTAATATTATCACATAACAGGACATAAGTGCCTATTAACAGAGAACAATGTGGGAGCAGATTTCCGGGAACATATTTATAAATAAAGCGTGTCTCCTGGAGAACTTTGCTTGATTTAAGGATTTAACAGCATTATCTTCCATTCGTCAGATAGGAATTGTAGCTTAATGTTTTAATACATTTTCATGCTGAATTTTGAACCTCATGGCATCGCGTTCATTATTTTCGGGTATTTGGCATACTTATTGTAATTTAAAATACAAGTGACAATGAACTGTTTAAATTCTTATACAGATTTGAATACTGTTATTAATAGATTATTTCAGGATGATTCGATCTGTTCCCACATATTAACTTGTAAAGTGAGATAAAAGTGGGAAAGAAAAAGAAGAAGAAGAAGCCAGCAAGCTCGATACCGGTTTCGAGTGATCTGAATGAAGAATTAATCCAGGTGCAAATTAGAGACTATTATTCCAAAATTGAATTAAGAAGAAAAATACCCAAATTAGTCAGACTATTTGTCATTGCTTTTGCACCAAGCCTCAGCCTAATCAGGCTCACATGGAACTTCGAAATCAAGTTTTCGAAAGACGTAACAAAAGTTCAATTAGACTTAAGCTGGTTGAACAACCTGGTTTCTACTTTCTCTGATTGCGGTCTGCTTGCGGTTGTTCTTTCAGTAATTATAATTATTTTGTTGCTATCTTTTGGGTTAACTCATATGCGTATGCGGAACGTTATTCTGGATCGCGGTAGACTTGTAAAGCATGTGAGAAGTTTAGAATTGCTATTGGATGAAAATAGGAGTTCGAGTAATATTGATGACTCATCAATAGGAGTGACATGATGACTGAATCAAGAGTATTATTATTAATTCTGCTATTAATTGCGGTAAATGTATTGTGGTTCGTAATAATGCTGTACTACCGCAAATGGTCGAGGGAAGTCTTTCGTCAGAGAATGTTTGCAGAGCGGGATTCTTGGTTTATCTATGCAGCAGAGAATGATCTCTTTGAAAATGAAGGCTATATATTCTTAAGATCTCATTACAATGGATTATTAAAATTTGCCGGTCGGATTAGTTTCTTCTCAATGCTTTATTACATATTTCTATTGCCAAAACCTATTCAGAAATCTCTCACGGAATCTTATGATTCTGCTTTGTCTAAAGCAGAAAATGATTTATCTCATGAAGATCACAATGAGTTTAAAGAAAGATTTGAAAGAATTTCTGATTTAAGAGCGTCTCAGATTCTTCGTGCCAGTCCATGCTCAGGAACATTGATAATACTTCTCGCATTTGTCACTGGTGGAAGCTTCTTAGCAGGTTGGGGTATTTACCAATTATGGAATTTGGGAGTAAGTTATATCGATAATGTATTCAATGAAGATAGAGAAAAGCTCATTGGTGCAATCGCACACGGAGCAATTTCTTAAATTAAAATATATCTTTACTTAGAATGGGACTTTATTAGTCCCATTTTTTTGTTTTATCAAAATGAATCAGCTCACACCTCGCCATCCTGAATACATGACCGATGGGATTTTGGTGTTCCTGGAATCCATTCTCGGCTTCGTTTCCCTGGGAATGTTGATCTCGGTATTGTCAAACAAGTTTGCCCGCCGCTCCTGACCGTTTTTTGCACGGTCGATGGTATTTTTGAGTCGGAATCCGATAATGAAAGATTATGTATAACCTGTTCTCTCAACCAAAACTATTGCACCTTTTGCGCTATCACACTGCTCACTGACCACTCCAAACCACAAAAGAACAACATTTTTCTCGATTCCACAACGATATTTTTCTCACCCCCCTACAAATATGTTGAATCCGGCATTAATAAGCCCAAAATAGAGAAACTCCATGAATTCATGCTTTTTATATTTTACTCTTCTACTGTATCAATCCTCGGTATATATTTAGTTAAGAAAAATATATATTCAACTTTTCACGCAAAAATTGAGGTAATAATGGATTTATGGAGCCCAAAAGGTTTAGTTCGTAAAATTCTTTCAGCAATTGCAAGTGGATCGGGAGTATATCTTTTACTCGATCAACTTGGTGGTTTAGCAACTGCAGGTGTAATTCTTCTTATCATGGGATTAATCTTAGGTACGAGAAGCAACTTTATTACATGGGATAGATAACACAAGGCAGCATCCAGTGCCCTGAATATCAACGAAGAATACAGGGGTTTATGAAAATATTGCAGCATTATAGTTTTTGTATATAGCATTGTTCGGAAGTAAGTTCGCATGTTGTAGGGGCAGGATTTATCCGCCCGTGATTGAGTCAATTGGACTGGGCGGATAAATCCTGCCCCTACATTCCCATGTATCAAATGATATTCTTATAGTCATGCGAATTTATTTGTTAGCACTGCTATAATGTTAATATTACTGGATTCCCGCCTTCGCGGGAATGACAACATGGTGCATTATTTACGAGAATCATAAGAATCACCCAAAATCTCAACCCAATCCACCCCAGACCACAAATGAGCGATATATTCTCAATTTCACAAAGAGAATTATCCCCCTCCCCCCCATATTGTTTTGGGATTAATATTATCTGATCAGGACTGCTTTGTGGATGTTTGAATGGTTTGGGGCGGCTATTTGGATGAAATAGATTCCTGATGCGGCGTTGATGCCTGTTTCTGATTTTCCGTCCCATGAGGTGTACCACTTTCCTTTTGCGGGGGCTTGTGGTTTCAGGGTGCGGATTCGTTGTCCGAGGATGTTGTAGATATGAATGGTCAATTCTCCTCGTTCCATAGCGGCGTAGCGGATGCGGATATAATCATTAAAAGGATTCGGGTACGCTTCGGTGATTTGCCAGCCGGTGGGTTGCGGGAAAAACGGATCAGGTGGTCCCGGAACCCATGTCGAGTTACGTTGCCCTGGTGTTCCGTGAAAGTTCGTATCCTGAACAGCGCCCCAGTAATCAGGTCCGAAGTTTGGATAGATAGCGTTGCTTAATTCAAGTGTCGGTCCGGTTCCATCAGGTTCCGGGGGCCACGGTAAACCATCTTCATAATTAACTATATCTATCAGGTGTCCTTCAGAGTCCCATAATCGAACCTCGTCCCCACCACCGCCGAATCCAAAATCAACACCACCGATTACATTTTGAACTTCCGGAAAGAGTTCTGCGAATGCGGTAGTATCTCTTGCAATCACAAGATATTCACCATCTTTCAGTTCCAGGTTAGCAGGAAATGAATAAGCATGAGCCGCATTGTTATCGCTAAGAACCCAATCAGACAGGTCATGGTCACCTGAACGGGCAAAAATCTCGATCCAGTCACCGGTATCAAAACTGTCGGCGCTGTTATAATTAATCTCATTGATAACTACCTGGCTGACCCGCTCTACCAGGTTATCAATCTCTTCTACCGCGTGAGATGAAATAAATGATCCGTTGGAGGTCTCCAGGAAGATTGTATCTCCAACCCCAGGTTTAAACGGGAAATCACCGACAAGTTTGTAGTCAAACAGCAGGACGTCAAGCATTTCCGACTGGTTGGTGATCCAGATTGTATCGCCCGGTTCCATTGTTTCTAATTCCGGTAATCTTAATAGCTTGTGGTCATGTCCAAGCCTTATTACACATCCTGAGAGATTCCTTCGTAAATCTGTTACATTGGTAACCGGTATTAGAAAAGAACCGCTGAATTCTCCCAGAACAACTGATCCGATAGATATTTCTCCCTCTAACGGCGGATTTGGATCAAGATGAATTGAGGGAAGGCTGACCGGGTAATAATTAAAAAGGAACCACCCGGAAGGCGGGCATGGATAAGCTTCCTCACTCGTGGAGTTGATCCAGAAACCATAATATACCGGGGGCTGCATTCCTGATAATGAGATTTCCCCGGAATAAACCAGGTCATTCGCGAGATCGTCAGGGCTTTCTCCATTATCGCGCAAAATCACACGAAATTCACCACCGGTGCGGTCAATCAGGGTACTATTGATCCATTGAACAGGCTCAAACGTTTTAGCCTCAATTATCACAGTTTCTTCCATACTTGAAACGTATGATTTTAATGCCCTGCTATCATCGAGGTCATGACGATGAAACCAGTCGAAATTATCCAATACAACTCTTCTCGCTTCAATAAAGTTGACCAAGCTATCTGTATCAGCATCAAAGTCTGCATTATCAGCAATTTTCATATAGTCCTGGTAAACATCATTGCTGATTTCATCTTTTGCGTCCTGCAGGGTATTCAAAATGTGATCGAAGCCGCTGCTTGCCATGTTATTAATAATCTCCATCAGCCGTTCACGCCACTCGGGATTGGAGATCAAACGGTTGAGCAAGGCATTATGAACCAGTCCGCTAAAATTAAGAGTTTCATGTCTGCCAATAAATTCACCCTCCCAGTTGTTACCCCAGGTTGCATCCGCGTCCCAGGGGTACATCGTCCAAATTCCTTGATCATCAATGTTCAGGTAATAATTCTTGGTAGAGCCGTCGCGGTTTGCGATAACCAGGTTTAATGCAAAGTTCTTCAGGATGTTGTCGATTTCCATCCATTGCACCAGGACTTCTGGTATCTCTTCAGGTTTTCCGTATTGGATGAATGTGAAACGAGCATTCAATGAATCCAGCGACCCTATAAAAGTTTTCTTCGGTTCATAGTTAAGAGTCAGATCTTCGCTGTTTAGCATCGGGGTGAATCGCGCGCCGTGTCGGACCGCTTTATACAAAGCATCGGAAAGTATATCCCGGCGGTCAAAGAAATCTCCGTCAAGGGACTCAATTTCTACATAAACACCATAATAGGTATCGTTTATCACAAGCGAAACAAATCTTGTGGCAGGCACTTCAAGACCGCTGAACCTCGCCAGTTCCATACTTAGATAATTCCTGCTATAGGATTTGTCACGATATTCAGCGTTAAGGTTTATTTCACTGAAATCACCCGGATAATCATTATCAAAAAATATCTTCCATGATTTTTTCGGCTGGTTACGTCCTGTAGTTCCCCTGAATCGAAGACGTACCTGGTAATTTTCACCATCATATGTTAAGAAGGCTGGATAAGTGGCGTCATTGAACGGATCATCTTTCAGGCTATCGAGATGAGCGTCGCTTATTCTTAAATGGTATGTGGGAAGAGTGAGAATCTGTGCGGAAGCGCTGGAAATCAAATGGTTTCCACAGAGGACTAATAAAAATAAAATGCTGATATTCTTCTTGAACAAGAATTGTTCCTTATGAACTTTGTGCATTCGTGTATAAGAATAGTCTATTACTAATACTAAAACGAGTTGCTGAAGTTGCACACTTTCGATAAGAGTGAGTCTCTCGGCAAATCATATTTGACGAAGTGTACTATAAAGTAACAATATTTTCTGCGAGTTTGAAAGAGTTGACAGGAATAAATACGGGTAATGGATGATTTGTCATACCGGTTTCCATATAGCGATTATTGTTTTTAGAGAAATGTGCTCGTTTTCATTTTAGATTGTTGTAATTCAGCAGATTGCTTCGTCGCTGCGCTACCTCGCAATGACGGCGGTGAATGATTATTTCCCACAAGCTTCTAAATAAAATCATTTAAAATTCTTAATTAACTACTGCGCTTCCCTCCTGCCGCGAGCAAAAGCTTCGAGATTCAATTCGATAGTCTTTGGTGGAACCATTTTTGATATCACCTGCACCCAGGTATTTTCATCAATTTCCAGTCCCTTTGACAAAGCGCCCAATAAAATTGTATTGGTCAGCCGGGAGTTTCCAAGTTCGTTCGCAATTTTTTCAGCGTCTATAGGCACAACAGTTCCAGCGCAAAAATCCTTTGCATCACCAAGAGGATTATCCGGATACTTCTTAGCCTTTTTACCGCCTCCTGATGGAGGCTTGATGGTTTGTAAAGAAGCGTAGAGCGTTCCACCTTTTTTCACTTCATGAGCAAAACGCATTGCTTCAGACGCTTCAAATGCCAGCATTGCATCTGCCGCTCCGGAGGCTATCAAGGCACTGTAAATCTTTGCGCCGAATCTTACATGGCTTGTCACCACTCCCCCACGTTGGCTCATTCCGTGAACTTCTGATTTCTTAACGTCATAACCTGATTGCAAAGCGACCTCACACAGAATATTCGAAGCGAGTATAACACCCTGACCGCCAACACCTACTATTAGTACATTCGTGATATTATCGGAATTCATACTTTAATCTCCTCAGCTTCCTTCACAGGAAATATAACATCGATTGGACAAATCTGGACGCATAATGTGCAACCGGTACACGCGCCAGCATCAATGATAGCTTTGTCCAGACCTTTGTCTGTCTTTTCACCTGATATAGATATTGCAGGACACCCTATTCGAAGACATGCTCCACAACCGTTGCAATCTTCCTCGATGAAATAGGGTTCTGGCTTCAACTTGCTGGGGAAAAGCGCACAAGCCTGGCGGGCAATTATTACAGATGGACCTTCAAAATCAATAGCTTCCTTAACTCGCTCAACAGCTTCATCAAACTTGTAAGTATCAACATTCACAATTTTTTCTATACCCAGTGAACTAATGATTTTCTCGAAATTCACTTTTGGCGCTTCGTTCCCCATAAGATCATGACCGGAACCCGGGTTTTCCTGTCCACCGGTCATTGCCGTTATCCTGTTATCAATAATAACCAGGGTCGCATTGGCTTGTGAATAAACCATGTCCAACAGTCCGGTAAGTCCACTGTGCAGGAAGGTGCTGTCACCAATCATTGCAATCGGAGGATGCTTGGCGTTTGTTTGTGTCAATGCTACCCCAATAGCATTTCCGATGCTTGCACCCATGCAAAAACAGGTATGCATAGTATTTAAAGGAGCAAGTGCCGACAAAGTGTAGCACCCAATATCACCGAATATGTCCGCATTGACTTTTTTCAACGCCATATCAATTCCGCGGTGCGGGCAACCTGCACATAGAACCGGGGGACGTGAGACTACATCAGCCGGAGTTGGCATTTTAGCAGGTTTTGAAGCTATGCCAGCCTCATAAAGTCCCTGATGAACGATATCAAGATTGAGTTCTCCTTCACGGGAGAAATACTTCTTGCCTTCGCATTTTATACCGGCGATTAATAACTCTTCTTCAATGAATGGTTCCAGTTCCTCGACAACTATGATACGTTTGACATGGTCTGCCAGTTGACGAGCTTTCTCTGTTGGAAATGGGAATGGCATTCCTACTTTCAGAAAACTTGCATCCGGGAGCAACTCTTTAATGTACTGGTAAGCAATTCCACTTGTAACAATACCAATATCTTTGCTGTTGAACTCGAGGGCATTGCCTTCCCATTCATTTGAGAATTTTGCCAGTTGTATTGTGCGGTTCTCCGCAAAAGTATGACGAGCCTTCGCGAACATGGGCATCATTACAAATCTTTGGTAATCACGTTCTATATGTTCACCTCTGACCGGCTCTTGCCATTCGCCAAGTTGTACAAGACCTTTTGCATGAGCGATACGAGTTGTTTCATGGAGCATTACTGGTGTATTGAAGCGTTCGGAAAGTTCATATCCAAGGATTGTAAAATCATGCGCTTCCTGGCAATCTGATGGTTCAAGTATCGGCATTTTAGCGAACTTGCCAAGTATCCTGTTGTCCTGTTCGTTTTGGCTTGAATGCATACCCGGATCATCAGCACAGACCAGGACGAATCCACCGACAACGCCTGTATAGGTGAAAGTCATTAGTGGATCCATAGCCACATTCATACCTACATGTTTCATTGTCACGAGTGTGCGAGTACCGGTTAAACTTGAGCCGATACCTACTTCCATTGCTACTTTTTCATTCGGTGACCATTTAGCAAATATTCCAGGAAACTTGCTGAAGACCTCGAGAATCTCTGTGGATGGTGTACCCGGATAGGCTGATGCGAAATATACACCTGCTTCGCGCGCACCATGAGCAATTGCTTCATTTCCAAAAAGTAGAACTTTATTGTTTTCTTTCACTTACTTTCTCCATAATGTTTCGCCGACTCTTCACCCCTGAAAACCCTTAACGCTCCTTCAGCGAGTGCTTTCATTTCCTCTTCACCGGGATAAACGAATATTTGTCCGAGGAACGACACTTTTTCAACCAATCTCTTCATGAACTTTTTTGAATTAACCAGACCACCAGTCAAAATGATCCCATCAATTATTCCATTTAGCGAAGCAGCCATAGCGCCAATTTCTTTTGCAACCTGGTAAATCATAGCTTCCCAGATAAGCTCTGCCTGCTTGTCACCTTCAGCTATCATAGTTTCAATATCTTCAAGGCTGGAAGTATTAAAATATCCGGCAAATCCACTTTCATGACTGAAAATCTCTATAGCTCTTTGTTTTCCTTCGCTTTCTACAAGGTCTATCACGCCCGCTAACGGTAATGCTCCAGCACGTTCGGGGCTGAACGGTCCCATACCCAGAATAGCGTCGTTTACATCCGAAATACGTCCATCCTTTAATGCTGCAATCGAAATTCCTCCCCCCATATGAGCAACCACAAATCGAGATAATTCAAAGGATATCTCCAATTCCCCTGCGGCTTTTCGGGCTGTGGCTTTAATATTCAGCGCATGAGCCCTGCTTTTTCTTTCAATACCTGGAACACCGCTTATTCTTGAAACATCCTCGAATTCATCAGTTGTGACAGGATCCACAATAAATGCCTGAACTCCTGCCATAGCTGCAAAGCGGTCTGCAAGCATACATCCTAAATTACTTGCATGTTCACCCCAATTGGATTCTGCAACGTCCCTCAACATGATGTTATTAATATAATATGTACCACCTTCACAGGGTTGCATCAATCCACCGCGTCCAACGACTGCAATCCAGTTATTGCTTAACTCCTCTGGTATTGAATCGGATATTCGACCAAACCTGTAATCCAGTTGATCAATAATCCTGCTGAATTCCTGTAATTCATCACGATTGTGGCGGATTATGGTTTTCCATACCTCAGTATCGCCGTCAAAGATTGTAATTTTTGTCGAAGTAGAGCCAGGATTTATTACAAGGATACTCTCCTTCATCATTTCTCCTCAAAATGGTTTGTGAACAGGAGTACAAAGATAGGGATTTGAGTTGGGCAAAGCAAAATATATTTAGGCAGGTACGCTCTGCTTATAATCTTTATAAACAACAATTAATACTAACGAGGATGGGAGTAATATTATATTCAAATGCTGAAAAGGTATTAGAGGATTCATCTCTGTATTTGCATAGTTTATTATTTGGATTCCAACGGTGAATCATTATTATTTCTTAGGTTCTGAATATCAATAATCTTGAAACCGATTGCTCTCAATTTCAGTCCGTATGTCAAATCAATTTCTTTTTGCTCCGGCATCACAATCTGGTTGCTATCCCCTGTAATTACTTTTACGATATGTCGTCCTATTGTGAGATTTTCAATCCTTTCACCCGTTTTTCCGGCAATATTACCATCTATTAATACAGTACCTTCTCCACCTTTCAGGTGAACAATAAGTTTTGGTGAAGTAGCCATAAATCCAAAATAGAGCAAGAAAGCGAGCGCTGCGAACATCCCACCTATCACAATTGATTTTCTCCGATGCTCCCTGAGTTTCTGGGATCCACTTTTAATGTCCAGTTGCCTGTTTATTTCAAGTATAGAGCTTTTCTTTGGCTTAGAACTAATTGTAAGATTCTTTGAACTTTGTCTTACGAACGGATCACCTGGAGGAACTACAATTCTATCATCAGCTTCCTGGTTTTTGGTTTTCTTATTCAATCTTCAACCTTAAATTGATAATTACTATCTGAACTTACAGCCAATAAAATGATAAATCCAGAATATTTTATGTTTATTCAGCATGAATGGCTTTCTAAATTTCCTAATAATTTATCTCACGCAAAGGCGCAAAGACGCTAAGAAATACTCCCGCATTTCCGTGCATCCTTGTTGTCGTTGATTCTTATTTGACAGAGTTCGACTATAGGATATTGGCTCGATAGTTGCTTTTAAAACGAAATAGAAGAAATTAAATCAGCTATAAAATCTTCAATATAATATTTATCATATACTTAACATATATTTGCTGTTGCTGAACAACCACAGTGTTGTAATTGACGTCCCTGCGAGACTGGAAAAAAATGTTCTACAGGTTTGAAAGTGTTGGATATCATTGGTCGAAGAGATAACTTGCTATGATAGGGATTTGATAATATCTCAAAAACAACTATAATCGGTTATCTGTAGTCTATTACTGATAAATAAAATCTTTATATAAAGTAATACATTGCAGATGTAATTTCATCTCCTGGTAAAAAGAACGAGTCGGTATTCTTATTTAGATAAAATGCATAGGGAGGATAAAAGTGATGAAACGTAATCCAGCCATAATATCTTTGCTTGTCGTAATCTCAATGATGCTCTGTTTCGCCATGCAGGCATTGGCTCAAATCGAGGTTATTGACGAAAAAACCGTAAAAGTCAAGGCATTTGGAATTGCGAAGAAAAAGAAAGTTAAACTTGCAACCAGTGATGCTGTACGGAACGCGGTGGAGATGGTTGTAAATGAAATCATTCGGGACCAGGTTGAACGTGAGGCTTTTGACATGGTTAAAGCTGAATTCCTCGCTGAACCGATGAAATATGTAAACGATTATAATATCACGAAAAATTATGTTGATGACGCCAAGAAACAACATATCGGTATTTCTGCTATAATAAACAAGGACTTGATTCAGCAGAATCTTGTCGATCTCGGTGTAGTCAGCGCTGCAAAGGAAACTCGAAAAGCTCTGGACAGGTTTACTATCATGCCTTACCTCGATCTTGACGCTTCTTCGCCGGAAGCAGCAGAGTGGAAAGAGCTTTTCTATACACGTGTCAGGGCATTTTTTGAAGATCAGGGAATCCCTACTGTCGGTCAGGACGAAGCGATGGCGGCAGAAGCGGATGAAGAGATGCTGGCGAAGATGAAATCCAGTACTGCAGGTGAGGATGAAGAAGACCCGGCTTTGCAGATTGCGAGAAATACCCCCGCGGATATTTTTGTAAAAATAGTCGCGAAGATCGATAAAGGTTCGTATGCCGGAACCACAACTTACAAGGTTATCCTGACTATTGGCTCATACACAGTAATGACCGGAGAATTCATTGGTTCAGGACAAGGATTTTCAGAACCTATGGCACTCTCCAGCTCTGGAGCGAGCATTGCAGCCGGAATTGACCAGGCGATGAACAGCGCTATGAATACCGTCATGGATCGTTTAACTATGTTCTGGCGGGATTTTGTCAAAAACGGGAAACCGGTTAAAGTAATTTTTACTGATTTCAGCTTTGGAGAGGTCGGAAAGATTAAAAAATCGCTGGGTGATATCACTAATGACCTGAAACTTTTAAAGCGTGCAGGCAATGTGACGGAATACATGGTCTGGTACGATGGATCAGCCGAAGACTTGATGTACGAAGTTTATGACGCAGCAGGCATAGAAGCGATGGGATTAAGTGAAGACCCATCAATTATTTCAAATACAATACGTTTCCACAGGAAACCATAAATACGAACCTTTTCGTGAGGGTTGACAGATGAAGAAATTATTCACTATTAAACTCTGGCTGGCAATCTGGGCATTGTTATTTATTACTGCCACTGTTTCAGCTACTGTTATAGAAGTTGAGGGTGTCGCGAAGGACCGTGAAACGGCGATTCTTGATGCACAGCGTACAGCGGTTTCCGCTGTCATGGGGCAGTATGTTGATAATAGAAGCCTTGTAGCGAACTACAACCTTGTCTCAGATAGGATTCTAACTAGTTCACAGGGTTATGTGCAGGGGTACGACGTACTTGAAGAAGGAGCGGTAACGGCGGGTTACAGGGTGAAAATCCGTGCGAACGTTACAACCTCCTCCCTGTCAGATGATTTGAATGCCATATCAGTGTTACAGGCAAAGAAAGGTAATCCGCGTTTCATTGTGGTTCCCGATCCAAGCCCGGTGGCAGATGCCTTCGCCTCAAGTGATCCTGCTGTTGGCGAAGCGTTAAGAGGTATTCAGGAATTCCTGAGCCAGCGTGGGATGAATATTGTTCAGGCACCGGCATATAGCGGCAGGCTTGCAACCGGGAGTCCTGATATGCTACGCGATCTTTCAGGTTTTTGTGCGGAACTTGGCGCTGAATATGCTGTCTATTTCTCAATCCTGGGAAAGACTAAAGGCAAAAGCCGAACATTCTCCAAAGCTGTTGCAATAGCAAACATCTCTGTTGTTCATACAGGATCTTACCGGATAATCGCCCAGGAGGAAGGGCGCGCTGACGGAGCCGATAATACTGATATTGATTTTGCTTATCGAAAAGCGGCGCGTGAAGCCTCAAAAAAAGCCATGGACAAAGCTCTTGAAAGAGTCCTGGCTGATTGGTCACGATCAGGAACAACGGCTGGTAATACACTTTCACTGAACATTGAGGATGTGCAAGGTTCTGATCTTGAGATTTTCGAAGAGGCACTCGAGAGGTCGGGAGCTGTAAAAAGTGTCACACGACGATCATTTGCGGACAACAGGGCTATCCTTGAAGTTCTTATCGAGGGAGATTTACGAGACCTCGGCTATGCCGCCGGACTTGCCCTTGAAGAAAAAGGCTGGATCTGGGCGATGATCGGTACGCAAGGAACCTCTCTTACATACAGGGTGCCTGTGGTTGTTGAATAATGGATGCATAGACGTGACTTTGAACCTGTCACGTAATAATATAGCAAGTGAAGCGAAACAATCTTCTACTCGATTGAGAGTATTTATAATAAGATTGCTTCGCTTCACTCGCTTAAAGACGGCTCGACGTGACACACAAATCAGTAGATAAACTATGAAAAAGAGTCAAAACGTTGACTATTTCCTTTGCAATAAGAAGCAAAAATTAGAATACAGGGATGCAACAAGACACCACGAAGAATTTCTCACAAGGTAAGATGTGGCATTACACAGCTTGATCGTGTAATTCATTTTGCCTGTAAGATATCATTGGATTCCCGGTTCAGGTTTGGGAATGACTAAACATCTGAATCCAGGTTTTAACCGTCAGCCGAGTTGTAAACCTGGCTGATTTTATATCTTTTATTTATGAAAACTCAAGGAATTATAATAACTTTCCGATGAATCAGGTATAGACTGGTCCTGTTTCACTGGTAGTCATTATATTCGATTTATCAGTACAATGGAATTGCGGTTTTTTGCTATCTGAAGATCATAAATTGCAATTTTTCTTTCCTGAGGTATTTTTAATGTGCTCAGGAGCAACTATCTTGACTGTAAGGTTCAATTAAAGCGATATTGTCACAAACATATCCTATCCAGGAGGAATACTTTGATGCGGTTAACTAGATTTGCGATGGTACTTCTTATTGCAGCTATATTTTTATTCATCAGTTGCTCAGAAGATTCCGTCAATAGCACGTTTAATGCCGGGACTGGCGATAACTCTGTGACCGGTACAGTGCATGGTATTGTCACTACCAATGATACAAACTCGCCGATTGAAGGCGTTTCGATTCACTATATCTCTGAGGGTACTGACCAAGAGACGCTTACAGACCAGAATGGATACTACATCTGCGAAGAAATGATCGAGGGTACATACACATTTACATTCATCAGTCTGGATACTCTTTACGCTGATTGGATGGAAATAATCACTGTTCAGAGTGATACGTCCTCAGGCAATCCCAACGCACCGGATTATAAGCTGTCGATTTCACAGAATATTATTCTGTACCATTGCAATGTTACTTTGCAGGGAGAAATATTTCTTGCATTAAACGGTGAAGAGACGGTTGCCGCCGAGGCGGTCCCGATTCGTTTAACTGGTATGGGCGGAGTTTTGAATGCCGAATATTCGACTGTAACAGATGATCATGGTATATACCTCTTCCAGAATCTTCCCTCAATTCCAAGTGTAACGGTTTTAGCGATTCCGGGCGAGATTGTGATTGGAGAAAATACTTTTGAATATGGCATTGGTGCACAGACGGTGGCATTGACCGCCGGTGGTACGGTGAATGCTCCTGCAATCATACTGCAGCCTGCAAGTGAAGAAATCAGGATCCTGGGAAATAATTTTGCTGAAGGCAATTTTGTTACCGACCATTCCCTCACCTTAGTTTTCAGTCGTCCTGTTGATGCAAATGAGCTTGAAATCGAATTGGTTGATACAGATAATCTTAATATGGCTGTACCATATACATACACGCTTTCTCCTGACGGATTAGGGCTTGAAATAAATCCTACGTACAATTTACTCACCGACAGAACCTATAATTTATCATTGTCAGGTCATGGCGAGGATTTTACCAGTTTTGATCATACTTTAACTTTTGAAACCATTAAAGGAATACAACTAATAAGTTCAAATATTTTCATCGCCCACACCATAGGCAGAACTGATTTTGATGTCAATGAGGCAATAACGTTTACTTTCGATAGAGAGATCAGTGTAGATAATCCCTGGAATGCTGTGATTCTGAAAGACGCTACAGGTTCAGAAATGCTGACTAATATCAACTATACTGTTGGTGACACGAGAATAGAAATACTTCCCGATGGCGGTCCGTTCCTTGGCAACATGAGCTACGAAGTTGGATTCCTTATTTTTTCAACTATTGCCGGCGACACATTGGATACAAGAGATAATCCGTATGCATTCTCTACCGCCGGGGTAGGTGCCGAACCGGGAAGGGTCACTGGTTTAGGACTGGATACCAGGGGTGGTTTTACGCTCGATTGGGACAGTGAGCAAATACTTTTAACCTGGAATGCTTCACCCCAGGCAAGATTCTTTGAAGTTTTTGCAAGAAACTCTGATGTGATACCTAATTACATCTTATTAGACACATTGGATGCGACAAGGGCATTTGGTAATGAATTCGCTCCACTCAATTTACCTGCCAGGTTCGACTGGAGTTCAGCGGATACAGTATTTACACCTTTCACTAATGGTGTACAGATTTACGTAAAATTACGCGGGATTAATGAATTTGGACACGGACCGTTCTCCAGCGAAGTGAGTTTCAGGGATACTACTCCTCCAAGAGGTTACAGTATAGACCAGAGAAGATCTGCGGACAATACAAATGGCAATGATGGTTACTTCGTTGATTTCGTTTTCGATCCGAGTATAGAATATTGTCGGAATAGCGATCCCGTCTGGGAATTCCGGGAAAATGGCGGTGATCCCGCATTTATGATGTCGGGAGGTTCCTGGCAATGGAATGCTGCTGAAAGCTTCCGCAATGGAACACTTTCCGTATGGATTAATCCTAATACTAACGGTTCAGGTGATTTCCTCAGGATGAATAACGTGATAGACAACAGCGGTAACGCGCAGGTTGACTGGGTTGAGTACGTGATTTTTTAGAACAGGAAATTTGGCACAGCCCGGATTCGATTGATCCGGGCTCTTTTTTTTGCCTGTTTTCCTTGATTACATTAATTTGCCAGATTGATTTTGGCATATATATTTTCAAATGTTTGATATTACGCATAAGAGAAAAGGAACAGATCAATGCCACAATTTCGACCGATACAAATCAGCGACAATGTGTTCTGGGTAGGAGCTATTGACTGGGAGCTTGCTAATTTTCATGGTTATGCAACGGAAAGAGGCAGCACCTACAACGCTTACCTTGTGCTTGCTGACAAGATCACGCTCATTGATACAGTCAAGAAACCGTTTGTCAGGGAAATGATGGGGCGTATCAACTCCGTGGTTCATCCCTCCCGTATAGATTATATCGTTTCCAATCATTCTGAGATGGATCACACCGGGGCGCTGCCTGAAGTTCTGGATATAATTCAACCTGAGCGTATTTTTGCGTCGGGGAAAGGCGTTGAGACCATTAATGCTCATTTCCATAACGATATGGAAATCCAGTCAGTCAAGGATGGAGATACTCTTGACCTTGGAAATATGAATTTATCATTCCTTGATGCAAAAATGGTTCACTGGCCCGACAGCATGTTCACTTACCTGGATAGGGACCGCATTCTTTTTACCAATGACGCCTTCGGAATGCACCTTGCTACAGCAGAACGGTTTGATGATGAAATTGATGATTGGATTTTGCATCACGAGGCAAAGACCTATTTTGCTAATATTCTCTGGCCCTTCGCGCCTTCTGTCGGCAAGGTTTTGGAAAAGGTCGGGAAATTTGAAAATCCAATTGATATAATCGCGCCGGATCATGGTCCGGTATGGCGCACAAAAGTAAAATGGATTCTTGATTTATACCATGAATGGGTTGAACATAAAACAGCAAATAAAGCTGTTGTAGTTTATGACACAATGTGGCAGAGTACAGCGTTAATGGCTCGTGCAATCGGAGAAGGTTTGCTTTCCGGGGGAATGGAAATAAAACTGATGCCTTTATCCCGCTGCACCCGTAGTTCGATTGCCAAAGAAGCTCTCGATGCAAAGATGCTGGTAATCGGAAGCCCGAATTTGAATAGTAACCTCTTCCCCACTATCGCTGATATCCTCACTTATCTACAGGGTTTGAAACCCAGGAAACACAAAATCTACGGTGCTTCATTCGGTTCTTATGGCTGGAGTCCTGCGGCTGCTAAAAAAGTAGAGAAAATGCTTGAAGAAATGAACGTGGAAATTGTCGCTGATCCTCTTCAAATAAAATACGTGCCCGACGATACAGCGCTCTCAAAATGCTTCGAATATGGCAGTGAGATTGCCGTCAAAGCGCTTGGAATAAACATCGATGGTTGAAATCTGTCAGAGATACATTCCAGAGGTAATCAAAGACGATAAACCAATGATAGCGGCGATTCGTGTCGATGGTGGCGACATCATTGGATACGGTCATATCATGCGATCTATTGGTTTAGCGGAAGCGCTGGAAGATGAGGGATTTCGTCCCTTGTTCTATACACGACTGGTGGATGGAGCAGGAGTTGAAACATTAAGGAGAAACGGTATAAACCCAACAGTTATACCTCCGGATGTTTCTGAAGAGGAAGAGCCGGATTGGATATTGAAGCATGTCAAAACTGAGTTTGGCGTTCCGATCCTTGTTGCAGTCGATGGATATCATTTCCCAGATGATTACTGGCTAAGGTTTCAAAAGAATACTGTGGTACTGGCGACTGACGTATTTGGCGGCAGGAACTACTCCGGTGTAAATCTCTTGTATAATGGATATGCTCATGCATTCCAGATGGATTATTCACAATGTCCTGAGGATACTGGACTGTTGCTTGGTCCCGGGTGGATGATTACCAGGAAAGAGGTACTTAACAGAAAACCTGATAAACCCTCCTCCCAACCGGAACGTGTTAAACGTGTATTGATAAATGGCGGTGGTGTAGATGAACATGATGTTACAGGAAGAGTCGCCTCAGCTTTCGCAAACCTGCAACCGGAACATATACCCGATGAAGCGTTTTTTGTTACCGGTATAAATTATCCTTTCAGCGACAGGTTAAATTCCAGGCTCGAAAAACTCCCCTTCACAAAAAGACTGGTTCAACCTGATAACTGGCTCGATTTAATTGCATCATCCGACCTGTTATTAATCTCAGGCGGTCAGGTGCAATATGAAGCTGCTTTTTTTGGCACACCCTATATTGTTCTCCTCATCGAAGAAAACCAGAGAGGATCAGCCGGGGCAATGCAGGAAATGGGAATCACCAGTGTTGCAGGATGGTTGAAAGACATGAGTGATGATCAAATCCTTGATGCCTACGTCAATATTTGTAAAGATCGTAAGAAAAGAGAATCTTTCAGTTTAAAAGGATTTCAATTGCTTGACGGATTGGGATCAAAGCGAGTCGCAGAAGCCTGCCTAAGAGAAGTGCGTGATAAGTTCGGAAAATGAGGAATCATCCCGGGCTTTATTCCTAAATGACTATTCATCTTGATAATCAAATAACCTTATCGTTGACTATCTAAAAATCGCTTTAATAGCAAGGATATGAATACAAAGTGAACTGAGATGCCGATAAAGACAAACAGCCAATAGGCAGGATCCTCACTTTGTGCGGAAAGGAACGCTTTTGTGACCCAGAAGGGCGGCATGATACCGGCTAAGTACTGCCAATCCGATTTGAAGAAATAAGCGACAAACGGCCCAAGATACATTATCCCGGCAGCCTTACCCAGCGCCATTCCCTCCACCTTGTTCTCCGCGAATGCTGCAAAGAAAAGCGACAGCATAGGGGCTTCCAAAGCAACCATGAATGCCAGGGGAACGGCATATATAAATCCCAAAGTTGTAAGTCCAGTCAGGTAAAGAATTACAAAAAAATAGAGGAAACTGATTATTGTTGAGACTAACAGTTTATAGGTGAAGTAACCGGATTTCATCAGGGGTGTGACTGCAATATAGGATATTATCTCCTCGTCACGTTCATCGAGTATTATAAATCCGATAATCATTCCGAACAACATCGACGGGATAAGTGCCATGAAACTGACTATCAAGGGATAATATTCAGTCAGGTCGAAATCGAGTTTTTCAATCAACAATCCTGTAACCAGTGGAACAACAAGCCATAACATGAGAAACAGGGCAACCGTTCCGAAGAGTACAAGTATCAAAGTCGAATCCCGGCTGATATTTTTCGCGTCAGCCAGCGATAAGGCGATTAGTTTCTTCATCCTCCCGTACCCACTGTCAGGATAACATGTTTATAAAACATTTTGTAGGCTATATAAGCTGCTATTCCAGACCAGGCAGTGAGGCAGATAAAAGCGTAGATAATATCGAAGCTGCTGTATTCCTTAAACAATATATCAATCAGGATTAAAGCCGCATGTGTTGGGAAGATGTAAAAGATGGGTGTGTGATACAGGTTGAGAAATCCGATAATCGGCAAACTGATAAAAAGTCCGACACCCAACGCTCTGGCAAAATAATCATTAACGTTTTTTGCTTTTGCTGAAAAGATGAATCCAAATAGTGTAAAAAAACAGGAAATCAGGACAAGACCGGGAAGAAAGATGAAAAGCTCGCGTGTTATCCCATGCGTGACAATAACTATGATAAGAGATGAAAGTATTGCGATCAAGGTAAGTGAGGTGATTTTTGCAATGAAATATTCATATAACCTCAACGGTGTTACAAATAGACTGGCAAGGATATTCTGCCCCTTTTCGAGCAACACAATACTCCCGATGAAGAAATACCCCAGCATGGTTGTGTCGGTAAACAACAGTACTGTAGTGACGATATCACGAGCCTTGCCATGCAGGTTCAGCAGTGCAAGGATATAAATCACAGTAACGAATATATAAGCATAATAAAACCCATGACGAAACTGGAAAAGGATATCTCCACGGATGGCATGTGCCAGTCTCACAGCAGGCTCCTCCCCGTGGTCTTGATGAATATATCCTCGAGCGTGGCTTCCTGCGTATGAATGGTTTCTATTGGTTTGGTCCGGATTGTCTCGAGGAAATCCTGGTTTTCACCGATTCCATCCAATTTGAAGTCTGCTTTTGCCAGTACATTGTTGTCCCTGTACTCAAGCCGAACAACATGCTGACCATGCTGAAGTTTCAATTCTCGAGGAGAATCCGTTAGAGCAATTTTGCCTTCAACAATAAAAGCAACACGGTCACAAATAGTATCAGCAACGTGCATATCATGTGTTGTCAAACAAATTGTTCTGCCATCACTTTTCTTGCTCCTGATAATATCGAGAATTTTTCGCAGATTGACTGGATCAAGACCGGTAGTTGGTTCGTCAAGGAATATTAGATCCGGTTTATTCAGGAGTGAACGGCAAAAGTTCAATCTTGTTTTCATACCCTTTGAAAATTCAGCAATTCGTGTGTTTGCATCATTTTCAAGTCCTACCATCGCAAGGAGGTCTAATGGTTCTTCAGTTTCTCCGTCATACAATTTCTTGAAGAAATTAAGGTTCTCAAGTGCAGTGAAACGTGAATAAAGGTTGGGGAATTCGAAGGCGACGCCAATTGATTCGTAGTAGTCTGATTTGACAGTATTGATATCCTGCCCCATCACTGATACGATACCAGCATATTTTTTGAGTATTCCAATCAGAATTTTCTGGGTAGTGCTTTTACCTGCGCCGCTTGGCCCCAGGAAGCCAAAGACTTCACCCTTATCAACCGAAAAACTAATCCCTTTAATAGTATTGTCACTATTGCCGGGATATTTGAAGTGTAAGTCTTTGACTTGTATCATGATAAATACCTGAATTACTCTGGATAAAACTTGAAAACAACTGTATGTTTACAAAAGATATAACTCAAGCTGAAAATTCCACTGATGTCTTTCAATCGATATACGGTGTTACTCCAAAATTCTTGCTTTTTCTCCCTTTGCTTCAAGCACCGTGTACATCACCGGGATCGCAAATAGCGTCAGTGAGGTTGATACAATTAATCCACCGATAGCAACAATCGCCATAGGGGCACGGAACTCCCCACCTGCGCCGAGACCTATAGCGAGTGGTAGCATACCAAGGGAAGTTGCAAAAGTACTCATCAGGATAGGACGCAGGCGTATTGGACAAGCTTCCAGAACCGCCTCACGTAGTCCTCTCCCCTCTTTTCGCAGTTGTGCAGTGTAATCTATCAGGAGGATGCCGTTATTGACCACAATTCCCACCAGCATAACTATCGACATAAGGGAGAACATGGAAATTGATTTCCCTGATATGACCAGCGCCATTGAAACACCTGCCAGACCTAACGGCAGAGTCATCATAATAATCAACGGGAAGCGGTAACTCTCGAGGATAGCGGCAAGCAGCATATAAGTAAGGATAATCGCCAGTATCAACGCCTGGAACAGGCTGGAGAATGATTCTGCCATTATTTCGGCTTCACCGCCAAAATACACAGTAACTCCCGTTGGAAGTTTTGGGCTCTGTCTGGGAGTAACACTGCTTACCCCTGATAAAATGTCTTTGATCTGTTGTGAGGGCGGGGTTATCGGCAGCTCGAGCGCTTCAATTATCTGAGCCTGCAACTCCCCCATTGTGCCTGAAGCAACATTTGCAGAGATAGTAACCATTCGCTGTTTATTTTTTCTTGTAATTTGAGTTGGACCTGATCCAAACTCGACTGAAGCAATATCTTTCAACGGTACAAAATCACCCATAATAGGTATAAGTAGATCACTGACTCTATCCACTCTATTTCTATCATCTTCCATCAGGCGCACTCGAATATCATGCTCATCTCCACCTTCCCTGTATCTTGTGGAAACCATTCCTTCGAATAGGGTACGCAGGGTCATGGCAACGTCCTGTACCGAACCACCACGGTCAGACAACTGAATACGATTGGGACGAACTACTATCTCCGGTTTCCCCAATTGCCAGTCAGAACGAACGTCAACTGCATTTCCTGTATTACGAATCAATTCGATAGTACGGGCTGCGGCTGCTTCGAGATCTTCCATCCGGTCGCCCTGGAGCTGCAATTCGATGTCAGAGCCTCCGCCGCCGCCAAACATGGAAGCCTCAGCAAGTATAATCTTGGCAGCGGGAATATCAGCCAGGCGTGGTCGCAGGGTTTTAATCAAGTCTGCAGTGGACGAATAATCACCTTCTTCTTTATCCAGCAGGTTTACAAGTATTGCGCCGTACTGCACTCCCTGTCCTCCGCCAAAACCGCCAAGACTGCTTTTGCCTAATGCGGTATAAACGGTTTCAACTTCGGGATATTGCTCCAATTCCTTCTCGATTCTGTAAAGCACTCGATTCGTTTCTTCCAAACGTGCTCCAGCAGGCATCTCTACAGAAACGGAGAACATTCGCTGATCATAGCCGGGGAAAAATTCGCTGCCAATAAAACGAAAAAGGAACATTCCAAATAAGAAAACAATACCAACAGCCGATATTATTATAAATCTGTGATTAAGCGCCCATTTGAGCCCAACACGATAATCTTCAGTCAGCTCATCATACCACTTGTCCCAGAAAATACTGAATCTTTTCATTAATCCTAATTTTTCTGCTATTAGAAGAAGCAAAACGACAGAAGCGGTTATAATTGTCGCTGTTACACCAAGAAAATTCCAGACTGCCCAGAAGGTCAACAAACCAATGATAAAATAGAACCCGGATTTCAGCTTTCTCGACGCCATCATCGGTGTAAGAGTAAAGCTGACGAGAAGACTGAATGCTGTTGCAAATGCTACAGTAAGCCCGAACTGTTTGAATATCTGACCGACTATGCCTTGCATAAACGCCATTGGTGTGAAAACGACAATATTTGTCAATGTAGCCGCAGTCACTGCAACAGCAATTTCGCCGGTTCCTTTGGAGGCAGCTTCCTTCGCGCTTAATCCCAAGCCCTGGTATCGTTCTATATTTTCGAGAACGACAATTGCATTCACCACCAGTATTCCGACAGAAATAGCCAGTCCCATCAATGTCATTACGTTAATGGTAAAACCGGCAAAATCAATAAGAATAAAAGTTGAAATAATACTTATTGGCATTGCAACGGCAGCGATAACTGTCCCGCGCCAGCTATGGAGAAAAACAAATAGAACGATAGCGGTAAACAGAATTCCCATTACCAGGTTACCGGAAACGTCATCAACTGAGTCCCTGATAAAATCACTTGTATCGTTTGCTACCTCTATCTTTACACCTTCAGGAAGACGTGACTCGAGTTTTTTGAGAGCCTGATAAACGAGATCCGCAACCTGAACAGTGTTGGCATCTTTCCTCTTGATAATATCCACACCGATACTGGATACATTATTGAATCGTGTAAGTTCCCGCTGTTCAGCGAACGTATCGGTTATTCTGGAAATTCGATCAAGCCGAACCGGACCATTCGTGGTCATTAATTGAACTGCTGAAAGTTCCTCTAAGTTATCATATTCCCCGCTTAAACGCAGAGTATATTCATTTCTTCCGCTTTCAATCCTCCCGACAGGAAGGGTCATATTCTCAACGGCAAGCGACATAACCACCTGGAGGGGACTGATTCCAAAAGCGCGAAGTTTTTGTGCTGAGAGCGCCACCTCAATTTCGCGTTCTTTTTCTCCAACTATGTCAATATTAGCTAATCCAGGAATCTTTGATAATTCAGGTTTTACAGTCTTATCAACGAATACAAAAAGGTCTTCGAGGGGATACGGTCCAGTTACCGAAAGGTTGACAATAGCCCCCATTCCCATATCAAATTTTTGTACTACCGGTTCCTCTATATCATCGGGTAATTGAAACCTGATACCGTCAATCTTATCCTTTACATCTATGGCGGCAATATCTACATCCTGCCCCAATTGAAATTCAGCAAATATTATACTGACACCTTCTTGTGCCGTCGAGAAAGTGTTTTTGACTCCACTGATACTACTGATTTCCTCTTCCATCAGTTCGTTGAGCAATTTTTCTATCTCTTCTGGTCCGGCTCCAGGGTAAATGGTTACCACACTGATGAAGGGAAAATCTATGTCAGGCATCAAATCAAGCCCCAGTCTCCCAAGGCTGAAAATACCGACGACGACAAAAGTCATAATAACCATTGTCATCATTACAGGTCGTTTTATGGATATATCGGCAAGTTTCATGAAATTATCCTACTTACTTTGTATGCAAAGCCTCAAGGCTTATAGTGTTATTCCTCAACGATTTTAACCTTTTCACCATCTTCAAGAGTTTGATGCCCATAAACTGCGACAACATCATCCACATTCAGACCTGATATAATTTCGATATTCTCGTTGTCCCTCAATCCTGTCGAAACAGCTTTCAAATGAGCAATATCGCTTTCAATAACTACAGCAAAGGTTTCCTCGCCTTTTTTTACCAATGCATCCGCAGGTACGGCTAACACATCAATATGTTCCGTAATTGTTACGTCCACTGTCGCAAGCAAACCGGGATAAAAACCTTTGGTGGCTGGAATTGATGCTGTAATAGGAAACATTCTTGTTTCCTCCCTGGTGGCGAGACTGATCTCAGTAATTTTTCCATCGATTCCAGCTTCGCCGTCCAAACGTACTTTAATACGTTGACCCTCTTTGATCAGGCTTCTATCCTGAGCAGTAACATCGAAAGAGACTTCAAGTCTTTTACTACTGACAATGGTCATGAGTACGTCACCCGGCATGGCAATGTCACCCTCAAGTCTGTCGATTCTTGAAACAATACCTGAGACAGGCGACAAGATGTTTACGGCTCGTCTTGAGGACTGATAATTTTCCAATGCAATATCAAAACCAAGTTTAACCTGATCGAGCATCTGCTGGCTAATGGCGCCTTCGTCAAACAACGATTTCATTCGCTCGTAGTCTTTCTTTGAGTTCTCCATAGCGAGACGTTGTTGAACTACTGCAGCCTGGGAAGCGGTTGTGTCAAACTGGACCATGACCTGATCCTGCTCTACCCTCTCTCCCACCTTCACAAGGATTTGATCGATGCGTTCCATGAGTTTTGAGGAAACCGAGGTCTGGTTTGCTGCTCTGACAGTCCCATAAAAACTTCTCTTATTCGAAACAGTACCAGGTTTCACCGTAACAGCCAGGACGGGTACACCTTCCTGTTTCTGAATTTTGGCAATGCTTTGCACTTCTTCGCGTTTTTGCGAGCGCATTACACCCAATACAAGAAAAACTATTATGATTCCAATGATACCAAATCCAATTATTTTTTTCATCATTTTCCTCTACTCCTGATCCGTCTGAATGTGTAACCCGACAGCTCGATCAAACGCTGCCCGGGCAACTTTCTGGCTGTATATTGCCGACAAAACCGCAACCTTACTGCTGCTTACAATCCGGTGGGCGTCAAGAACCTCAAGCTGTGTTCCAACTCCACTTGAATAGCGAACTTCGGCAATCCTGTATCCCTTCTCTGCGAGTTCGAGGGTCTCGTTTGCTGCTTTCAAATCCTCTATGGCTTTCTCAAGATTCTGCATCGCTTGAAACGTCTGCATTTTTACACCGCGTTCCAATTGACTTTTATAACGCTGGACATTCCGGATACTCACTCTCGCCTGCTGCACCCGGTGGTGGGATCGCCAACCGTCAAAAAGTGGCACTTGGAGTGCAACTGATCCACCAATGCCGCTAAGAAACTCATATTTATTGACTTTATAATCTTCCGATTGCGCCATTGTTTCCCACTTCAGCCCGGCAAACAAATTTGGCCAATATATGTTACGCCTTTCAGCTTCTTCCTGACCCTCTAAAAGTTTCTTCTGAAGATCAAGCTGTTGGAATTCAACACGCTCATTCATCGCAAGTGTATTTGCTTCGGTATATCCCATCTCTATTGAATCTGACAGTTGAAGTTTTCCCTTGATGGTAATTTCCTGGTCAACATCCATGCCAATCAGATTTTTTAAGGCTTTATATGCCAAATCGCGGTTCATTTCCGCCTCAATTATCATCGGTCGAACAGTGGCGATTTGAACCTTGGCACGAATGAGATCATATTCACTTACCAAACCTTGATTGTACATATCATTAACTTGCTTGAAATAAGCCTCTATCTGCTCAAGAACTTCATGGCTGAGTTTAACAGCTTCATCTGCAACGATGGCGCCATAAAATATAGATATCAGTTCAACGCGTAAATCCTGACGAGATACCTTCACATTAAGTTCTGTCAACTCCTGGTATTGTTTTGCCAGGCGCAGCCCCAAGCCAATTTTTCCACCGATATATAATGGCTGCTGAAGTTCGATATTTCCGATAATGTTATTTTCAGCCTGCATCTGTGTTTTCAATCGCAATGGTCCCATGCTTTGACCGGTAGAAGGATCAATATTCATCTCCTCCGGAAGATTAAAGATTACTGACGGAACCATGAAATAATGCTGGTATGCTCCGGTGAAACTCACCGTCGGCAATGCAGATGCCCATGCTTCTCCTACCCGGTGATGTGATCGAACAACCTCGTCTTTAGCCTCAGCTAACCCCTCATTTCTTTCAAGAGCATAATCCCAGGCTGCATCCCAATCGAGGACAACCGGCTCTGAAAAACTAGTGGTTGTCAGGAAAAACAATACAATAATCGTTAATCCTGTGTAAAATATTTCTTTTCGTATCATCCAGCCTCCGCACTGGAAATATCCAGCAGATAACCGTAAAACAGACAACTTTTCACCTTGAATTAGAGAATAATCGGGGAAAAGTGTTCCTGCGATATCAATTTATATTGACATTATTATTTAAGTAGGTTAGTATAAACTATGTGAAAAAAAAGATCAATCACTTTTATTAAACTTCTCTTCGAGAAGGGTGATTGTTAATGCTATCTATTACTCCTTATATCTTACGCAAATTTTCACATCGGATTAATATAATCCACTTGTGATTTCTCAGCTTTTTACATAGGTTATAATCAACAATACAACGCCTTGATGCCTTAAACGCTTCGGAGGATGAAAAGATGCACAGAATCATCAAATTCTTTTTTCCATTTGCTCTTTCAATATGCCTGTGTCCACAGGTATATGCATCAGAGCAGAACGAGTACTCGGTGCAAAAATCTATGCCTTTGATTGGATTGAAGAAATTCATCATCCTGATTGAAGAACTGGACAATGATCTGGCTGCACAAGGGCTTAATAAACAAATCTTAAAAGAGGATATTGAATCAAAACTTCAGCTCGCAGGGATTAAAGTCGCCCCAGTTGTTGAAGCTCCTGAAACACCCTGGTTATATGTGAGAATAACAAGTTTAATGAGCCGGACAGGGCAGTTCAGCTATAACATTTCATTTGATTTGAATGCAAATGTAAAAATTGAATTTAACGATAAAGTGGTAAAAGGTGCGACTATCTGGTCATCGGATTTGCTTGTAGTCGTTGATAAGAAGAGAGTGGTAGAAAGTGTACGGCAGAATATTAAAGATATGATGGAAACTTTCCTAATGGATTATCACACAGCAAATCCACCATGATAGTTTATGAAATAGCTGTATAAAAATGTATCCGTTGCTGTCCAGTTTAATTAGGGTCTCCTGAGAAATTATTTTCAGGAGACCCTATTTATAAAATATACCATATTGGATTTTGACAGTTGATTAGAATAGTGATTCTATTCTTTAATCAAGTTCTTTCTCGTGAACCTATTGTTTTTTATTTCCCTTTAGAAATACCTCAAATAAATCAATAGGTATCGGGAAAAGCGTAGTCGAGTTGTTTTCTGCTGCAACCTCTTTCAAGGTTTGCAAGTAGCGCAATGTTAACGAAATAGGATGAGGTTCCATAATTTCAGCAGCCTCAATTAATTCTTTTGCTGCCTCTAATTCTCCTTTGGCGTGTCTGACCTTAGCTTTCGCTTCCCTGTCCGCTTCCGCTTCAGCCGCCATGACACGTTTTAATTCAGGAGTCAGATCGACATGTTTGATTTCAACAGTCGATACCTTTACACCCCAGGCGTCAGTATGTTCATCAATTATCTCTTGAAGCCTCGAATTCACATTGGCAAGTTCATCTAAAAGAGTTTGAAGGGTTGTCTCACCTACCACAGCTCTTAAAGTAGTCTGTGCTATTTGAATTGTTGCCTGGAAGTAATTCTCAGCCGCTACAACAGCGCGGTCAGGATCGAGTACCCTGAAATAAATGACAGCATTTACCTGCACACTTACGTTGTCTTTGGTGAGAAGATCCTGGGGTTGGACATCGAAAACCTGGATGCGCGTAGTGACAAGCTTCACCTGATCGATGATCGGGATAATGAATATTAGTCCAGGTCCTTTCACCCCACTCAATCGACCAAGCCGGAAAATAACAAGACGATCATACTCACGCACAACTTTTATTGCTGATATTAGAAGAATAACCGCAAAAACCAGCAGAACAATATATCCGAGATTAGGCATGAAAACCTCCTTTAAGGTTTGTTTACCATAATGTTAAGAATAGCTTACTATCAATTAATTGTTTCCTTATGAAAAGCGACTTGTTCCGAAATTAAGGAAAGTAAATGACCGTTATCCAGTCCTCAGGTAGTAAATTGAAAAATTCTAAATCTGTGCTAATACCTCAACGAGGTCATCCATTTCCTGACGGGATCGTTTTTCTGTCACAGCAATTAAAAGGCTATGATCCATATTTGGATAGAATCGATCCAGGCGGATACCAGGGAAAAATCCTTTCTCAGCAGCTTTATCTACCACTTCCTTAGCTGGAACCGGTGTATGGATTGTAAATTCGTTAAAAAATTCCCCGGGGTATTCGGCTGAATAACCATCAAGGTTGCAGATTTGTTCATAAAGATAGTGAGCCTTGTGATAACATAATTCTGCTAATTCCTGGAAACCTCTTTTTCCAATCAATGCCATATATATTACTGCTGCAAGAGCGTTTAATCCTTCATTAGTACAGATATTTGAAGTAGCCTTACCTCGCCTGATGTGCTGTTCACGTGTTTGTAATGTCAGGACATATCCACGTTTACCGTCACGATCGACAGTTTCACCAGATATTCGTCCCGGTATCTGGCGAATCAACTTCTGTTTTGCGGCAAATATTCCAAGATATGGTCCTCCGAAGCCAACCGGATTTCCCAGGCATTGACCTTCAGCTGTAACAATATCCGCCATGTATTCACCCGGTGAGGATAACATACCAAGGCTTACCGGGTAAACACTCACCGCTGCAAGTGCCCCTGCTCCATGCGATATTTTTACTAATGAATCAGCATCTTCCAGGAGACCAAAAAAGTTCGGTTGTGAAAAAATAAAGGCAGCAACAGAATCATCAATATTTGCATCCAATTCATGGATATCGGTGATTCCGTTCTTTGATTCGATTACCTTTACATCAACACCCGAAGTACTTGCATAAGTATCTATTACTTGCATGTAATGCGGATGAATGCCAGCACTGACAAGTATTTTGGTTTTCCTTTTACCATGCCTTAGAGCCAGTAGCATCGCTTCTGTCAAAGCTGTAGCGCCATCATACACGCTGGCATTCGCGACATCCATACCTGTTATATCACAAACCACTGACTGATATTCATAGATAGCCTGGAGCGTACCTTGCGAGACTTCAGGCTGGTAAGGGGTATATGCAGTGTACCATTCGCTTCTTGAAAGGAGTGCATTTACTGCTGAAGGAATAAAATGATCATAGCTGCCACCGCCAAGAAACGAGACGGAGTCAATTGCTTTCCGGTTTTCAGAGCCAACTTTTGATAAATGATTTATGACCTCAAGCTCTGATAATCCATTTGGAATGTCAATTCCATTCTCAAGGCGTAATTCTAGTGGGATCGCCTTGATCAAATCTTCGTAGTTTTTTACCCCGATTTCCTGCAGCATCTCTTCAATTTGAGTCGCTGTGTGTGGCACATAAGACATTAGTAGAAATTTCCTCGAAAGCTCAGTTCTTTGCTCTTTTATTCAATAGATATTGTTGATTCATGCTTAATGTGATAGATTTGCGAACTATTACAAATCAAGCAATATGCTGTTCATAAGCTGAGGCATCCATTAATCCATCCAGTTCGGCGCTGTCAGATATTTTAATTTTTATCAGCCATCCCTCACCAAAAGGATCCTGGTTTACATTTTCAGGAGTATCTTCAAGTTCGGAATTCACACCAACAACTTCACCACTTACTGGTGAGTATAAATCCGCAACAGTTTTTACCGCTTCAATTGAACCGAATGCTTCACCCAATTTTAATATATCACCTTCTTCAGGTAGTTCAAGAAATACTACATCACCGAGTTCACCTTGTGCATAATCAGTGATACCCATCGTAGCGATATCACCTTCCATTTTAACCCATTCATGCTCTTCAGTGTACTTACAATCTTTTGGGATTTGTGACATCCTTTTATCCTCCCTACTTGTTTACTTACCAAAAGTAAATTCTTCCTCAATAAAACTTGTAGAAAAATCACCACTAATAAATTGTTTATTGTTCATCACCGCCAGATGGAACGAAATAGTTGTCGGAATACCTTCAACAATGAATTCGGTAAGAGCACTTTTCGCCTTATTGATAGCATCATTTCTGTTCTCACCATAGACGATCAGCTTGGCAATTAAAGAGTCATATTGCGGTGGGATAACATAGCCATCATAAGCATGAGTATCCACTCGAACTCCCATCCCGCCAGGTACATGAAAAGTCTCAATTAATCCCGGTGCAGGCAAGAAATTATTGTCCGGGTTCTCTGCATTTATCCTGCACTCAATCGCATGCCCGGTAATGATAATATCTTCCTGTTTAATACTCAAATGTTCACCTGCCGCAACCAGGATTTGCTGTTTAATCAGATCTATGCCTGTAACCATCTCGGTCACAGGATGTTCAACCTGTATCCGGGTATTCATTTCCATGAAATGATAATTGCCGTCTTTATCTAACAGGAACTCAATTGTCCCTGCACCTCGATAATTAGCTTTTTTTGCACCAAGAACAGCCGAATCACCCAGTTTTTTTCTTATCTCAGGTGTCACTGCTAGAGAAGGACTTTCCTCAATCAGCTTTTGATGCCGTCTTTGAATAGAACAATCCCTTTCGCCAAGGTGAATGACATCACCATAACTATCAGCAAGAATTTGCACCTCTACGTGGCGAGGATTCTTAATGAATTTCTCAAGGTATAAATCCGAGCTGGAAAAAGCCGAAATAGCCTCTGCTCGAGCCAGTTCAAAAGCTGACTCCAAAGCTTCAGAAGTACGAGCCAGCCGCATACCTTTACCTCCCCCACCAGCACTTGCCTTTATAATAACGGGGAAACCTACTTCTTCGGCAATCTGCCTCGCTTCGTTCAGATCCTTGATTATCCCATCTGAACCAGGCGTCACAGGAACACCGGCATCCGTCATTGTTTTCTTAGCTAAGGCTTTGTCACCCATTATAGTGATAGATTCAGGCGAGGGTCCGATAAACGTGAAACCACTTTCTTCACACATCTCGGCAAATTCAGCATTTTCAGCTAAAAAACCGTATCCGGGATGAATGGCTTCAGCTCCAGATATTTCGGCGGTGGCTATTATACGTCGATAATCAAGATAACTTTTAAGGGATGGTGCAGGACCGATTCGCACTGCCTGATCAGCAAACCTGACATGCAGCGAATCAGCATCCGCTTCACTATAGACAGCCACACTTTGTATTCCCATTTCGCGGCAAGCGCGTATGACACGAAGCGCAATTTCACCGCGATTAGCTACTAATATTTTTGAAAACACGCTACCCCTTCGGATCTATGAGGAAAAGTACCTGACCGAATTCGACAGGAGTTTCATTATCGCAAAGAATTTCAACAATTCTTCCGCCAATGTCCGATTCTATCTCATTCATCAGTTTCATTGCTTCCACTATACAGAGAGTTTGACCGGCTTGAACCCAATCCCCCACTCGAACATATGCTTCGGCATCCGGCGCAGGTGAAGAGTAATAAGTTCCTACCATCGGAGACTTTAATTCGCTGTAATTTTTGCTGGGTGCTGAAGATTCCTGAGGTATCTCTGATTCTACAGTCTGATGTGAAACAGGAGCAGGATAAACGATTCCGGGATATTGTACTTGTGGTTGTGAATATACAACCGGTGAATTGGCTGCAGCCGGGGTTGCTTTACATATTCGAATCCGAGTGCCTTCCCTCTCCAACTCTATTTCCTGAATATCACTTCGTTCTACAAGCTTTACCAATTTGCGGACTTCAGACCAATCCATAATTATTCTCCAATTTGAACAACAAAATTATAACATTCTTATCAAGATAAAAATATATTCGATGAAAATTAGATTATTTGCTGACTCTTTCGAGATATTCATTTGTCCTGGTATCAACCTTGATGGTCTCCCCAACACTAACAAATAACGGTACCTGAACGACCGCTCCAGTTTCAAGCGTCGCCGGTTTCGTTGTTGAAGATACAGTGTCTCCCTTAACTCCTGGCTCAGTAACTGTTATCTTAAGCTCAAGGAAATTTGGAACTTCTACTATGAGAGGTTCTGACTCTTCAAAGAGGACTTTATATGATTCGCCTTCTTTAAGATAATTTCCCACATTCCCTTCCAGCAATGAGGAGTTGAGGTTATACTGCTCATATGTTTCTTCTTCCATAAAAACATATTGTTCACCTTCCTGATAAAGGTATTGCATTGATCGCGCTGCTAATTTGATTACTTCAACTTTTTCACCGGCGCGAAAAGTATTTTCCAGAACACGACCCGATACGACATTTTTAAATTTTGTGCGAACAAATGCGCCGCCCTTTCCAGGCTTCACATGTTGAAACTCAACAATTGCATATAGTTCATTTTTAAAACGAACAACCAATCCATTTCGGAAATCAGCAGTAGTGGCCATAATGTTTCTCCGATAAAATCTTTCTGGTCTATATCAAAAATCCAGACTCAATAATTTGATAATATTATTAATACTTATCAATCTAAAATCCGGTTTTCTACAAACTGTTAAAGTGGTGAATATCAAATCAATCTGCAATAAAATAATTCCAAAACCTTATAAATATGTTCTCATCTTTTGTCCTGATCTTTCAGTAATTCGACAAACTCATTTTCCTCAATAATTTTAATTCCCAAATGTTTAGCTTTTTCAACTTTACTTCCAGGTAATTCTCCAGCTACCACAAAATCTGTGCGCGAAGATACCGAAGACACGACCCTTGCACCAAGCTCTCGTAATGCACTGGATGCTTCCTCTCGAGTCATATCAGTTAAAGAACCTGTAATGACTACTCGTTTTCCTGCTAAGGGTTCTTGATTTGTTTCTTCGCTGCGTTCTTTGATACCAAAATTAACTCCCGCATTTCTAAGTTTTTCAATGACTACAAGGTTCTTAGGACGACTGAAGAAATCAACAAGGCTTCCAACGATCTTGGGGCCGATTTCGCCGATGGATTCAAGAAGCTCCGGCTTTACGATTGCGTCTGCAATTTCATCGAGATGACCATATCTCTTTGAAAGCGTCCTGGCTACACCAGCTCCCACCAGCCTAATACCTAAGCCAAAGATTAGATGATTGAGTGGTCTTTGTTTAGATGCTTCAATACCCTGTAACAATTTTCTGGCTGAAAGGTCACCAAAACCCGGTAAATGTGCAATTTTAACATAATTGAGGGAATAAATATCACCAGGATCGCTTAATAAATCATGATCTGCTAATAATTCGACAGTTTGTTGACCAAGCCCCTCTATATCCATTGCCTGGCGTGATGCAAAGTGAATCAATCGACCTTTCAACATCGCCTGGCAACTGATGTTTACACAGCGCCATATAACTTCTTCTTCAGGCTTCACTAATGGTTCTTTGCATACCGGGCAAAACTCCGGATAATTGTACTTTCCGGCAGGAACATTTTCGCTGCGTCCGGTAACCTTTGGAATTACATCACCGGCTTTTTCAATAATTACGTCCATTCCCGGAGCAAGCCCAAGCCTTTTGATTTCCTCTTCGTTATGTAAGGTTGCCCTCCGGATGGTGGAACCTGCCAGGAGTACCGGCTCCAGTTCTCCAACCGGCGTTACTGCACCCGTTCTTCCTACCTGGTGTGTAATTGAAATAAGTCGAGTGATAGCTTTACGAGCGCGGAATTTATATGCAATTGCCCATCGAGGCGTCTTAGCGGTAGTGCCGAGAGTTTCACGCAACTTGATTTCGTTAATCTTGATAACAATTCCATCAATATCATAAGGTATTGATTCCCTTAACGAATCAAGTTCTTTCCAGTACTCTTCTATCTGCTCTGCATTGCCCACTACTTTCCAAGTTTTTACAACTGGAAATCTCATTTCTTCCAGGATATTTAATCTTGCGCTATGTTTTGTTCCAGCCCATTCATCGGCTGCAATCAGCTCATATACCCAGATGCGCAGTCTTCTTTTACCTACTTCTTTCGGGTTCAGCAGTTTCAGCGATCCAGCGGCTGCATTCCTCGGATTTGCAAATGGCGCCATTCCCGAATCTTCGCGATCACGGCTGATCTGCGAGAAATCTTCATGTGCCAAATATACTTCACCACGAATTTCAAAATCTTTTGATTTTCCTGCACCTGATATTATTCTAAGTGGTAATCCACGAATCGTTCTCAGGTTTTCTGTGATATCATCACCCTGTAAGCCGTCGCCCCTGGTTGCTCCCTTTGAAAATATGCCATTCTTATATTGAATAGAAACTGCCACACCATCAATTTTAGGCTCACAAGTAAATGTAAATATCTCTTCATCAAGTAATTGTTTTACACGCTTTTCAAAACCTTCGACTTCTTGTATTGAATAAGTATTTGCCAGTGACATCATCGGCTGTACATGTGTTACGGTGACAAATTCATCAGACGGCCTTCCGCCAACTCGCATACTTGGACTTAAAGGAGTGATCCAGTCAGGATGCAGCTTTTCGATTTCGAGCATCTCACGATTCAGCGCGTCATATTCCTCATCACCAATTTCCGGATCAGCAAGAACATAATAACGCCAATCATGATGCTCGATTAAATGGATAAGTTCTTTGTATCGTTCAGACTCTGTCATCTCTATGCCGTAATCAAAACTGCAATTTCAAGTGTTAATTTATATTTATCTGCTCATTTGCTTTAAGTTTTCTAATCTTTTATCTCCCAATAACCCTTCGGGCTCCAAGGTAACGCTTTCTGTAGTAAGAATCAGTAAGTTTGTTAATGGTCACGCCATCGCTGTTGGAGGAATGTGTAAATCTTCCATGTCCCAGGTAAATTCCAACGTGTGAAACACCTTTTCCCGTAGTATTGAAGAAAACCAGATCGCCTCTTCGAAGACTGTTCTTTTTGACAAATTTTCCTGTATTATACTGTTGAGCTGAAGTTCTGGGAAGATTTATACCATAAACCTTTTTCATGACAGATTGGGTATATGCACTGCAATCAACACCACTTCCTTTTCCGCTTCTCCCCCAGGCATAAGGTGTTCCCTCCCAGCTTTGTACTTCCTTGTCGAGGCGGTCTCTGGAATATTTTTGTTTAGTACTCTTTTTCTTTTCAGCATTTGCTTTTGATTGAGATTTCTTCTTCGCGTCTTTGGAAGCATTCTTTTTGCCGGAAGGCGCAGATCTCCTGTTACTGTTATATCTTGGATCAGGCTTGAGTCCTGCACATCCCAAGAAGGCAATCAAAGAAGTAATACATAGAAAGTAGATGATTTTCTTCATCATCGGATTACTCGCTAACGCTGATGACTTGACGGAGGCTTTCTATCAGATAATCGCGTTGTTTTTTTGTATTTAGTAAATTCTTTGGATCTTTAAAGAAAAAAGCATCATGAATACCATCGAGTCTGCCGCTGACTCTTGCTGTTTGCAGATCCAATCCGGATAATGAAATCACAGTGCAGAGCCTGTACAACAATCCTGTACTATCCGTACCGGATACATCAATAAGCCATCCATTCTCAGATCTGTTTAGTACCACTTCGCTTTCAACAACCGCAGCAGGTCTCCCGGTTAATTTCTTCCGTCTTTTGTAGCCATCCAAATATTTTTCGAGCAGGAAATCATCATGCTCTATTCTATTCCATAAATCATTAATTTTATTGAGTCGTTCTTCAAGTGGCACACCATTCGGTTCAATATCTTCAGCTCTGAAGCGGTCAACAGCGATACCATCCTTCCTGGTAAATATTCTCGCCTCTCGAATCCCTATCCCCTGTGATACGAACAATCCCGCAACCTGTGCTAATAAACCAATACGGTCACGTGTGACTATAGTTAATGTAACAAATCCACTACTCGTATTTATCAGCCATCTAAAAGGTTTGCCGCCGATAACTTCTTCCATAGCAGCCAGGTGTTCAGCTACCTCTCCTGATTCAACTACTCGAAGATATTCTTCTTCCATGCTCTCCAGAAAGACCTTTACCCTGTTGACAGAATCGTCATCTGAACCAACCTTTTCAGCGATACTGTTCATTTTTTCTATATAAGATAGTTGCAGCTTTTTCCTACCTGTTTTGAACCATTCCTGGGTTGACAGCAATAACTCGGAAAGCAAATGACCTTTCCAAATCGTCCAGACTCCCTTACGAACTGCCCGCAAATCACATACCGTAAGCAGATATAAAGCATT
This sequence comes from Candidatus Electryonea clarkiae, assembly GCA_030765455.1. Classification (GTDB taxonomy): domain Bacteria; phylum Electryoneota; class Electryoneia; order Electryoneales; family Electryoneaceae; genus Electryonea; species Electryonea clarkiae. The sequence continues at coordinate 13,050 of JAVCCM010000108.1, read as the reverse complement.
CAATGAAGGAATATCCCCCACAATTTCAGCGAAATGTTCTATTACTGCTGGATCAGAACAATCTCTGCGAAAAGCATTTTGTTCCATCATTAAATGTTTTCGGACAAGTTTTGCAACAGGTGTTGCTAATTCATGCCAGCCTAACCGTTTAATTACCCTGACAGCTATATCTGCACCTTTATCCGAATGATTCCCACTGCGGCATTTTCCAATATCATGGAGTAAAATGGATAAATACACTTCAACCCGGTTTTCACAATTCAACCAAGTTGACTCGGGCATACCCTCTTTCCCATCATTGGGTAAATTATCAAGCTCCTCTAAGGCCCTCAATGTATGTTCATCGACAGTGTATGCATGGTAATAACTCCCTGTTGTGAATCCTGAAAGTTCTTTCCATTCAGGTAACCAGGGTTCAATTGCATCCAATTCAGCAAGCATTCGGAATTTCGAACCAAATCCGTGATCAGAATCGAACAATCCTCGTAAAGCCTCTGCCCAAAGATGCGGATCATTATTTTTCTGCCAGTAATAACAAATAGCCTGACGGGTTTGATGCCGGGCTACCCCCGATAGTGTCATACCCTTATTATGGCAAGCGTTAATCAATTCAATTAACCGTTTCGGTGATTCTGCCAGTAGTCTCGGTTCATCTTGCTCGAGCAGGATACGGTCACCTGATATACTTACTCCCGCCAAATCAGGGATATTCACTTTTTTCTTTGATTTTTTCAATCCTGATTCTGCTAATAATGTGCTGAATTCTTCAGAAAATCTTGCCGTTTTACCCATTGCGCGATAAACTGCTCTCATGAGCGCTTGCATTGCAGTTCGGTCATCACCATCAAATCCAAGAAGTTTTCCAACTTGCGGTTGGAGTCCAACTGTCAACTTGTTTTCTTCACGTAAGGTTACACGCCTCAGCGCTTCACGGACTCGCAACATCAAGTCAAATGAATAATGAAGATCATTTATTTCATTAGTGTCTAATAGATTTGCTTTATATAGTCTGTTGAGGAAAGAAAAAACTGATGGCGACCTTCTGCGCCTTACAAACCATTTTAAATCCAATGCTGTTCGCGCTCTTTCAATCCAGAAAACATGATGCAGATCCCGTAACCCGCCAGCTTGAGATTTCAAATCCGGCTCCACAACACGAACAACCTCGCCATATTTTCTTCTTCTTAAAATGAATTCATCGACTTTTGATTCAATGAACTGGTTCCAGACAAACTCGTCGAACATTGAGCACAAACGGATATCAAGTCCGTCAGCGAGGCTGATATCACCCCAGAGAAATCTCGACTCCAACAACGCTGAAGCACGGTCAGGTATTGCCAGGAAGTCTGCATCGATTTCATGTAACTTCAAGACTGTTTGTGCTGGTGACCAACCATTATCCCATAATCCCTGCACTAACTTATTAATAGCTTTTTCATGCGGTGAAATATCGTCACGGATTAATAATACCAGGTCGAGATCACTTCGCAGAGTATTATCGCTGCGACCGTAACCTCCGACCGCAAATATCCCTAATCCTTTAGAAGATTTTTTGTGATGCTGTAGAAGTTTTCTTAATAGTACATCGGCTTGCTCAGTCCGGTGGATAGCGCAACGAATACCGTCTCCGTTGGTCTTGAGTGTGTCTGACACGAGAATCAGACCTTACGTTGCAGCAAGCGAGTTATTTGATCAAGTTCTTCAATGGTAGCGTAGCGGACACTTAACCTGCCACCGGGTCCGCTGTGATTGATTTCAACAGGTAATCCGAGTAATTCGGTGAGTTCTTTTGCCGCTTCCTGGGCATGTATAACCGATAAAGTGTCTTCTTTATGTGGTTGTTTTGGTGTTTTGCGTTTTCTGATTATTTTTTCAAGATCTCGAACAGATAGTTTTTTAGAAACGGTCTGCTTTGCAAGCGCTACCTTCTTATTATCACTCTCGATTGCGAGCAACGCCCTGGCATGACCTGAAGAGAGCTTATTGTTTTCTATCATTTCAATAATCAGATTTGGGAGTTTTAATAATCTTATGGTATTGGCTATGGTCGCGCGATCTTTTCCTACTCTTTTTCCCACCTCATTCTGATTAAGGTTCATATCTTCTATAAGTTGCTTATAACCTTCAGCTAATTCAATGGGATTCAAATCTTCTCGTTGCAGATTCTCCACAATTGAAATTTCAAGAATTTGTCCATCGGTCAGGTTCTCCATAACCCGGCATGGGACGGTAAAAAGTCCGGCTGCCTTAGCAGCTCGAAAGCGACGCTCACCGGCTACCAGGAGAAACTTACTGTTTCTTGGAGTAACCAGGAGTGGTTGTAGAACACCCTGTGAGCGAATCGATTGTACCAGCTCTTCGAGTGGTTCAGGATCAAACCTTGTCCTTGGCTGATCCGGTCGCGAATTTATTCGGGCTATTTCAATCTCAATACTGATAGACGGACTGCCATCCACTCCGGCGCCGGGAATCAGAGCCGAAAGACCACGTCCGAGACCACCTTTAGGCCGTGCTGTCATGAACCAATAACTCCTGTGCAAGCGCGAGATAATTCTCCGCGCCTCGACTGGTTATATCATAAAGAAATATCGGTTTACCGTAACTTGGAGCTTCACAAAGACGGACATTTCTGTTAATTATTGTATTAAATACTTTACCCTCAAAATAAGTCCTGATATTATCCTCAACCTGGCGGGCGAGATTTAAACGGCTGTCATACATAGTCATAACCGCACCTTCTATTTTCAAATCAGGATTCAGGTGCTGCTGTACTAATCTGACGGTGTTCAACAGTTGACTCAAACCCTCAAGAGCATAATACTCACACTGGATCGGAACTATTACACTGTCTGCTGTCGTAAGTGAGTTAATAGTCAATAATCCAAGGCTTGGAGGATTGTCGAGGATAACATAATCATATTTCCTGAAAAATTCCCTTGCTGAATCGCGAAGCGCCAATTCACGATTTTCAATATTTACAAGTTCGATCTCAGCCCCGACCAAAGTAATTGATGAAGGAATTATATCAAGAAACGGTACTTCCGTAGGTAAAAATATATCTTCAGGACTGATTGAATCTATTAGCAGCTCATAGATGGACTTCTGATTATTTTCAATTCTAATCCCTAATCCACTGGTAGCATTAGCCTGTGGATCAAGATCTACTAATAAAGTTTTCTTCTCTGCTATAGCTAATCCGGTGGCAAGGTTAACGGCTGTTGTTGTTTTTCCAACACCACCTTTTTGGTTTGCTATGGCTATAATTCTAGACATGGTTTTTTTTCTATTATAAAACAACTGAACAATATAAACAATCGAATGACAATATAAAATGAAAGTCTTTAGCCAACTTCCATCCATTTTAGACGACTTAATGCAGAACGTTCAAATTCTTTCTTAAGTTCTGGAATATGCTTCAAATCAGGATCAACAGATATCAGATCATCTGCTGCCCGCCTGGCTTTTAATAATAACCCCTGGTCCATGATAATATCGGAAAATCGTAATTCCGGCATTCCATGCTGTCGTATTCCGAAAAAGTCTCCCCCTCCCCTGATTCTCAAATCTTCTTCAGCAATATTAAAACCATCATTCGATTTGCTCATGATTTTAAGTCTGGCTCTTGCCACTTCGCTCACAGGAGGATATCCGATAAGGTAACACCTGGAATCACGTCCACCTCTTCCAATTCGTCCTCGAAGTTGATGGAGTTGAGCCAGTCCGAACCTTTCGGCATGTTCGATAACCATTTCGGTTGCTTCAGGAATGTCAATTCCCACTTCAATAACTGTTGTGGAAACTAAAACTGGCGTACTCCCATCCTTAAACTTCCTCATAGCCTCTTCTTTTTCATCTATTTTCATCTTCCCGTGCAATAAACCCAACTTGATACCTCGCAAGAAACCGCTCATCAACAATTCTCTGCCCTCTATTGCAGCCTGAAGGTCTATTTTTTCAGACTCAGCAATTAAAGGGAAAACAATATAAGCTTTGCCGCCTTTATTAACCCGTTTTCTGACTTCATTATAAACAGTTTCTCTATTTGTATCTCCATTAATTACTTTGGTAGTGATTTTACCTCTTCCCGGAGGCATCTCATCGATTCTGCTTACTTCGAGATCGCCATACAGGGAGATTGCAAGTGAGCGAGGGATCGGGGTTGCTGTCATGATAAGAACGTCCGGTTTAGATTCTGTTTCCGGATTCATTAATTTCAAACGTTGCGCCACACCAAAACGGTGTTGTTCATCAATGACTACCAATCCAAGATTGGGCATCGTTACTGCTTTTTGAATCAATGCATGTGTACCAATTATTATGCACGGTTCTCCTGATTCCAAACCTTCTTGTATATCTTTTTTAGCTTTAGCTCGGATGCTTCCCGTCAGGAGGTTGACTTTGATACCTAATCCTTCCAGAAAACGCCGGCTTGTCAAATAATGCTGTTCGGCAAGAATCTCGGTGGGAACCATCAGTGCTGCCTGGTATCCGTTTTCCACAGCAATAGACATTGCAATTAATGCCACCACTGTCTTTCCTGAGCCCACGTCACCCTGCAACATCCTGCTCATGGGATACGGAGATTTCATATCATCCCAAATCTCATGAAGAACCGAACGCTGTGAATCTGTTAGTTTAAAGGGCAGCTTTTTATTGATTAGATCGCGGGTTGTCTGTTTGACCGCAGGATAAGAAATGCCTTTCGATTTTTCTTTTCTTTTTCTTCTCGCCCATGCCCAGAGCAGTTGAAGCATAAGTAATTCATCAAACTTTATTCGTTCTATTCCCTTTTCGAAATCATCCTGGTTCCTTGGACGGTGCAAGCCATACATAGCCTCCTGCAACGATACAATTCCGTACTTCTTGAGGTATGATTCAGTCCAGTGATCATTAAGCATGGGAACGAACTCGCCGATAATACGATCCATGAGTGTTCTCATTCCACGATTATCCAGGCTGACTCTTTCGAATTCCTTGTTTCCCGGATAAATGGCTACCCATCGACCTTTTCCTGCAATTAAATCTTCAGCTTCCCCTTTTGATAAATAGGTAACATCAGGATGAGCAATCTGAAGGGTATCACCATAACGATTGACTTTTCCAGAGAATGCAGCAGTAAAACCGGGCTTTATCCATTTCTTAATTTGATTTGTCTTTTTAAACCAGACCAGGGCAATACCATCGGTCTCGTCCTCGAGATAAACTTCGTACCTGCCTCGTCCTTTTTTGCCGCGTACTTCTCTCGCATCGGTGATTGTGCCGATTAGTGTCACTTCGGTCTCTGTCTGTCCCTTGATAGAACTGATAGGAGTAGTTCGGGTTCGGTCGATATATCTTCGAGGAATGAAATACAGGAGGTCACGTAAAGTAATAATACCTGACTTTTCGAATGCTTCGCCCTTTTTCGGTCCTAAGCCCCTGATAAACCGTACAGAGAGTTCCATTGGTGCAGTTTTAATTGTCAAGATAGTTACCGGTATTTTACACGATATGTGAGTTTTGTTTTACCATCAGCAGGAACCTGCACTACCCATTCATAAGTTGAAGCGTCTTTTTTTATTCCGTTCAAATTCTCTTCTATTATTTTCCAGTTTCCGTAAAATTTCTCCTGAACAATTATTTCTGCTTTTTCAGTCTTGCTGCTCCTGAACTCCACATCCCATGCACTTTCACGAATTTTACGTTCCTGTTGTTTATAGGATTTCGAGTCAGTATTGATTCTTTCAGCGACGATATCAAATGCATTTCCAGTTTTGAGGCGAACTTTCTCTTTCTTTGGAGTGTGATCAATCCTGTCTTCACCAATGAATTCAAGGCTTCCATCACTGTCACGCTTCATCAAACGAACTTTTCCCTTTGGCAATGGAATTCCAAGCTCATTGTCTTTATTATTTACAAACTCCATTGCAACCTGGATCTTTTTAGGATCGACAGAAGGCGAATATGTAAATATTTTCTTGGCGGATGCATAAGCGGCTGGAAAAAGTGAAATCTGTTTTTTCTGACGATCTCTGAGGGTTACAGGACGCGGCAAGGTATAAAGATGATATTCAAAGAAACTCTTCTCTTCAAAACCACCTAATCCATCCATTTCCGCTGAAGCCATCGCAGTGAATTTCTTTCTCTCTCTTCTACCCATATGTTCTTGTATAATCCGCACGTCACCAGCCATAAGTTTCAGTTTAGCATCTTCGTAGGTAGCGCCGCTGTTATTATCGATCTGAACCCATCCTGAAAAATCTAACGCATCGTCCTTTTCTGAAACCACTGCAACATAACTTGCCTCCCAATTGATACCGCGAGTCAAATAGGTCAATTCAGCATCAATATTACCCTTTTTCTCCGAGAACAAATCCCAGCGAAGAGTAGGTTTCATTACCAGTCCTTCAGGAAGTTCTGGGAAATTAACGCGATGCACCTGGTCGGAACTCAAAGTTTGAACTTTTCCATCATTATCCTGCAGTATCAAGGGATGCTGATCAGACAATAGAACTCCACTTACAGTACCTTCCGAAGTCCGGATTTCAACAGTATGACCGATAAACTTTCGTAAAAGGGTCTGGTTATCCACAAGGTCATATTCAAAATTCTGCTCCAAAACCTGGACACCTGCCGCCTTGAAATGCACAGAAGTCGGATCAATCTGAGCAGCGACACCATCATAACTATAACCCTGCCGCCCTTTTCCAAACTGCATTTCTCGAATCTGGCGTACAAGAGCGAGGTTCTGGTTGTAGATGGTTATGGCTGTCTCTGACGTTTCTGCTGCAAATAATCCTTCATTTGAGAAACAAAAAATAACAGCAATGGATAAAGCAATCATCAATATGAGTGAGTGTCGCATTCTTACCTCAGCTTTTTAGTTTGACAAATCCTTTAAATGATTTTTCAGTTTATCAAGTTTCATTTCAAGATCAGCCATTTTTTCCTTTTCTCGATTTACTACTGCTTCAGGTGCATTATTAACGAATTTTTTATTTGCCAGTTTCTTTTCTATACCTGCAAAATGCCCTTCGAGCTTATTGATCTCCTTTTCTACCCGTTTTATTTCAACATCAATATCGATCAAATCAGCAATAGGAATAAATATCCTGCGACCCGCAACTACAGTACTTGCCGACTGAGACGGTTTTTCTTCAACGGTATCCCAACTCTCGAGTTTAGCGAGTCGGGAAATCATATTCCATTCACGTTCTATAAGATTATTATGTAAATCATCAGTATTCACGAGTAGCTTTGCTTGTTTGGATGGCGGCACTTTTAATTCGCCGCGAACTGTCCGTACAGAGCTTATTAGCTCCTTAATATATGAAAATTCTTCAACTGCTATTGTGTCAGCCTTCAAATCTTTACCAATAGGATATTCAGCAATCGCAATAGAAACCGGTCTGTCTTCCGGAATATTCAAACCTTCGACTTGAGGTAAAGCCTGGTAGATTTCTTCAGTCATAAACGGCATGAATGGATGAAGCAGCCTGATTATTCGTTCCATCATTTTGTAGGCGAACCTTAATGTAGCGTCAGCCTGATCTTGATCAATTGCATCTTTTGATATTCTTGGTTTTATCGCTTCGATGTACCAGTCACAGAAATCATTCCAAGTGAAACGGTATATTGCGAGGAGCGCCTCGTTCAGACGATAACGTTTCAACTTTTGTTCTACTTCTCGAGTTGTCTCGATAAACCTTCCCTCGATCCATTGATCAACAAGCTGAAGCTTGAACTCTGAACTTTTTTCTTCAAGCTGAAGCTTGGACTCTGAACTTTTCTCTACAAGCTGAAGCTTGGACTCTGAACTGTTAAGATTATATGTAGTTAAAAAACGAAAAGCATTCCAGATTTTATTCGCAAAATTTCTTCCCATCTCAAAACGGGTGGGATCGAGGTTAATGTCCTGACCTTCGGTGGTAAGAACAACTAGGCTGTAACGAACCGCATCAGCGCCGTATTTGTCAATCATTTCCAGGGGATCGATACCATTCCCCAGTGATTTTGACATCCATCGACCCTGCTTGTCCTTTATCATCCCCGTGATATAAACAGTTTTGAAGGGTATATCACCAGTGAAATGCAAATCCGCCATTATCATTCTTGCAATCCAGAAGAAGATAATGTCATAACCGCTGACCAGTACGTCAGTCGGATGATAATACTTCATTTCCTCTGTATCATCAGGCCAGCCTAATGTAGAGAAGGGCCATAGCCAGCTTGAGAACCAGGTATCAAGGACATCTTCATCCCTCCTGATTTTTTCCGAACCGCATTTTTCGCATTTATCGGGATCGATGCGGGGAACGGTTACATGACCACACTCATCACAATGCCATGCTGGGATACGATGACCCCACCAAAGCTGACGGCTGATACACCAGTCCCGGATATTTTCAAGCCAATGGAAATATACTTTCGCCCATCTCCCTGGGACAAATTTTATTCTCCCATCCCTGACAGCATCCAATGCAGGTTCTGCCAGTGGCTTCATCTTCATGAACCATTGTGTTGAAAGATATGGTTCAATCGGGACTTTGCTTCGCTGACAATATCCCACTGAATGTTGGTATTTCTCGGTTTTGACCAGCAAGTTCAGGGCTTCCAGATCTTTTATTATAGTTTCCCTGGCATCAAAACGATCCAAACCGATATAAACATCAGGAGCAGGTGCTTTAATCTTCGCTGATGTATCAAGAATGACAGGCATGGGAAGATTGTGACGACGTCCGACCTCAAAGTCGTTAGGATCATGGGCAGGAGTTACTTTCACAACACCCGTTCCAAATTCACGATCAACGTAATCATCAGCAATAACGGGAATATTCCGTCCTGTCAAAGGCAGCTCAACCTCTTTCCCGATCAACTCTTTGTATCTTTCGTCATCAGGATGCACCATAACTGCAACGTCACCAAGCATGGTTTCCGGTCGGGTAGTGGCGACTACAACACCCTCTCCCCCATCAGTTCCCGGATAACGGATATACCAGAGATTTCCTTCTTCATCCTTGTGATCCACTTCCTCGTCGGATATTGCTGACTGGAGAGCGGGCGACCAGTTAACTATATAAGGACCTCTATAGATCAATCCTTCTTCATACAATTTTACAAATACTTCCCTGACAGCTCGGCTTAGTCCTTCATCTAAGGTAAATCGTTCTCTCGTCCAGTCGGCGGAATCACCCAACGCCATTTTCTGTTTGGTGATAGTGTCCCGGTTCCTCTTTACAAGTTCCCATACCTCTTCAATAAACTTTTCCCTGCCAAGCGATACGCGGTCAGGTTTGCCAGCCTTTGCCAGTTCCTTCTCAACTACAGTCTGGGTAGCAATGCCGGCATGATCTTTTCCGGGCTGCCAGTGCGCCTCATATCCAAGCATCCGGTAATAACGAATAAGGGTGTCTTGAATTGTGTCCTGTAAAGCATGCCCCATATGAAGCACACCGGTAACATTTGGCGGAGGCATCAATATTACAAAGGGATCCTTATCAGGATTAGGATCACTTTTGAAAATGTTGTTTTCGAGCCACCATTCACTCCACTTGGGCTCGACTGCTTTTGGGTCGTATTGTTTTGGTATATTCACTTCAAACCTTGAATTACTTGAATAGCTTAATGAAATTTACATTATATTGAGGGTAAAACAAATTATGTAATCAAGATTTTACCAATTTGGCAAGAGATTAACCCTGGGTGAGAGACAAAATAATTGGGAGGATTGAATGTTTTTATTTGCAAGGATGTTGACAGGTCTTATAGGTGGAGCGCTTTACCAAAGTGATTACAATCTCGGCACTCCTTCGAGTTTGAGACCAGGTCAAGACCGAAAACCTTTTATCACGCCGGAACCAAGCGATGTTGCAATAGGTGATTTCACTAAAACAATCCAGGCATTATGCAGCGTATCATCTTTCCTCGCTCACCTTGCAAAAGCGGACGGTTTGTTCGGTGAGGACGAACGCGAATTGATCCTCGAGATTACAACCAGACTGGCAAAACATACACTTAATCTTGAAATTTTAGGCAAAAACGATACATGGCAGGATAGCATCAAGGAAGCGTTGGATGATGAAGAGCTTCCAGAAACAATCATTAAATCTGCGCGAAATAACCGCCTGTTCCGACAGGCGTTGATCTCTTTTGCATGGAGATTGGCGGCACGTGACGGCAAAGTGACGAATGACGAGGTAGAATGGATTTCAAAGATCGCTATCGAAATGGGCGCCAATATGCTCGAAGTTGAACTCAGTTCCTTGCCATACTATCGCACAAAAGGCGAAAAAAATGACCTGTTTGAAGCAAAAGATACTCTCGGCATTCAGGGAGATGTTTCCCCTGAAGATATTGAGGAAGCATATCAGTCCGTATGCAGGGAATATGATCCCGAACGTCAGTATTTTACATCTGATGAGGAAAATGAGAAGCTGTCAAGGATATTTGCTGTAAAAACGGAGGCTTATCACATATTAAAAGGTATTGATGTTGCTGAAGAATTATTCGGAATGATTAATATCGATGAAGATATTCAACCTGTCACCGGTAACGAAGATGTCCTGTGTTTTGTCTGCGGAGAACCAAATAAACTTCCCGAAAATGAAAATATAGATTCAGCGAGATGTTCTGTATGCAAGGCGCTGCTGGCATTCGATAAAGATACCGCAAATGCAATTCTGCGATATGAACCACCGGAAATATATTCATTGCCAAAAGAATGAATTGTTTTATATTAAAACTCGCTATATAAAAAACCTTTCAAAAACAGAAACGATTAGCCATGTAGGTACGGGTCTCCGAACCGGGTATTATGCTAATTGATGAAACACAGGCTTATTGACCGAACAGCGATTGCCCGGTTCGGAGACCAGTGCCTACATGACTGTGTTTATTGATCCTCATGATACGAGTGATTTACAACAACTTCAATTCAGCCGATCTAAGCATCTGCATCAGTTTTGGCTTTGTTTGATGAACGCGGCGAAGCTCAAGATAACGCTTGTTGAAATCTTCCTCCTGATCAAATCTGATTGCGACATCACGAATATCTTTTAATAATTTGATTGCTTCAGAGTATGATTTTGACTGTTTCTTCCCGATTAATCTCTTAATCTCTTCCCAGGTTTCTGCTTTTCGGAGCGATAATCCAGCGAGATACTTTTCTCTTGCTATTGCAGTTTCGAGCGCTTTTCGTTCACGTGCTTTGGCTCTTTTCTCTGCTGCTTTTCGTTTATTTTCCTCTGTCAGTCTTTCCGTTGCATGCAATAACTCAGCAACAGTCCGTCTTTCTTGTTGTTCGATCTCAGTTTTGGCAGCTTTATCCGCCTCTTGATTTTTTTGAAATTCTTTCAGAATTCTTCTCCGCACCTGTGGGTATTCATTAGTAAGAAATTCGAGGAGGAACTTATCCTTTTCTGGTTCAGGAATTCTCATAATCCATTCAGACAGCTCTTTACGTGAATACTGACTTTCGATTAGCTCAGGACTTCTTTCGCCTGCGATCTCAATAATTTCAGAATCGAGTTCAAGAAATTCCACAAGCGTCTTCAGCGATGAATTAAGTTTACGGATTCCCGGGGGTGGAGGGGGTTCAATTTCATTGTCATCAAGAATCTGCATTTGAACACTGGCGAGCCAAATCAGGTATAAGCAGCGATAATCACCATTCATCAAGTCGTTCCTGATCGGGATTAAGGATGACATCCAGGATTCACCATCGTTATCATCATATTCAGGTTCGTAGTCAAGATTAATATCCAGAAGCACGTAATTACCTGAAGTTTCAATCGAAACATATTCTCCTCCACAGTACAATAAGGCATTCTCAATATCAAATGATTCCTTTGGAAAACGTAACATAAACCACCGCGTTCCCCAGTTTGTGATATGGACAAACGCATCAAAATACTTTTCCATCATCTTCCGTGGATTACCTCGGAAATCACCCCAATTATAGAAATTTCTGAAGCATGTAGGTGTAATAGCCGCTCGAGTCGAAAGACTGCGAAGCTTATCCATTTCTTCAGATGTCAATTGACGGTCTATCGCCAGGAATTCATAATATTGATATTCACTCAAAATCATCTCCTTTGAAAATGCCGATAGTCATGATTGTATAGTTATAGGTATTAAAAGGCAAGAATTCAGTTGTTTTGCAGAGAAAATATACGCACAGATAAAACACAATGAATCCATGTAGGCCCGGGTCTCCGAACCGGGCTATACTAGGAAATACCGGACATATGTTAATAAGTGTTTGCAGAAATCTTTTTTGCTGTGTTGAGCCATTTACGAAAGTAATTATCCTCTATTAGTGTGGGCGTTTGTTTAGCGAGTTCGAGCGTCAGTTGCATAAGACCATCCCATTCTTTCAGGTTTCCAACTGGATGAAAAACCCAGCCCAACTCGTCCAATGTCCATTGCGCTTTTGCTTGGTTACGAAGCATGGAGGTAGTCGCCCAGTTTTCTTCATCATCCTTTCCACCCCTGGCAATTGGTTCAATATGATCAACAGTCGGAAACAATTCCCAGAATGCGATATGGCTTTCATCCATTTTCCAATTGCGGTGAAATGGAAATTGCTCTGGCAAAAGAAGAGCGATTGCCTTAAGGGCACCGGGAAATAGCAACCGATCTCCTGAATATCTATCTATGAATCCATCACGAACAAATAATTTAAGTGACTGCAATTGTGTCCAACTTCTCTTAACACGTAGTTGAGGCTTGAAAGGGTAATATTTTTCTAATGCTCTCATTGCAGCACTGTGGTTATCTGATTTCAGTTTCTTTAATACATGCTGTAATACTTCTACTTTATCTGTCAATGTTTGAATACCCTTTGTTTTTCAAAAAAATCGTGAATAGTTGTTGTAATAACAATGGCAAAAGCGCTATCTGATACCGATACATCAGGGGAAAGAGTGATTGCCCAGTTCGGAGACCTAGTACTCCATAGCACTTGAATCGAGTAATATTATGAGCCATACTATCTCCATTTAGTTGTTGAAGACACAAGGAGATAGACCATGCGTAAGAAATATATTGTAACCTTGACGGAAGCGGAGCGTA
>JAVCCM010000060.1 GCA_030765455.1 Candidatus Electryonea clarkiae | reverse complement strand
GATTGTCTTTGTGATCTTAGTGCATACTTTGTGTTCTCTGCGGTTTGTTGTTTTCTTTTTGACTGATCGACCCTAAGTCTCTGATAATGTTAATTTATCATTAACACATGGAATAACCAGACTTTTAGCAATAAGCATGACGCAATACTTTCAAGAACCAGTATATATCTTTAAATTCTTGAAGTCATTTTGTTCCGGTTTGTCATCAAATAGATAATTATATTAGGAATAAACATCATTCCACTACACGAAACAGACGATCAAGGTGCTTTTGTTTGTTTTTCAAGTCTTTGTTAAATAGCTTGTTAGCTGTTGTTTCTTCTTTGAGCTGCCAGGTAATCGCTAACTTTGCCAGCTCCTCGACAAATTCCCATTGGTATTCAAACTTTTTTCCTGATAATGCTGCCACTGCTGAAATCTGATCCTGATCAAACCATTCAGGATCGAGGTGCATTTTGACCTGGGCTGGATCGATATAATAATTAACGATCTCTGCCATTTTGATTGTTTTTCGCCGTGCAGGAGGATCAAGTTTCGTTTCAAACTTCAGATCATTGTCTAATGTAATCGGATTTTCATAAATCTTATCATTAAAACTCTCCAGGTTTTCATCGGTGATACCTTCTTCCGACAGCTTGATAATCACTTTTTGGGAAATTTTATGCTCGGTTTTTTTACTGACTTCCTGGTCAAAAACGTTATTAAGGAAAAATAAAGAGATAAACGATATTACCAGGGCGATCAACGGAGTTGTCACCCATCCGATTGAAATTTCACCTAAGACCCGATATCGCACTCCCCTGCCTCTACTCTTTATGAGACTTACGCCGATTACCGCTCCAACGACTGCTTGTGAGCTTGATACAGGAACTAACGGTATTGTCGGTAATCCATGTGAGGCGAGAAAACCCTCCAATCCTTCTGAGGCAAAAATGAATAGAATTATTGACTGGGAGAGCACCACGACCAGGGCAGCAACAGGAGACATCTTGAATAGACCGGTACCCACTGTTGCCATTACTTTATGTGAATAAGTGAAAACTCCTACCGCAATTGCAAGCGCGCCAAGCAGGAAAAGCTGCTGGATGCCTGAGAAGGTTACAATTCCGAACAGGTTGATGTCATGAAAGGGGCTGACCGGAACAAATACGCCCATCACATTTGCAATGTTGTTTGCTCCCAGGCTGTAAGAACCGAATGCGCCAACGACTAAGAGACCAGCCCTGGTCAAAAAATCCATCCTCAAGAGATGTAACTGGAAACGTCTCAACAGCATTCTGATTGTCAGGAACAGAACAATAGCAACAATACCGGCGAGAACGGGGCAAAGTACCCATGTTCCCAGGATTTTTAGCAAGGCACGTGAATCTGTGATCGAATGGGAATAGAGGTTCCAACCAATAATCGCGCCGACAACTGCCTGGGAGGTGGATACCGGGAGGCGGAGCCTTGTCATCCAGTAAACGGTTGCCGCTGCTGATAAGGCTACCATGAACGAACCGGCGATGGCATTTACCGAACCAAGACTTCCAAGTGTATGAGCGGCTCCTGCTCCACTGATTGTCGCACCAAGTACTAGGAAAATTGAGCATATCAACGCAGCGGTTCGGAACCGAACCATCCGCGTGCCCACTGCGGTTCCGAATACATTGGCAGCGTCATTGGCGCCTAAAGACCAGCCAAGAAACAATCCGCTTGAGAGAAAAAACAGCACTTCCATAGATTGCTATTCTCCCTATATGTTTCGTTTTATTGTTGAAATAGCAAGTCTTTGCGCAACTACCTGGGCGGTGTCTGAAACGAGCTCCACAAGTCGTACAAAAGAACTCAAGTGAATTTTCAAAGCAAGATCTATGTCCAGGGAAAAAATGTGTTTCTTCATTCTAAAGCTGAGTTTATCCACCTCTTTTTCATAGTAATCGACTTTATGGAGGTGATCATTTACTGCCGTTATATTCCTCATGAAAGCTCGGGTAGCGAGAACAGCGGCTTCAGTTGCCTCGGCGGATGCTTCGGCAAGGTTAATAAAATCTGCGTTCATTTCTTTAGGAATTGCAGGCTGCTCGATTGCGAACTGATTTAGAGCATGTTTTGAGATATCTATGATATTATCGTTTGATTCCAGCAGACGAAGTACATCGCCTCTATGTTCCGGAATCAGTGATTGAGTGTAAAGCTGTGCTTCCACGTTACGGCTAAGATCGTCGGCTTTTGACTCAAGGGAACCTATTGTGGAAATACGTTCTTCAAAATCAGCCGTGATATCTTCAAGGTAATATTTCACCCCTTGTTTGAAAACAAGACCGCCCTGACTGACCGTGTCAAGGAATTCGTCAATTTGCGTTTCAATCACTTTTGTTGTCTTGAAAAAAGGCATCACTGAACTCCTATGGTTTTGCTACTTATTTTGACTTTGGCGCTGTCCATGTACGTTGAATACGATGAAGTACCATTGCTCCATCCGGCAGGTCATCGCTCCATGCTTCCAGAATAAATTCGGTATTCAAATTACCACTGGAATATATTGCAATCAGCCAGTAACGTGTAGGTGGGTGTTCCATAATTTCGTTATCACTTGATCGGGTATCTGTCGCGAGAGTAACAGTGCCATGAACAAATGATCCCTCATCCCACACACCTTTTTTTAACCATGATCTATCTACTTTTCTCAATTTTGCGGGCAGTCCAAACTCTTTTGCCCTGGTCATGACTTCGTCGTATCGAGGCTTAGAACTTGTCGCGATTAATGTTATCTCCATCCCGGCAGAAGTAGAATCATCGCTGGCAATGACCAAAGTATCCGATTGCTCAGTAATATTCCACGATTTCGGGACAAGAACACTACCTGCAAATCCGAGATCGATTTGTTTTTCATTATCCCTGGTGTTGAATTCAGAAGCTGATGCGGTGTTTGAAGGGATAAAGAAACTGAACACCATAAAAACACCCGCCAGCACATAAATATTCACTACCATTTTTATGTCCAGCGCTTTTGTCACGACCGGTATCCTTTTTGGATCAGGCTATTCCTCTGGTGCATCGTTCACTGGTTTTACACGATCTATACCCTCTACACTGTTGAGGAAGTGTGTAAACAAATCATTGTTCTCGGGAAATTCGCTCAGATCGGCGTCAGATGATATCATAAGCACACTTCCGTCTTTGTATTTAATCGCCTCTATCACATAAGTCCTCGAAGAAACCACCTTGTCAGTTCCTGGCATGACATTGTCAACTTCGAGGATGGAGCGATAACCCTCATCCGCTTTGCGTCGTGTGAGTTCATCATCCGTAAGTGCGTCAGGTTCCCGGTCTTCCCCAAGCAACTTTTTCGTCCTGCTCCTCACGTACATTTTGGGGTCGCGTTTTTTGCCGGGTTCATCAAACAGGGCGAAGGCAATCTTAAAACTACCTCCGCGAGTGTTTGCCAGCCACTGACCGTTTGGATCGTCCCCATACACAGTGATTGGAAGCTCGAATTTTATGCCCAGGGGATATAGAGAAACAGTTCCCTGCTCAATCCATCCGGTTGGAAGGCTTAATGTATCTTTTTGCGGTTCCTGAATTTCCTCTGTTTTGGAACCGGATTGACATCCTACGGAAAAGATCATGACTGCTGTAATGATAATCAAGCAGGAGATAAAAAATTCAAAATTGACTTTTTCTCTCTTCGTGGTAAACATTGATGAAAATCCTTATGTTACAAAGTACGCAGGTTCTATTTCCTTAATCAGGTTATCACATCCGGTAATTCAAGTGAACCATCGGAAGCACTTTCAATCTCAATTACCTGGACAGTAGGTAAAATGATAGAGAATACAGTTTCACCGGGTTTGGAACAGACGTCAATCTGTCCAGCTAACTCATCCTGAACAAGTTGATGCACGATAAATAATCCCAGACCTGTTCCGTGCCCCTTGGTCGTGTAAAAGGGATCAAAAATATGTTCAATCCCCTTCTCAGAAATCCCGGTTCCATTATCTACCACCCTGATGATGACTGAATCACCCGGTTGGATTTTTTGCTTCTCAGGCGCTCTGTCTTCACCAAAAATAGGTCTGCGGACAGGATAGGAAATCGGTTCATCGACCTCAATCGTGATTTTTGACGAGTTCTCCGATGCATCGATAGCGTTAAGTAGAAGATTTAACAACACCTGCTGTACCTGGTCCGGTCTGCCATAAATTTTGACATCTTCAGGTTTTTCAACTTCAATTGTAATATGTTTTTTATTAGCAGTTCCCTTTACGAGAGGCAGCACTTCATTGAGGACAGTGTCCAATGGGAAAAGCCGTCTTTCAGCATGTTGGCGTTTTGCAATAGAGAAGAATCCGCTCAATAATTCATTCAGCCTGTCAACCTGGGCAACGATACGTTGGGCAAAATTTTTCATTTTCGGGTTTTCATCAAGCGCGTCTTCTATGTTCTGAGCCATCGCCTTGATACCGGCGAGAGGATTTTTTACTTCATGTGCAATACCGCTCGCCAATGTGCCCATACTGGCAAGCCTTTCTATACGACGCGATTCCGATGCAATAGCCTTAATGTTTGTAATATCCTGGAATATTAATACATTGCCTATTTTCTGCCCTTTACGGTTTGTCAGGGTGGAAATGGTAAAACCAATTGAAATCGTAATGTCATCAAGATCAATGTCCGCTTCCGGTCGTCCCTCCGGATCCACCTCGGTCTGAGCCAGGATCTTCTCAAAGGTTGATTCTCCAAGAACTTCTTTGAGATTTTTATCTTTCAATGTTCCAGGGGATCTTTTCAAAATTTCATAAGATATACGGTTAGCAAGGACGACTTGATTTGATGAATTAAAAACGATGAGTCCTGAAGGGAGAGAATTAAATATCAGGTTGTTCAGCCTGTGTAAATCCTCAAGCTGACGACTTAATTTTAATGAATCGCGTCTTCGGCGGTCATTCTCAATCAGGTTATCAAGAACGCTGGCGAGCGCTTTTGGCTCAAAAGGTTTCAGCAGGTATGCTACGATCCCCAAATCAAGCAAACGGAGCCTTGTGTCATCATCCGGATTGCCGGTGTATATGACGACCGGTGTGTCACGATTTAAATTGTAAACAGGATTGGCAAGCAATTCGATGAACATCTTCTCACCGGTAGAATCGCCTAAATACATGTCAAAAATGATGATATCATAAGTCTTGCTTTTTAATAATTCATAACCCTTGACAGAGTCATTCGCTGTATCCACCTGGTAGCCAAATTCAGGCAGCATCTCTTTATAAGATTCAGTAATTTCAGGATAATCGTCAACAAAAAGTAATTTTTTGACAATTTCAGTCATTGTTATTCCAGCTTTAGTGTGTTATGGGTATGGAGGTCAAAATGTTATTCTCATGGATTCATAGGAAAAATAGGATGATTTGCACAATATCGCAATGGATATTTATGTGATTGTATCGTTTGTTTGTCATTCTGAAATGACAAGTGAATCGCAGATATTATAGAAATGTTATATTCAGCTGGCTTGAATTTACTAGTTGATAATCAATTTTCGGTAAAATGTCTTTGCCCCGCGCACCTTCACAAAATAGATCCCGCAACCAACCGGATTATCATCCAGGTCTAATTGACACCACTCGATTCTACGCCTGTATCCTGCCCAAACAGGACATGAATCATACCAGACAAGCGTACCGTTCACATGATAAATAAACACTTCAACTTCTCCTGTCGATTCAGGCATCACGGTAAAGGAGGCAATTCCAGACTTATAAGATGAATACACAGGAGACGATTCCATCTTGAATTTTGTTTGATCACAGTCTAATATTTTATGATCGTTAACTTTATATATTCGATTCCCTCCCGGACTACTACCTTCCATCGCCCATTCTATAGACGAACCTCTTCCCTTTATAGGTATATCCCAGACATCGATAATTCCATTATTTGTTGAATAAACTAAATGTAGCGTATCATTGACTGGCGGTAACAAGGCTACACTTGAATTTGGCTTTCTGATTAAAAAATTTAACGGAAAACCTTCAAGTATTTCGTTATATCTCAAACCGTAAAGTTCGTTGTACCACAGAGAATCAGGTTGGCTACCGGTAAATATCAGAGCGCTGTCTGAAACTGCATCCCTGATAATGGCGCAGGGCTCTCCCCGCCCGTTTGTCCCAATCACAAATGGAAATCCCGACAGATATTCACCATCAAGGTTTACGGCATGTAAGTATTTATCCATGATATTAAAGACAAGATCAGGCTGACCATCTCCATCAATATCACCAACTGAAAGTGTCTGAAGAGTTCTGTTTGGCATTTCATAAAAAGGATGAAAAGGAAATCCTTCCTTTATTTTACCGTTTGACTGGAATACGTAAATTGAATCAGCGTATCCTGCGACTACACACCAATCTTTCTCCATTTGAATGATTACGGGAGTGATTGAGTAAGCTGTTTTTTTGAAACGAACTGGAAAACCAGTAATATTTTTTCCGGAAAACACGGATCTGACGTTAAGTTCTGACTTGTTTTCAACATTTGACAACCATATAAGTACAGGTTCTTCCCAGCCATCTCCAGTCGCAGAAACGGGACCAGATGTAAAATGAGGCTCTCCTTCAATTTTCCATGGAAATCCGGGGAAATCCTCACCATTACCATACATAACATATAGACTGTCAGCAATGAAAATAATTTCAACCTTGTTATCTTTATCATTGTCTAAGTTTACAAGCACTGGAGAAGAAATCACTCCTGTATCAAGAACGTATTTCTTCCTCCAATTCTCTTTTTCATTCCCATCAATATTCAAAACAACAATCTCACGATATTTTGATGATCTATCTCTAAGCGCAATAACAACTTCAAATTCACCGTCACCGTCAACATCCCCCAGAACAGGTCCTGCTCCGACAAAGGGATTATTGAAGGTCACGCTCCAACCTGGGAGAATTACACCATCAAGGCTATATAATGCTACATCAAACATTGTTGAGGCTGCTATAACAGGGTTGCCATTTTTCGTGTAATTGAAGGTAAGGGAATTGGGATGCACAATATTACTGGTAAGCGGCAAAATACGAGGGAAACCGTTATGCTCGATCAATTGACAGAAAACCGTTACAGGCGAGAAAATCAATAGCGCAGTAACAGTGAAACATAAAAACCTGTCTTTAGTTAACATATTCAAGACCCTTTACTTCGACAATCCAACAATTACAGTGATTTCAATCGTCAAGCTCTCATCAATGACTCCTGGAGCCGTTAATAAAAATTAACAGTTTATGTTTGACAGAATGTATTAAAAGTATAAATATGCAATTATTATTATCAAACACTTGACATCTGCTAAATATATATATATATATATATATAACATAAGTAAATTTTCAAGGGAGAATTTACACTTAATTTAGTGAAAGGGGTTTAAGATGAGTAAGAAAATGTTATCTTTGATTCTTGGTTTACTGGTTGTTCTTTTGTTTGGCAGCATTGGGGCGTCAACTGAACACTATTATATAGTTGCTCAGGGTAATACGGTTGATCCTCCTCAACAAGAAACAATACCTGGCGCAGAGGCAGATTACATAATGAGATATACTGTAACTTGGCCCACTACTTGGAATCCGGGAGTAACTGATTATAATGGACACAGGGAAATCGAAGTTGAGGATGCCCCTATACAATGGAAATCTTACTGTGCAGATGGGGATTGGGAATTCGATTGGCCACAAAATGGTTATAGCGATGCAAATTCGGGTACTTTACATGCATACACTCACCATTTTACACCAATCTGATTGAAATCTAGCATCAAATGGTTTTGAAAAATCTGACATTCTATACAGAAAACCCAATAACCCTGGAGTTTTCACTACCAGGGTTATTGTTATGATTTAATATATTTTCTTCGAAAAATAATTCGATTCCAGGTTACAAGTTGAACACTTTCAAAAATTGATGTGTATTATGAATTTATCAAAAATAGAAGCTATAAATATTGTTAATGTTATCTTAAGGGTGATGAGTCCAATTCTATTTTTATCTCTCTTTGCTGCAAATCAAAGTTCAGCCCAACCCACTTTTATACAACACACAATTTATGAAACGACCTCTACATCCTCAATTCATTTTGGTCACTTTGATGATGACGGTGACATTGATTTAGCAACAGCTACTCCAATATCAGACCGGCACGGCAACCCTTATGGTGACGCTGTATTTTGGTGGGAAAACGATGGATTTCAGAACTTCATATCACATGCCATTACTAACAACTTTCCGCATGCAGGATTTGTATATATCTCTGATATGGATGGAGATTCAGATATTCTTGCCGGCGCAGAAACAATGAATGGAATTCGTTGGTGGGAGAATTCCGGCAACTATCCTCCAATTTTTGAGGAGCATGTAATCGGGTTTGGATATAGACGTGCAAATGCTGTTTTAGCCTCGGACCTGGATGGCGATGATGATATTGACGTTGTTGGGATTGGTAATGATGCAGTCGATTTAGTCTGGTTTGAGAATGATGGTACAATGGATTTTACTGAACATACTATAGACACATCTCTATTTGTTTTTTAGGACATGGAAATAGTAGATTTTAATAATAATGGTAACAATGATATTATCACCGTATCCTCTTATCCGTATGAAAAAGTCAGCATATTCATTAATACAGGCGGGCAACCAATTGAATTTGAGGAAATAATTGTTTCTCAGGATATCTTCTGGACTATTCAGCATATAGATCTGGATAGGGATACTGATTTAGATTTAATATGTGCAGGTTATGATTCAGGAATTAAATGGTTTGAAAACACAGGTAGCCTTGTTTTCGTTGAACATTCCATAGATCGGTTTTTATGGAGAGGAGATAATGGAAGGAGTCTTAATGCAATTGATTTTGATTGTGATGGCGATATTGATTTTGTTGATGGAGTCCGTGATGGAATTTCAAACAATATTGGCTACATCAGGTGGTGGGAAAATGATGGATTTCAAGATTTCACAATAAGGATAATCAATGACCATATAGATTCACCAATGGCAATAAATGCTATCGATATAGATGAAGATGGTGATATTGACATATTTACTGGAGCACGTGGCGGACCTTTTGTATGGTGGGAAAACGAGTTGGATCCAGTTGCTGATGCTTCAATTAACGGAAGTATTACGGTTGAAGGAACCGGAGAGGCGGTAGAAGGCGCGGAAGTAATTTTCGGGAAGTTCAGCGATACCAGCGACGAAAACGGACACTACGAGATTGATATTGCATATTCACTGCCCTACACTGTCCTTATCAGGACTGAAGGATTTGAATCATACGTGGAACCGGATTATGATATAGAACAGGGTGAAAACAGGTGTGATTTCGAGATATCACCGGCTGAAACTACTCCTGCCCAATTCTCACTAATATCTCCAGACAGCAACTCATATTATACCACGGAATACAATCAACTCACCTGGCAATCATCTACTGAATCTGATTACGAAGACTCTGTGGTTTATGACGTTTATGTCCAGAGATCACAGATTGATTCATTCTATAATCCCAGGATAACAGGTCTGACCGATACATTCTATACATTCCAGGCAAGGGGCGATTCAACCTGGTATTGGACAGTCCATGCCCGTGACACCAATTCCGAAGGAACCTGGGCAGGAGAAGTCTGGAGTTTTGTTACTTTCAACGTAGTTTCAGTGGAAGAAGAAGTGTTTGGGATTCCGCAAGAATACTCTATTGTCAGCCTTCATCCGAACCCGTTTAATTTAAGGGTAAACATAGTAATTGGTATTCCTGAACAAACTGATTTAATTGCAGAAGTTTACGATATCCTTGGCAGGCAGATTGCAGTATTATTCTCAGGAAATGTTCAACCGGGCTATCAAAAAATATCATGGCAAGCCGAAGGATCGGCGGGGATATATTTTCTAAATATTTCATCTTCTTCTGGGTGGACCACAACCGGGAAACTGCTGTATCTCAAGTAATAATTTGTACATCTGCTCCATGTATAACATTGCTCGGATGTAAGTTCGCATGTTGTAGGGGCAGGATTTATCCGCCCGTGACTGAGTTAATAGGACTGGGCGGATAAATCCTGCCCCTACATTCCCATGTATCAAATGATATTCTTTTTAGTCATGCGAACTTCTTTGTTAGCACTGCAATGATATCATCCCTTTTCTCTTATCGCAGAAACATCGATCTCATAACGCTTGATTTTCTCCTGGAGGTTTTTCCGTGCTATTCCAAGCTCATCTGCTGTAGAAGATACATTGCCGGATGAACGATTCAAGGCATTGGTTATAAAGTCTTTTTCAAATTGTTCGCGTGCTTCACGAAGGGTTGTTGTATCTGGAGCGGTGGCGGCGCTATTTCGTATCTCTTTTGGCAGATCGGTCAATTCTATCTGATCATGGGGCGCCATTACTGCTGCGCCTTCGATAACATTTTCAAGTTCCCTGACATTTCCCTTCCAATTGTAACTACGCAATGCCAT
>JAVCCM010000144.1 GCA_030765455.1 Candidatus Electryonea clarkiae | reverse complement strand
TGACCATAAAGGTGTATTGCGGATCATTACTGCCTCCAGTTAGATTAAATGATCCACAACCTACTAATTTTAAAAACTCTTTCGCTCCCTCAAAAACTGTGGCTAAGAGACAGTTCGACAAAAGGGATTTTTTTAATGGTGCAGCTTGATGCTTTAGCTGCTGGCGTATGATCGAAGTGTCATTTTGATCCCCACCTGAATGGGAGAAAACCGGGATATTGCATTAATACTCCTGAGATTCCAGAGACTTGCTGACTGATTATTCAATTTTTATCTTCTGAACTTTCACACTTTTTTGACCTTTAGCCCTTCTTTTGAGATGAGTTCCGTGTTAAATTGTTAAAACAGAAACATGAACTGCATTTCTTGAAGGTGTTACAATGAATACCGGAACAAGACTCACAGTTATCCTCGCCCTGTTTATCTCTCTATCCAAAATCACATCAGCTCAACGATTATGGGAACCGGCGAACGGTATCCCTGTTCGCCAGGGATATCATATAGAATTCAATGGCAGTGTCGCTTCTGACGACAACGGAAACCTTTGTGTTATCTGGTCGGATGCTCGAGCCGGAGAACGTGGAATATATGCACAATTATATAACTCCGATAACGAAGCAACTTGGGATGAAGAGGGAACTTTAGTTGCGAAAACCCCCAGCAGGTTCGAAAACCTTGCAATCATTTTAATCGGTGACAATTCCTGGTTTTTAGTATGGGAGGACTTCCGCTTTGATGTTGGTGACATGAATGTCAGCGACCTCTACATGCAAAAAATAAACAGTGAGGGCGAACCACAGTGGGATGATGGTGAGAATCCTGCTTTGGCAGGTATTCCCTTGGTACGGATGCAAGGAACACAGAATAATTTTAAAATTGTTAGAGATGGTCAGGGTGGTGTGATCTCAGCATGGACAGATTCTCGAAATGGTTCATGGGATATCTTTTGCCAGCGTTTAGATGAAAATGGCAATTCACCGGACGGTTGGCCCAGCATTGAAGATGGCAACATGATGGTAGCGGGTGGTGACGGACAACAAGGAAATAGCATCGGTAACTTTGATCTGATTTCTTTAGGTGATGGTGGATTTATACTCGGCTGGGTGTATTGGGAACAATATGAAAACCCTCTAATATTCGCTCAGAAAGTATCAATGAGCGCTGGATTGCTCTGGGATGCAGTTCACCCGGATTCGGCTGATGCAGAGCGCGGACTCCCAGTTGGTCTGAATGCAGATTTTCCGCAAGATGTCAGGATTTGTAGTGATGGGAATGATGGTGTGTTCTTTGTTTGGAGAGATTCGGGTGAAAATAGGATATCCGATCTTTTTTGTCAGCATATTTCCAGTGATGGAACTGTTTTATGGCAAGAGGATGGCGAGGATCTATGCGATATTGAAGGTATTCAATTCAACCCGCGTATTCTGAATAATTCAGAAGGCGAAGCAATTATAATTTGGGAAAATGACCGTCCAAATCCGAATGATTTCAATATCCGGATGCAGAAAATCAGCGGCGATGAAGAAGTGGTTCTCAATTGGGGTGAGGAGGGAGCAGAAACTGAAGGTATCATATTGTGTGACGCCCCTCGAGATCAGTATGGCATAACAATGGTTTTCGATGATGCTGGTGGAGCAATTGTTTCATGGCAAAGTGAAGGAAACAACATATTTGCTAACCGAATAAACAGTGATGGTGAAAAAATCTGGGATAACGGCAACGGACTATTCATTGGAAATACAAGATATTATGAATACAATAGTGCCTTATTAAGAATTGGAGATTATGTCAAGGTAATTTGGTTAAAAGCATTTGCAACTGATCCTGATGGTGGTCCAGGTATATATCACCAGCTTCTTGATTATGATGATGGTGAAATAATGTGGGATGAAAATGGTGTTGAGGTTATTTCCGGTCTTGGTTATAACGCATTTAAAGCAACACCATTATACGATGGTGAATACGTATATATCGGTTTTGAAGATAACAGGTTGGGCGCACTCGGAAAATATACTTACCTGCAGAAACTCGATTTTGCAACAGGTGAAGAGCAGTGGGAAGAAAATGGAATGAAGTTAACTCCAGGCTATCCATATAACGATGAAGATACTGTAGCAGTCAGGATGGATTCTGTAACCTTTACTGTCAACGATGATGGTGAAATATTCAGTGCCTGGCACGACAACCGTGAGTCCTTCTTCTACTTAGTGGCTGCTCAGAAGATTGATATGGACGGAAACCTGCTCTGGGGTGATCGTGCAGCCCTTGTTGCTCCTCCTGAGGGAGATGAAGGAACTCGCGACCAAAGCCGTCCAAGATTATTGCCGGCAGATGATGGAGGGTTGATTGTAGGATTCCAGAAATACACCGTAGATTTATTCCAGAATATTCTTATTCAACGCATGAATTCGGACGGTGAACCTCAATGGACAGAAAATGATCATAATGCGCTTATAGTTACCGATATGCCATTTGATCATATTCTCGAAGGGTTAACCTACTTTGATGATGGATCAATTTTAGTCGTGTTTAACCAAACAATATCTCCGGTGAATTATGATATATTTGCACAACGAGTCAGTATGGATGGCGAATTGTTGTGGGATGAACCTGTGGAAATATGTGCAATAGAAAATGATTCCACAATGCAAAACAGGGCGAAACTTGTAAACGTACCGGATGGCGTTCTTATTGTATGGGAGGATCAACGTCGTGGTTCACCAATCAAGGATATATATGGGCAAATTATTTCATCTGATGGTTCGTTAAGTTGGGATGAAGCGGGAGCGCCACTTGTCGTAGCTGATAACCAACAGGAAAGTATTTCACTTGGTGTCCGCACGAATAATCCTGTTTCTTTTTGGTTAGCGTGGCGGGATTCACGTGATCAAACAGACCCGGATATTTATGCACAACGATTCAATTGGGACGGAGAACCACTGCTTGAACCTGAAAATGGAGTTCTGGTTACCGGTTCTGATCATGAACAAAAACGACCAAACGTGATAGTTGGAACTGAACAGGATGTTTATATAGTTTGGGAAGATGACACAGGTGATTGTCACGTAGATTTAAAATATACCCACTTGGATAGTTATGGAGAACCGATTGACGATATTTATAGTGATGATGGCTTGATTCTATGTGATGCATACCATGAACAGATAAAACATCGATTAATAAACGATCACGAAGGTGGTTTTGTGGTTGCCTGGGAAGATCTCAGAAGCTCACAAACTGAATTTGTTTCAAACATATATGCCCAGCGAGTTAATGATGGTCTGGTGGGAATCAGGAATCATCAAAACACCTCCTCCGTAACCGAATGGTCACTCAGCCCGGCATATCCCAATCCTTTTAACAGCAGCACTATAATACGGTACGATGTGCCTGTATCGGCTCATGTAGAAATTCAAATTTACAATCTGCTCGGTCAACAAATACAGACCTTGTTTGAAGGAAGGCAGGTGGCTGGAAGTCACAAAGTCATTTTAAACAATTCCCATCTTGCCTCAGGTTTGTATTTTGCTGTTATGCAGAGTGGGAATTTTAATAAAACCCGCAAATTAATGCTTTTGAAGTAACAATTGGGGTAGCCCTGATTCTTGAATCCGGGGAAAGGGAATAGATAATTCAGGATCATTTATTAAGTTGTAAGTTCACATTATGACACAATCGCTACATTTCTAAACATTTGCGATTCTATCAGTCTCAAATTTTAAGTCTGGATAATATCATGTGCCACATACAGGTTACCAAGACAATTTTTGTGCTCGGCATAATCCTTTGCATTAATATCCTTCAAGTTAACGCTGAACCACGCACCGTGTTCGATTATGGTGTTGACTGGGAGGGAGATTATTTTGTGAATTTACCAACCAGAAATATTGTTGTTGACAGCCCTTATGTTTATATTTTTGATAATTATGGAGTAAGGTTTGACAAAATATCAAGTGATGGAGACAGTACCTGGATTGAATATAGAAGCATAACTACTGCGGAGCATGTGACAGAGAACTGTGTGCTTGATTATACCAATAATTTATTAGCCTGGGGACGTGACCTGATTTATATAGCTGAAAGAACCGGTGACAGCCTGGATTTCCAATACAGCGGTTACCATCGTGGTACGGAAGTATATTCTATTACTGCTGACAGCATTTTAATTCATAGTGATGGTCTATGGGACCTGCACGATCCGGAAGAACCATCGATTCTCTGGGAACACTGGCTAAGCAAATTTACTATTATTGTCGAAGACCGGCTTTTCACATTGTCAGGAGACGAGATAGAAGTTTATGATATTTCAGAGCCTGAGAATATAAATATTCTGGACAGCGTGGAGGTAGAGGGATATTGGAACTACTACGCAACGAACTCAAAACCGGTAAGAATTGGAAACACAATTGCTTTTTTCCACGAAGCAGAAGAAATCAGTTTTGTTTATCTCGATGACAATTTAAATATAACGGGTAGCTATCATTGGGACACACATCCTGACAGCAGGGATGACGAGCCTGGCGACGGTGGTGTAATCAATGATTCGCTTTTTTATTTGATTCAGTATATCGACGAAGAGCAGAGTGAATTACTAATCCACTATTTTCATCCGGACTCGCTCGATGAAAATATGAACATTGCGAATGTTACGATTCCTTGGGGAAATCATACGTCCACTTTTTTCTTCTGTCCCGTAGGGAAATCAAGTCTTCTGTTCAAATGGGGTTATAATAACGCTGGAGGTCCCGAGAGAAAAATACTTTATGATTTTAGCGATTTTCTACAACCGGAAGAAGTGTTTTCTACTCCGGAACGATTTCCAAGAGGCGCATATAGCAGTGCACAATGCGCCCATGAGAATCATCTCGTTTTAACACAAAAAGATTCATCTGATGCTGACCTCTTATGGCGTATTTATGATCTTTATACCGGTGATATTCCGGAAATCTATCTGGACTTACCTGACAGCATCGAGAGAGTTCAGTCAGTTTATGATACTATATTTTCTGTCAATACCACAGACGAGTTAGGGAATAATATTATCGGTCTTTATTCCACCAGCGGCGACAGCATCAGATTTCTTTATGCATTACCAAATTATATTGGCGGTGTAGATCGTCAATTTTATCATTGGAATAATATTCTTTTTCTGGCTCATTGGATCTGGAATGATGAGATACGAGGTATCAAAGTATTTACCTGTAATGATAATGGAACATTACTACTTCAAATGATCGATAATAGGATCAGTCCATATTGTTGGGGGGGAAATGGTTTATTTGCATTTAATAATGAAGGCACAAAACTTTATAGTTATCGTTTTAACTATATGTATGAACTTGATCTCGTGGATTCATTATCTCTTGAAGGTATCACTCTTCCCTTATATTATTCTAACGGTATCTTAGCCGCAGGACAGTATCTTATTGAAGACAACAATAAAGAACTTAATATTCTACATACCTATGATAGCATTCTTTTTAGAAACGGTGTTCAAGAAACATCATTTAGTTATCCATATTATCTTGTACGCTCCAATAATAATGATTTATATGTTTTCGACATTTCTAGTGAGTCTTACGATGATACAACTGCAAGAATATTCTATTACAACCCCAGTGGCAATGCAAATCTTTTCACGCACATCACCGGCGATACCTTATGGGCTGGAGCAAAAAGTAGAAGTCTGAATAAATATGTCTTCACCGGGCTTCATACAAATGAAATTGTGTTGAACGATGACGCCGGTTTTATTCCCGATGGATTCAGTCTTGAGCCTGCCTACCCCAATCCATTCAATTCCACCACCTCCATCCTCTTCAGTTTACCGCTACCCGGTGTGGTACATTTGTCGGTTTATGATATACTTGGACGAAAGGTGACACAATTATTAGATAGACCAATGAGTCCTGGTAATTATCAAATACCGTGGAGAGGAAATGCTTCAGGAGGATCAACCATTTCCTCCGGCACATATTTTATCACATTAGAAGCTGATAGATTCAAACAAACAAGGAAAATAATTCTGCTGAAATAAGGACACAAGTCCGGTAGATAATGAGTCCAGCCTACTTTCATTTCAAAAGAATCACTTTTTGAGTTTTCACATTGTCTCCCATGCTGATCCGGATGAAGTACAAACCACTGACGAGTTGTGGATCTGCCTTAAAACTATAGCGGTGGTATCCTGCTTCATATTGCTTGCGATCTTCATGTACCTGTCTTCCTAAAAGATCATATACCGTGATAATAATCCTGCTCATTTCAGGTAGTCCAAACCGGAGGTTTACCGTGCTGTTGAACGGATTTGGGTAAGCATCTTCGACAACAAATTCCGTGGGAAGAGGAACATCTTTCACCAGTTCAATATCTGCGTAAGGGAATTCTCCGAAAATACCATCACCCCAAAGCGTCCGGACTATGATATCCTTTCCTTCTGCATCTCGCAACACCACTCTAATTGAGTTACCTGTTGTAAATCCGGGAATATCGTATTCCGAATTGCCCTGCCAGGCAGTAATCAGGGTTTTCTCACGGTTGGTTGATACAGGGCTTTTTCCGACCAATGAAACGCCATCATATATCTCGATGGTTTCAGGTGACAAATCTTTCAATTCCTGGTCCAGGCTGACCATGATAGTGTAGGGAAGCCCGGTACGAACAATCCCTTCGTGATAATCAGGTGTTTCACGGTTGCCCGGATGAGAGGCTACCATCCAACCGCCGGTGTTGAACGAGAATGTCACATCTTCAGATACTGTCACGATGTATCCTTCACCGGGGATAAGATTGCCAAGTGTGTTGACTTCCTGATCAGGATTCCATCTTAATCCATCGTCATTCATGATTTCGACCAGCACATCGGCAAGAGGTTCGAGCGCCACCTCTACCGGAAGTTCGAAATCAAATGGATATCCCATGAGATTGAAGGTTTCTGTTTCGAGTGAGAACTCAATACCCAAATCAACCGGCGTTCCGGATGCTTCAAATCCTCCTGAAGTTGCCGCGAGAATACGATAACCTTCAGTAACATCAATCTCATCAATCGTATTTAATACAGGCGGAATCACAACTTTACCATTGTCTTCGTAAGCGATCAGGAGGTTATCAATTGTATTAAACAGGTCAAACGCTGAAGGTTCCCCTGGATGGAAATAGAACGAAATCAGTTCAAATATATGATCCTCAATCTCCTGCTTCATGGAGAGGAAATTTGACAGGGCAACATCGTGGGTTATAGTTACACCAGCGCTGATATTTAACCAGTCAGGGCTTCAGGTGGTTCGGGGATGTAAACAGCAAAGCTGATTTCAGTACCATCAACCGGATTCTGTGTTGAGAGAGTGCCCTCGGTATTGGTATCAATTGCCCTGACATACCAATAGACAACTATATCATCCATCAGTTCATCTAACTCGTTAGCACCACTCCGATCTCTTCCAGTATAATCTTTTGTGGTAAGGAATCCATCTTTTTTCTTGCTTATCCGGATTGATGAAGTTTTCTGCTGATTTACTATTGGATGATTTTTTCTTTCGCCACGCACATTCATCAAGCCGCCGGTTTCATTACCTCCATCTTCCGGGTTATAATTCAGCCCGTCAAGCAGCAGCTCCTCTTCGGAAGTGTAGGACGTTTCTTCGATTCCGGTTATCGAGTCCGGATCAGTAAATAGATCATCATCAATGGACCATATTAAACTGTATGTGATCAGATCACCGGGATCGGGATCAATCGCCTCTTACCGTTCGACTGTAGGAGTGATTGTATCAACCGAATCTTCATCGGCTGGAGTCAATAAATCGAACTCTCCTGGTGGTTCTCGAAAGTACGTTTCAAAGGAAAGAGTATCTTCCGCCCAAGTTCCCCCGGTATTGCTGTCTGTCGCACGCACAGTCCAATAGTAAACCTGGTCATCATCAAGATCATTCAAGTCAATGGAAACACCTGCAAGACTATCACCTATTAGTGTTGCATTTGATAAATCTTCATTTGTATCAAGCCAGACATCATAATGAACCTCATCGTAGGGATCGGGATCAGTGGTTGTCTCCCAGGTCAACGTGGTATCGAGCGTCCAGCATGTGTCTCCATCGCTGGGACTCACAAGTGTAAAACTCAGGGGTGGTTCATGTACGTTGATATTGAAACTCCAGCCGCTATCATCATTCGACCAGGTAGTCGAATCAAAGCTGTCAACCGCAAGCACACGCCAGTAAACAGGGTTGTCATCGGGCAATTTATCAAGCTCATTCTCACCAATATCCACAGGTGGAGAATCCTTTCTTGTGCTTCTCTTTCTATCAAGACGGACAGATTGTTTTCGGTCTTGATGTTTGATTCCCTCAATTCGCCTTCCTATCCCTTGATTATTGTTATTATTGATACCCGTAATCCTGTGTCCATTCTCTTCTTCGTTATTCCCTGGCCGTTCATCCCCCAATCCTGCCATTGCTTCTTCAAGGTCGGTTATCACGTAGAATGTATCAGTGGTGGTAGCAGAATAGAATAAATCGAAATCCGACTCAGGCGACCATTGAACTGAGTAATACAGTGTATCGCCAAGGTCTATATCCGCGCTCGAATGCCAGGAAACAGTTACCGTATCAACGTCAAGAGTTGCATCATTCCCCGGAGTGGCGAGGTTGAAAGCGTTTGGAGGATCGACTATATAAACATTGAACGATAAGGTATCCCTTGACCATAGTCCGTCACTATTATTGTCCTGGGCACGAACAGTCCAATAATACACTGAATCATCAAGGAGACCGGTTAACTGATAACTTGTATCTGTCAAGGCAGTAGCAGAATCGAGGTTTTCAGTGAATGCTTCATCAGTTGCCCATTTGACAATATATTCAATTACATCGTCGGGATCCGGGTCTGTACAAGCTTCCCACGAAAGTGTAGTATCACTTCTGTAACAAACTGAACCGCTTCTTGGACTTGCAAGGCTGAAAGCAGCTACTTGTTCCCACCAGGTAATCTCGTCACTGAGATTTGCCGTGGTAAGCAGGTCAAGATCGCCATCAATATCAAGATCGAATGATAACACATCCCTCGGTCCATCATAATCTTCAGCAATAATCCTGGAAGAAAAGTTTTCACTGCCGTCATTCTCCCATAAAACCACAATGTCGTCATACCAAAAAGTGCTAAGGATTTCCGCATGCCCATCATTATTAATATCAAAAGCATGAACTTGAATAGGACCATCAATATCACTTATCAAATGCATAGTGAAGTTCTGGTCACCGTCATTTTCCCACCATGAGAACTCATCAGCGCGAGTAACTGCAGTCGCGAGATCAATGTCGCCATCATCGTCAATATCAAAAGCCGAAGCATTATTTGCCCCGTCAAGATCACCGTCAATTGTGTGCTCAGTCCACTCGATATCTCCCTGTGAATCGTCATTTTCCCACCAGGTTAGATCGTCTGCATGATCGGCAGTTGTAACAAGATCATGATCCCCGTCGAGATCAATATCAACAGTAATGATAGAATGGGGACCTTCGTATTCTGTAGCAATCTCAATATTGGTGAAATTCTGGTCACCATCATTTTCCCACCAGATTACATCATTCTCAGTCGCCCTGACACCGAAAAGATCAAGGTCACCATCATTGTCAACATCTGCTGCAGCAAGATCGAAGACATCTTCAAAACCAGTTCCCACTATGTTTTCAGTAAACGTCCCGGTTCCATCGTTTTCCCACCATTTTAGATCATCCCTAAAGGCGCCTGTAACAATATCTATATCATTATTGTACTGTTTCATTTATAATGGGACAAAATCCAGATTTCATTAAGTAGCGCTTCACCTCCGTAGGTGGTAGATTGATTTCACCCACAGGAGGTATCAAATGGTAGTCAAAAAGCGTCGCCGTTTCAAGCCTGCTGACAAACTGAGGATAGTCCTGTCAGGTTTGTCAGGCGAGGAAAGGGTATCAGACATTTGTCGCTGTGAAGGCATCAGCACAGTTCAATTGCTGTTACAGAGAAGCATTATGCGCATCTCGTACCGAAACACGCGGAAGAAGCTATGGCAAAACTGCCTTACTAGGATGGAGTTTTATCGTTGTGCGAAATTATTAAGTTTTCCAAGAGTTTCGTCACTAATTGGAACTTTTACAGCAAATCTTGCAGCTAGCAATAATTTTGCGATTTTTGTTAGACCAGTGCTTGAATCATTGATTGCTTTCTCGATTTCAGGTATGGATAGCATCGGAGTCTGGAGGGCTATCGGATTTTTGATTACATCAGACCATACGGATTTTACGATTTCCGCAAAGTGTTCTTCGAAGACATCGATTGTCTTAAATTGAACTACCCTCTCGAATAAATATGAATGAGATCTATATAATAATTCAGGTTGCTTTTTTGAGTCTTTTGATATTAGTAATACCATTATATCTTTAATGTTAGGATCTATATTGGCTTTAATATCATCATAATTTATTTTATCTGCATTATCGATGATTTCTTGAATATTTAGTAACCATTCTGCAACAGAATTTTTTCCCTGATATTTTTCTAGAAAATCAATCCACCCATTTACAAGTTCGCTAAGATTAACCCTCCTTTGTATTGCCGCAACAAATGCTGGTAAAAACAAGCTGGTTCTGTTTTCATAAAGATCCTCAATGATATCGGATGTTTGTAGTTCGATTTCTTCAATTTCTAAATCGTCCTCTGATTCCCTTATTGTTTTAGCTATTAGGCGATCTTGCGTAAGCTTTATTAGCACTTCTGATACCGACTCGAGCTCACCATCGCGAAGAACTTTGTCAAAATCTCTAAATGTTATCAAATATATAGTGACGCTATCACCTGATTTCAGGATCCGTTTCCTAATTTCCTCTGAAATATCAGGAGATAATCCATAATGGTCACAATATTTAATGAGGTTATATTCAAGGTAACTTATTGGTGTTGATCCCATATCTTCTATTCCTGAGTGTTTGTCCGGATTACTGCAACATCCAGGTGGTGGTTCGTGTAGTGTCGTATTACCATCCGTTATTTGTTGGAGTATCCAGGCAAATGTATGGCCATATAGTTTATAGACAGCAAATAAACCAATCACTTTGCCAAAATCTTCGGTTCCTTTTATCGATTCGTAGGTATCATAGAAAGCCTTAAATGCTCCTTCGTAATCACCGGATTTCCATTTGGCAAATCCAATATCAACCAGCATGCCAAGTTCTACAGTTGGACCCAATTCAAATGTTTTGGATCTTTCATATCCATCAATAAAATGGTTTGCTGCTTTATTCCAATCATCTAAATTTGCCGCAGCCACCCCAGCTAGCCTGCGAGAGTAATAGGACATCGGATCACCATCTGGCCACGAGTTAGGCCATTTAGAAAATGCTTCGTCCCACAATGCAAGTGCATTAATATTATCCTTCAAATTATATAAAACTGTTGCTTTTGCATCACAATAGATTGCGACTTCCAGTTCTCTCATTTCCTCATGTTTTTTAAGGATTTCTAATGCTGCCCTTCGGTCTTCCAAGTATTCATTCTGAATAATTACTATACCTCGTAGGGCGTAAACAGAAAGTTTTGTATCGCTCCATTTATTAGCTAAAGGAATCACATTTTTAAAGACTCTTATACATTCATCCCAGTTGGGTTTTACGCTTTTGTGCTCATGAAGCCAAACTGCATCTACAAGCATACGAGAATTGTCTGCAATATTGTCATGGGCTTTTAACATACGTACACGAAGTGGATCAGGGATTGATTCAAGATATTCAATTAGACTAGTACTCTATCGTATCTCAATTGATGGATACAGCTTTCGTAGTTTTATTCTTGCGTCCTCTGTTGTAAACTGCCAGTCAATTTTTGAATTGGTTTGATTTTTTTCTTTTTCCCAGCTTGATATTT
>JAVCCM010000046.1 GCA_030765455.1 Candidatus Electryonea clarkiae | reverse complement strand
CAGAACGAGTCTCTACCATTGTCCGCAACCTGCTGACATTCTCAAGGGCTGAAAAAGAGACACATAGCCCTGCCAATATTCAGGATATCGTTAACGACACGAATTCACTTGTCCAGGCAATAATAAAGCATGATCAAATTACTCTGGAGCTGGATATTCCTGATGACCTGCCGCAAATCAGGTGCCGCTCTCAACAGATTCAGCAGGTGCTTATGAACCTCCTGACTAACGCCCGTGACGCCCTCAATGAACGATACCCGGAGTTCGATGAAAACAAGATCTTAATAGTGCAAGTAAGAGCTTTTGAAAAAGATAAAATGAAGTGGATACGAATGACTGTCGAGGATCATGGTATTGGAATTTCCGAAGAGATTCGAGATCGAATATTTGATCCCTTTTTTACAACAAAGGACCGGACAAAAGGCACCGGACTCGGTTTATCCATCAGCTATGGGTTAATCGAGGATCACCTTGGCGAATTGAGTGTTGAGAGTGAACCAGGGCAGTACACACGGTTTCATGTTGACCTTAGAGTAAATAACGGCTGGACTATTGACGAAACTCGTGAAGAAGAGATTAATCGAGGAGAAACATAGTGGCACGCAAAACGGGTATTGATTACGCATCCTCGAACAATAATGCCAGTAAACCAGAAAATGATTCTCACACGAGAATTCTGAAATATACTTTAATAATCGGTATAGCCTGGACTGTCATTCTTGCCTGGTTATTGACTTTGAGCCTGTTTGGACAAAGACAGGAATCTCAGGAATCAGCGCTTGTCCAGGCAAGACATTCATTCGAAAAAGATCTAGTCTATCGCCGCTGGGCGGCAGTACATGGTGGAGTGTATGTGCCAATTACCGATGAAACACCACCTAACCCTTATTTGT
The DNA here is from genome assembly GCA_030765455.1 of Candidatus Electryonea clarkiae. Classification (GTDB taxonomy): domain Bacteria; phylum Electryoneota; class Electryoneia; order Electryoneales; family Electryoneaceae; genus Electryonea; species Electryonea clarkiae. The sequence goes on along the minus strand of JAVCCM010000046.1, from coordinate 2,766 downwards.
CTCATATCGAAAACCGTGATATTACCACAACCTCGGGACTTGAACTAACGTTAATGAATCCTGCTTACATGACTCGACAGGTGCATGAATTAGGACTTGAACAGTATGGATTTAGAGGACATATAACAAGCCTGAATCCGATACGACCTGAGAATAAAGCTGACGCATGGGAAACCGAAGCGCTGCAAGCATTTGAACGGGGAGAGACGGAGGTATTTTCCACCGAGAATATAAATGGTGAGTCATACATGCGGATGATGCGGGTGATGATTACTGAACAACAATGCCTGAAATGCCACGAGAAACAAGGTTATAAGGTTGGTGATATTCGAGGTGGTATCAGCGTATCAGTACCAATGGTACCGTTATGGACAATTGCTAATAAACATTCGCGGACAATAGCTACAAGTTATATTCTTGTCTGGCTGATTGGGCTTGGAGGAATCGGCATAGGGAATCGAATTATCAAGAAGCGGCTTCATGAGCGTAAGCTGGCAGTACAAGACTTAAGAGAATTATCCTTGCGTAACGATGCTATTCTTGCTGCTGTTCCTGATATTATAATGGAAGTGGACTATAATAAAATTTATACTTGGTCGAACCGAGCCGGTTATGAGTTTTTCGGTGAAGATGTACTTGGTAAGGAAGCAGCGCATTACTTCGAAGGTGAACAGAATACATACGACAAAGCCCAACCTCTTTGTAGCGGTTCTGAAAATATAATCTATATTGAAAGTTGGCAAAGGCGTAAGGATGGAAAGGAACGACTCTTAGCCTGGACGTGCAAATCGCTAAGAGATAAGGACGGCAATGTTATAGGTGCTTTGTCATCAGCAAGAGATATTACAGATCAGCATCGAGAGAAGGAGGATCGCAAGAAACTGGAAGTCCACATGCGTCAGCATCAAAAGCTCGAGTCCATCGGTACACTGGCGGGTGGTGTTGCACATGAAATCAATAACCCCATCAACGGCATTATGAACTATGCCCAGTTAATAAGTGACCGGTTGGATGAGAAAAACCCGCTAAGAAGGTACGCCACAGAAATCATTCAGGAAACTGAGCGTACAGCAACCATCGTCCGAAACCTGCTCACTTTCTCAAGGGCGGGAAAGGAGACACATAACCCCGCAAGGATCAAGGATATCGTTGATGGCACGGTCTCACTTGTCCAGACTATAATTCGACACGATCAAATTACACTGGAAATTGATGTACCCGGTGACCTTCCAATAATCAGGTGCCGCAGTCAGCAGATCCAGCAAGTGCTTATGAATCTCCTGACTAACGCCCGCGACGCCCTCAATGAACGATACCCGGAGTTCGATGAAGACAAGATATTGATTGTGAAAGTCAGACCGTTTGAAAGAGATGAAATCGATTGGATACGAATGACTGTCGAGGATCATGGTATTGGAATTCCCGATGAGGTACAAGACCGAATATTTGACCCGTTTTTTACCACCAAAGACCGGACAAAAGGAACCGGACTCGGATTGTCCATCAGTTATGGGATAATCGAGGATCATCACGGTGAAATGTTTGTCGAAAGCGAACCGGGGCAGTACACACGGTTTCATGTTGACCTGAGAGTAAATAACGGCTGGACTATAGAGGAGTAGCTCACTGTTATAGCAGTGCTAACAAATATTTTCGCATTAAATAAGGAATATCATTTGTTGCATGGGAATGTAGGGGCAGGATTTATCCGCCCGTGTTTGAATCGATAGGATTGGGCGGATAAATCCTGCCCCTCAGCATGCGAACTTACTTCCGAGCACTACTAAGAAAGCGAACTGGTTCAATACATTGTTTCCATATATGTAGCTATATAGTATGATTTATTTTTTGCAGTTTGATTTGTTTCCCTGAAAGGGAAAAACGTGAATAGCCACAGGTGGGACAGAGTTAAAGATCATATCAACCCTGTAGGGGTTAAACAACATTTATGCTGAAATTTGCTGCTCTTATTATGAACAAAGTATATCATTATCATTTTAGTGTATTCTTAGTCAAACCCTTTCAGGGTTTTTCGTCTGGATCATTGTCTCCATGGGTTGACACCCATGGTTATTCAAATCTATCCCCTTCGGGGATGTTCGCAACACATTCAAATATGACACATCCAAATATACGGTATCACAGTTAAGAAGAATTTCATTAGGGAGAACCATAATGGCTCGTATCCTGGTTGTTGATGACGAGAAAAGTATCAGAATTACTCTTCAAGCGTTTTTAAAAGACGATGGCCACGACGTTCAAATCGCTGAAGACGCGATAATGGCTGTAGAGTTGCTGAAGAATGAAGATTTCGATGTGGTAGTGACCGATATCATCATGCCAAAGATGTCCGGGGTAAAACTTCTCAAAGCAATTCGTGACGTGTCAGAACATGTACAGGTGATAATGCTAACCGGCGAACCAACCATCGAAACTGCGTCTGAAGCCTTGCGTCTTGGCGCTTTCGATTACCTGGCGAAACCGGTAACTAAAGAAGCAATTGTAAAAGCTGTCAATAATGCTGCAAATGCAAAAGTGCTTATTGATGAAAAATTGCGACTGGTGAAGGAGAATCTGAACTATCAGAATAATTTGGAACAACTTGTAGAAGTGCGCACGAAGGGAATGCGTGAGAGCGTGGCGAGGTTTCGTTCAATGTTCGAAAATCATGATGCAGTTATGCTTATTCTCGATGGTGAGTCTGGACAGATAATTGAAGCCAATCAATCGGCAATAGATTTTTATGGTTATTCACATGTTGAATTT
>JAVCCM010000135.1 GCA_030765455.1 Candidatus Electryonea clarkiae | reverse complement strand
GGTGACAATATCAAGATGACGGTAAATTTGATTACACCCATAGCGATGGACGAACAACTTCGTTTCGCTATCCGTGAAGGCGGAAGAACAGTAGGCGCCGGAGTTGTTACTAAAATTATTGAGTAAACATTAGCCTGAAAATAGATTAAGTAATTTATATCAGTTGATTTCAATACTGACAATCTTGAGTATTCAAGTCCCTTGGAGGCAAAGTTGGCCGGACAAAATATCCGGATACGTTTAAAAGCGTACGACCACAACCTGATTGATAAGTCCACGCAGAAGATTATCCATACTGCGCGGTCAACAGGAGCAGTTGTTTCGGGTCCTATACCACTGCCCACGAAAAGATCTGTCTGGACGGTGCTGAAAAGCCCGCATGTGGACAAGAAATCGCGTGAGCAATTTGAGACTCGTATCCATAAGAGATTAATCGATATTTTGAATTCTTCACCCAAAACAATCGATGCATTGATGAAACTTGAGCTTCCAGCCGGTGTTGACATTGAGATTAAAACCTGATGAGGATTTGAATAATGGCAACGGGCATATTAGGGAAAAAAATCGGGATGACTTCTGTATTCCGTGATGGAAATTCAATTCCAGTCACTGTTGTAGAAGCAGGTCCCTGCACTGTCGTTCAGGTAAAGAACACAGACGGTGCAGACAATTACGATGCTCTTCAGCTTGGTTTTCTGCCAAAGAACGAGAAAAGACTCAATAAGCCTGAAGCGGGCCATTTCGCAGGTGCCGGGGTTAAGCCGTTTAAAGTACTGCGGGAGTTTCGCGGTATGACCGGACATAAGGCTGGCCAGGAAGTAAATGTGAACGACCTGTTTTCTGAAGGTGAAATAATAGATGTCAGGGGTCGCTCCAAAGGTCGAGGCTTTGCCGGTGTAATGAAACGTCATGGTTTCCACGGTGGTAAAGCATCACATGGTGTTCATGAGATCTACAGGGGGACAGGGTCTATTGGAGCTTGTGCCACACCATCGAGGGTCTGGAAGGGTAAGAAAATGCCAGGCAGGTTTGGCAATGCAACTGTTTCGGTTAAGAATTTACAAATTATAGAAATAATCGCGGATCGTAATTTAGTTTTGGTAAAAGGAGCTGTTCCTGGTGCAAAAAACAGTATAGTCGAACTTTGCAAGAGGAAAGGTTAAAATGAAACTTCCGGTTTACAAAGCTGACGGAGCATTAGCAGGAACAGAGATAGAGCTTGACGATACTGTTTTTGGAATAGAGCCGAATGAACACGTTATGTATCTTGCCGTGAAGGCGCAGCGAGCGCACATGCGGCAGGGCACTCATTCTTCCAAGAACAGGTCAGCAGTGGCTGGCGGCGGGAGAAAACCCTGGCGTCAAAAAGGTCGTGGAGCTGCGAGAGCTGGAACTGTCAGTAGCCCGATCTGGCGTCACGGCGGCACGACATTTGGACCTCTGCCTCATCCCTATGTGATGAAGATATCCAAAAAGGTTAACCGTCTTGCACGAATAAGCGCACTCTCTGTCAGGGCAAGCGAAGATGCACTCAGGATTATCGAAGATTTTTCATTAGAGAAGCCCAGCACAAAAGAGATTTCTAATATCCTTGATAATTTGCAACTGTCGGAAAACAAAGTGTTGATCCTTACCGGCAGTAATGAGCCGAATATTGTTCTTTCGGCGAACAATCTGGCAAAATGTAATGTGCGGGTAGGGTCAGAAGCTTCAACTTACGATTTGTTAAATCACAGGGTTTTGCTGATACAATCGAGCGCCCTGCAATCAATTTCAGAGGTGTTAGGTGGACGAAAGCGCACGACTGAGAAAGCTGCTTAAGCGGCCCTTGCTCACTGAAAAATCAGTTAAAATGCAGGAATTGCAAAATACGTATGTCTTCGAAGTGGCGCGTATAGCGAATAAAATCGAGCTAAAGCGTGCTATCCAGGAGATATTCGATGTCAAAGTAAAAAATATTCGCATTGTAACCATGCATGGAAAAACAAAACGGCTTGGACGGTTTGTTGGTAAAAGGCCATCTTGGAAGAAGGCGTTCATAACGTTAATGCCGGGCGAAACGCTCGAGTTGTTTGAAAACGTATAATCGGTTGAACGGATTCAGGCTGAAACACGGCCTGTATCATAATTCTTCCAACTACGACTATGTCGCGAGATTATTATGTTAAAAAAATACAATCCAGTTACACCTGGGCAACGGTTCAGAACAAATCTTGACTCAAGTGACTTAAGTAATGTCAAGCCGGAGAAACGATTACTCGAATCTCTACCAAGTTCCGGTGGCAGGAATAATAACGGTCGGATCACATCTTATCATCGGGGTAGCGGGCATAAACGCAAATACCGTCGATTAGATTTCAAACGTGAAAAGTACGGCATTCCTGCTCACGTAAAGTCGATTGAATACGATCCCAATCGTAGCGCGAACATTGCCCTGCTTGTGTATGCAGATGGCGAGAAAAGATACATTCTTGCTCCTAAAGGCATAGCAGAGGGTGATCAGCTTAGCAGCGGAAAGCAAGATGTTGAGATCAAAGTTGGCAATGCGATGCCTCTTAGTCGAATCCCGCTGGGCAGCGAAGTACATAATGTGGAAATGACTCCAGGCAAGGGTGGACAGATAGCCAGGAGTGCAGGCGCCTCTGTAAAGTTGATGGCTGTGGACGGAGGTTTCGCGGTATTGCGTATGCCGTCCAGTGAAATGCGGCGTGTACCGGAGATTTGCATGGCAACAATCGGTGTCGTTGGAAATGAAAACCATGAGAAAGTGTCTTTCGGTAAAGCCGGAAAGAGCAGATGGCTTGGCAAACGTCCCCATGTGCGTGGCGTTGCAATGAATCCGGTAGATCACCCCATGGGTGGTGGCGAAGGGAAAGCGTCCGGTGGACGTCATCCGTGTACACCTTGGGGAAAGCCTACCAAGGGATATAAAACACGGAAGAAAAAAGCGTCCGACAAGTACATCATAAAGCGTAGAGTTATTAAATAGATTAGCCAGGACAACAAGAATTGAATGTGATCAATCTGAAGTTGTTTGATTCAGGAAATCACAATAGCAATTGGAATATATAAGTTAATGTTTGATTTGGTTTGAAAGGATCTACCTCATGGCCCGTTCAGTGAAAAAGGGTCCGTTTATAGATGAAAAGCTGTTGAAGAAGGTCGTCTTTGCGAAACAAAGTGGTTCAAAAAAGGTGATAAAGACCTGGTCAAGGCGATCTACAATAAGTCCTGATTTTGTCGGATTAACACTTGCCGTTCACAATGGCAAGAAACATTTTCCGGTCTATATTACTGAGAACATGGTAGGTCACAAACTCGGTGAGTTTTCCCCGACACGAACCTATCGAGGTCATGCAGGCAGCAGAAAATCTGAACGTGCCGGTAAAGTTCGATAGGCCGTAAATGGAGTTTAAATGGTAGCACGAGCAAAATTAAGACATTTGAGAGTTGCTCCTCGTAAAGCACGTCTTGTAGCGGATTTGATCCGTGGCAAGTCTGCGGGATGGGCGCAAGGAGTTTTAACCCATTCTCCCCAAAATGCTGCTCTCCCCATAGAAAAACTGTTGCGCAGTGCATTGGCGAATTTGATGGAGCAGGATGACGCGCGCGGTATTGACGTTAATGAGGCGGTTATCAGCGAGATAAAGGTTGACGAAGGACCAACACTGAAGCGTTGGCAGCCTCGTGCAATGGGGCGTGCAACAAGAATAAATAAACGCACATGCCATATCTCAATACTGGTTGAAGCGAGCGACTGAGAAAAAGGAATTTAGAATGGGTCAAAAAGTACACCCGGTTGGTTTCCGTCTTAAGGTCAATAAGACCTGGAATTCAAATTGGTTTGACGAGAGCGCTTTCGCTGAAAAGCTTGCTGAAGATTTGATGTTGCGTCGTTACCTGGGCAAGCGTTTGCAGAATGCCGGGGTATCAAAGGTGGAGATTGAAAGAACTCCTAAGCTGATTACCGTTTCAATCCACACTGCGCGTCCGGGGATAATAATTGGACGTAAAGGTTCGGAAGTCGATAAATTAAAAGCTGAATTGGCAAGTGTTACTGGAAAAGATGTTCAACTTAATGTTTTTGAGATCAAGCGTCCTGAAGTCGAAGCTGCCCTTGTGGCAGAGTCAATATCCCATCAATTGCGTGGAAGAGTCAGTTTTCGCCGCGCGATGAAAAGATCGATTCAATCAGCAATGCGAATGGGAGCTGAAGGCATCAAAATACAATGTAAGGGACGTCTTGGCGGCGCGGAGATGAGTCGAAGTGAAACATATAAAGAAGGACGGATTCCACTGCATACCATAAGGGCGGATATTGACTATGCCATGCATACTGCTCAAACCACCTATGGTACAATTGGAGTCAAAGTCTGGATTTGTAAAGGTGAAATTCTCGGTAAAGTTGAACGGGCAAAAGATTGATGGTTTGGGAGTAAACTTTCCCATTAGATAAACAGACAAAAATGGTACATTTCAGTTATTAAACTGAGATAAGAATTTTCAGGAAATCAGGAAGTATTTAGGATACAATTATGCTCGCACCGAAGCGTGTTCAGTGGCGAAAGGTACAACGAGGCAGAAGACGGGGTTTTGCGAAAAAAGGCAATACCATCTCATTCGGTCAATGGGGAATAATGGCTCTTGATGCGGGATGGATTACATCACGACAGATAGAGGCGTCCAGAATTGCGATCACACGTCATATTAAGCGTACCGGTAATGTCTGGATCAGGATATTTCCGGATAAACCGGTAACTAAAAAACCCGCTGAAGTCCGCATGGGAAAAGGCAAGGGTTCGCCTGAGTACTGGGTTGCTGTAGTTAAGCCTGGAAGGATTATGTTTGAATTGGGAGGAGTGAGCGAGGAACTTGCGCGATCAGCTTTAAGGCTTGCTCAACATAAGCTTCCCATCAAAACAAAAATTGTTGGAAGAGTGGAGGTCTGAGCAATGCGGGATATGGAAGAACTTCGTGGCCTTGAACTGGAAGAATTGAAAGGACGGTTGGCAGACTCCGAGGAAGAACTGGCAAATCTGAGATTCCAGCATGGCAGTCACCAGCTTGAAAATACTATCAAAATACGAAGCGCGCGAAGGCATGTTGCAAGACTGAAAACACTACTTCATGAAAAGCTAAGTATCACGGTCAAGGCTGAGGAACAGCAATGAAAACAAGAGGAAGCCGCAAAGTAGTCACGGGCACAATAGTGTCGGACAAAGCGGATAAAACGGTAACTGTCCTGGTTTCACGCAGGATACGGCATCCGTTGTATAAAAAGTTTATTACAAAATCAAAAAAATACCATGCGCATGATGAAAATAATGATTGCGGAATGGGTGATATTGTAAAAGTGATGGAATCGCGACCGTTCTCGAAAACCAAAAGATGGCGTGTTACGGAAATCGTTCGCAAAGCGGTATAACCTGAATTTTAAGAGGAAATTGTGATCCAGGAAGAGACAATGTTGATAGTGGCTGACAATACGGGAGCCAAGAAGGTCAAGTGCTTTCGCATTCTGGGCGGTACTCGTCGCCGCTATGCCTCCTTGGGAGATATAATTGTTTGCAGCGTTAAAAGTGCGATTCCGAATAGTGCGGTCAAGAAGGGTTCGATTCAAAGAGCAGTTGTTGTTCGTACAAAAAAAGCGGTGCGTAGAAAAGACGGGAGTTACGTCCGTTTTGATGACAATGCGGCTGTAATAATTGACGAACGTCTTGAACCGCGCGGTACACGTATTTTTGGTCCGGTTGCACGTGAGTTACGTGAAAAAGAATTTATGAAAATTGTAAGTCTTGCCCCGGAGGTCTTATGATCAGGCGTAATAAAAGGGTTGCCAGCCACCGCTTCAAGATACGTAAAGGTGATGAAGTACTGGTGATTTCGGGCAACGACCAGGGTAAACGCGGCAAAGTATTAAAGGTCTTTCCAGGCGAGAACAAGATCATCGTTGAGGGAATTCACTTTATCAAGCGGCATACAAAAGCGAATCAACAACTACCTCACGGTGGTATAATTGAGCGCGAAGGTAAAATACATGTTTCAAATGCGAAGGTCATTGATCCAAAATCAGGTGAACCGACGCGCATAGGACACATTCTGATCGACACTGACAGTGGTAAGAAGCGTCGAGTAAGAGTGGCAAAAGTGTCCGGGGAAATAATCGGGTAGGAAAATCGTGGCAAAAGATCCCAAACAGGAAAAAACAGCTAAATCAAAGGGTAAATCCCCAAAAGCTGATTCCAAGTCGAAAAAAAGCAAGAAGGACATCAAGACTATTCCAGCTCCTGATGATTACATTCCGCGAATGTTTACTGCATATCGCGAAAAAGTAGCTCCTTCGCTTAAAAAGCATTTTGATTTTCATAATGTGATGCAGATTCCTAATGTTTCTAAGGTTACAATTAATGTTGGAATCGGCGATGCTCATAATGATCAAAAGTTTCTGGACAGCGTATTAGGCGAGCTTGAGACGATAGCCGGGCAAAAACCAGTAGTCACCCGTGCAAAAAAATCCGTCAGTAATTTTAAATTACGTGAAGGAATGCAAGTGGGAGCATGTGTGACACTTCGTCGGGCAAGAATGTGGGAGTTCCTTGATAAATTGTTCAGTCTTGCCATACCTCGTGTGCGTGACTTCAGAGGATTGAATGATCGTTCTTTCGATGGTCGCGGAAATTATTCTATGGGCATAAAAGAACAGATAGTATTTCCCGAAATAGATTACGATAAAGTTGTGAAGATACATGGAATGGATATTACAATCGTAACTACAGCTCGTAATGATGAAGAAGGACGGGCGTTATTGAGCGAACTCGGATGCCCGTTCAGGAAGCGTGAATCCCAGCCGGTTGAAGAAGCGGCTTAGAGGAGAGATAATGGCAAAAAAATCAATAGTTGCAAAATCGAAACGCGAACCAAAGTTCAAAGTTAGATCATACAATCGTTGTACTCGTTGTGGGCGCCCAAGGGCATTTCTTCGTAAATTCGGAGTTTGCCGCATTTGTTTCAGGGAATTAGCTCTGAACGGGATGATCCCCGGCGTATCAAAAGCAAGTTGGTAATCAACCGGGAATTGATAAATAGAGAAGTTTATTACAACCAGAAGAAGATTAAGTCAGCATATAACATATTCTGAATATTTCTATTATCTGGTCCCAAATTTCTGAGATTAAGGAAAGTAACAGTGTCGGCAACAACAGATCCAATTGCAGATTATTTAACTCGGATACGCAACGCTATTCGTGCCGGGTACAGGAAAGTGGATATTCCGTCATCGAAAATGAAAAAGGAAATCACAAAAATCCTGATCAAGGAGGGTTATCTTCACGACTTCTTAAATATTGAAGATGACAGACAGGGAATTTTGCGTGTTTTTCTACGTTTTTCCCGTGACGGCAAATCCGCTATTACCGGGATAAAGCGTGTAAGTACCCCGGGATTACGACATTATGTTTCGGTTAGAAACATTCCTCGCGTTCGTAACGGTTTAGGCACCACAGTTTTATCCACTCCTTGCGGAGTGATGACCGGGAAAGCAGCGAAGCGGGAAAATGTTGGCGGCGAAGTAATCATGCATATTTGGTAGGAAATGAAAATCGTAATTATCGCATCATGGCTGGAGGCTAGTAAACGATGTCCCGAATAGGGAAAATGCCGGTTCCAATTCCGGACAAAGTCGATGTTAAAATCGATGGGCAAAAGGTATATGTAAAAGGACCGCTTGGTGGACTGAGCCATGTTTTTGAGCCTGAGGTAGAACTCAAGCTTAACGATGGCGAGGTAATCGTTCTGAGTCTTGGTGAAACAAGACGACACCGATCCATGCATGGGCTATCGCGTACTTTGCTTGCTAATATGGTTGAAGGCGTCAGCAAGGGATTCGAGAAAATTCTGCTTATTGCAGGAGTTGGATACAATGCGGAGATCAAAGGCAACGGCATTCTTTTGCGAGTCGGCTACTCTCATCCTGTCTGGATGGGACCGCCACCAGAAATAAAATTTGAGATTTTTCCGCCTTCAAAATGGTCTGATATCGGAACATCGAAGCAGGTGGACAACCAAAACGTTGCAATCCGTATTTCTGGTATTAATAAGGCTTTAGTTGGGCAAGTAGCCGCGCGTATGCGCCGCATACGTCCCCCTGAACCCTATAAAGGTAAAGGTATTCGGTATAATAACGAACAGGTTCGCCGAAAAGCCGGAAAGACAGCGGGTAAGTAAAATGGCAACTAAGGAAGCATGGAAAAAAGCTGCACAGCTTAGACGGAAAAAACGTATCCGTAAAAAGATATCCGGAAGTTCAATATGTCCGCGACTGGTCATTACACGTTCTCTGAAACATATCTCAGCGACACTTATTGACGACGATAAGGGCGTTGCCCTGACTGGTATTTTTGACGGGGTGCTTAAGAAAGATGAATATCCACTGCCGGTGCCGAAAAAGGACGATAAAAAAGCCAAATCGGTTTTATCTGGAAAAGTGGCAACAGCCTATCGTGTAGGTTTGGCGATAGCGGCTGTAGGGAAAGAGAGAGGAATTGAACGAGTGGTATTTGACCGAAATGGACTTCGATACCATGGACGGGTTCGAGCATTAGCTGAAGGTGCCAGGAAAGGGGGCTTGGTCTTTTGAGCCGAAGGCAAAAAAACGATCGTGATGATTCTCGTAAGAGTGCTGAGGATCTGGGATTAATCGAAAAAGTCGTCCATATTAACCGGGTAGCAAAGGTGGTAAAGGGAGGGCGTAATTTCTCCTTCAATGCTATCGTGGTGGTCGGTGACGGCAAGGGAAAGGTTGGCATTGGACTTGGGAAGGCGCGTGAAGTAGCTGAATCAATTACCAAGGGGACGGAAATTGCCAAGAGGGCAATGAAACGTTATCCGTTGGTTGGTGTTACACTTCCCCATGCTATCATGGGAAGATTTGGCGCTGCAAAAGTCGTTATCAAACCGGCATCCCCCGGTACAGGTGTTATAGCCGGTGGCGCTGTCAGGGCTGTGATGGAATGTCTGGGAGTGCGTGACGTATTGACCAAATGCCTTGGAAGTAGAAACCCTCATAACCTGGTAAAAGCTACGATAAATGGGCTTGGAGAAATGGAGAGCATTCAGGAAGTCGCCTTCAAGCGCGGAAAGAGTTTCCGGGAGGTGTTTGAGGCATGAGTGAAGGCAAAATTAAAATCACATATATCAAGAGTCAAATTCACCGCTCATATCGTCAAAAAAGAATAATAGCGGCGCTGGGTTTGAAAAAACTGAACCATAGCGTGATTCATTCTGACAGTCCCAATATTCGTGGAATGATTTATAAGGTTTCACACATGGTACGAACAGAGCCTGTTGAAGGATGAAAGGAATGTTGTTATGCCTAAGGATTTAAGCAATCTTAAACCTGCTAAAGGCTCAGTAAGAAAGAATCGTCGTCGTGGGCGCGGACCCGGCAGCGGATTAGGAGGAACGTCCGGAAAGGGTCATAAGGGTCAACAATCACGAAGTGGATATAAACGAAGACGCTGGTTTGAAGGTGGTCAGATGCCAATACAACGGCGGCTGCCGAAAAGAGGATTTAAAAATATCTGGCGGGAAGAAGTTCAAATCATAAATATTCGTGATTTAGCAAGAATTGGTGACGATGTAAAGATTGTTAATTCTGAGGTTCTTGAAAAAAATGGTTTGATAGCAAACGCTGCCAGACCTGTCAAGCTGCTCGGTGAAGGCGATGTTTCACGCGCTATAGAAATAGATATTTCGGCAGTTAGTTCGGGTGCCAAAGAGAAAATTGAAGCGGCTGGCGGAAAAGTTACTGTGCCGGGACCGACACCCAAACGTCGCAAGTATATAAAGAAATCCCTAAGGCAGAATTAGGCAACCCAAAAGTACCTAAGGATTAAAACAAGTCATGCTGGAAAAGCTGCAAAATATTTTTAAGATTCCGGAGCTACGTAAAAGAATAATTTTTACGTTATCAATCTTTATCATTTACCGGATCGGTGGACACATACCGGTTCCGGGTATAGATGCGGGCGTATTAGGAACGTTTTTCGAGCAGCAGGCAAACACTTTGTTTGGGCTTTACGACTTGTTTGCAGGCGGCAACCTGAGCCGGGCGACGATTTTCGCGCTGGGAATTATGCCTTACATTTCTGCTTCCATTATTATCCAATTGCTTGCTACAGTGGTTCCTTATTTCCACCGCTTACAACAGCAGGGCGATGAGGGAAGAAAGAAGATTACCCAACTGACACGTTATGGAACTGTTGGCATTTCTATAATGCAGGCGGTAGGTGTATCTGCATTCCTGGCAGGAATTCAGATCGGAACACAGAAAGTAGTCATTGCGCCGGGGATTCCATTCTACCTGCTTACAATGATCACCCTGACTGCCGGAACAATTTTTATCATGTGGCTTGGTGAACAGATAGACGAGCGAGGGATTGGAAATGGGATCAGTCTTATAATCTTTGTTGGTATTATTGACCGGTTCCCCTATGCGTTCCTTGATGAATATCAACTTTTGCGCCAGGGAATCAGAAGCATCATGATGGAGCTGGTGTTGCTTGCTGTGATGGTATTGACAGTAATGGCTGTGGTGCTGCTGACCCAGGGACAACGCAGGATAACAGTGCAATATACCAAGCGGGTAGTTGGTAGAAAGATGTATGGCGGACAGTCAACTCACATCCCGTTACGTATCAATACTGCCGGAGTTATGCCGATAATTTTCGCGCAGACAATCATGTTTTTTCCGCAGACAGTATCAACTTTTCTTCCAGCCGGGGGCTTGCAGGATTGGTTAAGCACAGCATTCAGGATGGATAGCTGGATTTATATAATATTTTACAGTTTATTAATCATCTTTTTCACATATTTTTACACTGCTATAGCATTTAATCCGGTTGACGTAGCAACCAACCTGAAGAAATACGGGGGCATGATTCCCGGAGTTAAACCAGGTAAAAAGACGGCTGAATTTCTGGATAATATCCTTACAAGAATAACGTTGCCGGGCTCAGTAGCATTGGCGTTTATTGCCGTCTTTCCCACTTTGATAAGCAAGTACACAAACGTGGGATATAATCTTTCATCATTCTATGGCGGAACAAGTCTCCTGATTGTTGTCGGCGTGGCACTTGATACGCTTCAGCAGGTTGATTCACACTTACTGATGCGCCACTATGACGGACTTATGAAATCCGGAAGACTTAGGGGTCGGCGGCGCATGTAAGCGCTGAAAATTGTTTAACAACGAGGAAACAATGCGGTTAATACTACTGGGTCCCCCAGGAGTGGGGAAGGGAACACAGGCACAGTTTTTAATCGACAGGTTTGAGGCAATTCAGTTATCAACCGGTGATCTTCTTCGCGCGGCAGTTCGCGAAGGCACTGAGCTGGGTGTTTCAGCCAAAGGATATATGGATCGAGGCGAACTCGTTCCAGATGGCGTTATTCTTGGCTTGATTGGCGAGAAGATGAAAGAGCTGAGCGGCAAGGCTGTTATATTTGACGGGTTTCCCAGGACTGTTCCGCAGGCGGAAGGCCTTGATAAGCTAATGGAAGAACTCAATCTCGAGGTTGACAAAGCGCTCGAGCTTACTATAGACGATGAGATTGTAGTAAAACGTCTCGGATCGCGCCGAAGTTGTCCTGAATGTGGACGGGTTTATAATATTATGTTTGCCCCGCCGAAAGATGAAGGCGTTTGTGACGATGATGGCACAAAGCTCATATTGCGTGACGACGATAAGGAAGAAGTTATCAGGAACAGGTTAAGAGTGTATCACGACCAGACCGCGCCATTATCGGAGTATTACAGTAACGTCGGTAAACTTTTGCAAGTGAATGGCGACGGCAAGGTAGAAGAGATAAAAGCAAGGGTTGAAGAAGCGCTGTAGCTAAAACCTGCAATGTTGAATGACCGGCTCTTTAGAGAGAAAAAATAATGAGTTTATTTAACACGAGACCATTTATCATTTCCGGTGTGGATAATGATTAGACTTAAAACATCTCGTGATATTGAAGAAATGGTAAAGCCGAACCGGATTGTAGCCGAGTGCCTGGCTCTTGCGGGTGACATGGCAAAACCTGGAATTACCACGGCAGAGATTAATGATGCCGTGGAAAAGTACATTGAAAAGCATAATGCGGATGCAGCATTTAAGGGAATACAGGGCTCTACCGGCACTGAACCGTTTCCCACAGCATGTTGTATGTCTATAGATGAACAGGTTGTTCACGGGTTTCCATCAGCTACACCTTTGCAAGAAGGTCAGATACTGAGTGTCGATATTGGTGTTAAGCTTAACGGTTGGTATGGTGACGCGGCAAGAACATTTATCATTGGAACTGATGTTGATGATGATGTTTCAGAGCTTGTCAAATCCACAAAAGAGGCATTGGAACAGGCTATAGAACATGCAAAGCCCGGATCGCATTTATCCGATATCGGTCACGCTGTCCAGAGTTACGTTGAAAAAAGGGGATTTTCCGTTGTTCGTGACCTCGTTGGTCATGGAATAGGCAAAGAGTTACATGAAGAACCCCAGGTGCCAAATTATGGAAAAGCTGGAAGAGGTGTAAAGCTGCGCGAGGGGATGGTCATTGCTATTGAACCGATGATCAACCTCGGAACTTATAAAGTAGATATTTTAGACGATGGCTGGACGGTAGTTACAAGAGATGGAAAACCGTCGGCTCACTTTGAACATACAGTTGCGATAACAAGTAACGGGCCAAGGATTTTAACATTGGATCCATAACCGAATGGATTATTGATCCCGATGTACTGTTAGAGTCCGGAAAAAGGCAAAATACAGAAATAGATGTAATCAGCAGGGGAAAATCGTTTGGCCAAAGAAGCTACGATCAAGATGGACGGAACGATATTGGAGACCCTTCCCAATGCCACTTTTTCAGTGGAGTTGGAAGGAGGTCACAAGGTGCTGGCTCATATTTCGGGTAAAATGCGAATGCATTATATCCGGATTTTGCCCGGCGACAAGGTTACGGTTGAACTCAGCCCTTATGATCTTGCGCGGGGACGGATAATTTATAGATACAAGTAACATGCTGGTTTACGTTAACAGAAGGTGAATGACAGGGAAATATTTCAGCCTTCCAACCGTAGATCATAAGCTGAAAAAAAGGGAGCAGACCGATGAAAGTCCGCTCATCTGTACGGAAAATGTGTGAGCATTGCAAGATTATCAAGCGACGAGGTGTCGTACGAGTAATCTGCAAGAATCCCAAGCATAAGCAACGGCAGGGGTAAGGTAATGGCAAGAATCGCGGGTGTTGATCTTCCTAACGACAAGCGTGCGGATGTTGCACTGACTTATATTTTTGGTATTGGCAGAACGAAGGCAGAGCGTATTTGTGATGCCTGTAAAGTTGACCGTGCCAGGAAAATAAAGGAATTATCTGATCAGGAAGTTCGTGCAATCAGAGAGGAAATCAACAACAACCATAAGGTAGAAGGTCCTTTAAGGACTGAAATCCAGATGAATATCAAACGGCTGATGGACATTAGATGCTATCGCGGATTGAGGCATCGTCGTGGATTGCCGGTACATGGTCAGAATACAAAAAATAATGCACGCACTCGAAAAGGCAAGAAAAAGGGTGCAATCAAACGGAAATAATAGCATTATTACAAGGCAGAATTGGTTTTTTATTGTTCATTCCCGGTGTAAAATTACACATAGGGAATTGAAGAGGTGTTAAAAAATGGCTACTCCTAAAAAACGTAGTACCAAGAAGAAAGAAAAGGTTGACGCAAACGGGATGGCTTTTATCAAAGCCAGCTTCAACAATACAATAATTACTCTCGCAGATAATTATGGTAATACGATTGCCTGGTCTTCGTCAGGGAGAGTTGGTTTCAAAGGCTCGCGTAAGAATACACCATTCGCTGCGACTCAAGCCGCTACCGCTTGTGCAAAACAGGCTATGGATATTGGCTTGCAAAAGGTTCAGGTGATGGTCAAGGGGCCAGGGGCAGGCCGTGAAGCAGCAATCCGTGCTTTACAGGCTGCAGGTCTCCAAATAAAAGCGATTCGTGACGTTACGCCACTACCGCATAATGGTTGTCGTCCGAAGAAAAGGCGACGGGTATAATTCATTTTTAGTGATTGAGATACTATTTCTCCAACCACAATTTTAACTATTATTTTTGAGCATTTGGGCTTTATTGTTTTAAACTTTATTACATACGGAATTATCTGATGGCTCGTTATACAGGTGCTGTTTGCAAAACATGTCGAAGAGAAGGCGCGAAGTTATTTCTGAAGGGCGAGCGTTGTTATGGCGCTAAATGCTCATTTGAGCGTAAAGAATATGCTCCGGGACAACATGGTCAAAACCGCCGCCGCAAGAGATCGGAATATGGGACTCAGTTACGTGAGAAACAGAAAATCCGCAGGACGTATGGGATTCTCGAAACTCAATTCCATAATTATTATGAAAAAGCTGCTTCTCAAAAAGGGATTACAGGTGAAAACCTTTTATCCATGCTTGAACGCCGCCTCGATAACGTAATATATCGGATTGGTTTTGCAAGCAGTCTTCGTGCGGCTCGCCAGCTTGTCAGGCACAGGCATTTCCTTGTGAATGGTAAGCTTGTGGATATTCCTTCTTTCATCGTTACTCCTGGCGATATTGTTCAGGTCAAGGATAAATCAAGAAAATTGAAGGTTATTCATGACAGCTTGCGAAGGGTAAAAGAGGGAAGACAGATATCTTATCTCGAACTGGATAAAGCTAGATTAATGGGCAGGTTATCTGAATTTCCAGCACGTGTGGATATCCCTGTAGATGTAAATGAACAGGCTGTTGTTGAGCTGTATTCCAAGTAATAATTTCTGGAACGGAGAAATCTTATGAGCACTCTGAATTTTCAGATGCCTGAAACGATTGAACTTGATGAAGGAACCTACTGCGCTACTTACGGGAAGTTTATCATACATCCTCTTGAGCGCGGGTTTGGTGTCACTATTGGAAATTCCCTGAGACGCGTACTTCTTGCGAGTCTCCAGGGCGCAGCGATCACATTAATAAAAATTGACGCTGATCCATCAGTACTTCATGAATTCACAACTATTCCCGGAGTCTCTGAAGATATGGCGGAAGTAGTGCTGAACCTTAAGGAAGTCCGCCTGAAACTTCTTAATAAACGTCCGGCGAAAGTGTCCATCAAGCTCAAAGGAGCGGGAGCGTTCACGGCGAGTGATTTGCAGAAAAACAATACTGATTTTGAGGTCTTGAATCCCGATCATCATATAGCCACTATGAATGATGATGCGGAATTTGGTCTTGAGCTGACCATTCGCCGCGGCAGAGGTTATGTCATGGCGGATGATAATCGTGATCCTAATGCTCCGATAGGCACAATTCCGATAGATTCGATTTTCAGTCCTGTTCGAAATGTAACTTTCCGGGTTGAAAATACCCGTGTCGGTCAGAGAACGGATTATGAGAAATTAATCCTCGAAATCTGGACGGATGGAAGTATTACTCCTGACGATGCTCTATCACAGGCGGCTCGAATCCTGAGAGATCATATTCAGTTGTTCATTAATTTTGACTCGGCTGCTGAAGAAGAAACGGAGCAGGAGATTGACGAGGAAATCCTGCGTGTGAGAAAATTGCTGAAACAACCGGTCAAAATGCTTGATTTAAGTGTGCGTAGCGCAAATTGCCTGAGAGATGCGGAGATACTCATAGTAGCCGACCTGGTTCGCTTCAGTGAGGAAGATTTATTGAAATTCAAGAATTTCGGACGCAAATCATATATTGAACTCGCTGATGTACTGCACACCAAAGGTCTTGAGTTCGGAATGGATGTTGATAAATACCTCGGCGAAGCTGCCCTGGAAGAGAGACAATAACTGCAGAAGTCTATTGAGATTTCTTAATAAGACTTTAGAAGACTGGAATATATTATGCGTCATCGTAAACATAATGTCGGACTGAACCGCACCGCATCCCATCGACGTGCATTACTTGCAAATCTTGCGGGTGCGTTGTTTACACATAAAAAGATTACTACCACCTTGCCAAAAGCTCGAGCGGCCCGTTCGTATGCCGAAAAGCTGATAACTTTTGCCAGGAAGGGCGATTTGTCAGCACGTCGCCAGGTATTGAAGAAAATTACGGACAAGACGGTTGTCAAAGAGCTGTTCGATACGATAGGCCCGAAATTCCGTGAAAGAAATGGTGGCTACACAAGGATTATCCGCCTTGATAACCGTTTCGGAGATAATGCTCCCATGGCGATACTCGAGCTGGTAGGATTTGCCGTTGACGATGCCGGAAAAAAGAAGACGAAAAAGACTGCTGCTAAAAAGACCAAGGCTGAAAAACCAGATACAAAAGTTAAAAAGACTGCGGCGGAACCGGAAAAGGTTGAAGACACCGAGAAGATCGAAGCAGCTATAGAGACAACTGAAGATAAGGTCGAGGAAGCTTCGGTAGAGAGTGACATAGCGGAAGAAGTTCAGGAAACTGAGATTACGGCGAGCGCTGAGGTTACTGAACCGGAAGTTGAAGTTGAGGCAACCCCTCCTGAAGAAGAACCGGTTGCCGAAGAAGCCAAAGAAGTGGCAGCAAAACCGGATACAGCCGAAAAGAAAGAAGCAAAAGAAACAAAAGTCGAATTAGAAGAAGTAAAACCAGAGGATTCCCCTTCCGAAGAAGTAAAGGAAGAAGAAAAAACGGATGACGATGCAGCCGAAAAAAGCAAAGACAAGTAATTCCTTTTAATATCCATAAATAAAAACCCGGGTTCTGCCCGGGTTTTTATGTTTACAATATAACGGTAGCTTACAGATCGGTTGCCAAAGCCAGGTTACAAGAAATAAACTGAACAGTTCTATTGATGATGCATGACTCTCAGAAATAAAACAGGCTGATTCAATATCTGATCCAGCCTGTATATCAAAACGTATAATTTTCCAAATTTCCAATCCGGAAAGGTGTCCCTATTTAATCAACACAACCTTCCTCACTTCGTCCATCTTCCCAGGCACACTTGCGTGGATGAAGTAAATTCCACTGGGTAGTTCGTCGGCGTTGAAGGTTAATTGATGGTAGCCTGGTGAATACAGTTCGTTTGCGAGGATTGCCACCTGTTGTCCAAGCGTATTGAACACCTTGACATAGAGCAGTGAAGCTGACGGCAGGCTTACGGTTACAATTGTGGAAGGATTAAAGGGATTGGGGAAAATAGGTATGAGGGAAAACTCATCCGGGATAGCATCTTTTCCTTCTGTATCAACTCCCTCCATTGGTATGATAAAGGTGAAATTCGCGTCGGAGCTGATAGTGCCACTGTGCTCAACCGCTGACACCCGCCACTCGACCTCATATTCCGCGGTGCCTGGTTCGAATCCCAACCAACGACCTAAACTCTCAATTTCCAGGTCGGTGTAATCGGTGACCAATAGGCTATCAATCAAGTGAATTCGTGCATTTGATCGGAAGCGGAGGGTGTAGAGAGTCGTGTCCATCTCCCAGGGATTTGAAGCATTCTCCCATTGGAAATCAACCACCCAATCCCCGATGACTGCCTCATCAGCAGGGGTGATCAGGGTAAAAGCAGTTGGCGGATCATTGACCGGATACACTGTGAGTCGCTGGAAAGTGGTGTCGCTGTTCTCATCGGGATCAGTTGCGATCAGCATCAGGGAGTCGAGACCGTTCCAGTCCGGTTCGGTAAAGATATTCATACCGTCATCACCTAATTCACCGTACACATAATTTCCGTTCTCAACCACAATAACCAGTTCCTCGTATGGAACACTCATATGTAGATGTCTGTACAGATAATCCATGCTTAACTGAATTGTGTCATCTTCGAAGAAGACACTGTCTGGTAACGTCCATCCGTAGTGGAACACTTTTATATGCTGGTAAGTGGTGTCGGTGTTCTCGGTCGGATCAGTCACAGTCAGCATCAGGGAGTCGTTACCGGTCCAGTCCTCATCGCTGGTGATAGTCAAACCATCGTCATCCAACTCGACGAATAATTGCTCTCCATCCTCGACCGATATGATCAGGTCTTCATCCGGAAAATCCACGGAACGTATTTGATTGTAAAGGTATTCCCAGCTCAACTCAAGTGAAGTATTCACCAGGAAGCCACTGTCTGGCAGCACTCGCCACCTCAGGGGATCTAAATCGCTCTCCCACCATGTAAGCTCACCAGCTTCATATGATGATCCGAGCACGTCCATATCGTCATCGCCGTCTATATCTGTGGCATAAACTGATGTTGCATAGTCGTAATTGTCTTCTATCGTATGCTCGGTGAAGTCTTGCTCACCATCGTTCTCCCACCAGGTAATATCATCTGCGCCGCGAGCCGCTCCAAGTATGTCAATATCGCCGTCGTCGTCCATATCTGTTGCGTAAACCGAATAAGGACCTTCGAAATTATCTGCGATTGTATGCTCGGTGAAGTCCTGTTCTCCGTCGTTTTCCCACCAGATAATATCATTTTCGTAATAAGTGGATCCGAGCACGTCCATATCACCGTCGCTGTCAATGTCTGCTGCATAAGCAGACCAGGAACCTTCAAAGTTTTCAGCTATTATATGTTCGGTGAAGTCCTGTTCACCGTCGTTTTCCCACCAGATGACAATGTTTTCATCAGCCAAAAAAGCAGTCCCAAGCACATCCATATCTCCATCACCATCCATATCTTCAGCGTATACAGATGAAGCACCGAAGAAATTTCTTGTAATTGTATGCTCGGTGAAGTCTTGCTCGCCGTCATTTTCCCACCAAGTAATTTCATTGCCGATATGTGATGCTCCAAGCACGTCCATATCACCATCGCTGTCAACATCCGCCGCATAAACAAACCAAGCCCAGATGAAATTACCATCTATTCTATGCTCGGTGAAGTCCTGTTCACCATCGTTCTCCCACCAGGTAATATCATCGTCTCCTGTAGAAGCTCCAAGCACGTCCATGTCGCTATCGTTGTCAATATCTGTAGCATACACACAGTGCGCAGCGTTGAAATCACCATCAATCGTATGCTCGGTGAAGCCCTGCTCCCCATCGTTTTCCCACCAGGTGATGTCATCGGAAACATTAGCAGCTCCGAGCACGTCCATGTCACTATCACCGTCAAGATCTATTGCGAAAACATGATAAGCACCCTCAAAATTATCTGCTATGGTATGCTCGGTGAAGTTGATCTGAGCAAAACAAACCCACACTTCCAAAGAAAAGATTGCGAATGCCAGTAGGCAATGCTTGTTGTATTTGAACTCGAATTTCATTTTTTCTCCTTCATCTCACCAGTACAACTTTCCCAACCTCATTCATCTTCCCCGGCACACTCGCTTGAATGAAGTAGATTCCGCTGGAATGATTAGAAGCATCAAAAGCGAATTTATGGTATCCAGGTATGTATGAACCCTTTGCGAGTGAAGCGATTTCTTCACCAAGGATATTTACTATTTGTACGGAGAGTTCTGATCGTTCAGGTATGGCAATAACTACCGAAAGTAATGGATTGAATGGATTGGGATAAGCGGATACAATAGAAAATTCAGTCGGAATATCGGTGGTATAGTTTTCTCCGACCGGTAAGGTAACAGACAAAGACCTGACTTCTGAAACAGTTGACAGGTCATAGGTGTCAAATACCCTGACACGCCACCAGTATGAATCTATTTCAAGGCTATCGAGGGATACCGAATCAACTGCTCCAACAGTGTAAACATTATCGCTGAATTCAACATCAGTCGATAATTCGAAAACATATATGAGACTATCACCAGGGTCGGGATCAGTTGTTGAATGCCATCTGAATACAAATGGAAAATCACTATGATTGATTAATTCAAATCCGTCCGGAGGTGAAATAAGATTGAACGGATCTGGAGGTTCATAGACATAAATAGCGAACGACCAGCCTTCTTCATTGTCATTCGCCCAGGTACAAGCTCCTCCTTCGTCAACCGCCTTAACTCGCCAGTAGATCGTGCTATCATCAGGCAGTTCATCTAATCCATTTCCAGCCAGGGCTAAATCAAGAACATCAGTTATCACCATAAAAGTATCAGTTGTAGTATCAAAAATTGTTGAATCCAGAGGGAATCCTTCAAAAGTTGACCATTCTACAACATAAACATGTCCGTCCAGATCAGATGATTGTGTCCAGCGTACAGTAACAGTATCATAATTAATTACCTCTTCATCTTCTGGAGAAACAAGCTCGAATTCTTCCGGTGGAGTACCACCCATGTTTTCCCACCAAGTTATTACAGCGTAGTCTTGAGCGGCGCCTAACACGTCCATATCGCCGTCGCCGTCAATATCTGCTGCATAAACAGAAATAGCACCCCAGAAATCAGGATATATTGTATGCTCGGTGAAGTCCTGCTCCCCGTCGTTTTCCCACCAGGTAATGTCATCAGCGCCATGAGCGGCTCCGAGCACGTCCATATCGTCGTCGCCGTCAATATCTGCTGCATAAACAGAATAAGCACCGTCGAAATCAGGTGCTATTGTATGCTCAGTGAAGTCCTCATCTCCGTCGTTTTCCCACCAGGCAATCTCATCAGCAAGACAAGCGGCTCCGAGTACGTCCATATCGTCATCGCCGTCAATATCTGCTGCATAAACAGAATAAGCACCGTCGAAATCAGGTGCTATTGTATGCTCGGTGAAGTCCTGCTCCCTATCGTTTTCCCACCAGGTAATATCATCGGCAGAAGCAGCGGCTCCGAGTATGTCCATATCACCGTCGCCGTCAATATCTGCTGCATAAACAGAGTGTGCGCCGTTGAAATCAGGTGCTATTGTATGCTCGGCGAAGTCCTGCTCCCCATCGTTTTCCCACCAGGTAATGTCATTAGCGTCATGAGCGGCTCCGAGCACGTCCATATCGTCGTCGCTGTCAATATCTGCTGCATAAACAGAACTAGCTCTGTCGAAATCAGGTGCTATTGTATGCTCGGTGAAGTTCTGCTCCCCGTCGTTTTCCCACCAGGTAATGTCATCATCCCAATAAGCGGTTCCTAGCACGTCCATATCGTTGTCGCCGTCAATATCTGCTGCATAAACATAATTAGCACCGTCGAAATCAGGGGCTATGATATGCTCTGTAAAGTCCTGATCTCCATCATTTTCCCACCAGGTAATGTCATTAACGCTATAAGCAGCTCCAAGCACGTCCATATCGCCGTCGCCATCAATATCTGCAGCATAAACAGATTTCGCACCCCAGAACATGGTTGCTATTGTATGCCCTGTGAAAACGACCTGAGAAAAAACTTGAATAGGATAAAAATTCAGGATAATAAAACTTAATGCGGCAAATGTAACAGCAGTTTTCATGGTTCATCCCCTTAACAATTACAGTGGTTATAAAAGCAGGTAATGAAGATACACAAATTGTTTAAATACAATATAGATACAACTCTTAAGAAATCCTATAGTCTGCAATAATTAGAGCAAAAAAGCCAACGTGCTAATCGTTGGCTTTGCGTGCAAAATTGATATGAACTTTACCCTATTTCATCAGAACTACCTTCCTAACCTCGTTCATCTTTCCCGGCACCCTGGCGTGGATGAAATAGATTCCGGTGGATAGCTCAGATGCATCAAAAGTGAATTGTTGGTAACCGGGTTGATACTTTCCGGATGCGAGTTCAGCGACTTGTTGACCAAATATATTGAAGATGCTGACATTCAGTCTTGAGGGTTCAGGCAAGCCTACTGCAATTGATGTAACCATATTAAAAGGATTTGGGTGGATCGAAGATATTGAATATTCATTGGGTATTTCGCTATCAGAAGAATTAGAAACAGCATCAGGCAGCCACTGGACTCCCACGTGATTAGACATTTCTGATTCACCTTGCTGAAATTGTGCTGAAACCTGGTAGATATAAGTATGGCCACCGGGCGAGTTTAAGTTATCAGTATAAGCAGGTTCAACAGACCGTTCGATTTCATTATCATCCCGGTACACTATGAAATTAACCAGCTCGTCTAAATCATCACCACCAACCGGATCATGTTCCCAGGTGAGCGACACTTCACCGGTTTCTTCCTCAAGTTCAGCCCCGAGGTTATAAGGTTTCCATACCATATTCACTATAAATGTTCTTGTTTCATCGGAAAATCTGCCTTCAGTGTTGCTGTCTTCGGCGAGAACCTTCCACCAGTATTGGCTGTCTTCTTCCAGCCTTGTTACTTCAACTGATGTTTCAGTGCCTGCAAATACCCTCCTGGGATCTGTGAAATCCTCGTCTGTTGATAGAAATAACCTGAAGACAAATTCGTCACCGGGATCGGGATCAGTAGTTGGTTCCCACTCAAACGTGTAGAACATAGTGTTTACTTGTGAGCCGTTTACCGGGTTTATAATATTAAAGTTTTCAGGTGGTTCAGGATAGTAAGTATTAAATGTATTGACTTCATAAGACCATGTTCCATCTGTATCGAAGTCTTGTGCATGGACTTTCCACCAGTATTGCATGTCGTCTTCCAGGATGTCCACTGCAACGAACGTGTCTGTGTCAGCGTCAATAGTTATCGGATCGCTAAAACCCTCATCGGTTGAAAAATATATTGTATATGTAATTACGTCATTCGGATCAAGATTTTCCGCAGTTTCCCATCTGAATGTAAACTCTGACTCGTTGAGAGTAGCTCCATTGCCAGGACGTGAAAGAGAAAAGAGCCCTGGAGCATCGATAAATCTATTCTCCCACCATGTAATCTTATTAGATGACTGAGCAGCGCCGAGAACATCTATATCATCGTCGCTATCAAGGTCTATGGCGAATACTGACTGTGCAGAATTAAAATTGCTTCCAATGGTGCGCTCGGTGAAATCCTCATCTCCATCGTTTTCCCACCAGGCGATTTCATTATCACCTGCTGCCGCGCCAAGAACATCCATGTCGCCATCATTATCCAAATCGGCGGCATAAACTGATTGCGCACCGGAGAAGTTGGTGGCGATGTTATGTTGATCAAAATCCTGGTCGCCTTCATTTTCCCACCATAGCACAGTGTTGGATCTGTCAGCCGCTCCCAGAATATCCATATCTCCGTCACCATCGACATCAACCGCAAAAATCGATTCGGGATAGATGAGATTGTCCGATAATATGTGTGAGGTCCAATCCTGATTCCCATCGTTTTCGTAATAAACAAATTGGCTTATCGGCCAACCGGCGCCAAGGACATCAACATCATCGTCACCGTCCACATCAGCAGCGTATATCGCCTCGCCGCCATTGAAGTTCAGAGCAATATAATATTCTGTAAAATCACCGTCTCCGTCGTTTTCCCACCAGGAGAAATTGTTGTCGCAGCTTGCAGCTTCAAGGAGATCATTATCCCCATCGCCGTCCAGGTCAGTTGCATATATTCCATGCGCTCCATGCAATGGATCCAGGATGTGACCAGTAAAATCCATCTCACCGTCATTCTCCCACCACGTGGATGAAGTAATACCACAACCGCGACGTGAACTGAACACGTCAATATCATCGTCTCCATCCAGATCAAGCGCTATGATGGCATCTGCTGCATCATAGCCACTCTCGATTACATGTTCTGTAAATTCTTCAACGCCATTGTTCTCCCACCATGAGATTTTATCACCTGTCAATGCTGCTCCCCGGACATCGATATCACCATCGATATCCATGTCGGTAGCATAAACTTCAACCGCACCAATGAAAGTGCTCGAAATAGTATGCTCTTCGAACTCGGTATAGGCATTACAGATAAAGGCAGAAAATACCAGGAGAAAAAGGATTGTACTGAAGCGTAAAACTACGAGGTTTCTATTCGTCATCGTTACTGCCCTCTTATAACCAACGTTTAAATTGATTTGAAGTAGTATAAACACAAACTAATTAAAGATTTAGATTAAATGCAAGCGAATACAAAATTATTTCAAAGATATTTCTCTAAGTAGCTATTTTTCAATGTACTTTTTTTGACGAGTCGCATGCTCCAGGAGACATGTTTGTATTATGACAGCAGGGAAATCAAACAAATAGATAGCACATAGACTTTCAGCGATATGTGGGAAGATAACATTCCGAGTTTTGGCGGGCATTGATTTTCTATCATTCTGGACACCTAAATCATTAACCGGTAAAATGATCATGAGAGAAAGCTGAACTATTGGGCTTGTATATCTATTGAGCAGACAATATTTTAGCAAATTGTACGAAATTGAAGGTCTCGGGATATAAAAGTTATAAGTTGAATGATATATGCCAATTGCAGCTTGAACCCGATACTTGTAAAACTTAAGCATATGAACTGTAAGTCTGGCGGACTGTAAGGAAAATAAAATGGCAACTGAAAAAAAGAAAAAACGAGCATCGGTCACTGTTGACGTAAGAGTTCCCACTAAGATCGCATGGCGAGCAATCACAGATGAACGCGAAATGCAGATTTGGTTTGCACAACATGTGCATGTTGATCTCAAGAAAGATGGTTTCTACAATTTCAGTGGAAAATATGTTCCATTTTTGAGTTATGATGAAAATCCGGAACAGAAAATCCTTGAGTTCGATGAAGACGAAATGAACCTGTCTTTTGAATGGAAACTCAGAACGCGAGAAGGGGAAATTATCGATACAGTAGTAAAATACCGTATCTCTCCAATGAATGAGTTCAGCCGTCTTGATATTGATCATATTGTCGGTGTTGATGATCTGAGCGATGATGATTTACGGAATCTCTGGACAATCCTGTTGAACGGATTTGTTTTTCACATGGAAGGCGCCTCAGCATGGGTTCGCCCGGAATTTACACCAAGGAAAAGCACTGATTTTCAATTGGAAATCTGGACAGCAGCACATAAGGAAGACGTATATCAGACCCTGACTACCATCGAAGGTATCAAAGCCTTTTTCGCACCCCAGGTAAAGGAAGTGAAGCTTGAAGAGGGTGGAATGCTCGACCTGGGATATGATAAACTCCCTATACTTGAATTTGAGGAAAATTCGAAATTTGCTTTTGGTTGGCGGGAAGTTGCAGGAGAAGATCCCAATCTGACAGTTACATGGGAACTGAAAGATGAAGGTAACGGCACAAGGATTTCGCTTCATGAAGGCACTTTTGACGAACCAATCGTTCTATCCTCTCGTCCTGATTATGATGGTTGGGCGGCAGTGATGAACGACCTGAAACGTTATCTCGAAACAAGGCGTCACCCGATATTCCTTTCTATCCTTATTGAGCCTTTCTCAGAAAGATAAAATTTGTAGATCGAATTAATTATTGAGTAGTTATCGACAACCCGGATTCCTTAGTCCGGGTTTTTGCATATTAATCCGGAATACCTGACCAATAAGATGTAAAGGTCAAGAAATGTTTGTAGTGAATATTGATAATTTTGCATATATTGTTCCGTGCGTGAATAATGAAGAGTGTGATTTGAAAACAGGAATTTCCTGTCAAATAATGAAAACCAGTATTCTTCATCCGTTATATCTGTTTTTATTCAATATAGCATCAAACCAGGCGTGATATGACAATCCTGTTTCTTCGATTATTGGTATATTGTGTTCTGCCCTCGAGTGTATTGACATACACTGTAACATACTATCGTTGCGCCAGGCAATTCAATTCGAAGGTTTATCCCTTGCCACTGATCTACAGTCATTGCAGTAAAGGAGCATTGATAAAGACGTGGAACTGTATATCCAGGGCGATAATTGCAGGGATAATAATTTTGGCTGCAGGTTATTTCCTTTTCAAAAATACAGGCTTCTGGGTAGAATCAAACGGATGGGTGCCAATATATCTATTTGCAGTTGGTTACTATGCAACATGGATATTTCGATTAAAAACCGGGGCATGTGACTCAAAAAAAATCAGGGATATTTACAATTAATATTCCTGACTTGAACTGTCCTCAAATTATTATTCTCTAAGACTTTCCTGAAAAAATATTCGTTCCTGCCGAGCCGTCATTGCGAGGGACAAAGCAATCTCCTGATTCATCGTATCTATCATATTATTATAGAGGTTCTAGAAAATATTGTACCCTGTATTCAATACGGAGTTGTTGATAAACCGGGACATCGAGCTGTCCCGGGCACCCAAAATGAGATATTATTTTCAAAAGATACTTGTAAAAGACTCCATTCTAAGAATTACTATATCAGTCAGACAGATTTCCTTATTTCAATAACACGACCTTTCTTACCTCGCTGACTCCACCAGCCTGCCATTGCAGGAAGTAGATTCCGCTTGACCAGTTGTTTCCTTTCAGGGTTGCACGGTGTCTTCCTGGGTTTACCTGGTAAAGTGTACGGGTCATTACCTCACGACCGAGAATATTGTACATTCTAAGCTGAACATCAGCAATATCAGGCAGGGCATAGGCAACGGAAAGAGTCGAATTGAAAGGATTGGGATAGACGTTTTCCAAAGCGAACTTTA
The DNA here is from genome assembly GCA_030765455.1 of Candidatus Electryonea clarkiae. Classification (GTDB taxonomy): domain Bacteria; phylum Electryoneota; class Electryoneia; order Electryoneales; family Electryoneaceae; genus Electryonea; species Electryonea clarkiae. The sequence goes on along the minus strand of JAVCCM010000135.1, from coordinate 28,900 downwards.
ACGGCAGCGTTTCTTCGGCAGCTCCTACCGCATTATAATAATAGACGTCCATCCACCATTGATGTGTAATATCAGATTCGCCATCCGAAACGACAACCCAAACCGAATCAATCGTGGTAGTATCGTCAAGCGTTACAGAGACAGACGTTGTATCGACTGCGATCTCTTCGTCACGATGATACCAGGTTACACTCAGAGAATCGTTTTCAGGGTCGGATATTTCTATGGATAATGTAATCACAGTATCCATTGCAAAAGAGTCCGCCTCGAGGTAATAATCAGTGCTGGCATCCATAAACCTCGGGGGATCGTTCTGGTCGGTGGTATCATAAACAACATCCAGTTCCACCCAGTTCATCTCGGGATCGAATGCCCTGAATATCAGTGTGGTTTCCCCGTCCCATTCCTCAGCAGCCTGGGCATGTGCGATTCTGCTGGAATCGATTTCGACAGTGACCCCACCATCACCACCGTAAATAAACCAGCTTATTTCATCATCAGTGTTATCCGAGTCATATACATGGGGATCAAGGGCAAAGGGCATGAATTCTTCCCCGCGGAGCGTGGATTCACCGTGCAAGTAAGCCACCTGGGGCATAGCGCCCGGCTCATCGCCCTCAAAGACAGAAAGCGTAAATGGTATCATATCCACACCGCCACTGGTTTCATCCATGAGAACAATACGAGCGTAGTATAATCCCGGTTCTAAATCGGCGGTATTTCCGGTGACATCAAGCGTTATCATTTCTTCAGGTGCGAGCCGTCCATTATCTGATTCCAAAGATAACCAATTAACCGGCGGAATAATTCGGGTAGTTTTTTCAGCATGCAGGTAATCAACTGCATCCAGGTAACGTACTATCTCGAGTCCAGTTAAGCCTTCATGATCCTGGATACCAACGGTACAACTTCTGAAACTGGGATTCATCTCGCCATACTGGAAATGTATAGCGCCATCGGAAGTAATCAATAACTGGAATGAATACGGACCATCGTCCTCAGCCCATGCCAAGTGATGCAATTCATGCCAGGTGACCACTAAGGAGTCAGCATACAGCTTGGCATAAACAGCGCCGCCTTCATCTATCCCGATGTCCTCCCAGAAGGGGAAAATACCGGCGAATGGTGAGTTAACGCCTGGCAAAGGAGTGTTTCTGTTATATGCCATACCATGCGGGTCGATAAATACAACATAGCCACACTCTGTAATCCACAGGGTATCATATTTTTCACCGTAAAACGGGAAGTCGAATGGTAACACGATCACATTTGATACACGTGGGTCGGTACGTTCCTCCCATACAACCTCGTTTGTATCCTCAACTATATCAATCCAATCGAAAGCAGGACCGTAGAATTCATCGGAATCATAGAAATAATAACCGAAACTGTCCGGTCCGCCGAAGCCATCAAGCTCCGATTGGTTTGAAAGGATGGGATTTGAATCATGAATAGAATTACCGAAATCCCCAATTGGATTTCCGGATAAACTTTGCATCTTATCTTTTTCCGGATCGCTATTACCAATACCGATATTGACTTCTTCTTCGCCATTCCCAAGAAGCCAGGAGTGCCAGATTCCTTCAATCCAGAGCCGGTAGCTCATTCTCAAGCCGCCAACATTGCTCATGTCAAAGGATGAGTTAATTGGTTCGTCCTGTCCTGCGGATATCTGGATCAGGGGTGGGTAGTATGAAAGGTCAGGCAGGTCTATTCCGCCACCACTGCCAACTGCGATGATAATCTGCAGGCCGTCATGTACACCTGTTGCTGTTGCTGCCGGTTCATCATTGAATTCGTATTCTAATCCACTCCGTCCGTCAGGACTGGTGATCCCGACAGTACAATAATTACCATCAGTGTCTCCATTATCGAGTTCATCGTACATCAGAACGATTATGCCCAATCCCCCCGGCGCACCATGCACCATAGGATCAAGTAAGCGAATCTGGAATTTCATTTGATCCCCGGTCGGCTGACCGCCCCCAATTCCGTCTGGTGTAGTATATCGAACATTATACCACTCAATTCCAAACCAGCCTTCTTCCTCATTATGATATTCGTAAACATCCCCACTCGCGAGATCATCCCAGAAAATACATACCGCAGCCTCAGGCATCAAAGTACCCGGTATGGGTCTATTTCGCAGAAACGGGAAATCTGTTTCACCAAAAGTCAAGAAACCATTTGAACTTACGCTTATTTCATCATAGGTATCGTCCCAATAAGGGAAATCAAATGGAAGATCGATTGTTTCGATATCATCCATATTGTTACCGGTATCATTAATTCCGAATTCATCACCTAAATCATCGAGAGAGGTATATTCAAACTCGACATCGTTTCCATATCCTTCGTCGTTATTTTCAAAAAACCAGTAACCCGGACCGATAGGACCGGTTGGGCTGTTTTCATCATCCCAGCCATCTACCATTAAAGAGAAAGGAATTGCTGTTTTGTAGCCTTCTTCCGTAGTAACATCCAGCGAAAAGTATAATTCTCGACCGGGATAAGTAGAATCATTTAGAGTAATCTCGAAATCATCATTGCTCTCGGTTTCATCATCAGCCGGGAGATCATTCCATTCACCTTCAGAATCAGTAACAGTTACATCTTCGCTTGTAGTTGAGAGAACTCCATTTATACTGCCTGCATCAAGGTCGGGATGGATGTTTGAAAGAATTATCGACAATGTCATGTCATCCCCGGGCGTAATTTCTTCACCATAATTGACATCACTGAAATTTATTACCGGGGCAACTACTTCATCAAAAATCACGAGATGTGATTGCTCGAAATCATTGTCTCCTTCAAATGTGAATACTATTTCAACAGGCTCTTCATTCTGCCAGTATTCATCAATCCTGATCCTTGGTTCTGTAAGAGTTATATCCGCTCCAAAACCTACATTACCAATGTCTTCAGTTTCCTCGGTAACCTCTCCACCGTCAGAGGCTAAAGAGACGGTAACAGAGAGGTTTTCAATTCCATCAGGCTCAACTACTTCAAAAACAACTGCTGGAATAATCAGCTCGCCGGGATTCACTTCGTTGTTATCGTTATTCTCCTCGTCATCTGGATCTTCAAGCATATTTATTTCGGTTATCTGTAATCCGGAATCATCGATTGAATTCAATTCGCCCAGGTAGGGCATCATATCAGGGCGGGTAATTGTGATCTCCAGCCCTTCACCGGTTGGTGGTTCATCGAAATAGACATAAGCGAAGCCATCCTCATCGGTAAAACCTGACCCAATTATAGTATTATCAGCATTTGTGATGATCACCCTTCCGCCCTCAAGCAGAGTTTCATTGTCATCATCTATCCATGCTTCCACACGTATATGAGTAGCATTTTCAGGAATATCTTCTATATGATCGGCGAAGATCGCTTCGGGGATTTCACGCCGCAGTTGAAGTGCGGGATCTCCCAGGATATTATAATTGTGCCAGTAAAACCAGACACTAACAGCATGGCCATTACCACCGGGATTCTCATTCCAATGATCAGGGTAAGCGTTTGATACTTCGATCTTTGCTGCGATCAGGCATTGTCCCATAGTCCGCAGATCAAAATCGAATAATCCACGATACCAACCGCCATCCATGATATTGTTCCATCGAGTGTGTGTATTCAGTTCACCGGGACCGACAAAAGCAACTGCACCTTTGAGGCTATTGGGTGTGCCGGTACGTAACCAGGTCTCTCCGAAACAAGGATCGTAATTGCCATGATCGAAATTTCCCGTTCCACAGACCATGCTGGTAACAACCGGAAGTTGGGCGTTATTGGTAAGAGCCGAAACTCTATCGCTGGTGAAATCACCCATCTGAAGCCACCATCCATAATAATGTCCATAGCCCCGATAGTTCACCCAGGATAGACCGCCATTTACAGAATTGCTGATCCCTGCAGCAGTCCCATTTCCTACTGGGTAGTATTGTTCATCTATCTGATCAAATCCATTATCCAGCATCTTCCGTCGTACCCAACGTTTGGTCTGTTGAACACTCATACCGGGAACGGCAGTCCATATCATCAAAGCTTCTTCGAAACGGTCCAGATCACCATCATCGGGAGTTACCTCATACTGCAATATCTTGTTGACAACAATAGTCGCCTGGGTATTTGTATCCACTGAAAGTCTGCCGATAAGATACCTTGGTAATACGTTTGCAACCACACCCTGGTTAAGTTGCACATTAATAGTGTACTTATGATCGGTTGGGATGAATGCGTTATGTGCCGGACTACCGGGAATATGATATGTTGGTATAGCAAACGTATCGTCAGTATCTCCGAAAAGAACTACGTATTCCAATGGAATTTCGCCGTCTTCATAGATGTCATCAATAAAATTATGTATCGAAAGAGCCGAAGTTCCTGTTTGATTGGTTGTTGCCACTATAACATTAAAACCGCATTTGATTCGCCATTCAACAAGGGGAGCAATTAAATCTACAAGCGTGGGTCGACAGATAATCAGGTATGTTCCCCGCATTACTTCGTCTTCATCAAGTTCGTCCAGTGCTCCAAGTACATAAGCATCGTATAAGGCATACATAGCTTCGCTGACACCGGGAGGATCGTAACCATCGGGTTCAGCAGAAGGTATATACTCCAGGTTTATTTCAACTTCATTCGCTAAATCAGATTGTCCGGTGGATGCATTGTACCTCAAGGGATTAACCGTCAATTGTGCAACACGAATATCACGCCAGCGACCTGTTTCGCCTACAGCAGCGGTCACAGATGAGCGATTTGCAACATCAGTATAGACTTTCATATCGAATGCCGCGGGTTCCCATTTTTCATGTTCTTCAGGCAGTTCAGGCTTTGAACCGGGGTCATGGGTAATAGCATGAACGCCTGCATCTTCCCATTTAACTCTTACATCGACAATCCGGACATCCATCCCGGCAGGTGCTACAACCAGTTTCGAGTACAATGGAAGTCGAGGTCCGCCTGCGACAAATGCCTCACCGGAACCGGCGAGCAGTGGTATCTCCGTTCCATCTTTTTGGCTGTCCCAGAGGAGAGCAGGTGCTTCAAAAGTCACGGTGGCACTTAGACCTGACCTATGCCACTCGAATACTTCCGGAATTTGTGTCGGTGTATTATCATCATAGGCTGCAGAAACAATTGATACACCAAACATTATTATTAAGACTACGATTAGACTGTTTTTCATCATGGCTCCGGCTTAATGGTACTACATAGTATTTTACGAAAAGAATCCGGGATAAGGTGCAAAAGCGCAAGCCGTCCCGTTCTTTTGAGTAATCCAAATATTTTCAAGAACTAATATATATGTAAAAAAAGAATAGTTTCTTAGATTAAATGACAGCAATCAGATAGTATCTCAATCGTTTGTTAATTAAGCTTGACCTAAGCGCTGATTAACGAACCAACAAGTGTTGAAGCAGTGTATTCTGTGAAGTTATTCTCCCTCGGCTGATGATGATAAACTACGTTTGCTATTGCCACACGAAGGCGATTGGTAACACAATAAGCATGTCAAATACAAAAATTGGCGCAACCTTAAAGTTATGGAACCACTATACTCCTTTTCCACTGATTACAGAAAAAGTGATGATTAATGCTCCGCAATATTTGAAATATTATCATTATGGAAGACACATCTCGACATGGTTTAGAATGTGCAAAATTTGTCAACCATGCAAATCCGGCAGACAAACTGTAAATGAATAATGTATAAGTTCAAGAAATGTTGTATCTTCACAAAACTTGATAAATAATTATTCTTCCATTAAAGCAATATATATGCCGGGTAAGGATTTGAAGGTACTGGAAATCAACACAGAGACTACCTGGAGAGGTGGAGAAAGACAGACACTGCGCCAGATACAGGGATTTCTCTCTGCAAGCATTAATATTGAAGCGTTGTGCAGGAGTAATAGTCCACTCGTGCAAAAATTGACACCGTTAGATATAATATTGCACGAGGTAAAGGGGATATTTGGTGCGCTATCCTTTCTTATCAAACATGGGAAGTCCTATGATATCCTCCACTGCCAGACCGCCAGGGCACAATCCTTTGCAGTTTTAACCAAGCCATTTCATAAATGTCCTATTGTTTATACCAGGCGTGTAGATTTTAAACCGGAAAGTATTTTTGCAAGGTATAAATACAGTAAAACGGATAAAATCATTGCGATCTCCGAAGCCATCCGTGAAGTATTACGTGATTTCGATGTCGAGGATGTGGAAGTTATACCATCAATTGCCCAATCCCAGGAATTGAACAGGAAGAGGATTGAAGAATTCAGCGATCAGTATGAATTAACAGGAAGAAAAGTTATTGGAACCATTGCTGCTTTGGTTCCGCATAAAGATCCACTGACAATGGTCAATGCAATTGAGGCGCTTTCAAAACTGAGAGGTGATTTCATCTTCCTGCATTTTGGAGCGGGTCCCCTTTTGAAAGAGATAGAATCCTCAATTACGCAAAAGGGTTTGGATGATTATTACAAGACTATGGGCTACTATGACAACGTTGAAGACTTCTTTCAAATCTTTGATTGTTTTGTGATGAGTTCACAGGAAGAGGGATTAGGCAGCAGTGTTCTTGATGCTTTTTTATACAAGGTTCCGGTGGTCAGCACTGATGCAGGCGGTTTGAAAGAACTGGTAACTGATCACGGAGTTGTGTGCCCGGTTAAGGATTACAGCTGTCTTGCAGAATCAATTGATAAAATACTAAATGAACAAGGCTCTGATCAGGAATTGGTCGATAAGGCGTATGATGATGCAATCAGGGATTATTCTTCGGAATTTCTTTCAATACAATACATCGATATTTTTAATTCTCTGTTAAAAATTTCTCCCAGGCAAGAATAGCTTCAGGTTTAGTGGTTCCAGCCTTTAAAGCAGCCTTTGCAATTCTTTTTATGTTTTCGTTACCAAGCTTGATATCCTCGCCGAGCTGAGAATATAACCAGACGATCTTAGCCACAGATTCAAGCATTTCCATTCGCGCCATCGCCTGCTGTAAGTTTTCGCCTACAGTAATAGCGCCATGATGATCCAGCAGCAGCGCATCCCGTTCTTTTATCCACTTGTTCACGACTCGACCCCCTTCGTCTGTTCCGGGAACAGCGAATTTACAGGTCGGTATGCTGCCGAATGAGTAAGCCGCCTCCGGTAATGGCACAGCTTCAAGTGATTTTCCTGCGATTGTCAGGGCAATAGCATTTGGGGGGTGGGCGTGAATTACTGCATTAACATCACTTCGGGAACGGTAAACCACCAAATGAGCCTCTTTTTCACTGCTAGGTTTGCTGGTGCCGTTGATTACCTCTCCATCAAGGTTCAGCGTGACAAAATCACCGGCGGTCAGCTCTCCATTACAACAATTACTTGCGGTTATCATTATTTCGGTTTGATTTATCCTGACGGAAAGGTTGCCTTCGGTTCCAACTGTCAGGTTCTTGGTATCAAGGCGTTTGCCAGCTTTTATCATCGACACGACAGCTTTATTGCTACTCAACATCTCTTTCTCCTTACAAGCTTTTGTAAATATCAAGGTATTCGTGTACCAGCGCAAGGCTGCACTATTGGGGAGGGCGATTAATTCATCGTCAAAAACGTCTTTAGAATTACCCTTCATGATGTTGGTTTAGGGGCGAGCTAATAGATGAAAGGAAATAGAATCCTTGAAGGCAGCAAGAACCGTATCTCCTAATTGGAACCTGGAAAAGAGTACAATAGTAATAAGGTTACCTGGTTTCACAATCAGGCCGGAGGTTAAAGTGCTCTCTTTCAATCCATCCGGATGAGATTAATAAGTCCGAAAACAGAATATTTCGGCAGAAACGGCTCGTTGCTTCAAGCGTTATGCTTGACCCATTTGTCTGAGATAGGCTATATTAATTATTATATAAGTTTTACAGTGAGTTATGTAAACGAGAGATTTTTGCATGATTAAAACTGAACCATCAATAACGAGGTGAATTCCCACCCTTTGCTCCTACAGTTTTGTGCTAACAGGCTTGACCCTTACATCACCCCTCGGGCTGAATAATGTTATAAACTGAGAAACGCAGATTTATGTGTTCGATAAACTTGGATTCTAAGAAACAGAAAAATTTGTCAGAGAGATTCGTTCTATTATCGAAGAACGTCATTGTATTACTCTGTGTATTTATGATCTTGATGATTATTAATAGTTGCGAGAAATTGGGTAACGATCCGGAACCAACAAACCCATCTCCACAGGACATCGAGATCGAATCAGCATTAACGCCCGAATTCTGGGTTTTTGAAAATGCCTCATTCAGGTTGTTATCCTTGTCACTGGTAATTCCCGACGGCATACAAGAGGATATCTTGCAGGGTATTCAGCAGCGTCCGGTAGTCAGCGCGAAATTATATCTGCCTGGACATGAACCCAGTGACATTGTTGCTGCTTTCGATCTTTATGATGATGGAAGCTCGTATGATTTGTCCGATGATAGTTTAAATAGAGAATTTATAGGAGCCACTTCCGGCGATTTGATCCCGGGAGATTTTATTTATACCAGTCAACTTAATTCTTTTTTTGCGTCAGGCTCCGATACGTTTGTCGTTACCTATAATGTTGAAATAGATTCAACAAATGAAGACATTCTTCCTCTCACGCAAACTGATACTATTTTTGTTACGATGAACTCACCGCCGGTTATTTATTCCCTGGAATCTGATCTTTATAGTGATACAACAGATTTCCCTGATAGTCTTAATTCAGGACTCGAGCCTCAAATCTGGAAAGCTGAGGTACGCGATCCTGATTTTTCTGGCGGCGATATAATACAGAAAGTAGAATTGTATCTGATCCTTGAGAACATAATTGTTAAGCAAGTACAATTTAGCGATATTGGGAATGGATTCTGGCAATTGGAAGTTGATGCATCTTTTGCTGCTTCTCATCCAACAGGATCGTATCAATTTGAAATGCACGCATGGGACAGGTTCGGAATTTCTGCAGATTCGGTGTCATACAATGTCTGGATGGAGAATACCGCTCCCGAATTGATGAACTTGAGCGCTCCCGATACCGTTGAAGTACCTCTCGAACCGGAATCAGTCAATAATTATAAGATGTTTGTTGACGTTGATGATCTCCAGGGACAGGGTGATATCGAAATAGTTTATTATGAAATAAGAGATCCCACAATGGTGTGGTATAGTGATGAGACAAACTATATTTTTAATGATACAGGCATTGCTCCTGATTCCCTGGCTGGTGATGGAACATGGTCAGCAGGAATAACAACAAGATCGGATAACACCAATTTTGGTGAGTATCTGTTTAAATATTTCGGGCGTGACCGTGCAGGGAATACCAGTGAACCAATCGAGCACATAATGATTATGGAACAAGAGAGCAATGAGCAATGAAAAAGTTCTTTGAACGAAAAAATACTCTATTATCATTGAGTCCTGCGATTTTGACGACGATAATTATTTTCAATATTCCAATTTTATCACATGCAGCTCCCAATCTTCCGTTTTCACTTGAGTCGAAACTAATACCGGTTCCACGGATGTCACAATCGACCCAGGACAATAGTATTCCATCAAACAGTGTGATAGATCTCGAACTATTTGACCTGTTTGTATGGGCGGCAACCGGAGAAGGGTTGGGTCGGTTCGAACCCTTTGATATGCAGGGCAATCCCGCAGCAGGCGACTGGTTTTCTATTACAGTTGAGGATGGATTCGGGAATGGTGGAGTCAGTGGGCTGGCTATAGGCAACCCCACTTTTGGCGGCATGGTAGTATGGGCTGCTACTGCAATAGATACCACAGCACAAGGCACCGATTATGCCGCCGGAGGAGGCGTCGGATACAGCCTGGATGACGGAACCTCCTGGACCTGGATGCCTCAGCCAGTAGATCCACGGGATGCACAGGATATGTCGCCTACCACTGTAAGCATTCAGAATGTCACCTATGATATTGCTATACTGGAAGATCGTGTCTGGATAGCGAGCTGGGCGGGCGGCCTGCGATATCTTGATATGACGCAAGATGGACTTATTGCGGGGGGAGATAGTCTTGAGTGGATCAACCAGCCGCCGGATACGAACGAGTTTCACGCCGTTGATCATCTCAATCATCGTGCTTTCAGCATCACCACTATGGATACTCTCCTATGGGTTGGAACTGCCGGTGGTATAAATCTTTCAAAAGATCGTGGAAGTACCTGGGCGAGATTTGGATTCTCACCCAATAATGAAGCTACCCTGACAGGTAATTTTGTCCCGGCGCTTGGGGCTCAGATAACATCTACCGGGAAAAGTATTATCTGGGCAGCCTCATGGGCAGCTGAAGGAGCAGGAGAATTCTACGGTGTATCAAAGAGTGAAGATTTAGGAAATACATGGCAAAGAGTGCTTGGCAGTCCGGAAGAGCCTATGCGAGTTCATAATTTCACCTTTGACGATACGGTAGTATATGTCGCTTCTGATAATGGGCTTTTCCGTAGTTTTGACTACGGCGAGAATTGGGGTCCTGAAGGTTTACCGGCACCTTTCCCTGCAATTTATGATATTGATTCTTTGCGGGGAACTTATGAGCCGGATGTGTACAGTGTTGCTATCGGTTTTAATAAATTGTGGGTTGGCAGTCCCGAGGGTCTCGGTGTAAGTCAGGATGGTGGACTCAACTGGAGATTGATGCGAACTTTTTCAATACCGGGAGCAGGTGGAACGCCTTCCACCTATGCCTATCCCAATCCATTTTCGCCGGAACGTTTTGCTGTTGTGCGCTTTCAATATCACATGAGAAATCCGGGTACTGTAACATTAGAAATTTATGATTTTGCGATGGAATTATTGATTAGACCAATAGATCAGGTCTGGCGTCCCGCTGGAAACAGAAATGAAGTCTGGGATGGTTTGGCGCCGGGCGGAAGAAAAGTAGCCAACGGCGTTTATTTCTACCGTATAGATGGTGGCGGTGAGGAACGCTGGGGTAAAGTTTTGGTACTGGATTGAAGGAGGGAATATGCTGAAGGTAATAAATTCCCTTCTTACCGGGGGGATATTCGTAATAATAATCGGGCTGGGAATCCAGGGTGAGCCTGTGTTTGCTGAGGGTTACTCAGGCTACGCCGGAGCTTTTTTAAGAATGGGTTCGGGTGCAGCGGCACTCGGAAGCGGCGAAGCTGGTGTGGCTCGTAGTATGGGAGTTGAACAAAGCCATTATAACCCGGCAGGACTTCCCTTTGCCCCCGGTAATGAAATTAACGCCGGGTATCATGTTCTTTCGCTTGACAGAAAATTAGCACATCTCGGAATTCTGTACCAGGTGAAAAGTGTTTCATTCTGGCGTGATCCACTCAGACCGCTTGTTTTGTATGAACCAAAAGATTCAAACGATCTTGCCGAATTGGCTGTTCCGGGGTCTATGCCGGGCAGAAGAGGGCGCCAGGTCAAAGTTGACGATTTCATTCAACCACTCGCTGAAGCTATCTCAGGATATGCCAATGATAATATAGATGTTATGGATGAATCATTTGATCCGCAAATAGTAATGGAAGGAACATCGGTCAAGGTTCCTTCGCTGAAAATATTATTTATTGAAACAGTCCCCGGAATTCGCAGGTTATCATTAAAGACTGATGAAGAAGTGCTTGTTTTCCTGAAGACTAATTATCGCACTTCCCGTGAAAAACCGGCAGCAGCAGCAGTGACCTGGACTCATGCCGGAACCGATGAAATTGGTGGTTATGATTTTAACGGACGGCGCTATGGTACACTGGGATACTATGAAAACCGTTTTGCCCTGTCATTTGGAATAAAGATCCACCACAAGATATCATTAGGTATTACTGCCGGGGTATTATATGCGTTAGTACCCGATCTTCTCGAGGAAGAAACAAAGGCGCTGACTTCAACTACATTCGGAGCTGATGTCGGGCTCCAGGTAAGACCTTTCCGTGGAGATTTAATGCCTTACAGGTTGGAAACATTATCTTTCGGAATGGCGGCGTATGATCTGGCAGCGAAGAATTCATGGAACACTACCGGCTACTGGAGCCTCGGTACCACCAAAACCGATTATTTCCCAAGGCGTTACCGAGCCGGTTTTTCTTACAGCCCGATTCGTGACCTGGAAGCATTTTTTGACCTGGAAACAGATCTCGATGAACTGGTACGCCCGAAGGGTGGGTTTGAATACCATTTGTTAGGTTGGGGAAATACCAAAGATTACAATTTTAGAGATGCCGGGGAATCTTCCGGCGGGAAAATATACGGACTGGCATTACGCACCGGCTGGGACCGGGATCGTCCTACTTTCGGAGTAGGTCTCAATTTTAATTTGCGTGGACTTGGAGCGACAAGACTGGATTATGCTTATGTTGCTGAACCGGTCAGCCCGGAACCGACTCAAATTATCAGCTGGAGATTCAGGTTTTAAGCTAAGTAACAATCTCCGAAGGAGATAAACATGAATAGCCACGGGTGGAACCCGTGGAGGGTGTAATTGCAACAATGCCAACCCTGGAAGGGTTGAACAAATTGTTGTGCGCCCCCTTCAGGGACGAGATGGTTGAGACAATCATTCTCCGTGGGTTGGCACCCACGGCTATTCATATTATTCCCCTTCAGGGAAATTTATCAGATATAGCAGGACTGCCGGCATTGCCCATTGAATACGGGATAACAGAGTAATAAAGATTACAATATATTACTTATAACTGGCTAACAGACACTTATTAAAAAACATTTCAACAGGCTAATCATGAAAAAGCAGTTATTACATATTATGTTAATTGGAATCATCGTTTTTGCAGACACTGGTGTTTTTGCATTCGACCATCCCGGTGCGACCTGGCTCGAAATAGGTCCGGGGGGACGTGCCGCCGGATTAGCCGAAGCGATGACCGCAGTAGTCGATGGTCCTTTATCGACCTACTGGAATCCGGCATTGGTAGGAAATACCCGGGGTGGGATTGAGGTTATGCATGGAGAATGGATCGCAGGAACCAAAGCCCAATACATCGCCTCCGACGCAAAATTCGGTAAATGGGGAGTTGGAGTATCTGCGCTGCATGTAGGTACCGGTGATCTGGAACTCAGGGCATCCCCTACAAGCGCTCCAATCGGTCAATTTGAAGCCAGGAGTTATGGAGCGGGTGTCAGCGTATCACGCTCGCTGCCGCTTGAGGGACTCAGGGTCGGATTTACCGGACGTTTTCTCTCCGACGAGATTTACGTTTACAGTGGTGACGGCTGGTCTGCTGATGCCGGGCTGTCTTATTCCGGTTTACTATCGAATCATCTAGATTTGGGCGCAACAATTCGTCACATGGGAAAAATGGAAGCCCTGAATAAGGAAGCATACGACCTTCCAACCACCACTTCATTAGGCGCGCGGTGGCGTTTTTCACCAATGGGATACGTGCAGCCTGACCTGATAGTTGATGTTGCAAAAGTCAGTAACTATGATATTAGTGTTCGAGCCGCATCCGAGATTCACTTAATGGATATGTTCGCAATACGCGGCGGGTATGCCACCGGATATGAAGCCAAAGGATTAGCTCTCGGTTTTGGACTATTCTGGAAAAACTGGGCATTCGATTACGGTTATGACCTGTTCAGCAATTCCCTCGGATACGCACAAAGAATAAGCATAAGGAAATCCTGGAAGTGATTCAAAACATGGAATGAGTTTTCTATATTTACACTATTAATCTCATTGTCTTGGATCAAAAACATTTGATGCAAAGTAAATCCATCTCGTCGAGATGGATTTTTTAATGCAAGTAATATCGTCGTTACCTTTAACAAAATGGCATTTGAAATGTTGCCAGAAAGCATAGAGGATTATGTTGTTTAAATAGTTGTTATTACCTCATGGAGCGCATTTAAAGTTAGCTTAGCATAAGACTTCTTTCTATATTGTATAATCGAGAGGAGTTTTAGATTCATATGAACTCATATGAAAAATCTAAGAAATGGTCTGATCAATTTATACCTTTGATTAAACAAATTATTGGACCAATGCTATTGCATGTGTCCAGCTTCGAAGTCGATACGACTCAAGCAGCTGATTTAGTATTGATCAAACCAAAAGATATGGGTAGAGACTTTGGTATTGCTTGCAGAATACGGAGACCAAATTATATAAAATATTGGCCACAATTTACTATCCGTTCCCGATCAAAGTATGGAGGTAAAACTGAAATCCATAAGCTGATCGAAGGCTGGGGAGATTGGCTGTTTTATGGGTATTCTGGAAATAGCAACAATAATATATTCTTAGACCATTGGTTATTAATAGACTTAAGCGTATGGCGTGATTTTGTTAAAGCTGGAAAAATATTCACTCCAGATATATATAATTACGACGGTACAGCTTTTAGAGCCTACGATGTAAACGATTTTCCTGAAAATTCAGGGATTCTTATTAAAAGTAGCCATCCTACCGTTGAACCTGCTTCAGAGTTAAGTACAGGCATTCCATTAAATGTTGATGAAGGAAACAAGCCTAAAGTAACTTGTGTAAAATGTAAACGTGAGTTTCGTCCTGTTTTTATTACCACAGAAGGTATGTGTTACAATTGTTTAGATAGATTCACACAACGATCTATTCCTGAATAATAACTCTTAATACATTTACCCAACAAAAGCAGTCAAGATAGTATAATTATCTGTTAGTCTTTTGCTACATAGTCTTATGATAATTTTTATCACAAACTCTTCAGGTGTGGAGGACTCTTTCGATATATCACGTAGCTCAAGCTTGGTTATAACATTATGGACACCATCAGTAATTAACAAGATTCTATCACCTTGAATGAGTGCATATTTCAATTTATTAACTATCAAATTGCCATTCATACCTAACGCACTATCTAATATGTTTTTTCTTGGATAATTATACGCTTCTTCCTTGGTTAATTTACCTGCTTCCAATAAACGATTTGCTTCAGTATGATCAGTAGTCAGTTGTTTGACACCATTTTTTCTAAATACTAAGATTCTTGAATCACCAGTATGAATCCCATTCAATTGATTATTAGAAAGTATGCATCCTGAAAAAGTTGTCGACATTCCTGAACATTTTGGATTCTTTTCAGCTTCTTTTTTTATATTATGATGAATTTTAAGTAATAAGTTCTCTAAATCACAATTAGAGTCTATACTCAATTCTCTTATAAATTCATCAATACTTAGTTTAGCGGCTTTCTGTCCACAATTACTGCCGCCTACTCCATCGGCAACACCTAATATTAATTTACCGTCATCAAGCAAATTTGATCCAAAAGCATCTTGATTTTCTTCTCTTGGTCCTTGGTCAGAATATCCGAAATGATTAATCATTTGTACAAATATCCTCTAATGCATTACTTAATATCGTATGTAACGAAGATCTGTTCCAATTAATTGATCGCTCCCAGTGAGCAATCTTATAACATAACTCGTATCCTTCGGCACGGAACTCTACTGCCAAGCGCCGTGCAAGATTGATATCCATATCATCATCAGTTAGATTGCCAAACATTCTTTCAACGTACCACCTGTTGTGACTAACACCCATATATAACATTGCCATCAAACATTCACATTGAACATCTAAAGTACAATTCTCAATAAATCTCTTAAGTCTCATGGCAATTGCATCACAATGTTCAAATAAAAATGTCTCTTCACGAACCCAATATGCATATCGAATTCCTAGTATTCTACCCAGTTCAGGATATTCAGTAGTAACTTCATCAATTCTTTTCAAAGTTAATTTGTATAACGCATTTGTACAATCTTCTGAATCATACTCATCATCTATGAAATAGGTTACCCTATTCCATTCTTCCCCTGTCAATTGATCTTCTGAAACTAGTAAAGCTATGATTTCTCCACCTTGATTTGTTTTAGCTTCAACTTCAATTTTTCCCAATGAAAGAATTGCATCTCTAACTGAAGCAACGGATTTAAATCTACGTGAAGGATCGTTTCGAGTGCAGTTAAGCAATATTCCACCATAAGGTCCATCCTCTCTGATTTCATGCATGGGGATACGTTGCTCTGTTCCAATAAAATCATGGATTATACATCCTAACGAGAAGATATCTGATTGAATCGATGCCTTGCGTAGATCTTGAACAATTTCAGGTGCGGTATAAAAATCAGAACCCATTCTCATTCCAGCTTTTGTAAGTTCCGAAAATTGAGTTTCTTTTAGAGATATCAGACCAAAATCTCCAATAGCATAATAATCTTCTGAACCTTCTAAATCTGAATCTGATTGGAATCGAAGGACATTTGCTGGTTTTAAATCTCTGTGGTAAATAGCCAAACTATGAATCTCTTCCAATCCTGATATAATATCCATTAATGCTCGTAAATATTTTCCATCTAAATTTTTGTTTTTGGTAATATCTTCCTCTAATGATTTTATTGCTAATGGCATTATAAAATATGGAGGATTTTCATCTAAATTGTGACTCAATACTGGGACGATATTTACATGTCGGATACCAAATTGTGTCTTCGCTTCCCGAATAAACCGTTTTTTTACATTATCTTGCATTTCGCTTGATAATGGCTGCGGTTGATTTATTGAAAACGTTTTCCGGGCAAACGGATTACTATTTTCATCTTTGACTTCTTCTACTTTCCCAAACCCACCAGTACCTCTATGTTTTACGAATTCATAATTCATTTGCCCTCTCCAATCTCAATTGCCGATTTATTTGACAAGTTCAACAGCACAGAATTAATTTAAAGTAATAAAACGAAATCTCCAAAACCAATAAGAAGAATCTTATTTTTAACAATGTTTTAAAATCTCGTTGTTGTTGAAAACGCAGTATATCTAATAGGTTGTCGCTGTGACTTTTTATCTCAAAGTCAATAAAGCCTTTTCAAATTAATATAGCGAAACAATCGTTCAGAATGACACCAAACTATACACATTTATTCTATAAATATCAGATCCTTTCCCTGAATACCCATTCGGTTATGGTTAAGAGCCAGGGCCAATCAGACTCAGGGTCGCTAAGCTCCTGACCGAAATTACTTCCGTTCCTGTTATCGTTTTCTTCAATCTCCGGCTGAACTGAAATGACCGCAATTGTGTCCTTCGTATTATATGATACAGGGGGCTTTCGGTTCAAGGATGGCAGATCAAGAAATGTTGTTATGATCCAGATTTCTTCACAATAGCGTAAAGTTTAATTGTAGCAATCTCTGGCAGTAATGGTATATGCGCAAAGAGTCCCAGCTTGATTTCCCGCATACCGAACTTGATTTCATAACTGGGGCAAATCAGGTAAAGCTGTTTTTTGTCAATCCGGAATTGATGCCGTTCCAATAGTTTGTAGAACTGACGAAGAGTAATCCGCGCGTCGTATATATCCATAATGTCATGAAAAATCTCCATTCTGTCTCTCTCTGACCAGAATATCAATCTTTCAAATATTGACCTTGGAAGCCAATGAAAAAAGGGTATGTATCTCAAAAAACTTTTAAGTACTTGTTGATGTCCCCCGAATGGCATATACCAGGGACCGAAATCGAAAAATATACAACCGTCATCGGCAACAATCTTATCCAGGTTACGCATTGCGGTTTCTTTATCCAGAAGGTGTTCGAGAGCATCAGGCAGAAGAATTATATCCCATTTTCCTTCGATTTGCTGAAGAATTTCCTGCTTGCAGAAATCTCCAATAATAATAGGTACGTCATTCGTAGCGAACTGCCTGCCACTTTGCACACGATTAGCATTTATTTCGACTCCGAGGCAATCGGCTCCAGCTTCGGCAAAAGCATCTATAATCCCGCCATATCCACTACCGATTTCAAGAACTCGTTTTCCCTCGAGATCAATACCCCATTCACCGAGTAATGGAATCAGCTTCTCCCGGGCGAAACGCTGTTGATACTCCCAGTATTTTGCAGGATTGCCGTGAATCTTTCCCATTCCTGCATTTTTATTGCCAAAAATCCCCACCGAGATACTTCCTTTGTTTTTGAGCCGGTAATTGAGATTTTATTATAAGGGTAAAAGCAATATTACACAAGCAAACAGTATCATCTGTTCTTTGTCACCGATTTGATTTGAACTTGTATATTGTGTCCCAAAATTCAATACGTGGTCAGATATCAGCAGGAGAAAGCGATGTGATTATAATATTTCTTGAAAATAATGCATCATGTTCGCGTTAATTATTATCCATAGATTATAATGACCCATGATTTTTGATTACTTAAGCTGCATTACTTTCGAGAACTCTTATAGACCAAATTCCCCGAAGGGGAATGATATGAATAGCCACAGGTGAAACCTGTGGGACAAAGTCTGAAATAATAACAACTCTGAAGGAGTTGAACTATATTGATTCTGAACGACTGCATGTTGGACCAATAGTATTGTCGAACCCCTTCAGGGTTCCTTCATTTTGATTTCAATGTCCCATGGGTTCCACCCATGGCTATTCACATTTATCTCCTTCGGAGATATTAATTAGGAGTTATTGAATTTATTGTATAATATAGAATTATACATTTTCTTGAAAGTATTGCAGCATCGAGAATTCAATAATCATGTATTTTAATGGTCATTGTGTAATGCATTTGCACAAACATGATGCATTATTTCCGAGAAACACTATATTAAAAAAAGCGGGAGAAAATAGCTTCATTAGATTCCCGCTTCATGAAACCTGAAAATCTCAAGATTTCAAATCAAAATAACCTTTTGTTTGACACAATATTACGGAAATGACCGTTCAGAATGAAAAATACAATAAACAGGTAAGTTCTTTTAAAAATTATAATCTTTCCCTGAAGACCCATTCAGTTATAGTCAGGAGCCAGAACCAATCGGATTCAGTATCACTCAGTTCCTGACCGAAATTACTCCCATCCCTGCTATCGTTTTCTTCAATCTCCGGTTGGACTGAAATTACCGCAACCCGTCCGAAACCATATTCGAAAAGAAAGCCTGCTTGATTACCTGATACTATAAACCTTCCGACAGAAATTGCATTAGCCGGTTCATCGATACTGATCAGCGGTCCGCCAAAATAGAGCACTTGCAATGAATAGGTTCCCAGCGGGTTGACAGGTTCGGCTGTCAATTCGATATCCGCCATAGTATAATTCGGTAAAGTAGCAATCAGATCGTCCGGACCTTTTGCAATACCATGGTACAACCCGAGAGGTGATTCAAAAGCCGGATTTCCTCGGAAAACCATTGAATCCGCCGCAAGGTATGCCCCGGCACCAAGTCCGATATAAGCGCCGCCGCTCTCCACCAGGCGGACAATATTTTGACGCCCGGTAAATCCTAAACTGGAAGCTATATTAAGAGGATTTCCTCCCCCGATTATAACCATCCCGTAATCTTCCAGGGATTCCTGGATATCGTTCGCATCAACATAATTTACAGTTCGTCCTCCAGATTCGAGGCATGCTTTTATTGCAACCGCGCTTGTATCCCAGGCTCCGTTCCCACGGTAAACCGCTATGGTTTTTGGTAGAGGTTTGTTCCCATTGTCACCGTCTCCATAGCACCCGGTATAGATTAACAACGGTAACCAGGCAAGTACGCAGGTAATGAGCCATCTGAAACTATTTGTGTGGTTTATCATTCCATTTCCGGCAATCGTTCAAGCAGTAACTTTATCTGTTTCCAGTGTTCATTCCAGTCATCCGATCTTTCAAGAGCGAGACGAAGTCCCAAAGATCCCGTACCCTTGAGTTCAATCGGCATGTCTTCTGTCAATCGAATCAGTTCCCCGATATATTCGTGTGTATTATCACCGCCCCAGTCCGCTTCAAATTCAAAAAAAGCCACGTCATCATGTAAATCCACCCGTGTCACTCCACTTCGAGCAGACAGCGTCTGGGTTTCGACTATATCCAGGAGGTGTGAAGCATCATCCGGCAATGGACCAAAACGGTCACGCAATTCGCCGCGTAATTCCAGGACTTCCGCCTGGGTCTGCGCCCTGCTTAGGCGCCTGTAAAACTCTACTCTTTCGGCGGCATCGGAGATATACATTGTCGGCAGCATGGCATTGACGGCAATATCCACTTTCACATTCCGGGGATCAAAAGTCTTCTTTACTTCAGGCAACTCCGCACCTTCTTTTTCACCCATATTTTTGACGGCTTCAGACAGCATTTCAGTATAAAGTTCAAAACCAACCTGGTTAATAAAACCGCTCTGCTGAGCACCAAGCAGGTTTCCGGCTCCACGAATTTCAAGATCACGCATTGCTATCTGGAAACCGCTTCCCAGCCGGGTGTTCTCGGCGATTGTCTCAAGTCTTTTTCGTGCATCGGGATTCAACAACATTCTTGGCGGTGTGAGTAAATAAGCATACGCCTGTCTGAAACTGCGACCGATTCTTCCGCGTACCTGGTATAATTGAGCAAGCCCTAACCGGTCGGCACGGTTGATAATCAGAGTGTTGACATTCGGCAGGTCGAGACCCGATTCAATTATCATAGTACATACCAACACCTGGAACCGTTCATGAAGAAAATCATCCATGACTTTCTCCAGGTCACGTTCCTTCATCTGACCATGTGCTACGGCGATCTTAATACCGGGAACCAGTCTTTCAAGCATACCTTTCATCGCAAGAATACTCTTTACCCTGTTGTGCAGGAAATAAATCTGTCCGCCACGGGCGACTTCACGAAGGATTGCCTCCCTGATTACATGGTTGTCAAATGGCACGATCTCGGTTTGAATTGGGTGCCTGTCATGGGGTGCGGTGGCGATCATAGACATATCCTTTACGCCCGACAGGGCAAAATTCAATGTCCTTGGAATAGGTGTAGCGGACAGGGTCAATACGTCAACTGTCGCTCGAAACCGTTTCAGTTTTTCCTTGTGTTTCACTCCGAAACGATGCTCTTCATCTATGACCATCAGTCCAAGATTTTTAAACTGGATATCCTTTGATAAGAGTCGATGGGTTCCAATCACCAGGTCCACAACACCTGAAGCTAAACCCTCCACTACCTCTTTTTGCTCTTTCTTACTGCGGAATCTGCTTAAAACTTCAATCCTTATTGGATACTTCCTCAATCTTTCTGATATCGTTACAAAATGCTGCTGAGCTAAAATTGTTGTCGGCACCAGTATTGCTATCTGGGATGAATCCTGGATTGCTTTGAAAGCGGCACGTACCGCCACTTCTGTTTTTCCGAATCCAACGTCTCCGCAAAGCAGGCGGTCCATAGCTACCGGTTTTTCCATATCATCTTTTATTTCGCGTGAGGCAACACTCTGATCAGGGGTATCCTCAAATTCAAAAGCCGCTTCCATTTCCCTCTGCCAGGGAGTATCAGCCGTGAACGCGCGTCCGCCTTCAACCTGGCGGCGGGCATAAAGCTGAATGATATCTTTTGCCATTTCTTCAACGGCTTTTTTGGTTTTTGCCCTTGTAGAATCCCAATCCGAACCCCCAATTTTTGAAAGCCGGGGTGACACGCCGTCAGTACCCTGGAATCTTTGAAGCCGGGAAAACTGGTTAAGGCGGACATATACTTTTACGCCGTCCCGGTACTCGACCTGGAGGCATTCCCGTTCCATGTTTTTTACGTTGATCTTTTTCAGACCCAGGTATTTACCTATACCAAAATCCATATGAACTACGAAATCGCCCATTTTTAACTGTTCAAATGCAGTCGGATCAACCCTGTGTTGACGATGTCTGAATGGAGCTGTTCGTTTGTGACGACCAAAGATCTGATGATCAGTCATCAGGGCAACCCCGGCATCCATCCAGGTGAAGCCTTCATGTAGCGAACCGACCGTAATTTGTACGTCACCAGGGCTGACGCCCCTGTCATCCAGGAGGTCTTCAAGGCGTGCGACCTGGCTCTCCCTGTCGCAAAGGATAATATTATCTAAATTCGCTAATTTGTTCTGTTTTAAATTGTTGGCAAATCGATCCAGATCTCCGAGATAGGTCTCATGCGTCCTTGAATCGAAATTAATCGCTCCGGAAGTGGGAGAAGCCGCACCACGGTGGATAATCCTCTGTCGTTCTGCAAGGTTGGCATGAATTGTTCCCGGTCTTATATAAAGTTCGTCTGGTGTGTGGGTGTATATGTCCTTTTCCAGGTCCCTGTGGCGGATATACTGATAATCTATTTCTTCCCATACCCGGAGCAGCCCGGATTCCAGGGCGTCCGGATCATCAACAAATACCGTGATATTTTCATCCAGAATATCCAGCAGGCATTCTGTGCGATTAATGTCCGCTTGCTCACCGGCGTAAAAACTTATTTCATCCAGGTGATCTTTCGAGCGTTGGGTAACAGGATCATAATTACGAAGCTCGATGATCTCGTCGCCCCAAAGTTCAAGCCTGACCGGTATTTCGGCTGACGGTGGATAAATATCTATTACCGCTCCCCGAACTGCTAAATCACCGGGTCCCTCAGCCCGAACCTCTCGTCTCATCCCTGCTTCACTCAGAACAAGAATAAGAGCATCGCGGTCAATGGAATCTCCGACCTTGAAACTGATCATCCGTTTTTTCTGCCTGGAAATGTCCTCGGTTTTTTCGACAAGTGTCGCAGGGAGTGTGATAATTACATCAAAATCACCGGTGATCAGTTTTTCAAACACCCCGGCACGTTCATCGAAACGGGGATTCTGGTGAAGCGGATCATAGGGAATTGCCGCGCGGGGCGGCATGAAAAAAATGCGTTCGTCTCCTAATAAAGTTCGTAGATCGTCCCGTGTTCTTTCTGCTGTGCGGGTTTCAGGCGATACAAGGAGGATTTTTTGCTTTTCTTTTTCTACCAGGGAGGATATTACAAATGAGGTCAGTGACCCTGCAGCCCGGGCGTACTCCACCTGCTTTGCGCCCTTGACTATGGAGTTGCGAATCTCCCGCATCAAAGGTGCATTATATATCTTCGTTTTAAGCCGGTCGAATACCGTCTTGTCTGATCTTCCCGTGCTGCTTCCTGTCATTAAATCTAATTTATATCAATAGATATGTGATAATTATAATCCAGATACATTATGTGTGTATTTTGATCAATCCTCCGTTTCATTCCTGCCTTCCAGACCGTCCGACAATGTCATTCTCGGACTTGATCCGGGAATCCACAATGTCGTAACCTGTTGTAATGTCTGGATTCCTGCCTTCGCAGGAATGACACTCTGAGCTGATTTTGCGTTCTCGGACAACCTGCATTCGCAGGAATGACACCAAATATACGGACTCCAGATACAATATTTCAGACATTTATACTAAAATAGCAATGTTGTTATTCACACCCCCATAAACTGTAAAATGATATCCCGGTATCTTCCCTTGTTATCCCAGTCATTGACTACAATCTGCTGCCAGGTTCCGAGCATGAGCCTCCTCTGACTGAATGGGATTGTCAACGAAGGTCCCACCAGTGAAGCTCGGACATGGCTATGCCCATTACCGTCATGCCAGGTATCATCATGCTTGTAACGCATACCCTTTGATGGTGCAATACGTTCCATCGCATCCGGAAAATCTTTTTGCAATCCCGGTTCATACTCGATAGTAGTTATTGATGCGGTCGAGCCGGAAACAAAAACCGTAACCGTCCCGTCACTCATCCCGATCTTTTGAAGCACACGACCGATCTCAGCCGTTAGGTCAACCATCTGCCCACCGCCCCGGGTCTGTACCGGAATAGTCTCGGTAACAACCCTGACACCCGGTTCAGCGGGTGCCATTGGAGGAGCCATTCCACCCATCTGCGTCTGTCTTCGTACTAATTTCTTCTCTTCTTTGGCATTATCCATGTCATTTCCCTAAAATTCCTCTCAAAAATAATAATAAGTTGGAATTTATCTGATTTCCTATTGAATCGAGTTCACAACAGAGACCTAATGATACGAATGGTCTCTTTTTATGCTTCCTCACCGGTCAACAGCACTCTTTCAACGCCGCGACCCTCGTCCACATATGTTGCTGAAAATCGTATCCCTTCTGCTGACATTGACATATCTCTACGTTCTTTGAATGATTGCAGAATTAAATCCCATTCTATTTTGGTCGGTGAGGGTGGGGCGGAGAAAAGTTCTGATGATAAACGGCGTGTCAGTTTCCCATTATCGACAATAGTCAACACACCGTCAACAAACGCAAGGCGCCGTCTTCCGATAGCTTCAAATGATGCATGACTGAACAGTTCTCTCAGTTCACGCAGGTCGCGCCAGGCTTCCGGGGCAAATTCACTCTCGGGAAGTAGCAACTCAGAGGCGAGACGGTTGGCTTCCTGCTCCTCAACTGGATCGATCTCGCCTGAATGACCAAGGAGTATATGGGCGGTTTCATGGGAGAGAGCAAAATTCTGACGTTCGCTTGGCATATTCGAATCAATAACAACCACCGCACCCGCAGAATCATCATATTTGTAAGCGGTAAGGTTGTTAGCTAAAGGTGTTTCATAACGGAGTTGGATGCTGTGGTTCTTAGCAAAGGTTTCTGCCCAGGAGTTCATTTTGACCTGCTCTGTAATTTGTATTGAATTAATATAAAATGAAGTTCTGCGCATTCATAACTTATTAATAAATTTTTGATGTTTTAACGGAATGGTTTTAGATTATTCTAGAGTCTAATGGAAAACTTATCTTCGTGAGAGAAATGGAATTCTATTAGATTAACACCTTATTGCGCAAAGCGGAGAAACCGCAGGAGTGGGAGAGCAACGAATTATTAAACACTTGTATGCCGTCAACTATATTTTTGAGCCAAATCCCTGAATAATAAGCTCTGATTCAATAGATTTCCATCAAGCACTTTTATTCTCAATAGAATATCATTATCTTGAAAATTGGAATGTTCTGATGTACCCGCCTCTCCAAAGGCAGACGGTTAACTTTTTTCGATTCACCAGCAATGGAGATTTCATCATGCGTATTGTGACGGTTGTTCTTGTTGTTTTGATGCTTACGGCAGTGGTGTTCGCCGGAAACCTGCAAAGATCTTTTACCTTCGGATCGCTCGAACTTATTGAAAATGACGGTTATACCCTTGCCCGGATGGAAGGCGTGCCATCAATCGGTGAGCCCGGAATGCCGGTGCTGCCGACGAAAGACCATATACTTGTACTCCCTCCCGGTGAAGAACTGGTAGAAATACAGGTTTTGAATGCTCAGTGGGTTGATGTTCCGGGCAGGTTCATCCCGGAGCCGGGAAGTCAGCCGGTTCCTATCAGCCAGATGAAATATATGCCTCTCGTACCGGATCCCTCAGTTTACCAGGGAAACAACGTTTTCCCTGCTAATATTGTAAGCGACCTCCAGACCGGTTTCCTCCGTGGTTACTCAATAGGTACATTTTTGGTTCATCCTGTCCGTTGGGATCCCATTACACAAACAGCTCAACGTCTTGAGAGCATTGACCTTGAACTTGTTACTCAAACGACGCAAAGAGCGGAAAACGCAAGCCGTTTTCTCCGTGGCGGCAAAAACACAGATCAAATACTGTCATCAATGACGGATGATATATCAAGCGCCCAGCAGTATAACGCCGAATTGGATGAACTTGACGAACTTGATCCTAAACTACTGATTATCTGTGCTCCTGCCCACGAGATTTACTGGGAGGAATACGCGGAATTCAAACGGATGCGCGGAATCGAAACAGCTATCTACACCACTACCGGCGACATTTACCCGAATTATGATGGAGTGGATAACGCTGAAAAAGTCAGGAATGCCATCATTGAAGCTTATGATGAATACGATATTGAATTTGTAATCATGGGCGGTGATGTCGCTTATGTACCATACCGGGGTTTGTATGCTGAAGCAAGTGGCGAAACTGATAATCTTCCAAGTGATCTATATTTCGCCGGGCTTGACGGAAGCTGGAACAATGATAACGACAACCGTTGGGGAGAACCTGCTGAAGCGGATCTCTTCCAGGAAATCACTGTCGGACGAGCACCTGTTTCAACCTCGGGTATGATTGAATCATGGATCGACAAAATGATTCTTTATCAGACTGAGCCGGTTGTTGACCAGGTCACCGAAGCGCTGATGGCGGGTGAGGACCTGGGGTGGGAAGCCTGGGGAGGTGATTACCAGGATGAAGTGGCGGAAGGATCAAATAATTACGGATATACAACTGTCGGTTTCCCTGACGAATGGCATGTGGATACTATCTACGACAGGGAAGCAGTCTGGTCCTGGAGCCAATTGTTCGACCGTCTCAATAATGGGGCTCATTTTGTCAGCCACCTTGGTCATGCAAACGTCACATATGGCTTGAAGGCTACTAATAACAATATTTCAGACCTGACACTTACGAATGATGGTGAAGAGAACAGCAGATACCTGATTTACACTCAAGGCTGCTTTTGCGGTGCTTTTGAACAGAACAGTATCATGGAAAAATGGAATACTGTTTATAACGGAGCATTCGCGGTTCTGAGCAACAGCCGTTTTGGTTGGGGGAATTCAGGTGATACAAATGGTCCCTCACAACGATATAACAGGCAGTTTTTTGATGCGATTTTCGGTGAGAACATTTCGCTGGTAGGTGGTGTCAACCGCGATTCGAAACATGACAACTCCGCAAACATCAATGGGTCATGCATGCGTTGGTGTTATTATGAAATCAATCTCTTCGGGGATCCTTCGCTTGACCTGTTTACCGACACGCCCGAAGAGCTTGCAGTTGAATTACCTGAATACTATTCCCTTGGAAATCCATATTTGACACTCTCGGCGGACGGTGAAGCCTGGGCGAGGGTTGTTTTGATCTATGACGAAGAAGTGATAAGGGTCGGTCAAACGGATGCTCGCGGGAATGCAAATATTCCTCTTGAACTGGACAATCCCGGCGATTTGACAGTCACCATTATTGCTCATAACAAGCTGCCCTTTACCAGTACTGTCCAGGTTATTGCAGCCGAAGGTCCATTCCCGACTGTCGCTGAGTGTATTGTTGCTGATGATGTTTCCGGTAATGGAAACGGGATGGCGGATTTCGGGGAAGAGATCGTTCTTGAAATGGATATAGTAAACCTGGGACAAGATGCTATCAGCTCCATGACAATGACTTTTGAATCCCTGTCCTCAGCACTTTCTTTGGATGACGAGGAGATGACAATCGAGGACCTGGAACCCGGTGGAAATATTATAGTAGAATGTGCTGCAAATATCGATGTTGATGTGATTGATATGACGAATGCAACAGTTCTCGTGAATTTCGTTTCAGATGATGGTGAAGGTGAATGGGAGAGAGAAGTATTTGTACGTCTTCACGCTCCAAGGCTGTATTTAAATGTAGGTATAGCCAATGACGAGGATGATGGCAACGGCAACCACCGTATCGATCCCGGCGAAACCTCAACAATGGTCGTTTCTATCAGGAATGAAGGTTCAGCGGATCTGTCGGATGCGTCACTCGAGGTTTTCAGCGATAATCCATATATATCGGATGTAGCGTTATCAGAAGATTTAGTTACGGTGCCGGCAAACGAAGCGATAGATTTTGAGGCGGCATATACTATTACGATTGATGATGATGCGCCTGATCCTTATCGAGCAACTGTCTTGATGCGGATTGAAAAAGAGAACGGCTATCTTTTCAGAGCAGTTGACCTGATAGAAATCGGTGGTATTTATGAAGATGTTGACGGTAATGAACAACCGTTAACCCATTATGCGAATGGTGGCGACGATCAATGGCATATCACCACGGAAAAAAACTGGACTCATAATGGAACTCGTTCATGGAAATGCGGTGATGCGATGGGCGGCGATTCCGGGGATAACCTTGACGGTTGCCTCCAGTTGCCTGGAGTACCCAGGGACGTTCCAGTAACTCTCTCTTTCCGACACTGGATGGAAGCGGAAATATCTGTACAGCATGGCGGAGAATGTTATGACGGTGGCCGTGTTGAGGTAACTGTGGACCAGGAAAACTGGATCGTCGTACCAATGGACGGTTATAACTATACAACGAGAGGCAACGGCACTTTCGGTGAAGGAAACAGGATTTACAGCGGCGCGATCGATTGGGAGGAACAGTCATATACCTTCCAGACCGGAGAGGGCGACAGCCTGTGGATTCGTTTCAGGTATGTGACGGATACCGACGTCCAGAATCAGGATGTATTGGAAGGTTGGTATCTGGACAATATCAGTATCTCCCTTGGTCAGTCCCTGACACCACCTCATACTCTTGAAGCAGATGTGATCGAGAATGAAATTACCCGTCTTACCTGGATGACACCCAACCCGGAGCTGGATGAAGATTTACAGTTGCTGGGATTCAAGGTATTTCGTGATGATGAAGCCATTACCGGCCCTGTTCCCGACGTTACGTATGACGACGACATGCTCCAACTCGAGCCCGGAACTTATATCTACAAAGTAGCGGCTGTATATGAAAGAGGCGAATCAGTTCCGACGGAAGAAATCGAAATTGCATGGGAAGGAAACAAGGCGAAGGAAAATCCGCTTCCGGCAACATGGTCTTTCGAGCCGCCTTATCCAAATCCGTTCAATCCCGTTGCAACCGTCCGTGTAGCTGTGCCTGAGATTTCGGTTATCAAACTGACCGTTTATGACTTGCTGGGACGTGAAGTGCTGCAATTGATCGACGGAAGAGTGGAAGCAGGATATCATCAATTTGCCATTGACGGCTCAAGCTGGGCGTCAGGAATGTACTTCGTGGCGTTGAACACACCTGAAAGGTCAGCCATTCATAAGATGATATTAATGAAATGATCGTAAACTTTTTTGATATCGAAAGCCGGGAACTTTATGTTTCCGGCTTTTATATGTGTGCCCAGCATGGTGTGGACACCTTTTTATTAATACACCCCGATTTGGGGGAAGTAAAACCGATTGGCAAGGGCGTTGCTGGCAACGGCAGGGTCTGAAGGCAGCCATAGGCAGCATACGGTGT
>JAVCCM010000091.1 GCA_030765455.1 Candidatus Electryonea clarkiae | reverse complement strand
TGCACGCTTACCCACCTGTCCCGCCGTATCAGGTTCGCTTACGCTGTACACCGTATGCTGCCTATGGCTGCCTTCAGACCCTGCCGTTGCCAGCAACGCCCTTGCCAATCGGTTTTACTTCCCCCAAATCGGGGTGTATTAATAAAAAGGTGTCCACACCATGCTGGGCACACCAAAAATCCCTTTCGGCGAAAGGGATCTACTTTTAAAGGAATCTATATGGAAAGAGTAGAAAACAAGATAAAACAATCAAGCAAACATCTTCTTGAAAGCGTTAAAATCGCTGAAGATCAGTATATTTTCTTCTTTTGAAATTTGTCCGTCCTCTTCAAATTTTTTGATCACACGGCTAATTGTTTCACGGCTGGTTCCGGCTATATTAGCCAGGTCTCGTTGCAGTGGGAGTTCAGTAATAACAACACGTCCGCCTCGAACAACACCGATATCCTCTGCAAGTCGTATCAGTGTTCCGGCTACACGACCTCTGGCATCTTTCAGGCTAAGACTCTTGATCTGCATATCGCTGCGACGGATACGTTTTGCCAGCTCCTTCAGCAGGTAGATTGATATCTGGGGATAACGTTGAATCATATCGAGGAAATCTCCCCGGTGAAGCACCCATAACGATACGTCTTCTATACTCGTTACGGTTGCACTGCGGGGAAGACCGTCAAGCAGGGACAGTTCTCCGAAAAAATCACCCCCACCCAGGATAGAAAATATCGCTTCTCCTCCCTCATGAGAGATTCCGCTGATCTTTACCCTGCCGGATTTGATAAAAAACAGGTTACTGCCTAAATCATCTTCAAAAATGATTAAATTGTTCTTTTTATAGCGTTTTGTTACCATTAAATCGGCAATCCGCTGAAGATCATCATCATCCAACTCAGCGAAAAGCGGAATATTTTTCAGAAGTTGAGAATCACGATTCGTGCTATGATCGGACTGCATAGTGCCTCCCTTGCATTTTTACAATTCTACTGCCAAAAAACTATTTATTATGTAATAGTATGGAATAATATAATTAATTGATTATGTCTGAACTTAAATTTATCTATACATCTCCGTACTGATCAACTGCTTCACGAATTTTCGGTAAAAGAAAAATGCTGTCAGCTCCATTCTCAGCAAGTTTTGTCGCGACTATTCTAATGTTATTATCAAATCCTGCATTCTTGTTCAGAAACAAACATTTTTCATCCCGGATACGGCAGGTTCCTCCCCTGAAATCACCTGTTGACAGCTCTACACGGTCAAATATCCTGCATGCTGCTTCAATCATTTGATCGAGCAGATCACGTCTTTTCATGATTATTCACTCCAGCTTCATTGCGTTTGGACATTTTAAATACCGCTTTAGCTACTTCGCCTACATCCTGAACTTTGTCGCGAGGACATACAAGGGTTCCTTCATGAGTATCCACAACGATCACATTTGATAATCCTACAACTGCAAGAGGACGCTCATCCTCAGAATATAAATACGAATTTTTAGTATCGAGCGCAACAACAGGTCCACGCATCACGTTACCGCTCTCATCAGGATCACTGAGACGATAAACTTCGTCCCAATTACCTACGTCGCTCCAGTCGAAGGTGCCCCGAATCACATGTACATGGCGAGCGCGTTCCATAACTCCATAATCTATAGAAATTGCTTTCATACTGCTATAGGCATTATGTACCCGTTTTTTTTCATTCTTAGCGCCAATTGCAGCATTGATTTCCATCAATGCTGCATAAAGCTCTGGGAGATCTTCCTCAATTTCAGAGAGAATTCTCTTCGCCGACCAGATAAATACCCCGCTGTTCCAAAGGAACTCACCTGTTTTGATAAACCGTCGTGCGGTAGCAAGATTAGGTTTTTCAGCAAAAGTTACCACACGATGCAAACCCGGCTCGATTTCATCTTTTTCATATTGAATATATCCATATCCGGTTTCAGGACGAGAGGGCTCTATTCCCAAAGTTACTATAGCATTTCTCTCATTAACCGCGTCAATACCAACCTGCAAACATTTTCGAAATGCTTCTTCATCATTAATTAAATGATCGGCGGGCAGCACAACCATGATAGCATCCGGATCCTGCGCATGAAGATATACTGCGGCGAGACCGATACAAGGCGCTGTATTTTTTGCAAATGGTTCGATGATATAGTTTTCTTTGCCCAGGATATCAATATGCTGATTAAAGAGCTTCATCTGCTCTTCAATTGTAACAATCCGCATTTTTTCAATTGGTATCATCGGAAGAAGGCGGTCGATGGTAAGTTGAATCATTGACCGTTCAAGGAAGAATTTCAAGAGTTGTTTTGGCGTTTTCGGAGTAGATAGGGGCCAGAACCTGGTACCGATACCACCTGCCATAATAACACCGTAAACCATTGAACCTCCCGTTTGAGTACCGGAATCATCCAGTACAAATTGTAGTTGAGAAATTTATTTCAATCAGCGCAAGATAAGCTCATTCTCACCACTTTCCCAACGCGCTCGAACAAAAATTGTATCAACAGATTGAAAGAAGGGATCAGCGGGAATGAATGGATTCGCATTTCCCGGGCTGAAAACTTCATCATTGTCCATATCACACCATGCCTCAAGCTGCCATTGTCCGGCAGGAACTGAATTATATATAAATTTGCCGGGAACATCGAGAAAATATTCTAAAGGTGGGTAGATTCCATTAAGCGCTCTCATAATAAGATGGATATTTGAACACTCAAAATCAGCTTTGACTTTCCCGCTCGCGATCCCAAGCGAATCATTTGGTAACAATTGGAAACTGATCGACAGAAGACTGTCTTGAACACTGTTTCCCGCCAGGTCAGATATCTTTTCGCCAACAAGATTAATATTAATCAATTTTGATTCTGGTTTGGGAATTGGTGATATTTCCCAGCTTACTTCATCAATTATTTTGAAATTGTACCTGAGAGTGTCTTCGTTGCCATCGGTCAGAGACAATGCATCGTACTCTGGCGCTGTCATCTCCTCACTGAAGATTAGCCGGATTGAGGAGGCGTTCTCAAACAACATACTGCCCTCACCGGGGATTGAAGTAACAAATCTTGGTGGAAAAGTATCTATTTCCACTGAATTTATCAGCGATACCGTCAACGTCGTGTCCAGGGTGTCGTTTGTACCGAAACTACCGATAATATGTACGAGCACACTGTCATCAACAATATTTTGGTTCAACCTTATTCTAATCTTTGAAGAGTCACTCGGATCATACCCTGTATAAGCAATTTCTGCATCAGGTTCGATCTTGAAATCAGCGTCGATTTCAGTAATGGTACGATCAAATCGTATTTCTACCTGATCTCTTATCTTTGAAGCCGCCCTGGTCGGTTCGGGAAGCATTGGTCTTGAAATCCCAACCAGCGTGATATAGTCGGATGGAGTTAATTCAGCTTTTGCTGAATCATTCACTACAGAATCACCATTCTCGTCGGGTTGAGATTTAGCTGATGTATCACCCAAAATTGATGAAATGTCTTTTAGGTCTTCCTGTTCTTCCGGTTGTTTAACCTTTACGTCTCTCCATGGTACAGCAAGTATATCAATTGCGGGGGTCCACAGACGGTCTTTGTCATTATCATTGAAGGCAAAAATACGCCACAGCCCAGGACCGAGATTTCGCAAATCCCATGATCCATCCGCCGCGGCTTGCGTTGCAGCATCAGGGGAATCATAAGCCGGATCAGGTTGTTTCGGACTTGTATCGCTATCCGCTTTAGTATAACCAATCTTGGTGTCATCAAGATCACCAATCCGGTAACCAGTTACATACCACCCCTGTACAGCTCCCTGGCGAGAGAAAAGAGTACCCTCAATCATTCCCCGATCAAGCTGATCACCCGTTGAAAATGCAAGGTGAATTGAGTTTTCCAATTTGACATTTCTATCATCCGCTAATTGGGTTCCTAATGTAAGAACGTATGTCTTGTCTTTTTGAAGCGGTGGGTCAAATGAAAGGGAAACTTCACGGCTTTTCCATTTAGTAGTCACTTTACCGGGCGGAGCGGGTGAGAGGGTAAATGCATCAGCAAGGGATTCGCGTTTAATTCTTTCATTAAAACGTATAATTACAGGTTCTTCAGGATCAACCCTGATGCTTCCTTGAGGTGGTACAGTCTCTATGATCTCAGGCGGCATTTCGTCCTTAGGTCCTCCATCAGGAGCACCAATTTTGGCACAGCCCGAAAAAAGCGCTATCAGGCAGACATTGACAAAGATAATTAACCGTGAATTAATCATGCCTGAAAGTACGTTACACCTTCTTTTCCTGCAATACCGAAAGTGAATGATCAGGATAAAATCAGAACAAAAGTTCATTAAAAAACTCCCCGAAAACGAGGAGTTATAGTATTTTTAAAAGCGTTTCAATAAGTATGATCTATTTGAT
Organism: Candidatus Electryonea clarkiae; assembly: GCA_030765455.1. Lineage (GTDB taxonomy): Bacteria > Electryoneota > Electryoneia > Electryoneales > Electryoneaceae > Electryonea > Electryonea clarkiae. Next base: position 272 of record JAVCCM010000091.1, on the reverse strand, counting down.
CATAACCGCTTTCTTGACCGCAGTAAACTTATCAGACTCTAACCGGACTATATACACTCCCGATGCAACAGGGATTCCTGCGCTATTCTTGCCGTCCCATACTACTCGATGATAACCGGCTTGAATATTTCGGTCAGCTAATTCCACCACCTCTCTGCCTAAAATGTCAAAAATAACCAGACGAAGTTTCGTGTTCTCCGGCAGGGCAAATGGAACTACTACCGAAGGATTGAAAGGATTCGGATATGGCGCAGACAGCTCATACTTTGTCG
>JAVCCM010000061.1 GCA_030765455.1 Candidatus Electryonea clarkiae | reverse complement strand
CTTGAAAATCAAAGAACGACAATATTTTAGCCATTGTTATCTCCGTATATATGCTGTACTTGTGTATAGTAATATACGAATGTTCAGTGCTCTTGTCAATAACTGGCTGAGCTAATGACATAACCGGATTCTTTTTATATTCTTAAGATTTCAATTTTGATTATTGACCGATCATATTTTCCGGGGCAAGGAGTTTGTCCAGTTCTTCCTTTGTCAGCAGATTTTTCTCAAGCACGAGATCATATACGCTGCGGTTGTTCTCTAATGCATCACGTGCCAGTTCAGTGCAGGTTTCATATCCGAGTACTGGATTCAGTGCGGTTACGATTCCAATACTCGTCTCAACCATTTTCCTGCATACATCTTCATTTGCCTCAATCCCATTGATACAGCGGTGAATCAGGGTAGTCATCCCGTTTTTCAGCATTTCTATGGACTCAAACAGACTCTGTACGATTACCGGTTCCATAACATTCAGTTCCAGTTGTCCAGCCTCGGCGGCGAGCGTCACTGTCAAATCATTTCCAATTACCTTGAATGCAATCTGGTTTACGACTTCCGGTATTACCGGATTGACCTTTCCGGGCATAATGGAAGAACCCGGCTGCATTTTCGGCAGGTTGATCTCGTTGAATCCAGCACGGGGACCCGATGACAACAGCCTTAAGTCATTCGAAATTTTTGATAATTTCACGGCAAGACGCTTTATTGCGGATGAATACATCACAAACGCCCCGGTATCCTGGGTTGCCTCGACAAGGTTTTCGGCAAGTCTTACTTCTAGTCCAGTAATCTCGCAAAGGTGTTTTACAGTTTTTGCACTGTATTCTGGGTCGGCATTGATACCGGTACCGATTGCCGTTCCGCCCATATTCACCTCGAGGAAGAGTTCGGCGTTTTCGTTCAGCCGCTCGATTTCATCTTCGAGTGTGTTTGCATAAGCATCAAAACCCTGTCCTAAAGTCATCGGGACTGCATCCTGAAGCTGTGTGCGTCCCATCTTAATTACATGAGCGAATTCCTTGCCTTTCCCGGCAAAAGATTTAACCAGGTTATCCAGAACTTTTGTCAGACTATTGTTGGCATATATAAGCGCAATCTTTAGAGCAGTAGGATAAGCGTCATTGGTCGATTGCGACAGGTTGACATGATTATTCGGATGGCAGTATTTGTACTCTCCCTTTTCGTAACCAAGAATTTCCAGCGCCCGGTTGGCGATTACCTCGTTTGCATTCATATTTGTCGAAGTACCCGCGCCGCCCTGTATCATATCGACCACAAAATGGATGTGAAATTTGTCATTGATAATCTCGTTGCACGCCTGGAATATGGCGTCGGCGACAGGTTTTGCCAGCAATTCGAGATCATAATTCGCCTTCGCAGCGGCTAATTTTACCATTGCCAGGGATTTAATGAGCACTGGGAAATGGGTAAGCGATATTCCGCTGATGGGGAAATTCTCAAGTGCGCGTAAAGTCTGCACCCCGTAATAGTATTCGTACGGCACTTCGCGGTTTCCCAGCAGATCATGCTCAGTCCTCGTTCTTCCGGAGATATACTGTTGCGCCTCATTGACTACCCGTGTTCCCGCCTGACGAATTCGCCGTGAGATCACTTGCGCAACATTTGACAGCATCTTGTACCCAATCCCTGGATGCTTCTGAAATAAATCCTTGAGTCTGCTGACACTAATTGTGAAAATCTTCGAATCGATCATGGCGCGCGCTGAGGTGGAATGAGGATATTCATCCAGTAAAACACCTTCACCGAGGAAATCATATTTGCTAAAAAAAGTGAGCCTTTTCTCTTCACCAAAAGCTGTTTTCTTAAACAGTTCCACTTCACCTTTATAGATAATATACATCTCCTCACGAGGACTGTTTTCAGAGAAAATCATATCACCTTTCGAGTGATCCCGTATTTCTATTTCTCCAGCGATTAGTGTGAGTTCATCTTCCTCAAGCTCTTTAAACAAAGAAATGTTCTTCAGGAATTGTTGAATTAATAATGTTTCCATGGTGTTTTCTCCTGCGGGTTATTTTTGTGAAAGATAGAATGCTATATTATATCATCAAAATGTTTCATGTAATCGTTGCATCAAGGATATGAAATTCTTACAGCTTTTGGTGGTTCTCCGGGGGCTATATCAATAGTTTCAACTTTCTCGCCAAACTCAGGATGAACGAATCGAAACTCATGACTTCCGAAGGGAAGAAATATTTCCTTGTCTATTGGAGTATCACCAAACAGTTCACCATTGATGTAAACAGTCGCCCAGGGAGATGCGTCAATCTGTCGAATAACACCGACTTTAGTAAGTAAATCTACAAATTCCCGCAACGTATCTCCAACGGGAATGCTAAATTCTATGCCAAATGATTGAATATGCAAATCAGGATTCGAGAGAAATAACTCCACTTTTCCCGAGGGTAATTTAAGAGGTCTTGAATAAGGTGTTTGAGCAAGAAACCTATCCCGGTAATAAAGATTTGCCCATGGATTAACATGAAGCATAAGATGACCAAATCCCGGTTTAGCAGGATCAGCTTGATCATTGGTTTTCATATCGTTGATAGCTAATTCACTCTGATCATTTAAGGCATTTTCTCCCGATTCATTCAAATTGCCTTTGATATTCTCCGTCGTCGGTGGTTTTTGCTCTTCTGAAGGCAAGCGAGACGTAGGAGATTTCTGGTTATTGCCTTGAGAAATATTTCGATTGTTAACAGTTTCACCAAGCTGATTCACAAGACCGCTGTTAAGATCATCCTGTTTCTCGCCGCTTTGACCGTCAATAATCTGCGTTTCATTTTCCGTCGTAGATCCAGGTAATTTTTCTTCATCGGTAGTAATAGATACCCCGACAAATACAGCAACGACAGCCAATACCATTGCAAGCATCGCAGCTATGACCCAGATTTTTGCCGGTTTTGCTTTTGGACGCGGACGGATTCTACCGACAGCTTCAGGACTATCACTTACCGGAGTTCCATTTCCCGCTTCATAACCGGTGTCTTCAATATCCGCCCAACCCCTTTCAATATCATGTTGGACGGCGAGAGCACGGAATTCTTTTAACGCCTCTTCAGGAGTTGAAGGTCTTTTATCAGGTTTTTTCTCCAACAACCAGAATAGGAGTTCCTGCGTAATTTGACTGACGCCCTCAAGTGGAGTTGGTTTTACATTCATCACCCGGCTTAATGTTTCAGAAATGCTATCTGCAAGAAACGGGTTGATGCCGGTCATCATTTCATAAAGGGTCACGCCAACTGCGTATAAATCACACCGGACATCAGAGGGTTGTCCAGCTACAACTTCCGGCGCCAGGTATGCGGGAGTTCCTACAACCATACCCTGCATGGTGACTGATGGCGATCCCTCGAATTGTGCTAATCCAAAATCAGTGATTTTTATATCACCGCTATGGCTGATAAGTAGATTGGCAGGTTTGATATCACGGTGAATAATTCCAGCCTGAAGAGCAACGTGAAGACCTTCAAGTACATCAAGTGCGAGTGCGACTGCTTCTCTCTCTGAAAGAGTTCCCTTGTCTTTTAGCCGTTGTTCCAGTGATCCGCCGGCAATCCACTCTGCCACTAAATAGACGGATTCTTCCGAGACTTGAAAATCATAAATATGAACAATGTTCTTATGCTTAATTTTGGCGAGAGAATGGGCTTCCCGTTCAAAGCGGACACGGATATCCTCATCCCCGATAAGTTCGGGATGGAGCCGTTTAATCAGGACATGTCGATCAAGCGACGGTTGATCTCCCTCATAAACGGATGCGATGGATGATCGGGACAGTTCCCGGACGATTTTATAATCGCCTATTGTTCTAATTTTTTCCACTCGTTAAGCCGATAATGCAGCCATCTCAGGCTGACGCCAAGAACCTCTGCGGTACGTGTTTTGTTACCTTCCAGTTCATCGAGAGTTTTTGTTACGATTTCTTTTTCATAATCCCTGAGAGTTTTTCTTCCGCTGGAAGCATCTTGAGGAAGGATCAAATCATCAGCCGTAATAGTAGGATTGTCCCCGGAAAGAACAACCGCTCTTTCGATAGCATTCTCAAGTTCACGTACGTTTCCAGGCCAATCATAATCTTCAAGACGACGCATCGCTTCAGGGAGAAGTTTCTTTTCGATCTCACCCTGCTTATGAGATGATTTGGCAAGGAAGTGCTTTATCAGAAGCGGAATGTCACTACGTCGTTCCCGTAATGACGGCATTCGGACCGAAATAACATTTAACCTGTAATACAGATCATCACGAAATCTGCCCTCTTCAACTTCCGTTTCAAGGTTCTTGTTTGAGGCAGAGACAATCCGGACATCAACTGTTTTAGAATCAGTCCCACCAACACGTCTAATAATTCCATCCTGTAGAATACGCAGGAGCTTTGATTGAATTGTAGGGCTGATATCGGCAATTTCATCCAGAAAGAACGTTCCACCATCCGCAATTTCAAAAAGCCCTTTTTTATCGCTTACAGCTCCGGTAAAAGCGCCCCTGACATGACCAAAAAGTTCGCTTTCCAGTAATGTTTCGGACAGGTTGCCGCAGAATTGCGCGACAAACGGTTTCTCGCGGCGTGGACCATTATAATGCAAAGCCCTGGCAACTAATTCTTTACCTGTACCGCTCTCGCCCTGAAGCAAAACCGTAATATCCGAATGGAGAATCTTCCGCATAAGCAAGAATACTTCATTCATTGCAGGGTGGACACCAACAATTTCTGTAAAGCCGTAAGCTTTTTCTACTTCGGTTTGCAAGTACGCTTTTTCATCTTGAAGCTGATCAAAACGAACGGCGTTTTGATATGCGAGGGTTGCAAAGGCAGTAAAAGCGTTGAAAAAATCCTTGTTTTCATCGGTAAATTTTCCTCTATCACCCCTGCTGTCAACATACACCACTCCTACGGGATCGTCTTGCAGGATAAGCGGAACAGCAATTGCTGAAGTTATCTGATGCATAACTACACTCTCAGAGCCTTCGAACCTGGGGTCTGTTCTTGCATCATGTACTAAAACAGCTTTCCGCTCTTCAAGAGATTGGCTTACAATCCGTCTCGATGGCTGCAAAGGATCATCTACCTCTGAAGTTGCGAGGTTATGGCTGACACGGACATTTAATTCATTGTCTTCCTTACCGGTCAAAACAATAAATCCGGTCTCCGCATTCACTGTTTCCAAAGCGATTTCTAGGACTTTTTGCAGCAGAGCATCACCATCCAGTATTGAGGTCAATACCTGGGCAACACTTACCAGTGCCTGCAAGCTCTCAGGGCTCAAATTTGATACTGTCGGAACTACTGTATTCGTTTCCTGCATTTTCGAATTCCTTCCAACTTTGTACAAAGAATTCCGTAAAAAAGGATAAATGAGAATATGACTGATGTCCAATTGATGGACAAAAATGTGAATACGGTTACTCTATTTCTTATGGAAATGAAGAATTCCATCACTAATAATCTATATTGACATCTTCCAGTGTAGATCGTACCCAATTACCAGATGAATCAAAAAGGTTAAGCCGCCATCTACCTATTGTAATACCCACATTAATTTCATCCATTAATACACTTAGAGTGTCTGATGACATTGTATCGGGAACGACGACAATAAGGCTATCCATAAGGATTCTTTCCCCGTCAGGATAATAGAGTTCGAATAGATATCTCAGGGGCAGAAAATCCAGTTCGGGGACTGACCAACTGAATTTCGGCGAATCTGCATCAACGCTTATTGTAATCATATCATTTCTCAATCTGTCATATTCAAAATATTGATTTAAGGCACTCATTGTTAATGCAGTATCTCCGGGTTGATCCTCAACTATTACTTGAACCGGACGCTCCAGACTGGCAATTAAGGAATCATCCCCACTGCTTCCCACACCCAGGTCAAGCGAATCAGCATAAAAACCATTTCCATGATTTTGCATACTGCTGAACGTTCCGGTGAAAGGATCTGTATATCGCACTTCCTCAATTGTACCAAAACCATCCGCATCATAAACTGAAGCCCTGACAATATAGTAGTGAGTAAAATCTCTTGATAGTCGTCCTTCGACAAACCCTGATACTATTTGTACATTTTCAATTTTGGGCATGCTGTTCAAATGAAACGCTAAATTTTGATTGCCCCTATAATTAATTTCAATGCTGTCTGTTTCGAGGCGATACCCATGCAACTCGATACTCACGTGTATCCATCCAATCGGAACTGAAACCGACACAGTTCCAGTGGAATTTGTCTGAGACTGCAAACCGGTTTCAGATATATGCACATAAGCGTCTTCAAGAGGAGATCCATTCAGCTTATAAACGCTGACGAGAAGGGTGCCTCCGTTATAGGCAATTGAACCGGGATCGGCGGGATTGTCGCGTTCAGGACTCCATGTACATGAGATAAATTGCATTAGTGTGAAAAATGACACAATCCACCACAGTTTGTGTTTAAACGGGTAAAGAATGTGTTGTGGAGGTGACCTCAACGATAACCATTCGCTCCACACAATTATCTCCTTTGTAAAAAGTTGTAAAGCATTATTATTAAATATCTATTTCCGATAAACATCAAAATTATATATTTTTCACAGTTAGAAGAAATCCGGCTAAATTGTACAATTTTATTTTAGTATTCCTATTTGAAACTCTTCGCGAATTGTGAATGAATAATCTCTTAGAAATAATTATCCGCATTGTGTTTTATGTACGACTCTTTAAGGTATAACAATCGAATTTCATGCATATTTATTATTCAGACTGATAGTAATTAATTATTAAATTTTTGACATACATTGAACGAATCAAAACTACTTCAGCAATGCAAAATATGCACGTTGAACCCATATCTGCAACATTATTACAAGAGAGGCAGGGAATATGCCCTGAGAGAACTAATACGGGGTATGGTCACAATAAAATAGAGATAATCAAATGCTTGACCAAAGAAATAATGCATCAAACAATTATATTTCATGTTTTTAACAAAATGAGTGTTTTTATACTAAAATCTCTTTTCCAGGTTTGTGTTCAGCTCTATGGGAGTACGAGGAGAGGCATCGAGTAAACCTGTCTGTAGTGTACTGTTAAGTATGCAATAGGTTTTGTCTCGTTCTCGTAAGGATCAGGTTGGTATTTTCAGCGAAATCTTTGATCCAATATTCACTTCCGATTCCAAAAGTATCGTACACCCATACGGCTCCATGAGATGTTTGGCATGGCTCAAACCAATACCTGTAGCACGCGTAAGAGGATACATCATATCCTTATCAGCCGTTTTGGTTGTGTAGAAAGGATCAAAAGCGTGCTGGATGGTTCTCTCGTCCATCCCGCATCCCGTATCCTCAAATATTATATAAATAAATTCTTGCTGATGTTTAACGGAAATATTAAGCACTTTTGTTTCTGTTTTATCCATAGATTCGATCGCATTTGCCAGGAGATGGTCTATTGTCATTGCAAAATCACTGTAAACGCCCTCGATAAATGGTACATCCGGATCAGAATGAAAATAAACTTTGAGTTTATGTTTGAATCTTGGGTCACATTTAAAAAAATCAAGTTCAGTATTCAAAAGATCCATAAAATCGATCTGTGTGGTTTCTATTGAACCGTCAAGACCAGCCTTCTCCATTATTGCTGATATTTCGTCCTTAAGTTTTCTCGAAAGTCTTGTCAGTTGTTCGAAATCTTTTGTGAATTCAGGATGTTTCAGTTTTAATAGATCAACTATTCCCATAATAGCAGTTAATGGGCCGAACAAATTATGCACTATGCCCGCAACCAGGAATCCAAGCCGGTGCAAAGGGGGAGGAAATTTACCTGAAGACTCAATACTATCTTCTGTTAGTGATCCGGAATTATTCTCTTTTTCTTCATGCATCGAAGCGGTCATAATTATCCTCTCGTCCAATTAACCTGGAAAACTTCATTAGTTCTTGAATAACCTTTGCAGATCTGTCAGGATCAGGATTTTTTCCGAAAGATACTATATTAGCCTGTACCAGACAATCTTATGTGGTGAATTTTTAATATCTATATTTGCAAGGGCTCTAAACAATCACTCAAAAACTGCTAAGAGAGATAGTAGCTCAAAGCAATATTAATTACCTCTTGAGAGCGGATATTAATAATTATGGAGCTATACAGTTAGGTTTTTTTTTTCTATTATGCATTTATCAGGCAATATTGGATTTTGAAGTAATTCCAATGCAAACTATCCGGTTAATACTCATCAGAATTGGATTGTTCTGTAGTAAGGTCCAGATGCCTTTATTCATGTAGAAAGAGAAGGAGTAAAAGCAGTGATTTCTATAACTCGACAAACAGTAATATTTTTCGGGCTTCTTATTGGTCTAATAATAAGTGTTTTTTCAAATAATTGTTTTGCAGGCAACGACGTTTTCGATGCTGGTAAAATCCTGAAAATTGAAATGAACCTGACCTTTGAGCCGTCCGAACATATCCTGATGGCGAATACTAAAGTAAACTGGGAAAAAACTTCACCTGATACATTTTTCTTTTTCCTGAATAAGAATCTTGCAATAAACGAGATTAGAGTGAATGAGAAATCAGTAAAAAGTTCTTACGGGATTAACGGAGTGGATATAATCCGGAAACTTGAACTATTTGGAGAAACGGACGCGGACAAGGATGATTATGAGCAATTAAGTTTATATGCTTTGCCGGTAGGTCAGAGTCAGAAAAAACATGAAATCTATTTTCAGTATTCCGGTGAGATTTTTGACGATGTAGAGGTTGCCTCTTTTTCGAGATGGGAGATTGCTGATGAAACTACGGGTTTGATCTCTGAAAAAGGTGCTTTCCTAACACCGGGTACAGGTTATTATCCCGAATTGCCTGGCAGCTCTGAACCGAGAGTTTACAGAACGACAATGACATATCCTGATGGATGGGAGGCTATCGCTGAAGGTGCAATAGTTCAACGCTCAGACAACAATATCACTTTCGACAGCGAACATCCAATAGATGGTTCTTACATCGTAGCAGGTCCATATAAAATCAGCAGTATTAGTCGGGATGAAACTGAAATTTCTATGTATTATTTCGAGGGCAGCCAGGACTTGACCGAGAGGTATATAAACGCCAGCGCAGATTATGTTGATAAATACAGTGAACTCCTGGGGGAATATGCATATAGCCGTTTCAGCGTAGTGGAAAACTGGTTTCCAACAGGCTATGGAATGCCATCATATACACTCCTTGGAAGCAGTGTATTACGGCTCCCCTTTATTATCTATACTAGTTTGGGGCATGAAGTATGTCATAACTGGTGGGGTAATGGAGTATTTGTAGATTACGAGGACGGGAACTGGTGCGAAGGATTAACAGTATATTGTGCGGATTACCTTTACAAGATGGAAGATAGTCCAGAAGGTGCCAAGCAGTATCGCCTCGATACAAATAGAGATTACACCGACTATATAGTCAATGGAGACGAAGATGATTTTCCGCTCACTGAATTCCGTGAGAGAACAACCCCTGGATCGAGAGTAATCGGATACGGAAAATCTATGATGGTTTTCCATATGATAAATCAAAGAATTGGAGATGAAGCATTTTGGACAGCACTCAGAAATGTTTATGAAAACAACAAATTCAGCAAGGCTTCGTGGCAGGATTTTATTGATGCTTTCGAAGTAACTTCAAAAGAAGATCTGGACTGGGTATTACAGCAATGGATTAAAAGGAGCGGCGCACCGGCTCTTGCACTCAAGAATGTGGAGGTTAACGAAAAGGGAAGCGAATCGATTCTGGAATTTGATATTTTTCAAGAACAAGCGAGTGAATCATTTCGTCTGGACCTTCCAATCAAGGTGACCTTTCCTTCTGGAAATTATTATGAACATGTCTTGCGAGATATGGAGGGAGTATTGTATCATGCCCGAATCAAACTGGAAGCATATCCGGCATCATTGGAAATCGACCCGGAAATGAATATTTTCAGAGTCTTGGATCCTCTTGAGGCGCCTCCGACACTCGCAGGTTTCTTCGCCGATGAATCACCGGTTATTGTGATCCCGGACACACCGGACACTATGCTTGCGGCTTATCGTGACCTTGCTGATGCTATGAACCGTCAGGGCACGGCAACAATTATTAATGCTGGAAATACTGATAATATAATAGATAAGACAAGGTCTATTATGCACCTTGGAATAAGAGACAAGATTAAAGTGCTCGATGATCACAGCCTGGAGCTTGAAGGTAAAATTCTTGAGGGTACCGACATAGCAGTTGCTTATGCCTCAAGGGACGAGAATAACCCGGCGTTGGTTCACCTTGCAATCTGGGGTGAATCACCTGAAGCTATTGCACAACTTGCCAGGAAACTGCCTCATTATGGCAAATACAGCTATGTTGCATTTACCGCAGGCACTAACATAGCGAAAGGGCAATGGCAGGTTAAAGGTTCACCTTTACATTATAAATTTGCGAATTAGATTTTCTTACTGATTTTTCTTGGAGATATTTATGGCGTACTGTCCAACAGACCGAATAGAATACAACGATGAAATTGACGAATGTTTAGTCTGTGGAGGGCCTCTGATTGAGGGAGTTGTAGAAACATTGTTCGGTGAAGTTGATGAAAACGACTGGGTAGAGCTCGATCCTCTTCCAGAATTAGTACATGCTGTCAAAGTAAGAGATGCGCTTGATGATGATAACATTCTTTGCCATATTAAAGCTGAGATAATACAGGGCGCGGAATATTGCGGCTCTCAAGCCATTGTCTTTGTACAGGAATCACAATATGATGAATCGCTCGAGATTCAGCAAGGAATTGCTCCACCGGATGATGATATGTTCATTGTTGATCCTGACGCGGAAGATGACTGGTAATTTGCAATTTATTGATTATATTACTTGAAGCTAAGAAGATCAAATACAGGTTTTCGGAAAATCCATGAAGCATTACAGGAATGCATTTTTATAAACAAACTTATTCTGGAGAAATACGATGACAGAAATAATTGATTTATATGCACGTCAGGTACTTGACAGTCGTGGAAATCCAACTATTGAAGTAGAAGTACAGCTTGACTGTGGCGCAATTGGCAGGGCAATAGTTCCATCAGGTGCATCGACTGGAGAACATGAAGCCATTGAACTTCGTGATGGTGAGAAGAACAGGTATATGGGAAAGAGTGTCTTTCAGGCTATTGAGAATGTAAATACTATTTTAGCTCCTCGTGTAATAGGACGTGATGCATTAGACCAGGTTGAAATTGACAAGATAATGATCGAACTGGACGGTACTCCCAACAAAGCGAAGCTTGGGGCGAATGCGATTCTCGGTGTTTCCCTGGCTATTTGCCGCGGATCAGCGGATGCGTTGGGAATGCCTCTTTACAGGTATATTGGAGGAGTTGGAGCGAAACTTCTGCCTGTTCCGATGATGAATATTCTTAACGGCGGCCAGCACGCTGACAACAATGTCGATATCCAGGAATATATGATAGTCCCCAAGGGCGCGCGTACTTTCGCTGAAGCTTTGAGATGGGGTGCGGAAACATTCCATAATTTGAAAATCGTCCTGAAAGAAAAAGGCTTGAATACAGCAGTGGGTGATGAAGGCGGGTTTGCTCCAAACCTTAAGAGTAATGAAGAAGCGTTTGAGATAATTCTTGAGGCAATAGAACGTGCAGGATACAAACCCGGCGAAGATATTTATTTTGCAATTGACGCAGCCGCCAGTGAATTTTTCGACAAGGCGGATAATGCCTATCTTCTCGATTCAGGGAATAAAAAAATGAATTCAGCGGGTCTGATTCATTTATATAATGGCTGGTGCGAAAAATATCCAATTTTTTCAATTGAAGATGGTTTGGATGAGAATGATTGGGATGGTTGGAAACATCTTACTGATGAGTTAGGTGAAAAAATACAAATTGTGGGCGATGATATCTTTGTTACTAACACTGAACGACTTGCGAAAGGTATCAGTGAAGGAGTCGCAAACAGCATTCTGATTAAAGTAAATCAGATAGGAACTTTAACAGAAACTCTTGATGCAATAGAAATGGCAAAAATTGCATCTTATACGACAATCATTTCCCATCGTAGTGGTGAAACCGAAGATACAACAATTGCTGATTTAGCTGTAGCAGCAAATACCGGACAGATTAAAACCGGAAGTCTTTCCAGGACTGATCGTATCGCTAAATACAACCAGTTACTGCGGATCGAGGAAGATCTGGGTGAAGCTGGAATATACGCCGGGACAAGGATTTAACATGGGTTCTTCGCCGGCACATTCTCGAAAATTTTCTGCATTTTTTCGAAAGTGGTGGCTCAGCCTGGTAATTGCCGGCTTTGCTTTCTTGACGTTGTATGTTGTTTTTGGCAAGGAAGGCGGAATAGTTAAACTGCTTGATATGAAGGATGAAAACGAGTTATTGCATTGCGAACTGGTACAACTTCAAGATAATAAAGAAGAATTGGAAGATCAGATTCAGAGATTGAATGATAAAGACACAACTTTAATTGAAGAAGAAGCCAGGCGTCAGGGAATGGTAAAAAAGGGTGAAATTGTATATAATATTCGTTATCAGGATATTCCGGATAGTATAAAACAGCCAGATATGCAAAGTAGTTCAAGGGAGAATCAATAAAGTGTCTATGTACGATGGTCTAGCCGGAAAATACGATCAAATGATCCGATGGAAATCCCGATTGGAAAGGGAAACCCCATTTCTTCAGAACCTTTTCACTGAAAAACGAATTAGAAAAGTAGTGGATCTGGCATGTGGAAGCGGGCATCACTGTAAATTGTTTCATAAATGGGGTTGTGAAGTCATTGGCATTGATCCTTCGGAAGAATTACTTAAAATTGCCAAGGAAGGATTAAGCGAAGAGGATGAGAGTATCCGTTTTATAAAGGCAGATTTCCAGAACTTCAATGAATATATAGATACAGAGGTTGATGCAGTGTTCTGCCTTGGAAATTCGCTGCCTCACATCTTGTCAATTGAGGATATGAAGACAGCCCTGGGAAATGTAAATAAGATTCTGAAGCCCGGAGGAGTGTTTGTTTTTCAGAACAGAAATTATGACAAATTATTAGGATCGAAAGACAGGTTTCAATTTCCCACTACTTTCCGTGCTGCAGATAACGAAGAAATTTTTTTCAGATTCAATGATTTTGAAAATACAAATATCCGCTTCAATATAGTTCATTTCACACGTGTCGGTGATCGTTGGATTCATGAAGTATTTTCGACTAAGCTGATGCCTTGGCAATATGAAGATTTTTCAGCAATGATCACTGAAATCGGATTTGCTGGCCAGCATTATTACGGCGATTTTACTGGTACTCCATTCGATCCGGATTCATCAACCGACTTGGTTGGATTGGTGAGAAAGCAGGAAGTTGCAGTTCTTGAATAATAACGTACTCAATTTAATTATTATTATTTGATTGGAATATTCCGGCAGACATTTTCTGCCGGGTTTGTTTTTAAAAGTAAATTATCATTTACTCATTATAAAATTTCAAAGGATTAGGATTATGCGTCTTGCTGTTGTCGGAAGCGGATATGTTGGATTAGTTGCTGGAGCTTGTTTTGCATCTACTGGAAATCACGTCGTTTGTGTTGATATTGATGAAGAGAAAATCAAGCGTTTGCAAGCTGGAAAGCTGCCAATTTACGAGCCAAGCTTAGGTACTATATTGCAAGATGGGGTAGCGAAGAATCGTCTCACCTTCACAACAAATCTTGATGAAGCCGTTAAAACCAGCGAGATTATTTTTATTGCAGTAGGCACTCCCCCGGGGGAAGATGGCAGCGCGGATTTAAAGCATGTCCTGAATGTAGCAGAGGGAATTGGCAAATCTCTGAATGAATATAAAGTTGTTGTTGATAAAAGTACTGTCCCCGTAGGCACTGCTAAATTAGTTAAGGAGAGAATCGCAAAATTCAGCGATATTGAGGTATCAGTTGTCTCAAATCCTGAGTTTCTGAAAGAGGGAGCTGCTGTCGGCGATTTTCTCAAACCTGACCGTGTCGTCATTGGCGCTGATGATGAAAAAGCTGCTAAAATCATGGAACGGTTATACCGTCCATTCTTGCGAACCGGGCACCCTATCGTACACATGGATGTGGTATCGGCAGAATTGACAAAATATGCCGCCAATGCCTTTCTTGCCATGAAGATTTCGTTTATGAATGAGATGGCGCATCTCTGTGAAGCGGTTGGTGCTAATATTGACAGCATCAGACGTGGCATAAGCACAGATCAGAGAATCGGGAAACACTTCCTTTTCGCGGGTGCAGGCTATGGTGGATCATGCTTCCCCAAAGATGTCCAGGCAATCCTGAGAACCGCAAAAAATTACGGCGTGGATTTGAAGCTTGTTAATGCAACGGAAGAAGTCAATGAGCGTCAAAAAAGCGTCATGGTTAAAAAGATACTTGATTATTACCACGGCGATGTTTCATCGAAAACCATTGCGATCTGGGGATTATCATTCAAACCACAGACCGATGATATGCGTGAAGCGCCTTCAATTGTTATAATTAATTCATTATTGGAAAAAGGCGCAAAAATCAGGGCGTATGACCCTGTTGCTATGGAAGTTGCACAATCGATATTCGATGATCGTGTATATTTTGCCAGGGACGAGTATGATGCTGCTGAAAATGCTGATGCATTGGTTGTAGTGACTGAATGGATAGATTTCCGTACTCCAGATTACTCAAAACTTACACAGCTCATTAAAGACAAAGTTATTTTCGATGGCAGAAATATTTATGACCCGGCTTATGTTAATAACAGTGGATTGGAATATTACGGAATTGGGAAATAATTCGAGGGCAGTTTAGGTAAATTGCATTCAGTTCTCCACATTGTCAGCGAACCGGTTGAACCTCCCCTGATTCGTTCGGTTTCCTTTTGTGTAGTCCAAGTGCAGGTAGAGCGACCATTGTTGCTGAAAGATGCGGCATAACTTTATTACCCAGGGAAAATCGCTCAATCATCTGTAAATCATTGGGATTAATATTCAATCTTCTCACCAGGACCCATCGATTTGGCCCATCGTACTCAGGCAGGACAAGATATTCCACATCATTTTCATTTAACACATTTGTTACATTACCATTGTGCAGTCTATTGAGAATATGGTTGCTGGTCAAACCACCAAGATCAATTATCCTGTTTTGTACAGTCCAACTCATCAATCCGATATCAAACACACCTATAGTTTCATTTCCGGGGATACTGGAGTTGACGGTTTGCGCCATTCTCAAGTGTATCCTGGTTAAATGATCCACAGTATCAAAATGAAATCGACCCCATTTGAAGATTTGAGGTACATACCCTGCTATTAGTATTGCGGCGAGATATGGTGATAATTTTTGAAATTGAAAATTTTTCAACCGCGAACCCAGGTAACTCCAGCCGTTTACGACAAGTAAGGGAGCTAATGCCCATAGTGGAGCGAAATACCTGCCATGATGACCTGTGATCGGGAGAAAAATAAGAAAGAAGAGAAAATGAAAAAACAGGTATAATGCGATGACTTTTATGCTTGGTTTTGAATGAATAAACGAACCGGCAACTGCCAGAAATACTATCACTAATGCCCAGATAACACCTATACCATGTCCGGGTCCAACAAGGTTTATAACTCTATCGATGAGTTGATTAATGAGGATCGATGCACCTTTAGCGGATAAAGAAATGTTTTCCCAGGGAGTGGGCGGCATGCCTATCAACCATCGTCTTGCCGCAAGGGTGCCGGGCATTTCACCGCTTAATAAGGCAAGCAGCGCAATGCTGATTAATACTGCGATTGGAGTTAATGTAAAGCGAAACCCTGCTTTCAGAATCCTCTTACTGCTTTCTTTGTTATCATATTTTAGAATTTTAATGAATTCCACCATAAAAAACGCGATGGCAAGCATCAGTGCTTCGGGTCTGGTCACTGCCGCAAATGCGCACCAATATGCTGAAATCCACAATCGTTGTTGTGCATGGAAATAAATTGACATTATTATGAGGAAGAGAAATAAATGAGTTTCCATTCCCGATAAAGCACTCATCGCCAATTGCCCTGACAATGCAATGGCAATGGCGGCAATCCAACTCTTAACAGAATTTCCGAATAATTTATAGCTTAGAAGGGCTCCAGCCCAGGCAGTTAATGCCCAGGTAAACAGTGACATAAACCAGGCGGCTTTGTCGGCGGCTATTCCTGCCAATGAGCATCCTGCCAGCAAGAGTGTCCAAGGAAGACTGCTGCTACCACCACCGGTTTCTCCGGGATTCAGTCCGGAATGACCTGTTTGTGCGAGATTTTGCGCTAACCTTGCATGAATGTATCCGTCATCGAGATTCAAAAGGAAGGGCAGACCGGATAGTTGGGTGAGTGTATGATAAATCAGAGGTAGAGATACCGCCAGGGATATAACTATAAACAGGAAAAAGAATCGCTTTTTATCTTCTGCATTTATAATCAAATTTGTTCCTAATTGAGTTTCATTGCCAATGAAATAACCTATTGGACTAGTTCACATGTTTGTAGGGTTTCTATCATTCTCAGACTTGACCTGGGAATGACAACCCTATGAATCAATACACTCTTTGTTAAGTTGTAGTTTTTGACATTCTAAGGTTCGAATACAATCCGGTTTTCAATCTGTGCATTGATTCTTCCGACTTTTTTTACAGCATCTATTACTATCTCATTATCAATCAATGGTAATATCTCAAATTCCCCTGAATCTTTTTCCCACCCAAAATATTCAGAAAAATGATCTGCCACAAAATTTAGTGTCGCGATTGAATACAATTTTTCCTGTTGAACAATTTCATTTCCAACGCTTAATGATAATACTTGCCCATCCTTAAAGCGCATTTTCATTCCACTGACCTGGAGAAAGTTGATTGATCGAGTACTTCGCATGGCTGCATACTCAAAAAGCTCCTTGCCAGTCATTTGAAATCGCACAAGATTGTTATGGAACGGACAGATTTCCAATATATCCCTGACAGTAATTTTCCCGGCTTCCAGATTTTTCCTTAATCCGCCGGGATTGATAAAAGTTATGTCTGCGCCAGTTGCCTGCCTGAATGCATCAGCGATAAAATTGCCGATATTACTCTCAGAATTAAAACGCCTCTGCCAGGGAGTTTCAAGTGTCCCGATCACTTTGTCCAATTCATCTGAAAGCGAATTTTCCTGTTTCGCTACAATTCTTAAAACATTTTCATCCGGTGGATATTTTCCTTCAACAATTTCTTCCAATCTTGCATCGAGACCAATCAACCGGTTTCTGAAAGTATCGATGTTCATCTCAGCGATACCCAGAAACCTTCCTTTTGATCCCGCTTGAAGAATGAATACGCCATTTATTTTTTCAGGTTCATAAAGGGGTGTATGAGAATGACCGCCAACTATAATCTCAAGATCGGAACCAATCTTCTCCGCTAGTGCTCTGTCCTGCTTAATGCCCTGATGACTGAGGCATATTTGAATATCTGTCTGAGGTGTCAGCCTTGAAAGAGATTTACGAACTGCGTCCACACTTGAAATCACTAGAATTCCTTTGGTGGCTTTTTGAGTTGATACCTCATACAATGCGTCTGTAAGAACTCCGATAATACCTATTCTCACTCCGTTCACGTTCAATATTGTGTCAGCCGGGAAGAGCAATTCACCATTGTCTTCATGTACCACATTTCCGAGCAACACTGGAAATGTGGCTTTTTTGAAAACGCTCAACATGTTTGCAACGCCAAAATCAAACTCATGGTTTCCAATAGTAAAAGCGTCAGGTTGAATAACATTCAGGATTTCCAACTGGCTGTAACCTTTGGTTGCGTAGCAGATTGGGGTTCCGGTAAATTCATCACCAGCATTCAGAAGGATTACAGGTTCATGGATTACGCGATAATAATTCAAATACCCTGCAAGATTAGCTGCTCCTCCGACAGTTACCGTTTCACTATTTTGTGTAATTTTGGACGGCAGGTTTTTTGAGTGTAAATCATTCCAGTGAAGAATTGTGACTTTGACCGGCTTGGCTTCAGTTTCAAGACAAGCTGAAATGATAAGAATGACAACCTGAATACAAAGCAGTAATTTACTATTAGCCGTTTTTAAAATTATGCTCAACTTCATAGTACCCATAACTCTAATTATTTTCTTGTACCGAAATAAACAGCCCTATTAATCTACTGGCATAATAAGTGAGAACAATATTATAATGCTGTGATTCGCGTGATGATCTTTCATTCAATCTAATTGTAAACAATTTGCCGATCAGCTACAACTAATCCAGGTAAAGAAATAAATGGTTCGATCCTTACTGTCGACAGAAAATCTCGAGCTTGCAATTCCAGGTACTGAACCGCCTGAAATAATTGTGAGAGGTATAAATATTAAACTTGACGCCGGGAAAATAATTCCTGTCGCAGGAAAATCAGGCGTGGGAAAATCGTCATTACTCCGTGCAATCGTTCAGCTATCATCTCAGATGAATGGTAAAATTCTTTTCAAAGGCGAACCGGTTTCATCATATCAGCCCTCAAAATTAAGAACTGAGGTGATCTATTTATCACAATCACCCACCCTCTTCCCCGGCTCAGTCGAAAACAACCTTTTAGAACCGTTCAAATTCAAGATAAACCATAATAAAACTCCTTCTCCGAAAGAGATACAAGAAGGTCTTCGATTGGTGGGACTGGACAACGGCAAATTGAATGCATCCATGGAGGGACTTTCAGGTGGTGAAGCTCAAAGGGTAGCATTGTTGAGAGCTTTATTGCTCAAGCCATCAGTTTTATTATTGGATGAACCCACATCCGGTCTCGACACAGAAAGTATCACACATATAATCGATTCTGTCAAAAAATGGATTGATGAAGATAATCGAGGAGCAGTCTGGGTGGCGCATGATATGAACGTAATTCGTCAGATAGGTGAAATTCCATTGTATTTGACACCGAACGGTTTGGTGCAAGCTAACAATGAGTCAGACAATGAATGAATATCTCGAATTAGGATATTTTGATATTCTCCTCGCATGTGGTTTTATAATTGCAACCATCGGAATATCTCTTGCTCTTAAACTTGGATTGGTCAGAAACCTTATAATTGCTTCACTCCGTACTCTGCTCCAGTTAGGTCTGGCGGGACTTTTACTTGGCGCGGTATTCAAGATCAGAATCATGACTGTAGTCTTGATTCTTTTGGGAGTCATGATCCTGATTGCCAGCCGGGAAGCTGTCGCGAGACAAAAAGTAAGATTGAAAGGTTCCGGATTGGATGCATTTATCTCGATCTCCATATCAGTTATTCTTGTGGGATTGACAGTGACTATTATCGTTGTCAGAGCCAAACCCTGGTGGACGCCCTCGATTGCAATTCCCCTGTTCGGTATGATAATCGGAAACTCTTTGAACGGAATTACCCTGACAATCGACAGGTTCCTTTCCGGTTGTGCTCAACAGCGGGCTGAAATAGAGACACGTCTCTCTTTAGGTGCATCAACGTATGAGGCATCATTACCTTTGATGCGAGATGCGCTCAGGACTGGAATGACACCAATAATTAATTCAATGATGATTGTTGGAATTGTCGCATTGCCCGGAATGATGACCGGTCAGTTGATTGCAGGCGCCGAACCATGGGATGCAGTAAAGTACCAGATGGTAGTGATGTATATGATTACTGCAGCGACCGCTTTCGGGAGTGTCTGCTCTGTTCTGCTGGCATGGAAAAGAGTCTTTACGGACAAAGACGCCCTAAGACATGATTTAACATCGCCGGTTCAATGAAATAGAATGCGATGATTCCATATTGTGAAGGTGCATATTATTTTTAATCAAATCTCCGGGAAGGAAATATTAATGAAACTCAAGCCATACATAATCATTCTTATAAGTGCTTTGTTGGGAATGGCAGGTTGTTTAAAAGAAATTCCAAAGAATGAGAATGAGGATGAAATTGTAATTCTCGCAACCTTTCTCCCGGTTTATTGTTTTGTGGATCAGGTTGCAGGTGGTTTACCAGGTGTGAAAGTGGAAATTCTCGCTGAGGGAGAAGCTGCCAATCCTCATCATTTCAACCTGAGACCTGGTGATATGAAGAAGATCAGTCAAGCAGATATCATTGTGCGGCATGGCCTATCGATAGATTCATTCCTGGACAAAAAAATTCTCAAATCATCGGGTGCTTCTGATTCATCAGCGTTGATTACTCTTGTCGAAGGCATTCCGCCTCAACAACTTTTAGGCAATTTGAAGGGCAAATCATTTGACAGGGACATCATCAGTTCAGGATCGACAGCCTGGGATACCCTGAATCCTCATGTCTGGGTGAGTCCCACGAAGGCATCTATAATGGCACGTTACCTTTCACGTGAACTGGCGAAACTGTTACCTGTTCATCATGATAGTCTTATTATACGGGGAAACAGATATTCCTTGCAGCTTGACTCCCTCGCGGATAGATACAAGGATGCAATCCGTGGTTCCTCCAATAATCTGATAGTTACCCAACACAATTCCATGTTTTGGCTGGCTCGTGATACGGGGTTGTCGATACTTGGCGCTATTGAAAAAGTAGGTGGCGCTGATCCCGGTCCAAGAGCTTTCTATATGTTTGAGAAGGAGATAAAAAGAAATCCGCCTATAGGTATTTTCGTCGATCCGAACGTCCCTTCAAATCTTGCTGAATCAGTGTCCTTAAATACGAATGTCACTATCTATCCTTTTGATCCGGTTGGAAGAGGAACAGTCAAGAGTGGAAAATATCTTGAAACGATGCAAAATAATTTATCAATTCTAATGGATGCATTGGCTGAGCCATCATGAAAGTAAGCGTTGAAATTGAAAATTTGTGGGTTAGATCGAACGACAATGTTATTCTCGAGAATATTAGTTGTTGTTTTGAAGCAGGCAAACTCAACGCTGTCATTGGTCCTAACGGAGCCGGCAAAACAACACTGATTCAGACTATCCTTGGTTTTACATCTTATGAGGGAAAAATAAAATTTATCGGAACTGAAAAACCTCGAATCAGTTTCGTTCCACAGAACCCTGATATTGATCAAAATACGCCAGTGACTGTTGAAGATTATCTCGCTGCCGGACTAATGCAAAAACCTGTATGGTTAAACAAAAGCTCTAAAATTTCGAATAATATTGACGCTGTACTGAAAGACGTTGGGGTCGAAGGTCGTCTCCACAGGAGATTGGGGGATTTATCCGGCGGGGAAATGCAACGTGTCCTTCTCGCCCAGGCGTTACTCAGGAAACCTGATTTATTACTCCTCGATGAACCCCAGACAAGCGTGGATATTGCCGGAGCGCAGCTTTTCTGTGGTTTGATTGAAGAAGTACATCAGTTGCGTCAATTGACCACTCTGTTTGTTTCGCATGACATAGGGGCAGTTATTGATCACGCTAACCGTGTGATCGGGTTAAACAAAAAAATACTCTTTACCGGAAAATGTCCTGATGTATTAGATGACAAAAATCTTACAAAACTTTTTGGACCTCATGCTCCTTCATTGAGATATTCCACCCAGGGTGAACATGATCATTCCCATCATCATCATCAAGGGGATGTAATTTGATCATACTCCTGGATATATCCATCTTTTCATGGCTTGAACCACCTTTTATGATGCGAGCGCTGTTTGCATTATTATTACTTGCACCCACATGCGGCATTCTCGGCGTTCATGTTATTTCACGTAAGATGTCATTCTTTACAAATACTATAAGTCATTCCACTTTCACCGGGATTGCACTCGGTCTATTATTGGGAATCAGTACTGAATGGAGTACCGTTATCTTCGGTGTGTTGATAGCAATACTCATCATCAACCTCGTCGGGAAAAGCAATCTTTCCGTCGATACTATTACAGGTGTTCTTTTTAGCGCGGTAGTATCTTTAGGAATCGTAATAGTTAGCGCGATGGGAAGTGTAACCGAAGGATTTGAATCCGCCCTCTACGGGGATATTCTTAGTGTGGACAAGATTGATATTATTGTAATTGGGACGTTACTGGTGGCAACCCTGGTTTTCGAGTTGATGGGTTTCAATAAACTGATCATTATCGCAATCAATGAACAGATGGCTCGGGCACATGGTATAAATATTAAACTATGGGAAACTTTGCTGGGAATTTGGGTAGCGGTTGTAATTTTGATCGGACTCAGGTTTGTCGGTTTGATCTTGATAACCGCTATGCTTATCGTACCCGCTGCAGCAGGAAAGAATTTTTCGAAGAGTGTCGGTGGAGCTGTTGGATGGTCGGTAATTGTCGCCATTGTTTCATCAATAACGGGGCTTGCCGGTTCATATTTTCTCAATTCTGCCACAGGTCCTACTGTCATTCTTGCTGCAACGCTATTTTTCATGGTCAGCCTGATATTTTCAAAAAAATATAGCAAATTATAGAGCATAGTTTTTTATCTGCCTTTGAGCTTGAGACTTTGCGGGGAGAGAGGATAATAGTTATTAGAAGTAACCTGTATAAGCCATAAATAAGAAGATTACAGGATACACAGAATTTTTCTTCGCGTCTTTGTGCCTTTGCGTGAAAAAATCATCTCAAGTTACTTCAACCATATAATAGAAAATGTTAATTTATTGTTAAGAAGGAAATCTTCAATAATGAACTGTTCTGGTGTGATAGACGACACCAATGCTAAGTTAGCTATACGTTAAATTAATAATTAGATATATTCATTAATAATCCGGTTTAACTGGAACGAAACACTTGCCAGATGATAATAAAATAATGAACCTGTTCTGGGTAGTCGGCGAAAGTTCCGGCGACAGACATTCGGCGCTATTAATAGAATCTTTGCGTCATTCTGCCTCTGGGTGGACGCATGCCGGTATGTGCGGATCTGCCATGTCCGGGGCAGGATGTGAAGTTGTTGTGGACTTATCAGAGGCATCCCTGATGGGATTGATTGAAGTCATTCGTCATATCCCGAGGATGTTGAGACTTCGCAATCGTCTCGTGGAAGAAATCAGAAAGCGTAATCCGGAATTGGTAGTTCTCGTGGATTTTCCTGATTTTAACCTGTCATTATTATCAAAACTTCGCAAGGAATTCGGGAATAAAATAAAAATCCTTTATTTCATCAGTCCACAGGTCTGGGCGTGGAGAAAAAACCGCGCGAAACGAATGGCGAAGATGCTCGATGCAATGGCTGTTCTTTTTCCTTTTGAAGTTGATTTGTATAAACGTCATGGTCTCGAAACGGTATTCTTTGGGCACCCATTCGCTGGAGAAGTAAAACCGTCTGAAAACGCAGACGCACTCCGCAAGAAATTTGGAACAGGAAGTTCCCAGGAAATTGTCACTATAATGCCGGGAAGTCGTACAGATGAAATAGAAAGACACCTGCCGGTTCAGTTGCAAGCCGTAGCTCTTCTAAGGGAGAAACACCCGGAAATAAAAGCCCTGATCGTGAAAGCAAATACTGTAGATAATAAGCTGCTGGAACCTTACCTAGCAGACGTTAAATGGGCGCAAATCGTCGATTGCATGGCTATTGATGCTCTTTCGATCTGTCATGTCGCCCTGATAAAGTCAGGTACTTCAACTGTTGAGGCGGCTTTTTCGGGAATACCTTTTGTAGTGATTTACAAGGTTTCAGGACTTACTTTCTGGATCGCAAAAAGGCTTGTTCGCGGAGTGAAAAATATTGCTATGGTCAATGTGCTGGCTGGCTACGAAGTAGTTCCTGAAAGGATTCAGGAACAGGCTACTCCTAAGCAATTAGCTGAAGATATTGAACGGTTATGGCAGGGTAAGCGAAGAGATGAGGCTGTCAAAGGATTGGAAAATGTAAAGGATCTTCTTGGTGAGCCCGGTGCAATGGACCGGTTGGCAGTATGGATTGTAAAAAAATTCGGTACAGCATCATGAAAGATGCCACTTTACTCAAGATAATTGAAAAAACCGGTCCGGGATTACTTGCCCTGTTTGGAAAATCCCTTCGATATACGGTGTATGAAGAAGATAGATTTGAACGTCTGAAAGATCAGGGTGGATTTATTCTTGTGACCTTTCACGGACGTATGTTTATGCCGATAACTTTTTGCAGGGGAAATGACATAACCGCACTCATTTCGCAAAGCAGAGATGGTGATCTTGTTTCCAAACTTGCTGATGTAATTGGTTACGGCTCAATCCGTGGCAGCAGCACACGCGGCGCCAGGAAAGCGCTGAAAGAAATGATCAGTACCCTTAATGAGGGAAGAATAATTGCGAATATGGTAGATGGTCCGCGGGGCCCCTTTGAAGAACCAAAAATCGGCGCTCTATCCCTCGCCCGGCTGACAGGAAAACCGATCCTTCCGGTAATAGGCGCAAGTTATCCAAACTGGGAGCTGAAATCATGGGATCATTTCCAGCTCCCAAAACCGTTCTCACGAGCAGTCATGATTTGGGGCGAGCCCTTTACTGTTCCACGTTACGCCAGGGGTGAGGAACTTGAAAAATATCGCATTGAACTAAGGGACAGCATGAAAAAGCTTCGTGAAAAGGCTGACCTTCTCGCTCGTGGGCAATCCTGATGCCGGATATATCAAGATGAATAAATGGTCATTATCAGCCCCACTTTCACTGGCTTACGGTGGAATAATCCAACTCAGGAATATTGCTTATGATTTACATTATCTGAAATCATATAAAGCGGATTCATTTGTAATTTCAATCGGAAATATTTCTGCTGGGGGAAGTGGAAAAACTCCGGTTACAATTGATCTACTTAAAAGAATAAACAAAATATTTCCTCAGTATCCTTCGACAGTAATAAGCAGGGGATTTGGGCGAACAAGCAGTGGAGTTCAGATAGTTGCGGACAGGGAAAGCATTATCCTTGACGTGGATGCGGGAGGCGATGAGCCTCACCTGATTGCGAAGGAATCCCCTGGAACTCCAGTAATTGTGGCTGAACACAGAATTGATGGCGTTAGACTCGCCGAGAAACAATTTGCAGCCCGAATCGTTGTACTGGATGATGCCTTCCAGCACAGATCGCTTTTACGAGACCTCGATATAGTGCTCTTGAATGAATCTGCGCCTGCCTGGACATGGCAGCTTTTGCCATCGGGAAGAATGCGTGAACCGGCATCATCTCTTGAACGTGCCGACCTGATGATATGCACCGGAATTCCCAATCGAGCCATGAAAGAAAAGATCATTAATTGGATCTGCAAATACAATGATAGTGTTCCTGTCATCCACGGCTGCCTTTCACCGGCAGAACTAAGCTCTCCGGATAGTGGAGAGAGGATGCCCCTCGCTACTTTGGAAGGCTTACCGGTCGCCGCGTTATGCGGAATTGCATTCCCTGAACGTTTTTTTCGGATGCTGAGAAAACTTGGAGCGAATATAGTAGCTCAAAAAATGCTGCCGGATCATGCCCGCATTACCGGGCAGCAACTCATAACTTTTAACGAATCAGCGAAAAAAGCCGGAGCAGAAGCAATATTAATAACGGCAAAGGACGCTGTGAAACTACCGTTATTACTCGATGCCAGTCTGCCGATATGGTCGCTTGAGACCAAGTGGAAATGGCTTGAAGGTCTTGAATTATTAGAGCAAATAATAAAGTCGAGAGTTGAGGCTCATTATTCATTCAAATCTTGATTTAGATGATATTAGAAGTTTACCTTGAATATTGCTCAGAATGGTGGGGACGATAGTAATATCAGCTCCCAGCGGCGGAAAGGGGCCCATAGCTCAGTTGGTCAGAGCCACCGACTCATAATCGGTTGGTCCCAGGTTCGAGTCCTGGTGGGCCCACGTTTCAAGACGCTGTAAATTGGTTAATATTGCGGTTAGCTGGATTACAGTTATTAATAAATTATGCTTTAATGGATGATAAAATATACAAAACAGTTCAATTTTTGGGTTCTAAAGTTGCTATTAGAAAATCTTTTCAGACGAAAACAAATTACGCAGATAGTTTTTAAATTTTTAAAGGGCAGACATCTCGCATTCTGCCCTTTAGAGCGGATTAACCGCTCGGTTCATCAAGTAAAACCCTAAGATCGTGCATAGTTAATTATAACAAGGCACGATTTTTTTAATTTATAACGATATAACTGACTACTCAGGAGAATCAGCCATGCCAGCAGGAATCGATGTTCGTCATGAACTGGAAATGGTTGCCAAGCTGCAGGATATTGACAACAATTTGCATGAACTTATCCAGGAAAAAGGTGATCTACCAGAAATTGTCAAGCGAATGCAGAAAGAGATTATTGAACGTAACGAAAAACTGGAAAAAGTTCACGAAAAAATAGCTAATATCGCTACAAATAAGCGGACTATTGAAGGGCAGATCCAACTTGCCCGGATAAAGCAGGATAAGTACAAAGAGCAATTGTATCAGGTTACCAATAATCGCGAATATGATGCCATTACTCAGCAAATCGACAGCAATCGCATTGAGATCGAAGCATCTGAAACGGATTTGTTATCTATGATGGAGGAGGATGAGTTACTGACCCTTCGTATCGGTGATATTGAAGAACGAATCAAAGAAGTTAATACTGAATTAATCGAACGCGAGCAAGAGCTTGGTGAAAAGGAAGAGGAAACAGCTCAGGAAGAACTCGAATATACTCATGAACGTGAGAAATTAAGCGTCAGGATAAAAAAGCCGGTTATGGCGCATTATGAACGAATCCGTAATTCAAAAGGCGTAGGCGCGGCAACATTATATGCATCTGCTTGCGGTTCATGTTTTGCGGTAGTTCCTCCTCAACGCCAGACGGAAATCAGAAAAATGAACGATATCATTCTCTGTGAATCCTGCGGAGTGATCTTGTTGCCGGAACAACAATAATACATCTCATTTTTTGAACTTTTCTGCTGTTTATAATTGTTATATTATACTGATGTGTGGTGCATAGTAGTCCTGTATCCTTAAAAAAAAAATGCTTAAAATCATATAATAGATCGAGGTGGCTGGACGGTCGCTGTGCTGTTTATGCAGTTGCAGAGGAAAGTCCGAACTCCGTAGGGCAGAATGCCGGTTAACAACCGGGCGTCGCGAGGCGACGGAAAGTGCAACAGAGAAAAGACCGCCGATGGTTAGTCAAATGACTGACACAGGCAAGGGTGAAACGGTGAGGTAAGAGCTCACCGCGTCCTCCGGTAACGGAGACGGCATGGTAAACCCCATTCGGAGCAATGCCAAATAGGCAGGGATCAGTCAGCTGACTGACCGGGTCTGCCCGTCCCGGTTGACCTGTGGGTAGGCTGCATGAGCTTCGCTGCAAAGCGGAGCCAAGATAGATGACCGTACAATCCCGCCTCGGCGGGATGGACAGAATTCGGCTTATAAGCCGCCTCATTCTTTTTTTCAAGCGCCTAATTTAAAATGATGTGGATAATACCTCACCTTCGATGAAGTGAACCAGATATCGTTCATCGAGTTGGTATATCATTCTCGGATCGAAGATTCGGGGGGTGAGGGTAGTACCTCAGGTTATACAATAAGCTGATCCACTAACGTTAAAGATCTACAACCATGTTTTTTATTATTATTAACATAAACAGGCATCCAGATGGAAAAACTATGGGAGTTATCTGCTGATGTAGTCAATAGTACCGTAAATACACTTCAAGAAGAACTGGATATACATCCTGTTGTAGCTAAGATATTAATGCAACGGGGTATTGATACAGTTGAATCCGCAGAAGCATTTTTCAGTCCGGATTTGAAAAATCTGCATGATCCACTCATTATGGATGGCATGGGTGATGCAGTGGAGAGAATTGCTCATGCGCTTGGACAGAAAGAACGTATTTGTATATACGGTGATTACGATGTTGACGGCATCACCTCAGTAAGTCTTCTCTACCTTTTCTTCCGTGAAATAGGCGGGAATGTATCGTATTACATACCGAATCGTCAAACCGAAGGATATGGGATATCAATCGCCGGGTTACAGGCTGCTGTTGACGATGGCGCCGAGCTGATCATTACGGTGGATTGTGGTATAACCTCGATTAAAGAAGTCGAATGGGCTCGTGAGAACGGATTGGATATGATCATTTCCGATCATCATCAGCCTGGGGATGTTATTCCTTACGCAAAAGCGGTAGTCAATCCAAAAGTACTTGGTAACAAGTACCCATTCACAGAACTCGCTGGGGTTGGAGTTGCGTATAAACTTGCCCAGGCGGTCAGCAATGATCTTGGGCTCGACCCATCCTACCTTGACCGGTATCTTGATCTTGTAGCAGTCGGGACCGCTGCTGATATCGTTCCACTCGTGAACGAAAACCGTATTTTTGTTCGATATGGTTTGCAAGTAATTAATACCAGTCCGCTTGCCGGAATTCGAGCGCTGATCGAAACAGCAAATCTCCGGTTTGGGAAAATAGCTGTTGGACAGATAATTTACGGTCTTGCGCCACGGTTAAATGCTGTCGGTCGTTTAGGTTCGGCTGGGCAGGCTGTGGAATTGATGATCACTGCCAACACTCAGCGGGCGCTTCACCTCGCCGGAGAGCTTGAAAAAGATAATCGAACCCGAAAGTCCATTGATAGTAAAACTCTCGAGGAAGCAATTGTAAAAGTAGAGGATTATTTTGATCCCGCAGTACACAATTCAATAGTTATTGCCAGGGAAAACTGGCATAGCGGTGTGATTGGAATAGTTGCCAGCAGGTTGATTGAAAGGTATTTCCGCCCAACTGTTATGATAACAATTGAGGATGGTGTCGGGAAAGGGTCGGCACGTTCTATCCCCGGATTTGATTTATATGATGCCATGCGTGAATGTGAAGATCTGCTACTGCAGTTTGGTGGTCATACTTATGCGGCAGGGTTGACAATTAAGGCTGAAAATATTGATGAATTCCGTAAACGTTTCAACGAAGTTGCCTCCGCTCGTATCGATGATAACGATCTGGTTCCTAAATTGAGTATAAATGCAGAACTTAATCTCAATGATATCAATAAGGATCTTTATCAATCGCTTACACACTTTGAACCATTCGGTCCACGTAATCCGCAACCGGTGTTCGCAAGCTATAACGTAGCAATGTCGGGTTATCCGAGAATAGTGGGAGTCGATCATCTAAAATTCGCGGTAAAATATGATGGTGGAATCCATGACTGTATCGGATTCAATTTAGGCGAACGGATAGACCGTATCGATCCTTTCAAACCGGTGAACCATATAGTTTATACAATTGATGAGAATGAGTGGAATGGTGTGGTCAGTCTTCAGTTGAGAATAAGAGATATTAAAAGCGGCGCTTTGTAATTATGAATTAGGAATTATTAGAGATATTTCTAAAAGTGGTGCGATTCTTACGGTATAATGGGTTGATTAGTAGCTCCCTTTCGTTGAACTGTCTCTTACTCACAGTTTTTCCTTTAGGAACTGGATTGTTTCGATCATATCGGTTAATCGCGCCCATCCGACCCAAAGCGCTTCCCATCCGACCCGACCGGTTCGTCTGG
>JAVCCM010000153.1 GCA_030765455.1 Candidatus Electryonea clarkiae | reverse complement strand
GAAAAATGGATAGTGTTAGTGCTACAATCTGTCACGACGGAGTTCCTCCTTTTGGTTGGTCTAACTATTAACAATATAAGGAGTTTACAGAGCTCCGTCGTACTCTCTTATGAAATATCCGGGCTAAAGCTCTTTAATTACCATGGCGTGTATTAGATTGACTGTTTTTTGAATTCCCTCCCGACAGTTTTCCCTCTCAGAGAGTCATTATGAATTGGCTCCAGTTTAAATGTTCGATTCTATATCTGTTCTTGCCTGTATCAACCAATCCTTAACAGCAAGGTTTGCAGCTTCAACAAATGATGCTACTGAATTGTTTTTACGTTCAATTGAAATAGAATATGTTTTCTGGAATTTAAGCTCTTTAGTGTATTTTATTTGATCAATTTTGAACAAAGACAGTTTTATTTCCAGGACAGCACTGTAGTTTCCCCTGATGTTGTTTGCATGAAACTTGACTAATCTACCATGAATCTCATAGTCAGGAATTAAGCCTGATGGTTGCTGAAAAACACCTTCAAAGCTATTCCAGCTCACCAGGTATTCTGTGAAGAGATCTTCCAGAATATTTTCCGGTGAAACAAGCCATCTGTGGTAATAATAATAGTTCGATTTGTTTTTGGCATTTTTGTAATGGATAAGCTCACTTTTTAATTCTGCGTTTGCCTGGAAAGGTGCGACCACAATTGTAATATTTGAGTTAGAAGTCCCCGATACCACAGAATCAGGCACATCAATTGAATAACGTGTAATCTCCAATGTGTCCCGTGGTATAGTCAGACAACCGGCAAGATGCAGCGAAATAACCAAAATAAGAATGATGCTGCTTGAAATTTTCATTTTGTTATTACCTATTTTTCACTCTTTGGTGGAGCTGAATATATCAGATTCGATGGATACTTTTTGACGGTCATAATTAGAGAGTTTAATTCATCAATAGTAGTATTTAATCCGGTCATAGCGATATTAGTGGAATTGAGAACCTGCATGGTTGTGAACTGAGACTGGTTCACAATATCCCTGCTCTCCTCGACTAAGACATTAACGTTCGCAAATAATGAATCAAGTCGGTTATTTAATCTCATTCCTTCTGCCTCATTTTCCAATGTCTCAAACATCATGCAGAAATACTCTGATCCCCTCTGGATTTCTGCCAGAGACGAATCTATCTGACGGTCGTATTTGTCAATATTGACTTTTGAAATTAGTTGATTAGCTTTATCAATAGTATGGTCAAGATTTACGAGCCAGTCAGTTAATACTGGCGAATTGATCACACTGTCGGCATTTCCTACAACTCGATCAGCCGAGGTCATCAGAGCTGTTCCAGAGTTCAGGAACTGGTTTGTTCTCATTGAAATTCCCTCTGTATCTATCATAATCAATTTGTCATAGATTGATTTCAACGACTGCTCGATCTCTTCGAACCCACCCGGATAGGAGGGAATAAAATTGTGCGATGTTTCGAACGACATTGCTGGATATAGTCCAAGTTTTTCCTTTGCGACGTAATTAAGCTCGATGAATTTCAGTCCGGTAATACCAGTCATACCTAATTTCGCTCTTAATGAATCTCCAGCAATAAACTCACGCTCAATTTCCATTCGTACTTCGATCAGATATCCATCCGGAGCAACATCAATATGCTTTACCTTGCCAATATCTACTCCGCGGAATTTTACGTCGGAATCCACATTTAATCCCTGAACTGATACATCGAAATATGTAACATAAGTATGTTTTTGAACGAACCAATCAGCGATACCAAGCCAGATTAAGGAGATTATAACAATAAAAACTCCGGCAAGGACAAATGTTCCAACTATTACTGCATTTTTTTGTGAAGCCACGGTTAATGCCCCGAATTGAAATTTAATTTACTTTAGAACCTGATTTTCCTCCAGATTTTCACGCCTGAAAAAAGCACGAACTCTTGGGTTATCAGAATTATCCCGCATTTCCAGCGGTTTTCCTTCAGCTACAATCTTGTGAGAATCACGATCTAACATTATTGTCCTGTGAGCAATTTTGAAAATACTTTGAAGTTCATGCGTAACTACTATCATGGTGGTATTTAAATTTTTGTTTAATCCAATTATTAAATCGTCCAATTCAACTGAAGTGATGGGATCAAGCCCTGCAGATGGTTCATCAAAAAAGAGCATCTTTGGATCCAGAGCAATTGCTCTTGCCAACCCTCCTCGTTTCTGCATACCTCCACTCATTTCCGATGGCATCAGGTGCTCACGTTTATCAAGGTTAACCATACCAAGCTTAAGTCTTATGACATCGTCAATGAGGCTTTTCGGGAGTTTAGTGGTTTCTCTTAAAGGAAGTGCAATATTCTCACCCAGAGTCAGTGATTTAAGCAAAGCGCCTGATTGAAAAAGTACACCAACATTTTTTAGTATTTTACCTCTGGTCTTTTCGTCCGCTTTTACAATATTCACACCATCAATCAGTACTTCTCCATTTTCTGGTGGCAGTAGTCCTAACATATGACGGAGGAGAGTGGTTTTACCGCACCCGCTTTCACCCAGGATAACAAAGATCTCACCTTCATAGACATCGAACGATATATCATCGAGGACCAGGTTATCGCCGAAACGGACAGTGAGGTTTTTGATGCTGATAAGTGGATTTTTTGTCATTATCATCCAATCCCCAAGTAATGAAACAATACCACGAACACTGAATCTGCAAGTACAATAAGGAAAATTCCGCTAACCACTGATGTTGTAGTGCTCTTACCTACACCCATTGCTCCCCCTCGTGTTACCAACCCTCTGTAACAACCTACTCCAGCGATCAGTAATCCGAAGATAAATGCTTTCATTACACCGGAAAATACATCCCATAATACAATTGATTTTTGCAATTGTGAAAAGAACGCTCCAGGTGAAATATCAAGCCCGACGATCGCTACAATCATACCGCCTATTATTCCAAATGCATCGGCGAAGAGTGTAAGCAAAGGTAAAGTCAGCATAACAGCAAATAATCTTGGCATAACGAGATAATCCAGGGGGTCAATCCTCATAACTCTCAATGCATCAACCTCATCCGAGATATTCATAGTGCCAAGTTCTGCTGCAAAGGCTGATCCGGTACGCCCAGCCATCAGGATCGCCGCGATAAGAGGTCCCATCTCACGTGTCATCCCAATTCCAACCAGGTTTGCAATATAAATTCCTGCACCAAACTGCCGCAGTTGTATAGCTGATGAAAAAGCTGTTACCAGGCCTATCAGGGTACTCATCAGGGCCACTATCGGTAGTGCTTCAGCTCCAGTTTGCTGAATCAGGTGGACTACTTCACCCCACCGGATTCTATGCGGATGACGCAGTTTCCAAGACATCTCGAGTGTGACTCTTCCGACAAAACTGACTGTATCCTTAAACTCCTGGAACTCTTCAATAACATGTTCCCCAAAGAGTTGCAACGGATTAGTGTAATAATGTGGCGGGGTTGGCATTTCAGTTATTTCATTCAGATCAACAAATTCGAGTAATTTTACAGAAGTGTTATCGAGTGTTACTATCTCTATGTTCGCTGCTTTTTCATTTATTTTACGCTTCAGATTTATAACCAGTGCTGCTATTGATGAATCATTTGTATGTGTCTTTGAAAAATCAAGTTTGATAAGCTGATCTGATGAGCTCTCTTTCAGTAATTTGATAATCTCAACATATAAATCATTCAGGTTTAAAAGATTCACTTCACCCGAAATTGATAATAGGACAGTCCCATTTGACTGCTCACTTATCTCGAAGCCATAAGATTTGCTCGGTTTTTTCTTATCCTTATGTCCCA
Source organism: Candidatus Electryonea clarkiae (assembly GCA_030765455.1). Lineage (GTDB taxonomy): Bacteria > Electryoneota > Electryoneia > Electryoneales > Electryoneaceae > Electryonea > Electryonea clarkiae. Next base: position 4,143 of record JAVCCM010000153.1, on the reverse strand, counting down.
CTAATCTGCCAACAATGGTAAATTGCCTTCTTTAATCTGGTAGAAATTGCTTTTCATCTTAAACCTTTGTCGAGTATTGATATCATTTATTTATCCTTGTTTAAATTAGAAATGCTTTGTTCATCCTGATCAGTGTCTTCATTCGTTCTTATTAGGTTAACATTCAGAGGTCGAAGGGTACCCAAATGCACGTCACGTTGTGGAAATGCTATGACTATTCCCGCTTCTCTGAACGCGTCGTCGATGGCTAACATCACATTACTTCGAATTCTTCGGATCTCAGTTGTTGTGTTTACCTCAATCCAGAACATTGTTTCAAAGTCTAATGAATTGCTCCCGAACTTACTGAAGAACACATGTGGCTTCGGATCTACAAGGATGTCTGAATTTTTATCAACAACACTTTGCATAATCTCAACCACCTGTCTTGTCGGAGATCCGTAAGCAACTCCGACAGCTACAGACGCTCGAAACTTCTTATCTGTTAGAGTTCTATTAATAACATTACTTTCAAGCAGTTTGCTGTTTGGTACAAGCAATTCCACACCATCCAAACGCCTAATTCTTGTGCAACGTGCCCCTACCACATCCACACGTCCAAGGTGCGTATCAATCTCAATCAAATCTCCAATACGTACTGGACGTTCAATCATCAAAATTATGCCACTAATAAAATTATTAAATATGTTCTGCGTTCCGAAACCAATCCCAATAATTACAGCACCACCGATGAATGCGAACATCGTTATTGGTAATCCTATCATTTGTAAAGTTGTAAGAATAATGGTAATAGCCAAACTGTAAAAAACAATTCGGTGCAGGAACAGAATAGCGCTTTCATCAAGCTTAGAATATTTCCTAAGGTAATTTTTTACGCGGTGGGTTATCCAGCGACTGGCTAACAGACCAATGGTCAGTAGAAATAATGCTATGATTACCTGATTAACTTGTACCGTTGATCCTTTAACTGTAAAAAGGTTAAAGTACCAAGTGTTTCTAATAAGTTCACCAAAACCAGTTACATCACCTTCAAGTTTCTGAATTAAGTTCAGAGAACCACTCTGGTCTCTGGTGATGGAAGTACTAATTGACATTAAAAGTCCTGATAAAGAATCTATGAGCTTCATTTATCCTCGTTGTCAGTTTTGGATTTTTTTTTCTGGTCATCTTTAATTGATAATTCATTCCAATCTATATCTGCAGATATGCTATTATCAACTGTACCGGTGATATTCTCTTCATCAATTTTAGTAGCGATCAGTTATTTTTTTATTTCAAGTAATTGTTCTTTTAATTTCATTAAATCTTGAATTACTTTGGGAATATTGCTACTCATCCGTACTTCTTCAGCAGCTTCATCGGATAATTCGAGCATTACACTTGGGGGAATTCCATCAACGGCGAATGCTGACACGGTGATCAGCATCATCAGAATGTGAACTGCAAACTTTAACATCAGCGACTCCTGTCTTTTAGGTTCTCATTCAAACAATCTTCTACGTTACCTGTGGAGAATATAGTAAGATTTTATATTATTTAGAAAGCAAACTCTATCACTAAAATAAATATTTTCTTTATTGATATTGAGCGTTCCAAGATATGCTTACAAAACAAGTGCCAGGCTCCTGGAGGAAAGTGTAGAATTTGTTTGGCATAACAATGACATATTGTGAATCTAAATTATTAAGAAATCCACTGTTTGATGAGCAAATATGAGAACTCGGATTGTATATTTGGTATAGCACTTAAGCACACCATTAACCTTATCATTGCGGATGGAGATTCACAAACCCCATATCCATCGCAGAAGCTGAAAATCACTGGTCAGATCAAGGTGAAAACAGACTCATATTATAGATTATTAAAATCATAGAAGCAGGAAATTAGAGGCAGCAAAATGTCGCAGGATATATCCGCAAATATAGATTTCAATTTATTCGGTCTTAAAGATTCGATTCTAAAAGCCGTGTCGGAGCTGGGATTTGAAATACCAACTCCTATCCAGGTACTAACCATCCCTCTATTCATGTCCGGGATTGATGTCCTGGGGCAAGCCCAGACCGGGACAGGCAAAACTGCTGCTTTCGGTTTACCGTTATTGTCGAGAATAGATCTCGCGAACCGTACCCCGCAGGTGCTTGTTTTAACACCGACACGAGAATTAGCGATACAGGTAGCGGAAGATTTCAAGAGCTACGCAAAACACATTCGTGGTTTCAAAGTACTGCCAGTTTACGGTGGTCAGGATATCCGTGGACAGCTTCGTGAACTGAAAAAAGGTGTACACGTTGTAGTTGGCACGCCAGGGCGGGTAATGGATCATATCCGCCGTAAAACCTTGAAGCTCAATGAGTTGATCTCTATAATACTTGATGAAGCGGATGAAATGCTGCACATGGGATTTCTTGAAGACGTTGACTGGATCCTTGAGCATACACCGGATAAATGCCAGATGGGCTTGTTTTCAGCTACATTGCCGCCCGCGATTCGTAAGATCGCCAAAGCACATATGAACAAGCCGAAAGAAATAATAATCAAGGACAGAACAACCACGGCTGAAACCCTGAATCATCGTTTCTGGATAGTTCAGGGCATGCATAAACTTGACGCTTTGACTCGAATTTTTGAAGGTGAATCCTATGATGGAGTGTTGATCTTCGTACGAACCAAGGTGGCAACGGTAGAGTTAGCCAACCAAATGGAAGCCCGTGGATTCGCAGTAGTTCCGCTGAATGGCGATATTCCCCAGTCGGAACGTGAACGGACCATAGAAAAGCTGAAAAGAGGCAAGGTCGATATGATCGTTGCTACTGATGTAGCCGCGCGGGGACTCGACGTGAGCCGGATCAGCCATGTGGTCAACTATGATATCCCTCATGATACCGAGGGTTATGTCCACCGGGTGGGACGTACCGGTCGCGCGGGACGCAGTGGTGAGGCTATCCTGTTCATTTCACCCCGTGAAAAATGGATGTTGAATGCCATTGAAAAGGCTACTCGGCAGAAAATTGAACCGCTTGTATTACCTACAGTAAAAATTATTAATGATATCCGGATTAATGATTTCCTGAAACGTATCACAGATAATTTGGAGAATAAAGAAAAGGAATTTTACCGCAGACTGGTAGAGCAGTACAGCGAGGCTTATGATGTTGATCCATTCGATATCGCTGCCGCCCTGGCAAAGATGGTACATAGTGAAAAACCTTTGCGATTAGTTGAGAAACACCTGAAAGAAAGACCTATTGCAATACAACGGACACGGGAAGATAAAGGATTTCCAAAGAAAAAACGTGGTAGAGATCGTGGTGGGGATCGTGGTGGAGATCGACAGGAAAGAGGGACGGATCATTATCGTATCGAAGTAGGATTTATTCACGGTGCAGGTAAGGGCAATATTGTAGGCGCAATTGCCAATGAAGCAGGGCTGGACAGCAAACAAATCGGACAGATCCAAATTCATGATGACCACAGTACAGTTGACCTGCCCAAAGGTCTTTCAAAAGGCTCGCTTACCAAGTTAAAAACAGCACGTGTCGCAGGACAAAAACTCCAAATATCCAGCATAACTGAAGGCAGGAAAAAACCCAAAAGCAAAGGCAAAAGCAAGTTCGTCCGCAAACGCAAAAAGCGGTGATTTGTTAGCTTCGAGAAGTGACCTTAGTTTAAAGATGAGACCCGAATCGTACTCTAATTCTCATAAAAAGAGTAGTAAAAATAGCTCCCCTTAAAAGTAGCTCCCTTTCGCCGAAAGGGAGTGGCTTGTAAAACACTTGTGACATGCGAAATTATCATTACTATCCCGGATATTTCACGAACAATGGCAAAAGGAACTTATCCAGTCTGCTTCAGCTGAGTGTTAAAGGAACTGATCCAGCCTGCTTCAGCAGGCTCGTCTTTGCACCCGGCTTCAGCCGGGGTGTATTGAATAATAAAGATTTGGAGCGCGCTTTAGCGTGGCTTTTCGATTACGTGAAATATCCGGGCTATCATTGCGATCAGTCAGAAGAGCGAGACTCCCTTTCGTTGAACTGTCTCTTACTCACAGTTTTTCCTTTAGGAACTGGATTGTTTCGATCATATCGGTTAATCGCGCCCATCCGACCCAAAGCGCTTCCCATCCGACCCGACCGGTTCGTCTGG
>JAVCCM010000089.1 GCA_030765455.1 Candidatus Electryonea clarkiae | reverse complement strand
TTGGTGCTGCCATAATAGAAGAGGAACATGACTGGGAAGAAGATAACATTACGGTGCATGCGATACGTCGTTTTGACGAGGATGATATTCACAATCCCGGATATACGCCTGATAATACAATTATATATCGTCTTTACCTTGCAAGCCAGGAGGAAGAACACGTAGCCTATGGCAATTATGATGATGGCACGGGTGGTCGTTACGATGAGGGTAATCGTACTCTTGTCAGCTTGAATACTTACCAGGTATGGTCAGTCCCCGATCCACCGATACCAACAGAATTCGCGGTTCATCCCGGCTATCCAAATCCTTTTAACCCAAGCATAAACATTCCATTGGAGCTTCCTTCCAGTGGTAAGGTCAGTTTTCAAATATACAACGTACTTGGTCAGCTTGTATCAAGTTCACATCAATTATTCAATGCAGGATATCATCATTACTTATTCGAAACAGAAAACGGACTTGTGAGTGGAATTTATTTTCTACAGATAAAATATCATAACAAATCTGCAATACATAAAATCGTTTTACTTAAGTAAAACTTTAATTCAGATAGTTTTTCCCAACGGAGGATTTATGTTAAAGCAAAAAGTTGTATCAATAGGAATGTTATTCACTCTGCAGTTATTGTTATTGTCAGGGTTGTCGATCGGCGAACAATTGACGCCCCTGGTTTCTGAAATACTTAATGAAGCCGAATCTGAAGATATGGTGCCTGTAATAATATTAATGAAGGCACGTCCCAATTTGGATGAATTGAAATTCTTAGTCAAAGATCTCCCCCGTAAAGACAAATCCCGGGTAGTTTGGAAGAATCTGAAAAATCAAGCTGAGAAATCTCAAGAAGATCTATTGAAAATTATTCAAGATGAGTTTGAAAAAGGAAGAGTGATTCGATTCGCTCAAATTTATCACATCAATGCGATTGCGATCAAAGCCGTACCGGAAGTTATATATGAAGTGTCTCAGCGTGAGGATGTTTACTATATACTTGATGATTTAGAAAGGGGAGTTATTCCATGTGATTTGATCCATCAAGATATTAATGAACTTGACGAGATCGCCTGGGGTGTTAACCGCATTGGAGCTCCTGAAGTCTGGGAAGAGGGATTTACAGGTGAAGGAATACTGGTTGGTGTACTCGATACAGGAGTTAACTACAACCATCGCGATCTTGTTGATCATCTATGGGATGGTGGAGAAGATTACCCGAATCATGGTTATGATTTTAATGATGACGATAATGATCCCTTCGATGAATACGGTGAATTTACTGGACATGGAACAGCCTGTGCAGGAATCATTGCAGGTGACGGTACTGCCGGTAATCAAACCGGTGTTGCACCTGATGCAACCGTCATGTGTTTACGCATCGGTGAGACTCATTCAATAGTCTGGGAAGCGCAAGATTTTGTGTTGGAACATGAGGTTGATATCACTTCGATGGCAATGGGTTTCAGGGGTGAGACCAATGAAGGACGAGCTACTTGGCGAGAAAGCTATGAAATACTCGAAGCAGCAGGGATTATCAGTGTAAATGCAGCGGGAAACAGCAGGGGTGAACTCGATCCTCCCATTTGCATCTACTCACCTTCCGATGTGCCTTCCCCCTGGCGTCACCCGGACGAAGTTGAAGAGGGAAGCAGGAGTGGATTGATCAAAGTAGCTGCCACATCCAGGTGGGATCATTATATGTATTTCTCAAGCAATGGTCCTGTCACATGGCAAGGCGTACCCGGATATAACGATTATCTTTATGGAGATGATAATGTCGGTATGATCGCACCGGACGTTGCAGCTCCCGGCACGGAAGGATTAACCTTAAACGTTGATAATAATGGTGGATATGTCTGGAATTTTGATGGTACATCTATGGCTTCGCCACATGTGTCAGGTGTGATTGCACTGATGCTTTCCAAGGAACCCAACCTGCTTCCCGTTGAGGTCGATTCAATTCTACAGATTACAGCGCTTGATTGTGGTCTGGACGGCAAAGATAACGACTACGGTGCCGGACGTGTTCAAGCTGACAGCGCTGTCGCCATGGTTCAGATTCGTTCTGGTAATATTCATGGTGTAGTCACTGATGGGAACACAAACGAACCACTTGAAGGTGTTTCTGTTTCTCTCTTGGAAAGTGACTCTACAGCTTCAACAACTGAAAATGGTGAGTTCTATATAAGTGAGAGAATCGGAAATTATACACTTCAAGTAAATTACCCACCATACCATTTTTTCGAGAGTGATAGTGTTCTAATAAGAAACAGTGATACGACTGGTTTCGATATCGCACTCTCCGTTGGAATATTCCAGGTTTCTGAAGAAAGCCTCACAGTAATACTTACCGATGAAACTCAGCAGATCGAGACATTCCAGGTATTTAACCGTGGGATTGGTCAAATGAATGTTGAACTATCAGTCAGACCATATGATGAAATAGATGACTATCTTGATCCTCTATTTGGCTTTAATGTATCAGAGGACACCGAAGACGACCGCTTAAAAGGAGCGCTTTACGCAGATGGTGTATTTTATGTCACAGGTTCCAACAATGATGCAAATCCCAATAATATATACCTATTTAACGATGCTGGTGAAAATACCGGTTCATTTGTACAACCTGGTGATGACCCGGTAGGAATGATGGATCTCGCTCATGACGGTACATGGCTTTGGGGTGGAATTGGTTCTCAAATCTATGCCTTGAATCCTGAAAATGGTGAAACAGAAGCCCGCATTAACGGACCATTCGACCGTAATCGTTCCCTGGCTTATGACTCCGACAGAGAGGTTCTCTGGGTGGGTGACTACCGGACGAATATCGTATCAATCGATCCGTCAGATGGAGAGCGAATACGTGTAATTCCAACAAATTTAAGGATTAACGGCTTAGCATATTTTGGTGATGCCCCGGACGGCTATTGTCTTCTTATCGCAGCACGTAATGATTCATCTAATTGTGCCCTATATCGTGCCAATCCAGACACAAGAGATATTGAATTTGTGTCAAATCTTAATCTCAATAATTATTCTATCATGGGCCTCTCACTGGTTGAGGAATATAGATCGCACTATACAACCATAATCGGTATAGTCGATAATCCTGATGGAGATTCCCTGGTCGGTTGGGAGATTGAGGTAAATGTTGACTGGATAGAAATGGATCCTGCATATGTAGTTATTGCGCCAGAGGGTGATCAGGATATTTCAGTGAGTTTTCTTGGCAGAAATCTTGAAAACGGAATCTATCGAGCTTTCATCCAAGCACGCCACAATACAATTGATACGGTTACACGGATACCTCTGACGCTAACAATAGATTTGAATAAAACACCTGAAGAAAACAAGCGATTAATACCTGATTCATTTATTTTAGAACAACCATATCCAAATCCGTTTAATCAGACGATCCGCATCCACTTTGCTTTGCCACGGAAAGAAAAAATCAGCTTGATAATTTATGATTTGCTTGGCCGGGAGGTTATCCGTCTAGTTGATAGAAATATTACACCAGCCGGTTGGCACCAGGTAGTGTTCGAAGGATCAAAGCTCGCAAGTGGTATCTATTTTATTCAGATGAAAGTTGAACATGGATTTACTAAAACAGCAAAAGTTTTACTCATTAAATAGACATGTGATTTTTTTTACGCTTTAATGCTGATAGTTCACAAGTATTAATCAATTTGTGCCAAAAGTAATCAGTAGATCGTAAAAAGCATAAAAACATAAGATTGGAGAAAGAACATGAGATGGTTAAATACTTTGGTAATAATTAGTATACTGTTTCTCCCGGTTTTGGTAGCAGCACGTACGGGTGGACCTGACGATTATGGTTACGAGTTTATTGACAGCCAAGAGGAGGACGGTCCAGAATATAATTGGATTGATATAAGTGAAACCGGGACAGAAATCACTGATTTATACGGTTGGAATAGAACCGTTGGGCCATTGGAAATCCCATTTGATTTCATCTTCTACGGAACTGAATATGATGAGTTCTGGATATGTGTAAACATCTGGATTTCATTTTCGAGTGACCAGGGAACCGCCAGTAACAACCAGGTAATTCCTACCAATACAAATCCAAATAACGCCATCTTCCTCTTTTGGGCTGCTTTTGATCCCTCCGAACAAGGCTTTGTTCCACGCGCCTATTATGGTGAGGATGAGGATGGTAATCTGGTTATTCAAATAGAAGATTGGTACTCAGAGTATGGAGGGACGGTTACGACTGAAGCAATATTGTTTCCAGATGGAAATATCCTGTTTCAATACCAGGATGTTGATCTTCGTGTTGGACCTTTTCGCGAATCTATCGGAATTGAGAATTCCAATGGTTCAATCGGTCTCCAAATCTCTAATAATAGAAACCCTGCAGATTACCCATTTGACAGTCTTGCGATTTTAATCACGCCCCCTGATTTATCTGCAAGCGTGGAAGGTACTGTTTCTGATTTCCATACCGGCGACCCGGTTGAGGATGCAATAGTCCGTTACCTGGATCATGGAGATCATGAAGCTACAACGGATGAAAATGGAGATTACGCTATCGAAGCGATGCTTCCGGGAGATTATACCGTAGAAATTGAAGCAGATGGTTATGTTTCAATAGAGGAAACGGATGTTGAGTTAGAAGAAGGTGATAATATTCAAGATTTTGTACTTCGCTATCCTGCATCTTTATGGTTTGATCCTGTGGAGTTCGAGGTGAGGGTTATTACCGGACAAGTTGATAATAGTAATATTCTAACTATCAGAAATGACGGCGGTGTAGATCTCGAATGGGGTATCACATGCAATGTTGACTGGCTCAGTTTGGCTGAAGATGATGGAACTTTAGAGCCTGAGGAAGAGATCGACATAATTCTCAGTTTCGATGCAACTGCCATTGATATTGACGAATATGAAATGTCCATGACGATATTCACCAACGATCCTGACAACTTGGAGGTTGAAATTCCTGCAAGTATGTTAGTTGATTATGAACCTCCCGCTTTCTTCAACCTGATGGAGCCTGAAGATCAGGAAGTATATATATACGAAGAACAGGGTGAAATTCAATTTGCATGGGAATTCGCGATTGATCCGGATCCTTTTGGAATGCCGATCTATAATTTGTATGTCCAGGCTGTTGTGGATGGTAATCCGTTGGAAACAATCCAGGTCGAAAATATAGAGAATGTTGGCTACGCATTGGATGTAATTGATTCACTCGGACTGGAACACTGGGAAGATTCCCTGACGGTAGAATGGCGGGTTAGTGCAGTAGCTGAACCGGATACTGTACAATGCGAACAATCATTTACTTTTTTCTTTGAACCTAATACCGGAGTATTGGGAACTACAAATAGCGAATTGCCAAAAGAATTTGCTATTTCAGCGATATATCCCAATCCGTTCAACCAGACAACCTGTATCCATTTTGCTTTACCACGAAATGAAAAAATCAGCTTGATAATTTATGATTTGCACGGTCGGGAGGTAATCCGCCTGATTGATGGAGATATTTCACCAGCCGGTTGGCACCAGGTAATGTTCGAAGGATCAGATATAGCGAGTGGTATCTATTTTATTCAGATGAAAGTTGAACATGGATTTACTGAAACAGCAAAAGTTTTACTCATTAAATAGGGGCGCCTGTCCAGTAATTCTTGCATCGTAAACAGATTATAAATATAAGATTGGAGTAAAACATGAGATGGTTAGGCATTTTGTCAATAATCAGTATTCTTTTTCTCCCGGTTTTGGTAGCAGCATATACGGGTGGACCGGATGATTATGGTTATGAGTTTATCGACAGTCAGGAGGAAGACGGTCCTGAATTTAATTGGATCGATATAAGTGAAACCGGAACTGAAATGACCGCACTCTACAATTTTGGGCGTGAAATTGGTCCAATTGCCATACCATTCGATTTTAATTTCTATGGTGAAGACTATGATGAGATCTGGATCTGTTCCCATTTATTCATGACTTTTTCCGACGACCAGGGAACAAGTTCAAACAATCTGACGATTCCAACCAACACGATTCCAAATAACGGAGTCTTCTTGTACTGGGATATAATGTGGCCGAACTGGCAAGGAAACGAACCTCTTGCATTCTACGGCGAGGATGAAAATGACAATTTTGTTATTCAGTTCAATAACTGGTACTCCGAATATGGCGGAATAGTAAGTGCTGAGGTAATATTGTACCCCAATGGGAATATCCTGTTTCAATACCTGGAGAATACTATTCGCGGAGGAGCTACCAGGGAATCCGTGGGGATTGAGAATTCCAATGGTTCAGTTGGTCTAGAAATCGCATACAATCAGGATCCTGCCAATTACCCATTTGACAGTCTTGCGATTTTGATCACGCCGCCTGACCTATCAGCGAGTGTTGAAGGTACTGTTTCTGATTTCCATACCGGCGATCCGATTGAGAATGCAATTGTCCGTTACCTGGATCATGGAGATTATGAAGCAACAACCGATGAAGATGGTAGTTACAGTTTCGAAGCTATGCTTCCGGGAGATTATACTGTAGAAATTGATGCAGATGGTTTTGTTTCAATAGAGGAAACTAATATTGAAATAGAAGAAGATGATGAAAACGTTCATGATTTTGAACTTCGTTATCCTGCATCTTTATGGTTCGATCCTGAAGATTTCGATGTGAGGATTTTTGCCGGACAAGTTGACGATAGTCATATTCTAACTATCAGAAATGACGGTGGTGTCGATCTCGAATGGGACATCACATGCAACGATGACTGGCTCAGTGTGGATATAGAAGAGGGAGTTTTAGAGCCAGAGGAAGAGATCGAAATAATTGCATATTTCGATGCAACTGACATGGATATCGGCGATTATGAAACCACCATGACGATATTAACCAATGACCCTGAAAACCTCGAAATTGAAATTCCTGCAAGCATGCTGGTAGATTACGAGCCTCCCGCTTCCTTCAACCTGATGGAGCCTGAAGATCAGGTAGTATTCATATATGAAGAACAGGAAGAAATTCAATTTGCATGGGAATTCGCGATTGATCCCGATCCTTTTGGAATGCCAGTCTATAATTTATTTGTACAGGCTGTTGTGGATGGTAATATTTGGGAAACAATCCAGATCAATAATATAGAGAATGTTAGTTACACGTTTGATGTAATTGATACACTCGAACTGGAATACTGGGAAGACTCCTTGATGGTAGAATGGTGGGTTCGCGCCGTAGCTGAACCGGATACTGTACAATGCGAACAATCATTTACTTTTTGCTTTGAACCTAATTCCGGTGTATTGGGAAATACAAATAGCGAATTGCCGGAAGAATTTGCTATTTCAAAGGTTTACCCCAATCCATTCAATTCGACTGTCAATATTATCGTAGCGGTACCAGTATCAAGTGAATCAAGGGTGCAGGTTGTTGATATTCTTGGTCGTCAGGTAACAATGTTGCAACATGGACAAATTGAGCCTGGATACCATCAGATTTATTGGGAGGCAAAGAATCATCCTTCCGGTTTGTATTTCTTACACTTTTCTACGAATAAAGGTTTTAGCGACATCAAAAAGATGATTTACCTCAGGTAAGAGATTTAGGTTTCTTGTAAACAGATTTATTATAAAGTGATGAAAGGATAGAATCATGAAGATATTTAAAGCGACTTTAATATTTAGCTTGACATTTGTTTTTACCATTTTTTGTCTTGCCGAAATGGGTGGACCCGATAATTATGGGTATAGATATATTGACAGCCAGGAAGATGACGGACCAGAATTCGATTGGATAGACATTAGTAATACAGGTACTGAGATCACTTATGCCCGTGCAAACACGACTCTTGGACCTTACGACATCTCATTTGACTTTGAATATTACGGAACAGAGTATGACCAGTTCTGGATATGTTCCAACGGTTGGATATCGTTCTCCGCCGATCAAGGGACTAACCGTAATATTTCCAATATCCCATTTGCTGGAAGCCCCAACAATGTTCTAATCTGGTGTACCGGCTTTTTTTTCCCTTATTGGCCACATGGTCTACAACCGCATACATATTATGGCGAAGATGACGATGGTAATTTCATAATTCAGATGGACGATTGGTTCGAAGATAATGGAGGTGGAAGGATCTCCACCGAAATCATCCTCAAACCATACGGAGATATAATATTTCAATACGAATCAGTAGATGATATGGCCTTCAGAACTCGAGAAGTAATCGGAATGGAGAATTTGGATGGCTCAGATGGATTGGAAGTCTCTAATTATGCAGAGCCAGAGGATTATCCATTTAGTGAACTTGCAATTCTATATAGCCCTCGACAGGAAAATGCGAGTGTGGAAGGTATGGTCAGTGATCAAACTAACGGCGATCCGGTGGAGAACGCCACTCTATCATTCTTTGGAAATGATGAATATCAAGTCATTACTGATGATGATGGTTATTATTATATTGAAGAGATGTATCCCGGGATATATGATGTAAGAATTGAAGCTGAGTTATTTGTTAATTTAGATGAAACGGATTTAGAAGTTGAGGAAGATGAAAATGAATACGATTTTGTGCTATTACACCTGGCTTCTACATGGGTAGATCCTGAAGAAATCGAGTTCTCAGGAGTAATTGGAGCTGATGAAAATCCATGCTCCTTTACTATTGGTAATTCAGGTGCTGTCGTTCTTAGTTGGGAACTTAGTTTCGCAGATGATTGGCTGTCAGCTAATTATGAACGCGGTATTGTCCGTCCTGAGAATGAATTTACGATTACATTGAACGGCGATGCGACTGATTTGGACATTGGAAATCATATAACAACTCTGACTATATATACAAATGATCCGGAGAATCTTGAATTAATTATACCGGTAGTATTTATAGTTGACTATGATATGCCAGGTTCTTTTATTTTACTGGAACCTGCAAACAATACTGTCTTCGATTATGAAGATTCAAACGAAATTCAGTTCATTTGGGAATCTTCAACTGATCCTGACCCAAGAGCTTATCCAACATATACTCTTAATTTCCTTATAACTTTAAATGACAATACAGAACAGACAACATCTTTCGACCATATTCAAGATACAACTTTCAGTGTTGATCTACCTGCAGAGCTGGAGCTTGAATTCTGGGAAGAAGCTCTCGAGGTGGAATGGTGGGTTGATGTTTTTTCACATCCTGATACAGTCCAGTGTGAACAGCTATTCAGATTTACTTTCGAGCCTAATACACAAATATCCGAAGATCTTCAAGAGGAAATCCCGAACAATTTCACGATTTCTTCAGTTTATCCAAATCCTTTCAATTCTTCAGTAAATATCAATTTTGTATTACCGCAAACAAGTATCATCACAGCAGAAATTGTTGATATTCTTGGTAACAGTGTAGCTGTTATTCAACATGGAAAACTCGGACAGGGTGATCACAGCTTCATATGGCAGGCGAATGATCAGCCATCCGGTTTATATTTTATCAGAATCAAGTCAAACTTTGGAATCAGTGAAACGAATAAAATGTTGTTAGTCAAATAGTGCACTTTTAGATATTTCTGTATCAATATTGAATTGTATATTGAAGATAAATTCTCATGTAGATAATGGTAAAACCAAATAATACTGCAATTTCACCTTCTTTTCTATTCAGTGTTTGGCTGTAGAGTTAATTGGACACAATTAGTCTGATTCTGAGGTGTGATGGTGTAAGTAAGACACTGTCACAGAGGCATATTCATTTCAAACAGAATCAATGAATACCGGGGAAGTGATGTGGAATTTCGTGATGAAATGAATCTGAGCCGTGCGTGAGTCATTATTATTGGAATGGATAATTAAATTCTTAAAAGTATTCACATCATACTATAGTTTGGATTTCAGATTCACACATTTGGACAGAGAAAAATAATCAGATTCTTACAATTCTGATCAAGAAAATTAGGACATTTTTGGGACATTAGAACATAAATAATGATTAATAACCATTATAAACTACAATAAATGAAACAACTTAACCCTTAAATATGATGTTGTTAGTTGTTGTAAGTATTAGTCATTTATTGTATTAATAAGATACCTAATCTTGAGGTAGCAGGTTCGAGTCCTGCCGGGGGTACTTGAATAATAAGAGGTTACTGATCAGTCAGTGACCTTGATCAGTTCAGATGAAATTGACAGACCGGATTTGAAACATATCGAAAATGAATTGATGGAAATTCACAAAACTGCCGTCAATGAGTTGGTGGGTGAAAAACTCAAAGTAGATGAGTCATTCAGGATTTTTTAATCTTTGCTTTCAGATTGTAAAAAGCAGATAAATGTCAAGTTGGATGAAGATTCCAGCGACAATAATCAAGCCGATAAAATATAATTATAACGACTATTCATTCACCGCTTGTCTATGATAATTTCCTCAAATCTTCCTCAATCTCGTCCGTTCCGGGGAAACCCGCCTGTCTGCCCACGTTTAGCGCCATGGTCAATAACTGCTTTGCCTGATCCTTCGCTCCATCACGCGCCGCTCTGAGTCCGAGAGCCTGCGCAAAATGGAATATCCCCTCAGCGTTCTTTATTTCCAGGGCAATATTAAGCGCTTCCGACCACATTTTGATTGCGTTCTCCGGGTCTTTATTCTGTTCCGCGATATGCGCCATATTGTTCAGTGTAGGTATCATCCCCGCTCTGTTGCCAATCTCCTGTTGTATTTTCAGGCTCTGTGCTAAATATTTCATCGCCTCATCAAGCTCGCCACGGGCATAGTGTATCTGGCTAATGTTGTTTAGCGTCATGCCTTCACCCTTCCTGTCACCGATCTCCTGCCGTATTTTGAGGCTCATTCCTAAATAATTCATCGCCTCTTTATGCTTGCCACGAGCATGGTTTATCGTGCCAATGTTGTTTAATGACCTGCCTTCACCCGCCCTGTCACCGATCTCCTCTTGTATTTTGAGGCTCATTTCCAAATATTTCATCGCCTCATCATACTCGCCACGAGCATCGTATATCTGGCTGATGTTGTTTAGTGTAGCGCCTTCACCCGCTCTGTCACCAATCTCCTGTTGAATTTTGAGGCTCATTTTGAAATATTTTAGCGCCTCATCAAACTTGCTGCGGGTATAATGATTTGAAGCGATGTTGCTGAGTGTGGCACCTTCACCCGCTCTGTTACCGATCTCCTGTTGTATTTTGAGGCTCATTTCCAAATATTTCATCGCCTCATCATATTCGCCATGGGCACTATGTATCTGGCTGATGTTGTTTAGTGTCATGCCTTCACCCTTCCTATCACCAATCTCCTGATATATATAGAGGCTCATTTTCAAATATTTCATCGCCTCATCATTCTCCCCACGTTCTTGGTGTATCTGGCTGATATTGTTTAGTGTGGTGCCTTCATCCGTTCTGTCGCCAATCTCCTGTCGTATTTTGATGCTCAGTTCCATATACTTCAACGCTTCGTCAAACTCGCCGCGGGAATAATGAATTGTAGCGATGTTGTTAAATATGGTGCCTTCTCCCCTCTTATCTCTGATCTCCTGCTTTATTTTGAGGCTCATTTCCAAATATTTCGTCGCCTCATCTAACTCGCCACGGGCTTTGTGTATCTGGGCGATGTTGTTGAGTGTGGTGCCTCGATCCTTTTCCGTTGGAGATAGAGGAAGCGCATTTTCATGTGCTTCCAACGCCTTCTTTGGATTTCCCAGGGTTAATTGGCACATCCCGTATCTGATCAACGCCCACCAGGGCGGGGGAGGAGCTTTCCGGTTTACTATCTCTACGCACATTTCGTTCACCATTTTGAAATAGCTTCTGCTGTACTGGAAATATGTAACACTCTTGGCTAATTCGTCCGCTGTTATGTGATCCCCGGCTAATCGGAAGTGAAAAATCGCCTCGATGTCGTCGCTCCATATGCGCGAGACATGTTCACCCTGGTACTTATGGTATTTTCCCGCCGTGGCGTTAAGTTCTTTGAATTCTTTTGGGCTGAAACCGTGATCCTTCAGTAACTCCCTCGCTATCGGGGGAACGAAAAAGCGGTTCATCTCAAAGCGTGTGTCATAGGTAGTGAGTATGAGTTTGTAGTCAATAAGGCGTTGGCGGTTTGTGTCATGGTCTGTGGAATCGATATCGAGCAGATGCAAGCCGTCATAGTTTACCGGGACACGGTAAAGACAGGCGGCACGCAACAGCCGGTCCTGTTCGGTTGTAAGGTTTTGTCGAAGTTTCGACAACAGCAGGTTTTCACGCATTCCGGCAAGGACTGCTTTAACCGCCCCCTCCGGTGTATCTGGTGGAATCTTGATGTTTTGTAGCGCTTCTTTCAGATCGTCCGATTCAACTTCTTTATCTGCAAGCAGGGAGGCGGTCCACTCAATAGCGCGGTGGTTGCCGCCCAGGGTGTCGTATATCCAACGTTTCTCTTCTTCCAACAACTCGGGAACCTTCAGTCGCTTCATCCGGTGAAGGATATCGCCGTATGGAGCATCATGCAGTTCACAGTGTGTCAGTTTAAGCTCGGGAATACCCTTTATCGTGTAGCGTCCGGTGAGGATGACATGCGCATGATCTTGCAGACTACAGACCGCTTTCAGAAAATAGGCGCTGTCCTCATCTGCTGGATCTAACTCAAGCGAATTATCATCCTGAATCGATTCCAGGTTGTCGAGCACAAAGCAGCAGTTTCGTCCATCTTTTGCAAAGATTCGAAGTTTACTGTCCAGATCATCTGAAAAACCAGCTTTTTGTCTTTCATTGTTATATTCTGCTTGCAGATCGTCATCATCTTCTATTGTGTTGGCCAGGTATATTTCAATCGAACGGAGGTTGAAAGGAGCCTCAAACCCAATCAACCAGGCGTTTGAGTGTTTATCAAGAAACCTCCGCAGGAAGAATCCCGCTATAGTAGATTTTCCCATTCCGCCCGGTCCGGTAAACATCAGGCAACGGTTTCGTCCGTCCAAAAATGGCTTCAAATGTTGCCTGATTACACTCCTGCGCCCGATAAAATTAGCGCGGGAAACCATAGTAATTTTCTGGTCTCCGGGGATTGTATTGTCCAGCTTGAATCTCTCAATCTCAGGAAGCTCCTCATCTTTGTCGATAAGGGGACCGTCGATTGTTCGGTCAAGCAGCACCGGAAGCGTCCATTGTCCGAAGATATCGTAAACATCTTCACCCTTGGCAATTTCACCCCCGGGGAGGATCCATTTGCCGCGCTGAACCTCAATCCTTGCTTGTGTAACCGCGCGTCCTATTGTGTCGGTTCCTTTTGCCAACAATCGGAACAGCTCTGCAGTAAAGGCGGAAGCGAAAATGTCCTTGACGGAAAGACGCATCCCCACCACACGCTCACAGCCTGTCTTGTGCAACTCAAACGCCACGCTGTTAACCGCTTTTCCCACATCCGGCTCAATCAATGCACTCCGGCAGGCAGACAACACAATTAAACCCGGTAGATGACCGGTAGCCAGATTTTCCAGCATCCGGGCGAGAACACTACCGGCGACATTTCTTTCGCTCCAGTCATTTTCGTCCTCGAACAATAATCCATATTCCGGATTACCCGTCTTGTTAGTCGTCATTCCGCCATGCATAGAAAGTATCACGGCGTGATACTGATTCTCCTTCAGTCGTTCTTCCAACGTAGAAAAGCAGCCATCTTCAGCGACGTCAATATCTATTTCGCCATTAGACCAGGGTACGTCCAGCGCAGTGAAAAGCGCCTCCTCTTCCTTTTCATAATCGAGGCGCATTTTCTCCGGGTTGATTCCCTCTGGTGATGAGATAAACAGCAGTAAACGGAGCGGTTTTCCAAGTTTTTGCGGTGTTTTCTCACCGGTACCATTGGTTCGTCTTGAAATAACGACCCAGGATTGACGCGCCAGGAATCCCAGGTCAGGATTGCTATGATAGAGCAGTTCCCATGGAAAATGTTGATACTTCTTACCGGTTACGATTATCCGCACCGGGGTACTCGAATCACGTGTCTCCTCGATAGCGTCTATTAATTCAGTCGCATCGAGTCCGCTCTCCTCCCATAGCATGCTGCCCATCGCATGAGGCGCTTCATGTTTAATCACTTTCAGTTGATCAGGCTGTGTTTGCTCTATCTCAAGCGCTTCATTGAGTTTGTCTGTCATTTCATTGAGCAGCTTTATTCGTTCAGGCTCAATTTGGGGATTGACAATAAAGATTTGAGACATTTAATATTACCTCTAATCGTCGATAGGTGGTATTCCCATCATGGTTCCATTTTGTTCTTCAAAAATTCGCGGGAGTTTTACCTTGACCATTTTGTCACATTTCAGGCAAGGGATCAGTGTTTCGCTTTCTCCCTTAGCTTTCGGATCGTAAATCTCTAAGCGGACAGTGAAATCTCTATCGCAAAACGGGCAATGTACTCTCAGGGTTTTCATCTCAGGCATTGTTATTCTCCAGGGATAATCAGTGGAAAGACTGCTGATAATAGGCCGGCGATAAAGAGAGCAGCTCCGAACATCAACCAGCCATATTTCCAGTTCCGTGCCTTGATTAGGGCGTCTCTATACGCCGCTGGGATGCTTTTACCGTACTTATATTCACGAGGTATTAGAACCAGCAACAGTAGAATAATGCTTACCGACCAGAGGAGGAAGGGTAAATACCAAGTCAATCCGGTGACGGTTTCTTTTCCGTGCGAGAGTTTAAGGGCGGCGAGGAACAGACCTGTCACAGTTGTAACGGCACCTACAAGGAATTTGGCGGTTTCCTCAATTCTACTAATGCTCTCTACCGGTTCTTTGTAAGATTGTTCGTAAAAGAAAAGTTCTTCAGGGGTTGGCTCTTCGCCTATAAAATAGGCAATCTCTTCGTTCTGATTAGAATCCATAAATTTACCATTCCTTATTTTGCTAAATTTTATTATAAACAGCAAATTAAGTAAAAGGCAACTATTTAGTGATAATTTATTCTATGGAAAGTTAGAGGTTATGGCTCTCATCATAGCTGATAGTTATTTTCTCTTCTATTTAGTATCTTTCGCTTATTCAGGAAAATATATTACTATCCAGGTACGGGCTACATTATCTTGTCACCGCCATTAAATGTTGCTGCAATTTCAGAAGTGTATATTTTGTCTAAATCTTTGTTGTTTGGATGGTTATTAATCGTTTTGTTGACAGTTGATCATCCCACTCGAGTTTAACTCTCCAATCAGCAAGTGTTTCAGTTTTGTCAAACCTGTTGCCCCATTCAATGATAGTAATGTTATTTTCGCTTTGCTGTTCGAGATCAAGCACAATGAGATCGTCCGGATCGGTTAGACGGTACAGGTCAATATGTATAACGGGCGGTTTGGAATCATAGGTGTTCGATACAGTAAAACTTGGGCTTCTGACTCTTCCAAGATACTCGAGGCCACGCATGAATCCCCGAACTAAGGTCGTTTTGCCGGTGCCAAGCGGACCGGTAAGTAATACTGTCTCGCCGCATTTCACCATTTGAGACAGATTTACCCCTGCTTCCTCAGTGTCATGAGCAGAATTAGACTCAATAGTATTATTGTATTTAGACCTTCTCGATATAGAGGACATAACAACCAATGTAATTGACTTAATACTCAGTACGCTTGAATCAATAATAAGATGTCATTCCTGCGAAGGCAGGAATCCCGTAATCCAGTAATAACTAGTGGTTGCGCTCTTATGGATTCCCAGGTCAAGCCCGAGAATGACATGCTCGGACAGCCTCCACCGCAGGAAAGACACAATCACTGACGTGAGATCCATCACTCATTGTAAGATAGCTTGAAATATTTGAATTAATTAATATTTAAAATCATCAACAGACTTGATTATAATTAAATTCTGTTCGTATTATTAATCCATTATAATCATTTTTTATTCAGTGGTTTCCAAGAAATCATTTATAACGGAGAACAACCGGGTTGAGTATCACTCACCTGTTAAAGTTTTAGATTTGATCAGGGCAGTCTTTTTCCTGTCAATACAGGAGACGGATTGCCTTTTCGTTTGGAGGAATCAGGGTTATTCAATATACCATTACGATTGACGCATCAATTCTGCCTATTATTCTGGGTCGAAAAGATACTAATCTAAGACGTCTGGAATCAGCGGTGCGTTCCAAAATAACTGTTCGGGGCGAGAAAGTCTCCATAGAGGGACCTCCGGAAGAAGAGGAGCCTCTTCGTCAAATATTCAGAGATATGGAAAGCATGGCTCGTCGGGATAGAACAGAAAATCTGGATATAGACACTGCCCTCGCCTTGGCAGGATTTACTCCTGTTGGGACCAATAATGCAAAACATTTAGAAGGTTTGACAGTATTTGAAAAAAATGGATTCTGTATTAGAACAAGGAGTCGGAATCAAAAAGAATATATTAGAGCGGCTCATGAATCCGAATTAGTTTTTGTCGAGGGTCCGGCTGGAACGGGAAAAACTTACCTTGCAGTTGCATTGGCGGTGAGTGCATTTAATGCAGATGATGTTGAAAGAATTATCCTTGTACGACCGGCTGTTGAAGCCGGTGAAAACCTGGGTTTTCTGCCGGGTGATCTCAGGGAAAAGGTTGAACCTTATTTCAGACCGATATATGATGCCTTGATGGAGATGATTCCGTCTGATAGACTTAAAAGATATATTGATCAGAATCGAATCGAAATAGCGCCGTTGGCGTATATGCGCGGTCGGACGTTGTCTAACGCCTTTGTGATTCTTGACGAAGCCCAAAATACAACAAGTGACCAGCTCAAAATGTTCCTGACCCGGCTTGGCTCAGGTTCCAGGGCAATTGTGACAGGTGATTTAACGCAGGTTGATATTCCCGATAAACAGAAAAGTGGGTTATCTGAAGCGTTGATAATATTAAGAGGAATAAAGGGAATACAATTTGTTACATTAGATCACAAGGATGTTGTCCGACACTCACTCGTCAAGGAAATAATATTAGCGTACGAAAAAGAGTAGAAAATCGTTTACAATGAGTAAGAGAGATAGAAAAATACCAAACCAATTAGCAGATAAAGGACTATACCCTGCTTTACCATGGATACTCTGGTTTATCCTGTCAATGGGTGTAACGCTACTGTTTCCCCGGTCAAGTGGATTCCATTTTTCAGAATTCACTATTGGATCTATCAGTAGTGATGAAATCATTGCTCCTTTTGATTTTGAAATCCTTAAGAGTGAAGATGAACTGGCAATGGATCGAAAAACCGCCAGGAATTCAATCGAACCGGTATTTGTCAGTGTAGATTCAATTGCTCAATCACAGAAAATATCATTGGGAAATTTTTTAGCTGAGACGAGGCAGATTGCAGATACTATTGTAAAAGAAGAACTCAGTGGAAATACTAACCTTGACAGCCTCAAGATGTCTTACTGGGTAATGTTAAGAAATAAGTATGGCCTGAATATCACTTATCCTTCATGGAAATATATCCTCAATGCATCATATCCTGATGAATTAAAGAGATCTTCATTTATTGCGGACAATGCGCTGAATGGAATACTGAGTGATTTACTTGACCAGGGAATTCTTGATATCGCAACGGATAAGGTTGAAACTCCTTCAGATCGTATAAGAATTATCCGGGAGGGTGAGGAACATCCTGTCCTGCTGGAGGAATTATATGATTTAGCTCAAGCCCGCCAGGAGGCATTAGCAAGACTGGATGATTTAGCGTCAAAGGTATGGGAGGAGAGAGCTGACTCAGTAATCAAGGTGGGTTATGAATTAATTGTACCGTTTCTCGAGCCAAATCTGATTTATGACAATGTGGAGACTGAATCACGAAAACAGGCAATAGTGGACAAAGTACCACTCGTTGAAGGAATCGTCCTTAGAGATGAACGAATTATTGATTCAAATGAAAGATTAACACAACATCATTTGGACGTTCTTCGATCTATGGAATTTAAAAAGGCAGAATTAGCCTCTGAGCATGGTTTTTTAGGTAAATCTCTTCCATGGATTGGCAGATTTTTACTCTCTTCAATGATTTTCATGTTTTTTGGATATTGGATAAGAAGATTTCGTCCCGATATTTATTATAAAACTAATCATTTGCTTCTTTTATCTACTCTTTTTGCTCTTCTTGTTGGTTCTTATGGCATGATAATAATACCAATGGAAGCAAGCAGTTATTTGTTTCCTTCGGCTTTGGGAGCAATAATCCTGGCAATAGTATTCGATGCTCAAATAGCTCTTCTTTTCACAATCACTGCATCATTACTGATAGGCGCTTTGACCGGGAATGACTTTTTTGTTCTTTTAGCAGCTTTTCTGCCGGCATTGTTTTCTATTTTTGTTGTGTTGCGTGTCAGAACGCGCGTTCAGATAATGCACACCTCCATACTAATTTTTGTGGGTTTGCTACTCGTGATAATTGTACAAAGAATACTTACTTACCAGATGGATTTAAGTATATTTTATGATATTCTGTATGCAGGCGTTAATTCTGTTGCTACACCATTAATATCGCTTGGATTACTTGTCGCCATCGAGTCTGTCTTTGGAGTAACCAGCGATCTAACGCTCCTGGAACTTGCAGATCTGAATCGTCCGCTTCTAAAACGTCTCTCAATAGAGGCTCCGGGCACTTATCATCACAGTATCCTTGTGGGAAATCTTGCGGAAGCAGCATCAGAAGCAATAGACGCTAACCCGATTCTTACAAGAGCCGGCGCCTATTATCACGATATAGGAAAAATGGTTAGGAGGGAATATTTTATTGAGAATCAGATCGGCCCATACAATATTCATGATGATATGAGTTCTGAAGAATCAGCTAAATATCTTAAGGGACACGTACTGGATGGAGTGGAGCTTGCCGGTAAGTACCGTCTTCCGGAATCTGTAAAAGCCTTTATACGAGAGCACCATGGAACAAGTTTTATGACCTACTTCTATAACAAAGCTTTGGAAGAGGGAATAAGTCCGGTACTGGAAAGTAGTTATCGCTATCCCGGACCAAGGCCACAATCAAAAGAGACCGGGATACTGATGCTTGCAGATGGAGCTGAAGCAGCTACACGGAGCATCGAAGATCCCACGGCAGAAAAGATCGAAAAAATAGTCAGGGAAATAGTAATTAATAAATATAGAGATAAAGAACTCGACGAATGCCCTTTAACTTTGCGAGACATTCGTCTTTCAATCGAGGCTTTCCTTCCGATTTTAACCGGAATTCATCATCATCGAATTCAATATCCCACTCGCGAGGAAGTTGAAGAAAAGAATGAGAAGATCGTGACGGATATAGAAGAGAAGCAGGTGAAATAATGCAGGTTCATTTCAATCTGCCGGGATGGGAAATTGCTGGTGAATCAGAGTTTCTTGGTTGGCTTCAAAATGAATGGAATTTCGAAGGCGGCGAAGGCGATATTTATATCGTTATCATAGGGCATGAAGAAATGAAGAGAATGCATCAACACTTTCTGAATAAAACTGGGACAACCGATGTGCTGGCGTTTGATTTAATGCAAAGTAGAACTGAGATGGATTTAGATTTTCCAGAGCCGGAAGAAGATCCTTCAGATACCGATTGGATCAGGGGCGAAGTGTATGTGAATCTTGAGCAGGCCATAGTGCAGGCAAAGGATTACAACAATCCAATAGAGGAAGAGGCAGGCAGACTTGCACTCCACGGCATGTTGCATTTAGCCGGATGGATGGACAACGATGATGCATTAAGAGAAAAAATGGGTAAACGTGAGAATGAAGGACTTTCAAGAGCTGGAACTGATCAAGATAAAATGCCATGGAGAATAATTACCTCTCAATCGCAAGGGGGAAATAAATAAGTGGATTCATCTAATCTATGGCTGCCTGGTCTGATATTTTTAGGGCTGTTAATTCTTTCAGCCTTCTTCTCAGGCAGTGAAACCGCTTTCTTTTCAATGAGTAAGGCTGCACTTCGAAAGTTTCGTGAAAATAAAGACTCACGCTCCGAGCGTGTAGTTCGATTGATTGATAAACCTCGGGAACTTTTAATAGCCATCCTTATCGGCAACACCGTAGTGAATACCTCTGCAGCGAGTCTTGCCGCAATAGTCACTGATAATGTCGCCCACAGGCTTGGCTTCAACCCGGTAATTGCTCTTCTGCTGGATATCGTTGTGGTTACTTTCATCCTGGTCGTGGCAGTTGAAATTACTCCTAAGGTGTTCGCGTTTAAAAATAACGAACGCTGGGTATTACTGTTCTCAGTTCCCATTCAAATCTGTGTATTTGTTTTCAAACCTCTTACCAAGGTTTTTGTAGTAATGGTGGATCGTTTTGCCAGATACCTCGGCATGGAGGCACAACATGCTCTTTTCAATGAGGAAGAGTTGAGGACACTGGCTCAGGTTGGTGAGGAGCATGGGGTTCTCGAAGAAGAAGAGCGCGAAATGATCACTTCGATTTTCGAGTTCGGTGAAACTGAAGTACATGAAATCATGGTTCCCCGGGTCGATATGACGACCATAAATGCTAATGCGACAATGAAAGAAGCAGCAGATATTGTCAACAAAATGGGACATTCTCGAATCCCGGTATATGAAGATGATATTGACCACATAATCGGTGTGCTATATGCAAAGGATCTTATTGGGAAAGCTGGTGAGAATAGAACAATTAGGGAATTGATTAGAGAAGCCTATTTCGTGCCTGAAAGCAAATTAATCAACTCCCTGCTTCGTGAATTCCAGAAAGCCAACTTTCATATTGCGGTGGTTGTAGATGAGTACGGTGGCACTGAAGGAATCATTACCCTCGAGGATGTGATTGAAGAGATCGTTGGTGAAATACATGATGAATTTGATCGAGAAGAGGTTCTATTTAAACAGATGGAGAATGGCGAAATATCAGTAGCTGCAAAGATCGAAGTAGAGGATTTCAACACTAAAATCAATGAAAAATTAGTATCTGAGGATGAAGATTATGAAACTCTTGGCGGATTTATATTTGCACTTGCTGGAGAAGTACCTGAAGCGGGTCAATCCTATACATACCACGGTTGGAAATTCCTTGTTGCCGCAATTGAAGCAAATAGAGTTGTTCACCTGATGGTCACTCCCCCGGATGATGCAGATTTAGCCTCCGATCAAGAAGACGTGGAAGACTAATATCCTATATATTGACGGCGTCTCAAAGCTTCTGAATTTGTTGCTCTTCTCTGGTTTTTACATGCTGCCACACACTATTCGCAAGATGTTATAGAAAGACATGATTCAGTAAATAATGTGATATTAAAAATAAAGTTCTGACAGGAATTTAGAAAAGTATGCAAATGAATGATAATTCTCGTTTTCAAGAGTTAATTCTGCCCTATATACGAAAACCAAACAGATATACCGGTTTGGAATTCAACGTCATAAAGAAGATAAATCCAACTATCCGGTGGGCGTTGGGATTTCCTGATCTCTATGAAATTGGGATGAGCAACCTGGGGTTGAGCATTCTCTATCATCAAATCAATTCAAAAGTAATGGATGTTGCCGCAGAGCGGGTTTTTCTGCCTGATGAATATACTGCTAGCCTTTTAAGAAATAACAATATCCTGCTTCATACGCTTGAATCAGGGACTGCGCTGGCGGATGTTGATATTATCGGCATCAGCATCGGGTATGAGATGGCTATGCCGGGTATTCTTGAGCTGCTTGATCTTGGCGGAGTTCCCGTCTATTCTCGTGATAGAAAGGCATCAGATCCAATAGTAATTGCCGGTGGACCGGTTATGTATAATCCCGAACCGGTGGCGGATTTTTTCGATGCGATTGTGATTGGCGATGGAGAAGATGTAGTTATCGAAATATCAAATGTTTTATTAAATGCGAAAAGAAACGGTCTTGCCAGACAAGAAATAATCGCCAGGCTTGGCAATATTGCAGGAATATATGTACCAACAAATTATGATCTTGTTGAAGATGAAAAAGGATTCATTTATCCGAAATTGAGTCCTGATGATCAAAATATGATTATCAGGGGACGTATTGTAGAAAATTTGAAACCTGAATACTATCCGGACAAACCTTTAGTGCCATTGGTGGAAATTGTCCATGACCGCCTCAATATTGAAGTTATGCGTGGTTGTACGAGAGGCTGCAGATTTTGTAATGCGGGAATGATTTACAGGCCTGTCAGGGAACGTCCGGCTGATGAAGTTATCAGTCAAGCTATAAAAAATATTGCTGAAACCGGATTTAATGAGTTAGGTTTGACTTCGCTCTCAACATCGGATTACAGCTACCTTCCGGAAGTGATGCGGGGATTACAGGATGAATTCAGAGGGAAGGGAGTATCGTTGTCCTTTCCATCTCTGCGCCCAGACTCTTTCACCCCGGAGATGGCTGCAGCATTTCCCGAGGGAAGAAAAGGGGGGATAACTTTTGCGCCTGAAGCAGGTACCGATAGATTAAGAGATGTAATCAACAAAAACACCAGTGTAGATGCATTGCTGAATGCCTCGGCATTAGCCTATAAAGAAGGATGGAGTGGGATAAAACTATATTTTATGATTGGGTTACCCACTGAAACTGAAGAAGACATCAAAGGTATCGTGACTCTTGCTTTCAAAGTTGCTAAATTACGGCTCAACGGCAGACAGAAGCTCACCGTTTCTGCGAGCCCATTTGTCCCCAAAGCACATACTCCTTTTCAATGGTTCGGTCAGGAACCAGCGGAAACTCTTCATGAAAAGATAAAACATTTACGAAAGAAGTTTCAAAATAGCCCTGTTCGGTTCATCTATCATAATCCTGAAAAATCACTGTATGAAGGTGTTCTTGCACGAGGAGACCGTCAGCTTTCCAAGATTATTTATCGTATTTGGAAACTGGGCGGGGTTCTCGAATCATGGAGCGATAAGTTCAGTTTGGAGAGGTGGGAAGAGGCTTTTAATAATGAGAAAATCAATCCATTCGATTATATAAAACCTCGAAACATGGACGAGAATCTGCCTTGGCATCATATTACAAATGGAACAGAAAAAAAATTCAATCTTCGGGAATGGAACAGATCCCAGGAGATTAAAACCACTGATGATTGTCGTTTTGGAAAATGTTATGCTTGTGGGCTTTCAGACATGATTCCAGAGGGAGAGAAAGTATGCAACAGGTATCAATCTTCCAAGGATTTGAAAGAAATATCAGAAACACCTGAAATCATAAACGTCGTGAATTGTATTGGTAGAATACGATATGAACGCGGCGCAGAATTGCAGTGGACAGGACATCTTGATATTGTAAATCTCTGGGATCGACTATTGAGACGTACAAATTTACCTATAGCATATTCACAAGGTTTCACCCCACATCCAAAAATATCATTCGCGCCACCACTGCCATTAGGCTTAATATCACAAGATGAATATATAGATATTTGCTTAACTGAACGCCTCGAGGCAGACACGCTCCTCGAATCACTAAGAAATGCATCACCGATAGGTTTAGAGCCTATTGAAGCAGTTATATTTGAAAAGTCGCCTTCTCCTCTGACAGGAACAATCGATAAGATAATTTACGAATTCACAATTGATGATTCTGATAAATATTGTGAAGGAATCACTAAATGGTTTGAGTTGAATGATTATTTTGTGCAGCGAATAAAAAAGAAAAAGATGCGGAAGGTAAATATCAGACCTTTTGTTGAATGTTTTCAATTAACAGGTGATAACCACTGGAAACTGATTTTACTTTTAAAAGATGGAGCTACCGCGAGGCTGGATGAAATTGCTACAGCATTTAATTTTCCAGAGGCAACGTTTACGGGTGGAGTCAGAACTAAGATGCTGATTCAATCTGCTGATCAGCTTTTTGACCCAATTGACGCTGCAACTATTGATCAACAACCTATTTCACGAAGTTTATAGTTAGAATTATGAAAAAAGAACTTGTTATAAACTCAACTACAACTGAAACAAGAGTTGCTCTGCTTGAAGATGGGCATCTCGTTGAAATATTTGTCGAGCGACCAGAGCATGAACGTAATGTAGGTGATATTTATAAGGGCAAAGTACGCAAAGTATTACATGGCATGTCAGCAGCTTTCATTGATATCGGATGGAAACAAGACGGATTCCTCCATTTTAATGATGCAGTTAATTATTGGGATCATAATGATATAGGTGATGATAATGGATATTCTGAAAAAGAAAAACCCCGTGTAAACCTGAAATATGGGCAAGAGGTGTTTGTTCAGATTACCAAAGAGCCCATCAGCGGAAAAGGACCAAGGGTTACAAGCGAAATTTCGCTACCTGGTAGGTTTACCGTTTTTGTCCCCCATTCGACAATGATCGGAGTGAGCCGAAAAATCCCTGACCAGAAAGAGAAGCGTCGATTAAAAAGTCTTGTAAGAAAAATAAAACCTGCTGGTTGCGGAGTTATTGTAAGAACAGTCGCCCAAGGGCGAAGTGAAGATGTTTTGACAAAAGATGTGGAATCACTCGATGTTCTTTGGAAGAAAATTGAAAAGAAAGCTGATCGCCTTGAGGCGCCGGCGCTTGCATATAAGGAAATATCTCTTGCAAGCAGTGTTATCAGGGATTTGTTTACTTCGGATATTTCCAGACTGATTGTTGATTCAAAACAGTTATACCGCGAAATAATAATTTACCTGGATTCGGTGGCACCACAACTCGCCGAAAGAGCTGAGTTTTATGATGGTGATGAACCAATCTTTGACAAATACCATATAGAACATGAAATTGAAAAAGGCATTCGTCGCAAAGTCTGGATTGATGGCGGGGGCTATATCATAATTGAACATACTGAAGCGATGGTCACTATTGATGTAAACTCCGGTAAGTTCATGGGTAAAAAGAGCCATGAAGAAAACAGTCTTAGGGTGAATCAAGTTGCTGCTCTTGAAACTTGCAGGCAGCTTCGACTAAGGGATATTGGAGGTATAGTCGTTATTGACTTTATCGATATGTTTGAGGAAAACAACCGTAAAAAAATATATGATATAGTAAAAAAAGAACTCAAAAATGACCGCGCGAAAGCCGACGTTGCTCCAATCGGACCGTTTGGGTTAATGGTTTTGACCAGGCAGCGTATTAAACCCTCGTTAATCTTTACTTTCAAGGAATCATGTCCTGTCTGCAAAGGAACGGGAATGGTAGCAACAAAAGAAACTTTGGTCACAGAGATCGAACGATGGATTACAAGATTCAGAAATCGTTCGAAAGAGATGCGATTAAGATTATTTGTCCACAATGATATACATGAATACTTAACAGAAGGCAGAGCCATCAGCCTGATAAGCAGAATTATGTTTAGAAGAAGGGTATTCATTCGCCTCATTCCTGATCAATCTATCCTGCCGGGTGAATTTCGAGCATTCAGTGTTCGACACAATGAGGATGTTACTGATAAGTATCGCGCCTGAGGAGGACGGAGAATATCTTCTTCTTCAGCTTGACACATTATTATTCGTGCGTTACTTTATTCTCAAGGTTAGGTATTCCTATCCCATTAGCTTCATTTAATATTTTCAATTTGTTAACATTCAAGTGTGAAAGAATTTATTGTCGATCTCAATATATTTATTTCAACTTATGCTTAAGTAATCAGGAGTAAAAAAGATGTCGCCACATCGGCATAATCGCAAAGATCTAAGCTCAAATATGGAAGATTATCTCGAGACTATCTATTTGAAAGATCTCGAAGGAAATACTGCTAAAGTGAAGAACATTGCGGATGCAATGGGAGTATCAAAACCCTCGGTTACTGAGGCTTTGACTGTTTTGCAGAACCGTGGTCTTATTTCTCATCAGAAGTATGGAGATATCGAACTTACGGATAGAGGAAGAGAAACAGCAAGTGAAATTTATTTCAAGCATACATTATTCTTCGATTTTATCAGGGATGTACTTGCAGTACCTGATGATATAGCAGAGGATGATGCCTGCAAAGTAGAACATTTAGTCAGTGACACGACTGTCAACCATATGTTGGAATTTATGAGGTTTATTGAACATCAATCAAAATCAAACGGTAAATATTCAGATTTTGTCAGCAGTTTTCACAATCACCTGAGAAAGGACGGGGGAGAAAAGAGTTCTTCTTAATCAGAGAGTTAGAATCAATCTTGATAATTTACCTTATGCCCGACCCCTGATTGAGCTTTGTAACATCTGATATCGTATTTTCATAATCTTTGTTGTGGCACTGTAATGAATCTGATTAGTTGCCATCTGAGCCATCTCTTTTTCTATATCTACATTATTTAGACCATTGTACATATCGGGAGTATCATCATCAACCACTTCCGCTCTCAAGCTTTCCATCCTTCTTAACCCTGCCCTCAACGGTATATGGTGTTTATCTGAACGTGAGAGTCCAAACGATTGACGATCCAGCGCTTTTTGGAGCTGTTCCTCAAATCTCACTTTTTGAGCTCTGTAGCCGGAAGTTTCCGAATTAGCTATATTTGCAGCTAATACCTTATGACGTAACGAATAAGCATTGAGTCCTTTTTTCAATGCCATCATTCCGTCAAGTCGGCGGAAAAGATAATCATTTAATGTGCTGTCAGACATATTTAATCCTTTCAATTGTATGTTTATATAGCAATTTATATGCCTTGAAATGAGAAGAATTGCGACGGAATTGAGGTGGCCTAATGTCTATAAAGACAATAGCATGGTGAAATATCCCATATTATCACTGATTTACAATGGAAACTCAAATGGGCAATATTCTCCGGTATTAGATTATTTCGGCTGTTTATGATTGTAGTATGATTATATTTGATCCAGATCGTAATTTAATACAATGATCATTAATGGAGGTTTTGTTGCGGGCTGAACTGGAAGAATTCCTGGGACACATTAGATTGGAACGCACTTTTAGCGAGAACACTGTTGCCGCGTATAAGCGTGATCTTGAAAGATATTTTTCCGACCTCGGACAAAAAGATGTGGATCAGATCAGTTCGATTAAAAGATCTCACATTGTCGAACATCTTGCTTTATTAAGAGATCTTGGGTTAGCATCAGCATCAGTTTCTCGTGCGTGCAGCTCTATCAGGCACTTTCATCGTTTTCTCGTTCGTGAAGAAATTACCGGGAAAAATCCTGCTTCAACAATAAAAACAACCAGGAGTTCCCGTGCCCTTCCAGACTACCTGACCATTGAAGAGGCAAAAGAACTGGTTGAAGCTCCTCGACTCGACACACTGCTTGGATTGAGAGACAGGGCGATAATTGAGCTTCTGTGGGCTTGTGGATTACGTGTCAGCGAAGCTGTTTCTCTAAAACTACGTGATATATTTTTCTCGGATGGATTCATAAGAATATTTGGTAAAGGAGCAAAAGAACGCCTTGTTCCTGTTGGTGATAATGCGATTTACTGGGTTGAGGAGAGGTATCTGAGGCAAGGTACACGTTCGAGCCTGGCAAAGGATAGAAAGTTGGACGAAGACGTTCTCTTTTTATCATTACGAGGCAGACCCCTTACTCGTGATGCTGTATATAAGATCATTCGCTCCTACGCTGAACCGCTTTCACTAAGGGTTCATGTAACACCACATGTATTTCGTCACACATTTGCAACGCATCTCATTGATGCGGGGGCAGATTTACGCGCTGTTCAGGAAATGCTCGGCCATGCTGATATATCTACCACACAGATATATACACACATAGATAACGACTTTATCAAGGAAGTACACCAGCGATTTCATCCACGCGGATAATAGTAAGACGAGTAATGTATATTAAGTTGTAATTATTACTGTAATTCGGAATGACCGGTTATATTCTTTCAAGAGCTGAATTCAATTATATAGATTTCGTGCGGTCAAATTGCTGAAATTTTTGGAGAAATCAAAAATACTGGGTGATTTTCATTGAATGAGCTGATTTTTAATTTGATCGAATCAATGGCGACATCATTTACTTTCCAATCGTCCTGATAAACAGTCAAGCCAATATTATCCATAGGTTGCGATATTTGCAACTTTCCTTGATCATAAACCATCCATGAGGGGCTGCCATCGCTTTTTTTCACATGGGTAATTATTGATAATGACCTCGTTTGAGAATTCGAGGAGAAATCCAGGTTTGACGAAAAGGTCATCAATGATATATTTTGAATACTTAAAGGTATGGAATAATAGAAGGAGCCTTGGCCGTCCAATACTACAGTATCACTCTGTATTTCCATCGTTTGCTGCCATGCACTAATATTCGTTCCGTCCCAGATTGTGCCGCTTGAACCTCCGTTACCATCGTCATTCGAACCATTATCTCCATTGTAGGATTCATTTGGCGGGGAGGTTGCTGATTCACAGGAAAGCATCAGAAACATTGACAGAATCATGCAAAAACCCAACGATATCAGAATGATCAATTGAGAATGATTTTTCCAGCATAAGGAAATTGAAGATGAAGAATATTTTTCTTTCATGAATTAATCCCGGATTCGTATTCAAGGAGTGGAAAACAGGTTTTTATAAATATACATTAATTCATGTCCGAAAACATTCATTTTCATCATTCCGATGGCGGTTTTAAAGCTCAAAAACTGGTCAGGGAATTATTTCTTAAGCACCTTCGCTCGGTTCCTCTTCAACGTCTAATGGATTCAGCAATGGTGCCTGTTCCATCGGGTGACCGTTTGGCGATAACCACACAGTCCTGCGTTGTGCAACCAATATTTTTTCCAGGTGGTGACATTGGAAGATTATCAGTTCTGAGAGCAGTGAATAATCTTGCAAGTGAAGGTGCATCTCCACGTATCGCCACGATCTCTTTTATTCTTGAAGAAGGCTTATCAATAAAAACTCTTGAACAGGTTGTTATTTCAATTGCAAAAGCAGCGGCTGAGTCAACAATAGAAATCGTTGCCGGAGATACAAGGGTTGTAAAACGTGGAGATGCAGATAAAATATATATTTCTGTAACAGCTATTGGAGTAATTACAGAGAAAAAAGATCCATCTCTAAGAAAAATTGATGAAGGTGATTTGATAATAATAAATGGCTCCATTGCTGAGCATGGCGCAGCTGTCCTTTTAGCTCGAGAAGGTGAAATTCAATCAATGGTTCGGAGTGATATGTGTTCCCTTCATAAATTCGCCAGGAGTGCGCTAAAATTACAGAAAGTAAAAAAGCTGAAGGATATCAGCAGGGGCGGTTTGGCAACAGCACTTGTATCCCTGGCGAAAGAATCAGCCCTTTCAATTGAAATTGAGAAACAATCCATTCCGGTCAACGACGCAGTGAATTCCGCCTGTTTGAATTTTGGGCTTGATCCCATTTATGTGCCTTCAGCTGGGAAAATATTGGCAATTGTAGCACCAGGTGAGGTAAACGATTTAATCAGGGAATGGTCTATTTTAAAAAATGCCCAACCTGCCGTAATAATCGGTAGAATCAAAAGAACTCCTCGCGGTTCTGTCCTTATAAAAGACAAAGATGGTGAATTGAGGCGTCTTGAATTGAGGAGCAGCTCCAGGTTACAAAGGATTGGATAATTAGAATATATATATGATTTCGATGCCTCTGAAAGCACTTTCATCTTGGATTGAAAGTGAAATAATCTTAAATTTATTCCCTGAAATGTTACTAAACTGAATTACTCGGATTGATAAGATTTTTCGTACCTGCTTAGTTTCATCTATAGGTTTTTAATAATATATTATTCTTCATTCTGTTCAAAATGACTTACGAACTAAACAGTTTCTGTTTTCAAGTATTATTATCAGGGAGAATCCAGGCATGACAGAGTACAAAGAGAGAATGGATGCCAAAAAGAAAAAGAAACAACTTATAATCCTTGGCATCGTTATTCTTATCGGAATTATAGGTTTTTTTGTTCTACATTATCTCTTTCAGGATCGTCTTGAAGCATTGCGTGCTGATCAGGCTAAAAGTACAATCGAGGATATCTACGTTGCTTCGGTGAAGTATAAAAAAGAAAATGGTAAGTGGCCCTCAAGTCTGAATGAGCTTGAAGATATGGGATATTGGCTGGTTTCCAAGAGCGCAAATTACAACTGGGATTTCTATCTGGTGGGGAAAAGAGCCATCAGGGCAATCTCCCGGTATAAAATGGCTGGAGGAGCTGGAAAAACAGTTGACTACGTTATAGCAGAAGATAAGTTCATAGGATACGGATCACCCGAAGAAGGAGAAATTGTTAATTTTAAAGAATTGGAAAATTAGTACAAATATATGATTGAATACCAGTATAATACTTAATTATCAAAACACAGAGATCGAATTAAATAAACAAAACGGATCAAAATTTTCTGTCATCCTGAGTATGTCTGTAGTTTTATTTTGGCTTTGGCATGTCAGGGGCAGGCAAATATGGTTTAATATGCTTATTTCAATCATCATACCATTCTACAACGGCAATGATCAGATCGCGGCAACAATCAATTCTCTTAATCAGATCATTGTTCCGCCAGATATTAATCTTGAGGTAGTCATCTGTGATGACGGCTCAGATATTACACTTGACAAACATATTATTCAGGATATACAACATCCTCATATAGTTGTTCATCAAGATCACTTGGGTCAATCAGCAGCAACTAATAACGCAGCAAAGAAAGCGAATGGAGAATTCATCTGGTTGGTCGCTCAGGATATTAAGCCTGAACCGAACAGCCTTGTTGAGTTCTTGAAAATGATCTCCCTCTATCCATACAGTTTAATCCAGGGCGTAATTCTTCACGACCCAGCTCTTTTGCATGACAGGTTTACGAGGTATATCTCAACAGAATCACCCTTTCAATTTGTATTTGATTCAATTGCTGACGATATGGATTTACCACCGACCTTCCATTATGCACCCCATGCATTTGTAAATCGGCACAGGTTCCTTGCGCTGAATGGATATGACGAGGGATTGCCCTACGGTTTCCAGGATACGGATTTTGCAATTCGCTGGCGTTTGAACGGAGATCGAATCGTTCTTGCTCGAGAGTCAATTGTTTATCATAACCACCTTTTCCTTCCCGATGATTATATAAAACGCCAGTTTCAGATTGGCAGGGAGGCTGTGAACCTGTTTATAAAGTGGGGGATGGAGGCAGATTTTGTACAGTTTAGTAATCTGATCAAGATTTTCGTTGTTGATGGCGAACGTGATTCACAAATAGCTTTGCAAGCCATCAAGCATTGGCAGCAGACTGGTGAAGAACCACCGGATTCAATGGTTCCTGACGCTATTGAATCAGCCTTTAATGCTTGCTTTGGTCTAATTCTGAGGAGAGAATTCTATAGAGGTATTAATGAAAGGATCATCGAGACCCGAATGGAAAGATATTTAAAGAAACCATCACAAATTGCGCCTGATTTTCAACCTGAGAATCCTTTCAACTGGATAGGTCGCCTGATCACAGAAAAAGGAAGGAAAAGGGAATAAGAGCTGAGGCTCAAGCCGGTTGAACCTGTATCTCAGTAGTAACTTTCTCTTGGATTTAAGTATCCTGAAAACATTTCAACGAAATAGACCTACTGCTATGATTCTAATGAAACGAGGAGCTGTCATTCTCGGGCTTGACCCGGGAATCCACGGTTATCATTGAATCAGAGATATAGATTACCCGATCAAGTTCGGTAATGACACATCGTTTCATGTGAATTAATCCACTTCTATTATTTTCATTCTCTCAGCTTCAAAATTTATCTTGCCATAAATTATACAATCACTCTATCTTTGTTAGACATTTCTACGAGAGATTGATATGAGAATAGGAACATTAACTGAGAGTCTCGAGGATTACCTTGAGATTATCTTTCGCCTCCTGTTGACACATAAGGTTGCACGAGTACGGGATATTGCGAAAGCAAAGGGTGTAAAAACCTCAAGTGTAACTTCTGCGCTTCACCGACTGGCAAAAGAAGACCTGGTTGAATATGAGGCGCGAGAATATGTCGATTTGACTGATAAGGGGCGTGAATTAGCATTTCGCATCAGCCAAAGACATGAATTCTTGCGTCGTTTCTTTGTTGAAATGCTTCAAGTTGATCCGGAAATTGCTGAAAAAGATGCCTGCTCGATAGAACATGCTATCAGCGTGCCAACCCTTGACAAGCTTGCAGCATTCTGCGAATTCCTTACCTATTGCCCAGATATCGACTCAAATCTCATTTCTTCATTCCGAGACTGTTGGCTGCAGCAAGAACAGGATCATACTTGTGACCATAAAGGTGAATGCGGTATCTGGCGCAGGAAACTCGCACTGTCCAAATCCAAAGGGATAGCTTGTCTGATTGACCTCAAACCTGGCGAAGGCGGCTATATCGCGAGAATTATTGCGGATGAAGATGAACGTAAAGAGTTGATAAGATATGGATTACTTCCATCTGCATCATTAAAGGTATTGGACAAGAAGAACGATTCAATAGTTCTGGATGCTTCGGGACAACATATTCACCTGACTAATGATCAAGCTGAATCAGTTTTCATTTGGCAGTATAACATTGAATCGGAAAAGAAGCAGGAAGAAAAGGCAATCAAGATAAGAACAATGGCTGATCTTGAACCGGGCAATTCATTTCGTGTTATCAGGTTAACAGCAAAGGGAGAAATCAGGCAAAGATTAATTGATATGGGATTTATCAAGGGAGCTGAAGGCAAGGTTATACGCGAAGCGCTATTGCGAGATCCGATTGAAATTGAAATAAGCGGATATTATTTATCGCTCCGCCGCTCCGAAGCAAGTGACGTCACTATTGAGTTTGTGAATGACTGAAAATGGTAAAATAAGAAAAAGACGTCGTTTCAGAGGGAGAATGAATGGTATCTTTTCTGATTTCAGGAATGGAAATACTTCAAATGATAAATCCACTGAGAAGCTAATCCGCATTGCACTTGCCGGTAATCCTAACGCCGGCAAAACAAGTCTGTTCAATCAAATAACCGGGCAGCATCAGCATATTGGCAATTATCCGGGCGTAACGGTTGAAAAGAAAGTCGGCGTCATTCGGCATAACGGATATCAAATCGAAATAGTCGATCTTCCAGGAACTTATTCACTGACCGCTTATTCACCTGAGGAAATGGTAAGCAGAGATTATGTACTCCAGGATAAACCCGATATTATCGTTGATGTAATTGATTCTACAAATCTTGAACGAAATTTATACCTGTGTCTTCAATTCCAGGAACTGGGAGTTCCTATAATTGGCGCTTTGAATATGTCTGATGAAGCGGAAGACCTGGGAATTGATATTGACCTGCATCATCTCAGTAAAATCCTTGAAATCCCTTTCACGAGAACGGTTGGTAATAATGGGAAAGGCGTTCCTGAACTCTTGGATCTCATTGTAGAGAAGTTTGAAAGTGATAATATTCAACCAAATCGTCTTCTGAACTATGGAAGAGAGGTTGAATCGGAAATTGAAAAGTTGACCATATTGCTCTCACAAGACATTGATTTTGCAAACAAATTTACCGTTAGATGGACAGCTATTAAACTTCTTGAAGATGATCCTGATGCTGCGAAGAAAGTCAGGAATGCTCATAAAACACCTCAATTGATTTTAAAAAGAGCTGAGGAGTCACGAGAGCATATAAAGAAACACTTCAATGAAGACTGTGTAGTTGTAGTTGGCGAACAAAGATACGCCTATATACACGGGGCGGTTCATGAAGTACAAAAGGTTTCGTCAAAACAAAAAAGAAGAGACCTGACTGAAAAAATTGACAGGATCGTACTAAACCGTTATGCAGGGTTTTTTCTTTTCTTTTTGATCATGTTCCTGGTTTACCAAATAACCTTCACATTGGGTAATCCACTTGTAGATCTTCTCGATAAAGGTTTTAATTTGTTAGGCAACTGGTTGAGTACAGTACTTCCAGAAAATGCTATACGTGATTTAGTTGTTGATGGTATAATCGGCGGTGTCGGGGGAGTTATTATATTCCTACCGCTTGTATTACTTCTATTTATGGGATTATCCGTTCTCGAGGATACCGGTTATATGGCTCGAGCGGCATTTGTCATGGATAAATTTTTCCATCTCTTTGGAATGCATGGCAGAAGTTTTATTCCTTTTATGATCGCCACAGGATGCGCTGTTCCTGCAGTGTTAAGCGCCAGGACGCTGGTCAATCCACGAGATCGGATGATTACGATTCTTGTTACACCATTGATGATGTGCGGCGCAAAAACTCCTGTTGTTGCTATGTTGGTAGCAGCATTTTTCCCTAAAAACGGCGCTATTGTATTCTGGCTGGTATGGTTTTCCGGGTGGTGGTTAGCATTTTTAATTGCCCTGCTTTTCAGGAAAACGCTGTTTAGAGGGGATACTGCACCGTTTGTTATGGAGCTTCCTCCATACCGCTTTCCCACCGTGCGAGGAATTCTGACTCATATCTGGGAACGCAGCTCGATGTATCTCAGGAAAGCTGGAACGATTATCCTTGCGGTAAGCATTGTAGTATGGTTTATACTTTATTATCCAAAACCTGCCAGTTATTCTATTGATTATGAAGCGGAAAGAGGAAGATTGGAGTCGTATTATTACAATCTTTCGGACATACCTGAACCTGGGGCACCTTCAAAGGAAAACGTCGAAAACCAGATCGCTGAGTTAGACAAGAAAAAAGCCGGTGAAGAAATTCGTGCAAGTATTGGTGGACAAATTGGCATCTTTATCGAACCGGCACTCAAGCCAGCAGGTTTTGATTGGAGAATTGGCGTTGGATTAATCGGAGGTTTAGCAGCCAAGGAAGTGATAATCTCTACATTAGGTATAGTTTATGGAATAGGAGAAGCGGATGCAGATATTGAAAGCACCAGAGACAGCAAAACCCCAATGAAAGAACTATTCTCCAATGATCCTGCTTATAATCCTGCAATGGCATTGGCAATGATGTTTTTCGTGCTAATATATGTTCCATGCATGGCAGTACTTGCGGTTGTAAAGAAAGAGATGGGAAGCTGGAAATGGCCCCTGTTCCTGGCGGCTTATACCCTGGTTGCTGCATGGGGCATGGCAGTTGCTGTCTTTCAGATTGGCAGATTATTTGGTCTGGCTGCTTAATAAAGTCTAATTTATTATGAGGTTGTGAAATGTCTGAAGAGATTATTTCAAAAAATGACATAAAAGAGCGTATTCAAAAGTTGCAGGACTTTCTCTGCGATACCGGTCTTGATGGTTCACTGATTATACAGAGAGCTGACTTGCTTTATTATACTGGCATATCCTTCCAGGGAGCGCTGGTTGTTCCGGCAAAAGGTGATTCCAGGATATATGTGTGGAGAGGGTATGGGAAATTCGATGATAATTTCCCTATTGAATATCATAATGTACTTGGTTTATCAGGATTGACCACATCATTGTCGGAATCTGAATTTGCTAAATGGACAGAGATAGGTCTTGAAGAAGACGTTTTACCTGTAGCCATTTTTAAGCGATTATTCCTGAAAACCTGGTCAGTTGGTAATTTCCATGACATCTCCACTCAAATTCGAAATCAAAGGAGTGTTAAGTCAGAGATTGAGTTAAAGTGGATAAGAGCCTCAGGAAAAACATTAGTCAAAGGCTTTGAAGCTCTTCCCGGAATCATTTGTGAGGGAATGCCTGAATATGAAATACAAGCTCAGATGGATGTGATCTTAAGACGCGAAGGTGACCAGTCATACGTTAGAGCCAGAGCGTTCAACTCTGAAGCGATTGGTGTCGTAGCCTTTGGTGCTTCCGGTGCGGGCGATAACGCCCTTGATGGTCCTATCTGTCAGCCCGGTCGCAGCTCATTCGCACAGATGGGAGGGGGAGATCGAGTTGTTAAGCCTGATTTTCCTTTGGCGGTTGATGTTACAACAGCAGTAAACGGTTATACGACTGATATGACTCGGTGCTATTCCCTGGGCAAGTTGGACTCAAGATTCACTGATGCTCATAATTTCTGTGTGAAATTGATAGAAGACATATTTGCCAAAATGATTCCCGGAGCAATACCGGAAGAAATATACTTTTGGGCATTAAATGAAGCAAAAACTGCTGGATATGAAGATGTCTTTATGAATAGTGGTTATAATAAGGTGCGTTTCCTCGGTCATGGGATAGGAATTGAATTGGATGAATGGCCCGTCCTCGCTAAAAGATTCACTGAACCAATGAAAGAAGGTATGGTAGTAGCCATTGAACCGAAAATAATCTTTCAGGATGGAACCGTAGGAGTTGAAGATACCGTTATTGTAAAAGAGGGGGGAGCAGAGGTTGTGACCGGGATGAAGCGGGAGATTATTCAATTGTAGAAGCAATCGATTATGAGTAACTGTATTGTTTGGTGTCATTCTGAACGTAGTGAAGAAGCTCAAACGTCTAATTTACAATTTACTCAGATGGAAACCGAGATTCTTCACTATGTTCAGAATGACAAATCTTCAATATCAGCGAATGACTCCTTCTTTACCGAGTAATCGTCGAAGTATTCCCACCTGCCCAATATGATAAGATTCATGAAAATGAAAGAATGCAAGTTCTCCAACAATATTATCATCCGATTCACCAGTATGATCCACTTCTTTCAAATCTTCATATTTGATCATTTCTATTGCCTTCATCACGGAATCGATAGATTCATTCAATATTTCCACCATGCCTGAAAGCGGAAACGCTGAGTAATTTATGTTTCCTTCAGTGCCTCGTTTATAAAGTGTATAATACTCATCATTGATGATGGAATCCTTCCCCAGCTTGACCAGAAGGTCATTTCTTGAAACCAGTATATGGCCAACCACCCAATTAATACAGTTGCCTCCTGGCTGCATAAATGTCAGGCTTTCTTCGTCGCTGATTTCTTTAAGATTTCGAATGAGAACTCGATGAGCAATCCCATACATCAACACAAGCTCTTTGATATACATGGTATTTACCTCATATTTACTTGGTTAAGCTCGGAATACTTTAGACAATATAGTATCAATTCGGTGAGATATTAAATGTTTATCTTTAACTGTTTTCTGCAATTGCGTTCCAAGTTGGCTGCGTTGTTGTGGTGAATCCAATAACCACTCGATACGTTCAATCATTGTCTCGATATTATCAAAAAGTAGTTCATCAAATTGATCGCCAAACAGCTCAGACCATCCATCAAGCCTCTCGCCTACTACAACACGTCCACAGGCTCCCGCGTCAAAGATTCGTTGATTTGGATAGGAGCGCATTTGAAGATTAGTTAGAGACAGATGAATGGCATCGCTCCTGTAAATACGTGGAAGGTCGTTATTGTAATCCGCAATGCCACGAAACTCGAAACCGGACGGCAACAATTTCTCCCAACCGGAGCCATAGATTACTGGATTGAGATGAGCCAAAGCTGAAAGCATTTCGATTCTGTACCTTTTATTTGCCTGTTGAACGACATAAGAGGGTAATCTTCTCAAACTTTCACCTTGAAATATATCTATCAGGTCTAATTTTGTTAAAGTCTCTTCCAGCTCTGACATTGAGGGTGATTTTCTTGAAGTCCTTACCTGTTCCTCTAAAATATCAACCACTTTCATAGCATGGGGATTGTTGTCAAGTCCAGCAAAATATCCGGCAGCTCTTTTAAATATCGGACTTCCGACAAAAACAATTCTTCCATTCAGAGAGGGATCGCCTTCGCCGGGATTGAATCTGCCTGGATCTGTAGCAAGCGGAAGAGAAAAGCTGTTTATATAACCTAAATCCTTCCATGATTCCACACCATTCAAATCCCAGTGAAAACCCCAACGCGACCGGTTCGATATCAGAACTTCTTCAGTCGTCAAGACAAACCTGGGATCATCCAGCATCCAGGTAACCCAGGGAATACCAGCCAATTCACACGCTTTTGGAAACAACCCATTCCTGTCAGAGGCTTGGTTGTTTACAGATATAACAAGGTCAGAATGATTTCTCTCAAGTATTTCCCATGCTGTCGATGCATTAATTGAAGTAGAAGTCAACGGATCAATCTTGATCACTTTAATTCCACGGCGTTCGAGTTCGTTAGAAACTTCAATTTCAAGCAAGCCGTTGGAGGTAGGGAAGAGGACACAACCGGGAAATTTTGGCAGGTAATTATAAGAAGAACGTTTAAAATGTTCTATCAATAATGATAATTCACCATACAGTGCCGGATACGCTTGGATTTCTCTATCATAGTTTAGAATTGTGCATTCAGGATATTTTTTCAGAAATGGTAAGAGTATTTTTTCCCAGGCAAGTTCAGATGAATGAGATGCAACGACATCGATGTTCAGGTTTTCCGATTTGAAACGATCAAGTCTCCGAAATGTATCAGCAGATGCAGCTTTACTGCCGGTAATGAACACTGCATTTTTTATTCCCTTTTCCAGTAAAATCTCGGGAAGATATCCAGAGCCGCAGCCAAAAGTGATAACCTTGTCAGAACTTTCTAAATCATTCGTTATGTATCGTAGCACATCCGTTTTAGGAGAATAGGGAGAATCAAGTAAACGCCACCCAAGACAGGTTTTCACCCTGATTATTTCATCAGGACTATTCCTGGCAATAGCTCTGGTGGTTTCTTCACTCCAATTATCCGGGGTGAAATCAATTAGTCGAACAGGCATTTTAGTATTTCAATTCTAGATTTCTTGTTGTTTCCTGGCAAAAAGAATAGAAATGTGAATAAATATGTTTAATTACTCTAAGGTTATTTTTCAGTTAAAAAACAAATCTGCGAATCTAATAATATCTCACATACTCCTGAATGATGTCATTTATAATCTATAATCATATATTCTTAATTACTTAGATAAAGGGTAGTTCTACAAACGGTATCTTAAGCGGCAACACTTCGCTCCATGCTTCAAGGAAACTTCGTTGATCATATTTCCAGTTTTCA
This sequence comes from Candidatus Electryonea clarkiae, assembly GCA_030765455.1. GTDB lineage: Bacteria > Electryoneota > Electryoneia > Electryoneales > Electryoneaceae > Electryonea > Electryonea clarkiae. The sequence goes on along the minus strand of JAVCCM010000089.1, from coordinate 28,016 downwards.
TCCATGATGTCCGCTCCCGTGCTTTCGTGCCACAGAAATAATGGAATTGTCCAGTTATTCAAGCCTGCTGCAATCGAGCGAAGGGAAATATCCATATCGTAAAAATGAAATCCTTTTACTTGCGGTGTAGGTGCGCCAATAAAGTCATAAGTTTCACGTTTTACGATCAGGCAAAGTCCATCCAACACTGCAACTTTGCCCCATAATCCGTATGGATTAATTTGAATTTTCCCCTCAGGCAACGAATGAAATACAGTTCCGGAGAGATCAGGATATTGCCACCACGCCATTTCAGGCAGTAAGCCTGTCGCTCCAACGATTCCAACCAAACCCGTTTCCGGCTTCGAGATCAAATTAAGCATTATATCAATCCAATTGAAGGGCGCTTCCAACCTTCTTTTTAACCAATATGGAATTCCTTTTTGCTTAGCAAAAGCTATAATCTCATCAGGAGTCAACATGAAAACATCTTGATGGCAAAAAATTAGAATTGCATCCTTGTTATTGACAGAAATTGCAGCTTGATGATAAGCTTGAGAGAGCGATTTCACATTTCCTAATCTTATTGTCTCAAGGGAGTAATGTGGCTCAATATTACTTCGAAAACTATTTTCAAGTCTATCGAGCTTTGCTTCAATATTTCCGGTGCTGATTAAAACTATTGGTGTAGTTGTTTCCATGCTAAATTACCGTTGTTTAGTCGAAAGCAGATGTAGCCATTATTATAGGTGGAAAATCTTACGCATAATATTGTATTCACCCTCGTAAGGCTTGTTCAGGCAGAGAAAACCCCGCGTCTAATAAACGTGGGGTCGAAATAAACTGAAACAGCAAGACATGTTATGTTATGCTTCGATGAGCTTCCTGTACAATAAAAACAGAGATTTGATGTCATCTTCAAGTTTGACCATGGCGGTAGTTGCATCATTCAAAAAATCGTCCCTGGTGAGTACATTTGATGCCGGTTCTCGCGACCCGGTAAGCCAATGGTAATAACTGAAAGGACGAAGCTTTGCTTCATGAACAATTCTGCCTTTGCTCCAATCGTCTCCGTGCAGAGCCTGACCTTTATCGAGTACTACATCGAACAATCTATCAGAAACCTCGAAATAACCTTCAACACGTGCTTTCCAGGTGCTCTGATCGGTTTTATGTACCGGCAATAAGTCCTTCATTGTTTTGAAAAAGTCATCTGCACTTTGATCACGTTCCAAGCCTTCTTCAACAGCCTTCTTTAACTTTTCTATAACATCGTCTTTAATGAAATGAAAACGTGTTTCGCGCATTTCAACTCCTAATCTGCATATAATATCTAAAAAATGATCTGTATCTATTCCTGTAATCAGGAAGATATCAGTATAAGTATATCTTTACAAGCCCTGAATCAATTAAGTTAGAAAATCATCCTCTCTTGTTCAAGACATAAATTCATTTGGATGAAATAAAGGTGAATTAAATTATATTCAGTATTTTCAAGCGATAACATCTTGAAATGGCTCGAATTTTCTAAACATTTTTGATAAGTAACTCGAAGAGTTCGGGTACCGCGCCTGCCCTGTCAAGATTGAATACAAACTCTTTAATCTTTTTCTGACGATATTTGTCAATAACTCCGTCTGCCAGGCTTTCAAATTTATCATCTAAACCCTGCTCGCTTATTGGATGCCTGGGATCTCCCATTGGATACTCAATATAATTCACCAGAGAACGTCCATCAGTAGTTGTGACAGTTATCTCATTCGGTTGTTTTGCAGGGAAAAGTGGTTCGTAGTCCGGCTCTGCTACCACCTTGATCTTATTTAGCTGCTCTCGAATCACCGGGTTGAAAATCTTGTCTTCAGTAAAACTCTGGGGGATAACTTTTCTATCGACAATTGCTACACTCATACAGTATGGAAGCGAATGATCTGCACTTTCTCTTGTCTGCGGATTATATTTTGCAGGATCTGAGAGGATATCTGCAGCCCTGGCAATTGTTTTTATCTGTACCTCTTTTATCTCATCAGGCTGGAGATCATGATCAATCAAGAGTTCGATCAGAGCTGTCAGGGGAGCATGGGATAATGCTTCAATAGGAAATGCTTTCAAACCGCACTGCGGGATTCTCCAGCTTTCTCCCAGGCCGTCTGTCAATATTTCGCCTTTCCAGTCCGGTCCATAGCAGTCGAAGAGACCCTCTTTTCCATCAATAATGTGTTCAGGACCTTCATAACCCCGAGCCGCGAGTTCAGCTGCCAGTACGCCTGATTGAGTAGCCATCGGATCAACAGTGTTCTTCATCATGGTTAATTTACCGGCAGTCACCGCTCCAAGAGTAGCATGACGGCTGCCACTAATTCCAATCGCATGGGCAATTTGTTCACTATTCAAGCCCATAATCACACCGCAGGCAACCGGGGCGGCAAAAGCAGTCAGGGTAGCATGATGCCATTTTCTTTCACGAATGCCGGGAAATCCTGCTTCACACAGACGCATTTCTATCTCATGACCGACGGCAATGGCAAGCAAAAGGTCTTTCCCGGTTTTTCCCAATCGTTCCCCAAGAGCCATAGGACCAGGAATTATGTCTGAGGGATGACTCGGATCCTGTTTCCAGTAAATATCATTAAAATCCAGTGCTCGTACCATCAACGCATTCAGCAATGCAGCATCGACCACAGGAAGTTTTTTCCCGCTCCCGATAACTGTAGCTTCTTCAATTCCACCCTTTTCTTCAGAATATTCCCGCATGATAGTAACATCATGGGTTTTGAATCCTCCGAACGCACACCCGATGCTGTCATATAGGATGACTTTTGACATCTGCACTGCATCGGCGCTCATATCCTCGAATTTTACCTGTGCCGCCCAATCAGAAATTTGTTGCGAAATCGTTAACATGTTTACCCTTACTTCAAGTTATATCAATTTACTATGATATTTTCAAATGATCTGTATTTCGACAGTGATAGTATCCATAATCTTAGCGAATACACAAGATAAATTGATTTCTTTCGCCCCTGCGAGGCTTTGTAATTTTGCGATCATCCAACTCCCCCGGCTTACGCCGAGGGCTACATGCTATCGACCCTTAGGGTCTAAAACACAAAACAATTGGCAACTGATTATGGAATTATGCATAAAACATTTGCCTTTGAGTTTAGGGTTTTATGCATAAAAACATTTGGTGGTGGACTTCGTGGTTATAAGATGCTATTCAATTTCTTGAGCTATCTAGCTACAAAGCTCCATCGAACTAGCTACAAAGCTCCATCGAAACGAAATCAGTTGATCAATGTTGCTTAGTAGCTCCAGCGGAGCGAAATCATATAGCCCGGTGCGTAAGCGCCGGGTTTGCGAATCTAATGCACCTCAGCCCCGCAGGGGCGGAAGAGATCCAATTAAACACAGACGAATTGCGATCAACAGAAAATCTACAATACATCAATGTTCCATTCAATCTGTGCTACTCAAGAGCGTGCTGATAGACCGCGAAGAATTACGTTTATCACCGTTCACAAAAGAAGACTGCAACTGGAGGAGTGTCATAATTCGACTTATATTCAGTTTCATTCGAACATTTCAGGACAACAGTGAATATAACCAATTTCCTCAAGAAAATTTCTACAGATGAACGGTTTTTGAATGATATCGTTCATTTCGAGACACTCCCGCCAAGCAGTGCACGATTGGGAGAGTTGGAACCACCTCTTGACACTCATATTCAGGAAGCATTGAACAAACAGAAAGTCAAACGATTATATCAACACCAGGTAGATGCTGTTCAATCTGCGCGCAACGGATTGAACGTAGTAACTGTTACGCCCACTGCCAGCGGAAAAACTCTGGTTTATACTTTGCCGATAATAGAAAAAGTCATTAGTGATCCCGGGACATTTGCTCTACTCATTTTCCCATTGAAAGCATTAGCTCAAGACCAATTGAAGAGTATAAATCTATTGACTGAATCGTTAGAGTTTGAACATCCGGTTGCAGCAATTTTTGACGGCGATACTCCCAAGAACGAGAGAGTCAAATTAAAGAAAAGACCACCACATTTACTTCTAACCAACCCTGATATGCTCCATCATGGTATGCTGCCGTATCATTCTCAATGGGCTGAGTTTTTTCGAGGTTTAAAATATGTAGTAATTGACGAAATACACACTTACAAAGGGATTTTTGGCAGTCATGTACTGCAAATAATACGCCGTCTGAAAAGGATAGCAAACTTTCATCATACTTCAATTCAGTTCCTGGCTACTTCTGCAACTATAGCAAATCCTAAGGAATTGGCAGAGAACCTGACGGGTGAAGAATTTACCCTGGTTGAAAAAAGCGGCGCTCCGGCTTCAAGAAGACATATTGTTTTTGTTAATCCAACTGCAAGTACCTATACGGTTGCAGTCAAATTATTTACTGCTGCAATGGAAGCAGGATTGAAGACTATTGTATTTTCCAAGGCTCGTAAAATAACTGAGTTGGTTTATCAATGGACAGTTCAATCCAATCCGTCATTAGCAGGTAAAATCAGTTCGTACCGGGCAGGATATCTGCCCAAAGAGCGTCGTGAAATCGAAAAGAACCTGAAATCCGGCAAACTGAAAGGGGTGATTTCGACAAGCGCGCTCGAAATGGGGATCGATATCGGTGGTCTTGACGTATGTATCCTAATCGGTTATCCAGGAACTATCACAAACACATGGCAGCGTGCCGGGAGAGTGGGAAGAGGGACGAATGAATCAGCAGTATTCCTGATTGCTCAGCATGATGCACTGGATCAGTACTTTATGAAATACCCTGAAGATTTCTTCGGAAGGTCTGCAGAGGCGGCAGTGGTGGATAGGTCTAACCGTTATTTATTAAGAGATCATCTTGCATGTGCTGCACAGGAAGTACCCATCAGAAAAAATGATACAATTTATCCTGTTGATACCTACCGTAAAATCCTTGATGAGTTGACAGAGGAAAGTATCCTCGTAGAAGCGGCTCAGGGTACGGTATGGTTCAGCAAGCGAAAGAATCCACAACGTGAAATAAACATTCGTGCGGCAGGCCCGACTTTTCCGATTTTTGAAATGGGTACTCGAAAATTAATCGGACATGTTAATGGATTTCAAGCAATGACTGAATGCCATCCTGGTGCGGTTTATTTGCATCATGGTAAAACTTATGTAGTGGATAAACTTGATCTTGGCACTGCTGAAGTCACGGTTCATCAAGATAATGTTAAATATTATACCATTTCACGTACTGAGAAAGAGACAGAAATCCTCGAGATTCGCCAATCACGAGATGCAGGCAGATATAAAGTAGATCTCGGTTTGGTAGAGGTAACTGAAAAAGTGATAGGTTATGAGAAAAGATATGCCGCCAGCCGGGAAAAGGTGAGTGAACATGAACTTGATCTGCCGCCTGTCAAATACAAAACTATCGGTCTTTGGATTCAACCTTGTAGCGATACGATAGATGGCTTGTCTGACCTAAAATACCATGTCATGGGTTCACTTCATGCTACTGAACATGCCAGCCTGGCATTATTACCACTTTTTGCACTCTGTGATCGAAATGACGTGGGAGGAATAAGTTTTACCAAACATCCTCAACTGGAAGGCGCTGCCGTCTTCCTTTATGATGGACACCCCGGAGGAGTAGGTTTGTCAACCAAAGCATTCGATGTGCTTGATGAACTTCTCGAGAAGGTGCTTACGTTGGTTGAAGGCTGCGACTGTGAAGAAGGTTGCCCATCATGTATTCACTCACCAAAATGCGGGCATGGCAATATCCCATTGGATAAAATTGGTTGCATTCGATTGTTGAAACATCTCACAGGTAAAGAAGAAATCAAACCTCTGCATTCGGATATAGAAGATTCTACAGGAGCAAAGCCGGATAAAACGCAAGAAGTGAAATCTAAGAAGAAATTATCTTCCGATTTGAAAATTATTGACAAAAATAAAGATATTCCAAAGAAATCTTATGTCAGCAAATTACCGGTTACCGAAGGGCGGGATATAGTTGTTTTCGACATCGAAACTCAGCTTTCAGCAGAAGATGTTGGAGGATGGCATAATTCGCACTTGATGAGAGTTTCATTAGCAGTATTGTTCGAGCGTCAAACAGGGCAGTATTTCACATATTTTGAAGATGATATCCAGGAATTAATCAGACGTTTGAACCGCGCTGAGCTTGTTGTCGGTTTTAACTCAAAACGATTTGATTATGCAGTTCTAAGTGCATACAGCGGAGAAGATTTGCTGTCATTGCCAAGTCTTGACCTGCTTTCAGAGATCGTGAATCAACATGGTCATCGTGTTAAACTTGACAGCCTGGGGACAGCAACCTTAAAATCACCCAAGAGCGCTGATGGCTTAATGGCTCTGAAATGGTGGAAAGAGGGGAAATTGGATAAGATTGAGAAATACTGCAAAAAAGACGTAGAAATAACCGCTCGTTTGCTTGACTATGCCCTTGAACATGGCTACCTGCTTGTAAATCACAAATCTCATGGTATTGTTCGGCTACTACTCGATTTGCCTGTCGAAAGACTGCTTACCTAATAATTCTTCAGCTTGGATCAACCGCAAAGAACACGAATAGCTCCCGTAGAAAACAACCACTGCCGTCATTGCGAGATAGCGAAGCGACGAAGCAATCTCCATAATTACTACAACGTAGGCTAATTGAGCTTCTTCGCTTTCGTTTCCTGAAGCACTCTCAAAATAGGTGCATAATCAGAATTTGATGTAGTGAACGAAGAAGTATATATTAGTTATGTTATATATGTACATTATAGTATAGCATAGATATTATAGAATATATACTACAATATAGAGAGACATAGAGTTTGTGTGACTATTATTGCTTGTGTAATTATGTGAATTGTGTTATACTATGTGCAGAGCATTAAATGATTCCTAAAAGGAGGAAAAAATGTCTGAAGATCTCATTCTTACATCAAAGGTTGTCAAACAACTGAGCAGCGCAACAGTAAAGCTATCGACACGCGCAATTAATGATGGCATAAAAAAGAGAATACTTGAAGGATTCATTCAAGTATCTTCAAGTGGTCGATACAGGTTTTACATTCATAAAGATAAAATTGGTGATGTAGAAAAAGCCTGGAAAGAAGGAAAACTTGGAAAAGCTGGGGGCTGGTCGGAGCCTGAGTTATTTAATCCCGAAAAGCACGGAGAACTCATAAAAGATTACGAGGATAAAATGGCTGAAGTCCGTAATAAAAGAAACAGGTAACTACCGATGAGACCAATTGAGTCGTTAAGACAACAGCTCCAACACATGGATGGAAAAGATTACGGAGCCTATCAATCTATCAAGGGTTCGTATGCTTTTCCTGCCTTCGAATTCTTCATAGATATTATTCCCAAGGATCCTTATGCTCCTCAAGGCACAGGTATATACCGTGCCAGGGTATCTCATCAGAATGCAGGTTTTCCTTCCGATATGACTTCTTCTCGACAAAGAGTGATTTCCCTGTGTGATTACCTTGCGCGACAATTCCACAAACAATGTTTGAAGATTTGTAAAGGCAGACGCGGCACCGGCAGCAGCGGAATTATAATTATCGCTGAGCCGGGACAGGCAATACTTGAACGCACTTCCATTTTAATAAACAATGACTTCGTGGAAGCGCGTTTTTTTGTCGGATTGCCAGCCACGGGCAGGGCAATAAAAGCAAGCCTCGCTGAGAAAATGCTATTGGAGGAAATTCCGGGTATTGTTCAGGCATCACTTTTTGCAGAGAACCTCGATATTGACGCTATCTACCAACACCTTAAAACAGCAGAGGATGCTGATTTTCTGAGAGACAGCCTTAGTAAACTTAACCTTGCAGCCTTTGTCTCCGATGGTGCGGTTCTACCAAGGGCGAGTGGTGTTGATCCGAGACCTTTGGAGACAGATTCCATTGTGCCTTTCAAGTCTCCAGAAAGCCTGCGTGTAAGTATCGTCCTTCCTGATAAGGGAGCTGTAACCGGAATGGGTATCCCCAAGGGAGTCACGCTTATTGTGGGAGGCGGTTATCACGGAAAATCTACCCTCCTGCAGGCGTTGGAGTCGGGTATATACAACCATATCCCGGGAGATGGCAGGGAGTATTGTGTTTCACTGCCTGAAACGGTGAAAGTACGCGCATATAGTGGCAGGAATGTTGTAAACGTTGACATCTCAGCTTTTATCAACAATATACCATTTGAGAAAACGACCACTTCTTTTTCCACCGAAAATGCCAGCGGCAGCACTTCACAAGCCGCCTCCATCGCCGAAATCATTGAAGCCGGAGCTAATGTTCTGCTAATGGATGAGGATACATGCGCCGGAAATTTCATGATTCGTGACAGGAATATGCAGCGACTTGTCCTCAAGAAAGTTGAACCTATCACCGCATTTGTTGACAGGGTAAGACAGTTATATGAGGATCATAACATTTCCACGGTGCTCGTAATGGGTGGATCAGGTGATTATTTCAACGTCTCTGACACAGTCATTCAAATGATCGAGTTTGTACCATACGATGTCAAACAACAAGCGCAAGATATAGCTAATGAGCATCCTACAGGACGAACTGATGAAGGTATCGATAAGTTCGAGCCGCCAGTTGAAAGAATACCCCTAAGTGATAAGCTGAATCCCTTCAATGAATACGGTGGTTTCCGAATATCAGCGCCAGACTCACAACATCTGATCTTCGGTCAAAGCAAAGTTGACCTGTCTGACGTTGAGCAACTCAAAGAAACCGCGCAGACAAAAGCAATAGGCAAAGCAATCGACTTTGCAAAAAAGTATATGGATGGCAAAACCAGGCTCAGGGATGTCCTCGACCGTGTCGCAAAAGATATAAAGAATGACGGTCTCGATATACTCGATCAGCGCCTTACAGGCGATCTCGCACAATTCAGGGATTTGGAATTGGCTGCAACGCTAAACAGGATGCGAGATTTTGATGCGAAGCAAGTTCAATGATCTTCTTAATTACGAATAATACGAAAGAAATACTGAGGCTTATGTAATATTCGTGAGTATTGAGATCGTAAAGGTAAAGTCTTTTATTTCTATAATGTATAAATTGATTTATTATCGCAAGTCAATTTTCCATATTATTCCCCAGTTCTCTTTCTATATTTTAATAGAACCATAATGAGAAGCAGGGCAACTACACCCAGTAATAGTCCGATCCATCCCGGCAATCCTAAACCTGCTGGAAGGTAGCCTATTATAATTGCTACCATCCCTGCGGTCAGGGCGTAGGGGATTTGGGTTCGGACGTGGGCTACATGGTCGCATCCGGAAGCCATTGATGATAGAATCGTTGTATCGCTTATTGGGCTGCAATGGTCTCCGAAAGTTGCACCGGCTAACACTGCACCGATACTGCCTAATAATATGTGATTAGCCTGGTTGGCAGCGATTCCTTCCTGCAGGGGAAGCTGAAATGCGAGAGGTATGGCTATTGGAATCAATATTGCCATAGTACCCCATGATGTCCCAGTCGAAAATGCCACAACTGCCGCAATAAGAAAGATTACTACAGGGAGCAGGAAGGGGGGGAGTTTTCCGGAAACAGCATTGATTATCACTTCTGCCGTACCAAGACGAGCGCAAACATCGCCAATAGACCAGGCAAGAATGAGTATCACAAATGCAGGAATCATTGATTTTATGCCATCTATCATAGCCTTCGATATATCGCCAATTGACATTCGTGACATGAATCCAGCGAAAAGTCCGGATGAAATCAACCCGATGAAAGAGGAATTCAATAGGACTGTGGAAGAATCGGCTTGCCCAATTATTTCGAACATTTTACTTCCAGGTGGACTTTGCCGGAGTCCGTTTACATAAAGTCCTATAAAAGTAGCTATGATAACGAGAAATATGGGGATGACCGCAATCAATGCTGAAGTATTGCTCCGGTCAGACTTGTTTTCGTCATGAAGTTCGCTAAAATCCTGTGATTTTGATGCATCATTCCCCTCCTGGGTTTCTAATTCCACCTCTTTCATTGGACCAAAATCACGTCCCGACATTATCAGGATAAATACAAGAAATAAAGCAAGGATACTATAGAAATGATAAGGTATTGCTTTAAGAAAAAGAACGTATGCATCTCCGATTCCAGGAAATGATGCGGTTGCATCTCTCAGCAAACCTACCTCAAACCCAACCCAGGTACTGATAACAGCTATTGAGGTTACAGGAGCGGCTGTCGAATCAACGATATATGCGAGTTTTGCGCGTGATATTTTCAGCCGGTCGGTGTAAGGTCGCATAGTGTTACCAACCAGCAGCGTATTAGCATAATCATCGAAGAAAATCACGAGCCCGAGTAAGTAGGTCATCAACATTCCACCACGGCGAGAGGATGTGAGTCTGCCAAATAGTCTGACAATCGCAGCGGTACCACCTGATTTAGAAATAATACCAACCATACCGCCAAGCATAAGACTGAAGAGGACAATAGCGGCATGACCCTTGTCGGCGAGAGCATCCCAGACAAAAACGGAAGGAATATCCATAAATGCTTTTGCAGGACTGGTCGGATTTAGAATTAAGCTTCCGACAAATACTCCCATCAGCAGTGAAATAATCACTTCTTTGAAGGTTAAAGCCAGCCCAATAGCAATAATTGGAGGAAGAATTGCCCACCATCCGGGATGCGAACTTGTTTCTGAAGTAATAGCAAATGCTGCTGTTACAAAGAGAAGTGACAGGATGACAGCAACATTTAACTTGTTCAGACGAGCAGAAATGTTTATTTGAATTTTCTTCATCACCTTATTCCAATTTTTAGTACTGAAAACTTATGAATATTCCAGAGAATTGGCAAGAAACAGATTAATATAACGTTGCAGGATTCAAGGATGAACCGTATATTCACATTTTATTCAATAATACAGGGAATTATGTCTCCAAAACCAAGAAAAAATGATCTCATCTTTTTGATGTTACTGGTTTTTCTACCAGCCATCGCCAATGGTTTTGATTATATCAACGGAACCGCTGATAATCCCTATATCCCCGGTGGAGGAATATACGCTCCATCAGAAACTGCGGTATATATCCCCCTCTCCGGTAAATGGACGCTAAAGAAAGGCAATGATGTTGCAGAAGTCATCGTCCCGGGCTGCTGGAAAGCAGGGCAGGGCTGTGCAATTCTTGAAAAATCCTTCGAGATAGATGATACCCTTACAGCCAAACATTTCAGATTGATTTTCTGGGGCGCGCGTCAATCATTAACAATTCGATTGAATGACCGCCTTCTTGAAGCATGGGAAAGTGACTGGACAGTCCTGATAGTTGATATCCCTAAAGATGTCTTGAAAATCAAAGAAACAAATTTACTCGAAATAGAGGTAAATGATGCACTTTCTTCCAGGGCATCGATCCCTCTCAACCCAAAATTGTCTGATGAACAGCCTTATGCCGGGCTTTTCTCTGATGTAGCACTGTTTGTATGTCTTGAAACAATTGTAGATCAATTGTATTGGAAATCAAAATTAGACGATTCGTATTCATCCAGCCATTGGGAAATATCACTCGTATTTCGAAATATGGGCAAGACTCAATTTGATTCTACCAAGACTAAAAGTTTAAGCATTCAAACAAGCTGGGAGTGTCAGGATTCATCTCATTCTGGTCAAGCTGAGGAAATTTCAATAGAATTAGGTCCCGTTGAGGAATCGGTTGCTGTAATCAAAGGCGAGATTTCGAATCCAAAACTATGGTCTCCTGATAATCCCACTCTTTATAATTTCAATTTGGTTGTAAATGAAGGAAAAGATAGCAGGAAATTGTCATTTCAAACAGGATTCTGCAAATATGAATGGAAGCAGACCGGTTTATCAATAAATGGCGAGGAAACATGGCTCCAGGGAATTGACTATTTTCAGGAAAATGAAGAACATGCAATTGCAATGTCCACGAAAGATGTTGAAGAAGATTTAATTCAGATAAAGCGCCTCGGTTTTAATCTTGTCAGGTTCTATTATCCTCTGCATCCTGCAACCCTTGAAATATGTGATAGACTGGGATTATTAGCCATACCTCATACAGGTCTCAAAAGTGTTCCCGGACAAATATTTAATGATGCCCCGATGAGTACCCGCCTGACAAACACAATAACAGAATTAGTAAAGCATAATATCGCACATATCAGTGTCACCGCCTGGGGATTGGTCGATGGAATACCCTGTGAAAACACTTGTATGCAGACGATCTCCAACATAGCTGATAATTTGTCAACCTTGGATAACCGCCCTTTAATAATAGGTGTACAAGATAAAGATCTTCCTGATTTACCTGATGGAGTTGTTGGAATTCGACTTCGTCCTCCATACCGGTTATTTGAGCCGATTGTTCCCCTTGGAGAAATTAATGGACCGTGGTTGATTGGAGGTTTGGGTGGATTTGCTTCACTACGGAGCAAAGATGAGGATGTAAAAGAGAGCCAGGTTCGGCAGGCGGACGCCTTATTACACCAGCTTAACCAGGTACGAAATATCTCCTCAACAGGATTTGTAATTAGCTGTTACGCCGATTACAGATCAGCCTGGCCCATGATAATTACCGGTTCGGAAGTGAATCAGGCAGTGGTAAGTCGTGGACTGCTTACTTTAGACCGTGACGAGCGTATTGCTTTCAGAAAAGTTGCCGATGCACTATCACAGGCGAGAATAGAAGTTCCTGCGATTCGAGTGGAAGAGCGTGATTTCCCCGTAGTTTTTCCCATATCCGCTTTGGCAGTTATTGCTCTACTGCTTCTGGCGAGAAGACAGAACAATGTTTTCCGGCAAAATCTTAACCGTGTATTTGCACATACTGCTGGATTTCTCCACGACATTCGTGACAGGCGTTATTTTCAGATGTCACAAACCCTGTTGATAGCGATAATAGTCTCAACAAGTCAGAGTATCCTGCTGGCAGGATGGTTACATCATGTCAGGTATAACTATCTGTTTGATTATTTAATTACTTTATTAATACCGGTATGGAAAATAAAGAATTTTGTTATTTCATGGTCGTGGAACCCTGTTTACGCTATAGCCGGTATAACTTTATTCCATTTGTCTTTGATATTTTTCGTTGCAATCATTTTACGTCTTCTTTCAATTCCTTTCAAAGGAAATCTTAATCTTAAGCAGTCCATAAATATGATTGTATGGGGAGCATCCCATTTCATATTATTGGTACCGTTAGGTTTGGTTCATTATAAACTTCTCGAATATGCCTGGTATGGATACAGTATCTTGTTCTTGTCAATTTTATTTTCAATCTGGTATTTATTCAGAATTCTATCGATGATAAGAATTGGATATCGTATCAGGATAGTAACAGCATGGTCTCTGTTAATTGTATTGACATTAGTAATATTTGGTGCATTAATATCAATCTTCCAATCCAGCTATTCGATAGTAGAGAATTTTCATTTATATCTTAATGTTATTGTACCGTGGATAAACGCATAAAAGAAGAAGATCAATCATGAAAAAAATATCTAATGATGAAGCGCTGACTTTCGATGACGTTCTAATTGTTCCGTCACGATCTGAAGTATTACCGAGAGAAGTCGAGGTAAAGGCGCGATTAACCCGACAGATCACCTTGAATATCCCCATAGTATCCGCAGCGATGGATACAGTAACCGAGTCAGATATGGCAATCGCATTGGCACGTCAAGGTGGCTTGGGAATAATCCACAAAAATCTTACACCTGGTGACCATGCCAAAGAAGTAGATATTGTCAAACGTTCTGAGACCGCAATAATCGAAAACCCGATTACATTGGATTCGAATAAACCGCTGGGTGAAGCTGTTCTCACGATGCGGCGATTCGGTATATCAGGATTGCCAATCGTTGATGAAGGTCATTTAGTAGGAATTTTGACTAAACGCGACTATCGTTTCGAGGATAACCTTAAGCAGCCGATTTCGGAAGTAATGACAAGAAAATTAATTACTGCCCCAGAAGGAACGAACTTGAAAGAGGCAAGGGACTTACTCCAGAAGAACAGGATAGAGAAACTTCCGCTTGTTAATGAAGATGGATATTTAGTTGGTCTGATAACTGAAAGAGACCTGAAGAAACGTTTGCAATTTCCCCATGCATGCAAAGATGAGCGTGGACGATTAATGGTCGGTGCTGCTGTTGGTGCAGGTGGAGATTGGGAAACCAGGGTTGCAGCGTTAGTGGAAGCAAAGGTTGATGTAATCGTGATTGATTCTGCACATGGTCATAGTGTTGGAGTAATAAATACTGTCAGAAAAGTAAGAGATCGTTACCCTGATCTTTCAATAATAGCTGGTAACGTTGTGACTAAGGAAGCCACAAGCGCTCTTATCGAAGCTGGGGCGGATGCTGTAAAAGTAGGAGTCGGTCCCGGCAGCATTTGTACTACAAGAGTCGTCGCCGGAGTTGGAGTACCACAGATAACAGCTTTGCTGGATTGTGCCGAAGAAGCCGAGAAGAAAAACATTCCGATTATTGCTGATGGTGGAATTAAGTATTCCGGAGATATTGCGAAGGCAATAGCAGTAGGGGCAAATACAGTAATGTTGGGCTCTCTTTTTGCCGGAATGGAAGAAAGTCCGGGGGAGACAATTCTTTACGAAGGCAGGACATATAAAGCTTTTTACGGCATGGGAAGCCTTGCAGCAATGAAAAAGGGATCAAAAGACAGGTATTTTCAGGAGGATGAACATGATCCCGGCAAATTAGTACCTGAGGGAATTGAAGGTCGGGTTCCCTATAGAGGTACCCTGGAAGAATCAATTTTCCAACTTGTCGGAGGTTTGCGTGCAGCAATGGGGTACGCAGGCTGCAAAGATATAACCACCTTCAGGAAAAATGCGAAGCTGGTAAGGATCAGTTCAGCCGGGCTAAGAGAATCACATCCACATGACGTTTTGATTACAAAAGAAGCACCAAATTACAGGGTGAATCCTTGATAGAGGTAAGAGAATCGGCGTGGAGATAAAAAACCGGGGAACCTTGAGTGCGCCCCGGTGCGTATATTAGATAGTACAGGAATTATCAATTAACCCTGTATTGTTTTAACAAAACTATTAAGACGTGATTTGCGGTTAGCAGCATTATTGCGATGAATTATCCCTTTGCTGGCAAGTCGGTCAAGAATCTTGGATGCGACATGCAAAGAGGATTCAGCATCTTTAAATGATTTTGCTTCACGGACATTACGAATCGCAATTCTCATCTTTGTTCGGTATGCTTTGTTTCGAGCCTTGGCTTTAGCTGAAGTACGCATACGTTTTGCACATGATCTATGTTGCGGCATAAGTTTAACCTGTTTTTAACTTGGTAGAATTATTTAATAGCTACGTAAATTAGGGGGAAACAACCTTGCAGTCAATAGATAATCTGGACTCTCTTGCGGAGCGCCTTCTTGAGGCAAACCAGGTAGGTGCATTAACCGGCGCCGGGATGTCCAAAGAGAGTGGTATTCAAACCTTTAGAGAAAAAGATGGACTTTGGAAAAAGTTCAGACCGGAAGAACTTGCCAATGTCGATGCATTTCTCGCTAATCCCGATAGAGTTTGGGAGTGGTATAACTGGCGTCGAGATCTTATGAGTAACGTAAAGCCAAATCCCGGACATTATGCTTTGGCAGAATTGGATGATTTGATAAGCAAGTTTATTCTTGTTACTCAGAATATTGACAATCTCCATAATGAAGTGGGTAGTAAACATGTGATTGAGCTTCATGGAAATATCCGGAAGAACAAATGTCAATCATGCAAGAAACCTTTCGAAACCGGCTGGTTGGATTTCTCCGAAGGAAAACTGCCTCATTGTGATTGTGGCGGACTAATCCGCCCCGATGTAGTCTGGTTTGGTGAAATGCTTCCCTCGCAAGCAATCGAGGATGCATGGCAAGCGGCCGCGAAAAGCGATGTTTATTTTTCAATCGGTACTTCTACAGTAGTATATCCTGCTGCCGCCCTGCCATTTGAAGCAAAAATACATGGCGCCTATTTGATAGAAATTAATCCTGATCGTACTGATTTATCATCTATTGCTGACTTGGTAATTCGAATGCCATCGGGTGAAGCGCTGCCACAAATTATTGAAGCTGTGCAAAAGCGCAAAGATCAAAGTTGAGGAATCATTGAGTAGAGTGTTTTCAAATAAAAAAGTGTTACTTGCCCTATTATTAATAATAGGGATTAATTCGTTAATTATTGGTGGGTGTGCTTATTTTAATGCTTTTTATAATTCGAAACATTATTTTCAAGAAGCTGAACGTGAACGTGAAAGAACTACAGACCTGAATTCGACACCTGACGGCTACAATAAATCAATCGAGGCTGGTGGTCGCCTTATCGAATACTATCCGGAGTCCAAATATATCGAAGAAGCGCTTCTTATTATGGGGCAATGTTATTATTGGACAGAAGATTATTTCAAAGCTAAGCGAAAATTTGAAGAGTTATTGTCAAATTATCCGCAGAGTGAAAACAGAAAAGAAGCCCGGTTGTGGATGGGAAGAACTCTTGTTGGAATGAAAAACCGTCATGAAGCCACTTCGACCCTGCGCAGTCTCCTTGCTGATACCGACGATCCCGAATTAACAAGCGGGGCTCTGTTCGCATTGGCGGAATTATATTTCCTCGATTCCCTTTTTAATAAAGCTGAAGAAGAATTCCTGAATATCACTAACTCGACCGAAGATGAGAAGATACTTGGCGAGGCTTATTGGCGGAGCGGGGAAGCAGCATTCCGTGGAAAACGGTTTTCTGAATCTGCCGAACATCTGAAAAAGGCTTTGGACCACGAACTTACTAAAACATTACGGTTCCAAACTACACTGTTTTATGGACGCGCGTTGTATGAAGCAGGCAAGTATCCTGAAGCGAAAGAAGTATTCCAGAAACTTCTTAAAGACAAAAGATATTTCAAGGAGCATGGCAAGGTTCGAGTTCACTTGGCGCTCGTTGAATCCAGTCTGGGTAACAATGAGACTGCCTTCGAAGAACTGAAGAATGTAATTGAAAACCATCAACGTACAGTTGAATCTGCTCGAGCGTATTATGAGCGTGCCATACTGTCATTGAAGGTCGCTGGAAGTCGTGAACTTGCGAAAGAAGATCTGGATAAGGCACGTGTTGAAAAAGCCGGAAGTGAATATGCTCAAAAGGCTGACACATTACTGAACACGCTAAACAGGGTAGATGAATTAGGTCTAAAACGATCAAAAACTCTGTTGAGGATTGAGTTTACCAATTCATGGTTATCTGAACCCATAGAATCCTCAGATACAATTGCATTCTTTGCAGCCTCATGGTACGACTCGCTTGCTTTAGACAGTCTCCAGTTGGCTTCCTTATGGAGCCAGGCATGGCATGACAGTTTTCCGCCTCCTCCTGAGCCTGATACACTGATTCAAATGCCTGATAGTCTGCAACAACTGGATTCACTACAAATTAATATTCCCAATGACTCAATTATTTTCGATGAAATAGAGGATTCTGAATTACAAGGTGAGATGTTCGAAAAGAATGATAGCAGTCTTTTTGCTTTAATACCACCCGGTGGTGACCATTTGCTCGAGGATTCGCTTCAGATGAGTATTGATGAAAGCATGGTGATCAGGGAAAGAGAACGGCAGTACCCGGATTTTGAGCCTATACCACAAATAGGAGACTCTATTCAGGACGTGGCTATGAATGATGAGGAATTTGAACACCCTCTGCCATTCGATGAAAATCAATTAGAACCACATCCTGCTTTTGCAAATCCTGATATGATGCCTTTGCCAGGAGAAGATTCATTGGCTGAAATGAGCAATATTTTTCCAGAACCTCTTTTTGGAGCAGCGGGTGATTCAATTGAACCTGATTCATTAGATCAATTTGCAGCAGAGCCTGAAGAAGAGATATTGAGTCCGGAACCAATTCACATTTTTGATCTTACTCCTGTATTAGATTCTTTGGCATTTATGAAGGTAGAGCTACAGGATATTCGTTTTAAGCTAGGTGAGATTCGTTTGTTTGATCTGGATGAAACTGATTCAGCCAAAGTTGTTTTCCAGGAACTCGCTGTGCCTCCCAATGTCGATTCGGTGCGAATAAAAGCAATACTGTCACTCGCATATATCGCAGAGGCTGATTCAAATTTCGGTGTCATGGATTCCTTGATAAAAGTATTGGCAGAAGAATTTTCCGGTACTGAAGCCGGAATCAGGGCTGCCATCACTTTGGGCAAAGAGCCACCTGAAAAGCCAGTTCAGGCTGACGTTCTGGCTTTCAATGAAATAGAGGAATTATACCTTTCCAAAGAAGAGTCTATGGAAGAGCTTTTCACACGTTACAGGTGGGTGGCTGAGACTTACCCTAATTCACCGTTTGCCCCTAAAGCGATGTTTGCTTCAGCGTATATTGCAGGTGCAAACCTTGATGATGGTGAATCTGTTGAAGAAATCTTCAACATAATTCTTGAGAGATTCCCAACTTCCGAACAAGCTGTTGAAGCAGGAAATATTCTCTCCGCTCTGCAATCAAGCAAAAATCAGGAAATGCAGGGCGAGGAGAATGAATTAGAACCTTCAGAGGAGGAGCTTCAAGCTATTTCAGAAGATGAAGTTGAAATAAAGCCAATGTTGATAGGCGGAATTGAGACTCTATCAAGCATCCTGGAGATGCGAAACCTCCTTCCCCAGGATATAATCTCCGGCACCGGTGGCGAGATTCAGATTCGATATATTATATATGCTGACGGAAAGGCTGCGAATTTCCGAGTTATACTGGAAGATCCACCTGGAAGAGGACTATCCCGCGCATTGATTGCGGGGCTTGAGGAGATGTCATTCACAGCAGGTCAGGTAGGCGATGAGTTTGTAGATACGAGGGTTATTCGTACATACACACTTCCGCTGGATGCCCCACCCAATGTCCGACCATTACCAAGGAGATACCGGGGGTGAAATTCATTGATAACGCACGAGTTATTAGAAATCATAAAATTCGGCAAGATATTCATTCAATGTGGCTCGAGTCACCATTAATCTGTCAAAATTCCAGTCCAGGGCAATTCGTACATCTTAGAGTGAATAATTCATTTTCACCTCTCCTGCGAAGACCATTAAGCATCGGAAGAGTTCATGGCAATGAGCTTGAACTGGTATGGCGTATTGTTGGAAAGGGTACTGAAATATTAGCTGAGGCCAAAGAAGGCGAATCGGTTGATCTACTCGGACCGCTTGGTAAGCCCTATAGTATCTCGGAGCATCTCGAAACCGCCATATTGGTAGCCGGAGGACTTGGGCTTCCACCACTGACCTATTTGTATGAAAAGCTGATTGCAGCAGGAGTCAAGACTCAATTATTGCTTGGTGTCCTGAACGAGAACAGCATTCCGCTTTCGGATAAAGATCCATTATTTGGATCTATCCTTATTACGAGCGAAGAGGGCGAATTATTCAGGCGAGGACTGGTAACAGAACCCGTGATTGATTCATTGCAGAATTTAGAGAATAATGGAGGAATTGGGAAAACATCATTATATTCCTGTGGTCCCTGGGGTCTTATCAAGGCTCTGAAAAAGATAGTGCCTCATATGAAGTTATTGTCAGCAGAGGTTTCCCTGGAACAGCAGATGGGATGCGGAATTGGTATTTGCCAGGGGTGTGCCGTTCCTACCGAGGATGATAATGATCCATTTCAACTGGTCTGTAAAGATGGACCGGTTTTTCCACTTAATGAAGTAAGGATTCCCGATGCATCCTGAACTCAAAACAAAATTAGGTTCGCTCCATACCCGGAATCCAATTTTAACCGCCTCAGGTTGTTATGGCTATGGAGAAGAATATAGCGATGTCGCTGATGCGGTGCATTTGGGTGGAATCGTAACAAAGAGTATTTCGCCTGTACGCTGGTATGGAAACTCGCCTCCAAGGCTTGCTGAAACGGGAACAGGATTAATAAATAGTATCGGTTTGGCGAATGTGGGTGCTGATTCATTCAAAACGGAAATAGCGCCACGACTGAAGTCAGTAAACACAAAAATAATTGTATCGATTGCCGGGAAAACAATCGACGATTATGAACTTGTTGTGCAAAAACTCGAAGATGCCAACAACATCGATGGCTATGAACTTAATATCTCTTGCCCGAATGTCAAAGAAGGTGGTATGGCTTTCAGCCAGAATCCATCAATTACTGAAAAGCTCGTCAAGAGAGTCAGAAAACTGACTAAACGGTGGATTGCAGCGAAACTTACTCCTAATGTTACTAAGATAAGCGAAGGAGCGCTTGCGGCAGAGGCGGGTGGTGCGGACGCTGTCAGCCTGATAAACACATTAGTCGGTATGGCTGTTGACTACAGAAGCAGAAGTCCCAAAATAGCGACTATTACCGGCGGGTATTCCGGTCCTCCTGTTAAACCTATAGCGCTTGCCAAGGTCTGGGAAGTGTATAATGCGGTTAAGATTCCAATAATTGGTATTGGCGGTATCACAACATGGCAGGATGTTTTGGAATTTATGATAGTCGGAGCATCTGCAGTTCAGATAGGCACAGCGTTGTTTACTGATCCACAATTACCAGAAAAAATAAATAAGCGGCTGATACAATATCTTGAGGAGGAAGAGATTGGCGCAATCTGTGAGATAATTGGTACATTGCGCACGGATCGTCCTTATAATCTCGGAGTCCCGGGTTGATATGAATTTTAAATCATCTGTCAGTCATCCGATATGCTTTATCATTGTTGTATCTTTTGCAATTGGAGCCGGCTGTACTCCAATGCCAATCTATACTTCAAAGAACAGGAAACCTCCGAAATCTGTTCCAGCTGTAAAAAAAACCACGAAGAAAACCGAAAAAGATCAAAAAAAACCGATCAAAGAATCAAATCATAAAAGCTTTAAAAAAGGACAGGTACTAAAAGGTATAACAAGTTATTATGGACCTGGATTTCATGGAAAACTTACTGCTAACGGAGAGATATATAATCAGAATGCACTAACATGTGCTCACAAAAGTCTTCCATTTGGAACAATCTTAAAAGTTACATTGCTTGAAACGGGAAAAAGCGTTAAAGTACGTGTTAATGATCGAGGGCCATACGTTGGAGATCGTGTCATTGATTTGAGTGTTGAGGCAGCGCGCAGAATTGGATTGATAAAAAAGGGTACTGGAGAAGTATCAGCAATCATACTAAAGCTGGGAGACAATTGATAATAGAATTCCTTAAAAGACTGTGGGTAGCAGCTATCCTGATTATAATCGCACTTGGTTCCTCATACTTTGGTGGGTGGGTATTTGCATTACTCATAGCCGTAATGTGTGCGGTATCAATTTACGAAATTCACCAAATAATGGAAATACTCGATTTTAAGGGATTGAGAATACCATCCTCAGCATTCGGTTTTATTGCTCTTATGATAATTCATTTCTTTGGTGTATCCGCCATCTTTCCATTATTCCTTACATTTGTGATTATAGTGAGCGTCACAGCTGTTTTTATGGGAGTTGATAAAGGATTCAAAATATTAATATCATCTGTTGTAGCTAATATTTTAGTATGCTTTCCAATGGCAGCAATGATTTTGATACGAGATGGAAATAACTGGCCGTCGGATTTAACAGCAGCATGGATTATTATATATATCTGGGCTGGTATTTGGTGGGGTGACACAGCGGCATATCTAATCGGAAGACAATTCGGGAAAATTAAACTTGCACCCAGGTTATCTCCCAAGAAAACTGTTGAAGGAGCAATTGCAGGGGTTGTCACTTCAATATTATGGTGTTACGTAGGATCCTTGGTAGCCATAAAATCTATAGGACTCACACCTCTCAATGGTTTTTTTTCAAATGTCCAGATTCTCTATATCGGAGTCATAATTGGGGCGTTTTCTATTACGGGTGATTTAACCATGTCTCTTTTTAAAAGGGCGGCGGAAGTAAAAGATTCCGGCAAACTCTTTCCGGGACATGGGGGCGCTTTAGATAGATTTGATTCGATGATTTTTGTAAGTGGTGCAATATATTTGTATTTCATCATCTCAGGATTCGTGCATTTTCCATAAGATGGAAAAACCTTGATATCAGTACAATAGGCAAAAGATTGAAGCGATTACTATTACTACTTCCGATTCTTGCAGTGAGTACAATTTTTGCCGAAAGCCTTGATAACGCTGAGGCATTCGACAATGATGCATGTTCATCTATTTGCCGCTACTGGGTTCAGTTTTCTGACCGTGGGCAATGGGAATATCTGGATTCTGATGAAATTTACGAGAAAGCTATTTTCAATGGACTTACCCAGGCATCAATCGATAGAAGAGTGGTAGAAGGGCTTGAAGGAGATTCACTAATAACACTTGCAGATCTACCGCCCGATCCTGAATATATCGACGCTGTCTCCAATGCCGGCGCTGAAATCAGGAGGATTTCCAGGTGGTTTAACAGGATCAGCATTGAGGCGGATTTAAATATTGTAAATGATATAAAGTTATTACCGTTTGTGTCTGAAGTAACAGCAGTGGGGCGGGGATACCCTGCAAGCTGGGCTTATGAAGAGGCAGGAAGATGGGAAGGTTATCCTGCACCTGGCGAGGGAGCCGATTTACCCGGCATGTATGGTCCTTCCTATATGCAAAACCTGCAAGTGAATGCCATTGAAGCGCACCGCCAGGGATATACCGGGCGTGGTGTACTTATGCTAATCCTGGACAGCGGGTTCGAGTTATCGCATGAGGCTTATTCATCACTGGACAAGTTCACTGAATACGATTTTGTTGAAGATGACGATTATACAGGTTTAGAGATTGATGTCGATTCCAAGGGTCAGCCCAACCATGGAACCGGGTGCCTTTCAGTGATCGCAGGATATAGGCCGGGCAACTTAATTGGCATCGCTTATGAAGCAAGCTTCATTCTCGCCAAAACTGAAGATGTCAGGCAGGAAGTCGTTCAGGAGGAAGATGACTTTATTGCTGCTATGGAGTGGGGCGAACGATTGGGTGCGAGAGTGCTTGGAGCTTCTCTGTCCTACAAGGATTGGTACGATGTTACTGATTACGACGGTGAGACTCCCCTGACCAGCAGAGCGGCAAATCACGCGCGAAAACTTGGTGTCCTTAGTGTTACATCCATGGGAAATGAAGGACCCCAGCCTATGACACTTGGTGCGCCTGCTGAAGCATTTGGAGTCATAGGTGCCGGAGCAGTTGACAGCACCGGAAAAGTAGCACGGTTTTCGAGTAGAGGTCCCTCTGCGGATGGAAGAACCAAACCAGATTTAACCGCAATGGGCATACGTACCGCTTGTGTCAGTCCTCAAACAGAACATTATTATTCTCGATGGAATGGAACAAGCTTATCCCAACCGGTTCTTAGTGCGGTTTGTGCATTGGTACGCGGCGCTCACCCTGATTGGAGCACAGGTAAAGTTGAGAGAGCTTTGAAGGAAACTGCCTCACATGCAGACAGACCGGATAATATTTATGGATGGGGAATACCGGACGTCATGGCTGCTATCAACTGGACGGAAGACAATGCCAGCAAAACCGTTGTAGATAAAACCGGAGAGATCAATAATAGTGAACATAAATAAAATATCTCCTGAATCGCAAAAAACCATATCATTAAATTCTCCTATCGTTTCAAAATCCCTGTATCTGTGCTTGGTACTGATACTACTGTTTGCTGTCAGCCTGTTTCATGGTTGCGCTGGAGTTACCAATGAACTTCCAATTGTCGAAGACATTGAAGATGATAAACAACCATATAAATCGTTAGAAATTGAAACAATTCAAGAGAATCAGTATGCAACTATTGTTGAAAAAACAGAAAACATAAGATCCTGTCCAAACGGGGAGAAAATTGGAGAAGTCACAAAAGGAGCGAATTTCCTCGTTGTTGAACGTCGCTGCAATTGGGCAAGAATTGAACATTTAGACTATGATCAGGCTTGGGTTTGGGCGCCTTCATTAGGGTATGATCAAGTAAACATGTTGAATATCAGGTTCCTGCTGGGAGGGAAAAACAAGTTTCGCTCTATTGATAGTCTTGTTACTGTTCTGGGACAACCAACATCTATCAGGAAATACCCTTCAGATTTAATTGAGTATATATATAATAACGTGCTTGATAACGGAAGAAAAAAATTTGGAACCTCAAGGTTTAATGAGCTTCGGTGTTTAGTGGATATTCCTTCGAGATCGACTATTCATGCAGAGATCGATCTTCCACCATTCAGAGGTACTACTAAAGAACTTCTTTCGTCAATTGGAATGCCCGACACAAAGCCAAGCTCATCTGATTTTGACGTCTCGGAGTATAACGGAATTTATACAGGTGTAGCAGACCTTAAATTGTACCGTTTCATGCGTGATTTCACCAAATTTCGAAAAGTAACCGCCGAAAAATTAGCAAAAAAACTGTGGCCCAGGCATGTCAAGATAACGGATAGAAAAGCTGAACTTGATGGAGGATTAGTAATAATATATTTGACTCTTGAAAATAACAGTAGCAATCACACATTTGTCGGACCCATTCTTGATGTTACCCTGTATAATTCAAAAGTCCGGGTTGGAAAATGGAAACTTGGTCCCCGACCGGCACGGCTCCTGCCTGACAGCGAAGTTGTTGTAAGCCTGCCTCTTCCGGTAGATGCTGCGGCTTTAGAGGTTTCACGACTTGATGTCACAGCAGTATTAGTTGATATGACTGTGGTTCCCACCATTCCTGCATTTCAGACAGAGGAAGTAGAAGAAGAGTATTCAGAAGAATATGACTCTGAAGAAGAGGCTGAGGAATTGCCATGAGATTAGGCATAATGACAGACAGTCATGATCACCTGAGAAACCTTGGTAGAGCTGTGCTCGAATTCAAAAGGAGAAACGCTGAAGCGATAATCCACTCTGGAGATTTTGTCGCACCTTTTACGATTGATGTACTGAAACATGCCGGGTGTCCTGTGTATTCTGTATATGGAAACTGCGATGGCGAACGTATCGGTCTTTCAAACCGGTTCAAAGAAATCCATGAAAAGAGCGAAATAAATACAGAACCGCATATCTACGAACTTGATGGACTAAGGATAGTTGTAATGCATCATCCAGCATGGATAGAATCTTTTGCTTCAACTAAACAAGCTGATATAATTGTTTACGGCCATCTACACAAGTTACACATTGAAAATCGCCCTCCCTGGATAATTAATCCCGGTGAAGTTTTCGGTCTAAAAGCTGATCCGACCGCTGTATGGTTTGACACTTCTACACCCGAGCCGGAGATTCTGCATTTAAAAAATTTGTCTGACCTTAAATAATTAAAGAATCAGGATAATCATAATAAATGAACCCCAATTCCCCCTCGAAATTACTCATTTTTGATGTTGATGGTACATTATTACTCAATGGAACAATTGTCCGTGATACATTTTTCCATGCTTTTAGACATGCAACAGGGTTTGATGCAAAGAACAGCAAAATTGCTTTTATGGGCATGACAGACAGGGGCATTTTCAGAATATTACTCCAACTAAGCGGAGTAAACGGAGACTTTGAAATTCTTTTTAATGTATTTGAAAAGGAATTTTTTCAACGTTTAAGTGAAGTGTATCCCAATGATCCCGGACCATATTTGTTGAAAGGAGTGCCGGAATTACTGGCTACTCTTTCGCAGAGAGATGATATAGCCTTGGTACTGGGTACAGGAAATATACAAAGTACGTGCAGGATTAAGCTGGATAAATTTAACTTGAACCGGTATTTCCCGGTCGGTGGATTTGGCGGCGATTATGAACAAAGAGAAGATGTCATTACTGCCGCGATTGAAGCCTCAAATGAGTATTATAATTGGTGTGGTAACTCTGAAGATATATGGGTGATTGGTGATACGCCAAAAGATGTTGATGCGGGAAAAGCAAATGGCACAAAAGTATTGGCAGTTGCGAGTGGTTTTGTTGATAAGGATGAGCTGATCAATACCGATGCTGATGCGATTTTGGATGATTTATCGGATTTAGAACAAGTTCTGAATATACTCGGTGTTTGAAAGATATCCACTAACGGAAACAAGATCATAAATTTAGTGTAATTAGATAATTTCAATAGAAGAATTGTTAAATACAAATTGTGATTTTACGAAACATATTCAGGAGTATTCAGATGAAATCCTCATTTTACAGTTTTGCATCAATAATGTTAGCAGTAATTATCCTTGCCGGTTTCGGATGCAACAAAGCAAGCGACAGTGGTGCATTTTCTCCTAACGTGAAGGAAATGTGGGAGAAATTCCCAACTCCATGGGCAGAAAAAGAGGCTCGCGAAGCTGCGGATTTTGCAAAATCCATGATGAAAGATAATCCCGATGATATCGCTCTCGAATTGTATTACCAGGATAGAATGATTGATGCTGATATAGCTGCAGTCCGCTCAGAATACTCCTCCAGGATGGATGAATTTCCATCGGATCCAATGGCAAAATTATTATATGCGCGTGTTTCCAGCAGGAGATTGGAGTTGGGTGATATTATAGATGAAGCCATCGCTCTCGCTCCTGATAATCCGTTTGTACAAGCTCTTGGATCTTATGAATATACTCGCCGCCAGATTAAGAACGAGGAAGCTCTAAAAAGCGCCGAAGAAGCATTGGTGTTATCACCACATCTACCATTGGCACATTTTGCTACTGGTGCCGCGTACCTGGAATCCGGGAACCGTGAGAAAGCATTGCATCATGCCGGGCAAGCATGTGAAGGAAACACGCATAAATTTGATTATTTCAATCTTATGGTCAAGGCAACTGAATTTGAACAGGATCAAACGGGTGAAACCGAAACCAATGAGACCATGAATAAAGTTGTGGATATCCTGGAAGGTTACTTGAAAAATAATCCCGGTCACCCGAGTGCTGTCAGGAGTCTTTCATCACGATATAGAATAACAGGCAATATGGCAGGAGTGGTGGAATTACAGAGATCTTCCGCTTTGATTAACCCGGAAGACGGTTGGGCATACTTTGACCTCGCAAATCTTTGCGCAGAAGTCAACCAACCTGATAGTTGTCTGCATTACCTGAAGATGGCAATAGAACTGGGCTATTATGATTATGATCTCCTTCAGGAACAGACAGAAGACAGCCAAAATCCATTTTACCTTCTCCATCATTATTCCCAAGCAGCTAAAAATATCGATGGAGGAAAAGAAAAGAAATTTCATGCATCCGATCTAATCTCAAAAGATTCCTCTGTTATTAGAAGAGTTGCGAATGGTTATAGCGACATCATAAAGATGATGAAAACGAAACAGGTTGTGACCCAGGCAAAGCGAAAGAAAGAAGCTTTGGAAAATCTTCTGGATTTTGAAGCGCCGCTATTCTCCCTTGAAAATGATAAGGGTAACACGGTAAATATGGCAGATTTAAAGGGTGATATCGTTATTCTCGATTTCTGGGCGACATGGTGTCCGCCTTGCAAGTTGAGCATCCCACGTTTGAGAGCGCTTCATCAAGATAAAGTAAGTAATAATCCCAATATTCATCTTTTTGGCATGAACGTCTGGGAACGTGTGACAGGGGAGGAGCGAAAAACCAAGGTTCGCGAGACATTGAAAGAAGAGAATGTAACCTGGCAAATACTCTATGGTGACAAAGACATCGCAAAAGAATATGATGTGATGGGAATTCCTACTTTCCTGGTAATCGACAAGGAGGGAATAATTCGCTATAAACTGGTTGGATACCATGCTTTCCTTGATGAGACATTAGTCTGGATGGTCGATTCGTTGATCTAAGGAGTTCACTTTCGATGAAAGTGAATCGACGTGGGATAATATCTTGCTGAATTATTTCGCAAAGGTAGGCCTAGTACTCTATCGCACCTCAATTGATGGATACAGCTTTCGTAGTTTTATTCTTGCGTCCTTTGTTGTAAACTGCCAGTCAATTTTTGAATTGGTTTGATTTTTTTCTTTTTCCCAGCTTGATATTTCAGAAGTCAGTTTTTCCTTGTTTCCTATTCTTTGATTCAGGCATTGTCGACTAATAATTGA
>JAVCCM010000014.1 GCA_030765455.1 Candidatus Electryonea clarkiae | reverse complement strand
TGAAAATCAAAGAACGACAATATTTTAGCCATTGTTATCTCCGTATATATGCTGTACTTGTGTGTAGTAATATACGAATGTTCAGCACTCTTGTCAATGACTGGCTGAGCTAATGACATAACCGGATATTGAAATAGTCTAAAAGTATGAATAATTTGCTTGAAGGATTTCTCTGGGAAGGTGTATATTTTGAACAACTATCATGGTGTGTTTCGGCAGATTTTGCATTCTTTATTGCTTTTGATTCGTAATCTTCAATATATTTATAGACATGATAATCACTTGATTTAGAATAACTTGGTATATGTTTCTTAGCTTTATCGTAAGCATCTTTTCGCTTTAGCCATCTCGCTGTGCTTGTGAAGTGAAAACAAATCCATATTTCGAAGGAAGGGTTAGAGTATATTGCTTGAACGTTTCCACTTTTGTATTTCGAGCAAATTAAGTTAAAAAGGTTATCTCTTTTCAAATCGCAATTATCTTCGTTATCATAATCTAAGATTATAAAAATCTGGTCATATTTTACCGGTCTTTTTTGTCCAACATCATCATAGCTTTTAATTCTTTGCTTTAATGCATATGCCATCATATCCTGAGGATTATTGTCACCTTTCTCCTTAATCTGAATAGTAGCAGATTTTTTCCTTTTTACTCGCCTTAAATCATTGATATAGTTAGCGTCAGATGAGCCAGGAACTATTATTAGTACAAGTTCATTTCTTGGCCTTATCTTTCTTTTTCTTTTGAATATTTTTCTTAAATCTCTATTCTTCATCATTACTCGTTTTAGACGCACGAACCATAAAGCGATGATAAATGATCGGAATAGCATCATATTGACCGGCAAGATATCTGGAACGAATCGCCTCTTCTTTTTTGGGTTTAAAATCAATCAATGGGAATAATTCCGTCATACATGATTTCTTTTTATCAGTAAACCAGATTTGATCTCTTCTGTAAAGAGTCGGATCCATCAATGAAATATCATGTGTATTAAATATAAGTTGTGCTCCTTTACGGTTGATTTGTGGATCGTGGAATAATTTTACTATTGATTTTGTTAGTAATGGATGCAAATTACCTGCTAATTCGTCTATTAACAAAGTATCGCCATCTTCTAACGCATCTATTATCATTCCAGAAATTCTAAATAATTTCTGAGTACCTTCAGATTCATTGTTAAAATCAACTGTCAGAAAGTGTTTATTCCCCTCTTCTCCCTCAGCAGAATGGATGAATTTGGTCTCCAATGAATATGTTTCTTTTTGATCTCTTTGTATCAGCAGCTCATTAGATAATACTACTGCTGCACCATCTTTTAACTTGAGATCTAATCCCTCAACAACAGATCTCCTAATTTCAATATCTTCTATATCAATATCAGCATTTTGAATGAAATCTAAGACTTTCTTTTTAAATACCTCAGATTCTGAAACACGATGAATTGTGAATGGATACATTCCCGGTGCGTTATCAGGAGTTGAATTTAGATGTTGCTCGAACCACTCATACGGTTCAGCTACAATTGGAGAATTCCATCGATAAAGCGAACTCAAATATAGGGTATTTGGTCTTGTCTTTTTATAAATGCCAACTCTATCACCTTTCAGTTTAGGTCCATACCAAATCTCTTGTTTCGAGTCTAAATCACGAACATACAATACTGACCACTTTTGTCTGGGTTTATTTTCCTTTATACTAAGTTCTTCATAATTTATTAAGTTTTCTTTAATTGAGAAACAATAATGATAAATAAACTCTTGAAATAGAAATGAGATTGAAAAACGAGTTGGCTGCTCATTAAATTTTGGATCTAGGCCGAAGACACTTAGGTCATTGAGAATATCCTCACTCTTTTCATCAGCTGAACTTCTAATAAACGCTGACATATAATTTATGGCTTTGAAAATATTAGTTTTCCCAGATGCGTTTGGGCCATATATT
Source organism: Candidatus Electryonea clarkiae (assembly GCA_030765455.1). Lineage (GTDB taxonomy): Bacteria > Electryoneota > Electryoneia > Electryoneales > Electryoneaceae > Electryonea > Electryonea clarkiae. Next base: position 55,307 of record JAVCCM010000014.1, on the reverse strand, counting down.
ATTGCGCTGGTTAGAATTCTATTTGCACGCACACTTTCTGAAATGTGAGTGTTGGTATCTAAAAATTCTTTATAACTCATGAATGGAACCATAGAAAGAGTTACTCTATCACCTATGGAAAGGAAATTCTCAACTGAGAATTCTATTAACATCTTTTTCTCCCATATAATATTATTATGATCGAATATAATGCATAAATTTACGGAAAAGCCACAAATATTATAATATTATTAGATGAGAGTCACAAAATTTGTCATACTATTCTAAAACAAGATTGCAATTCTCGTTGTGTAATATATTCGGCGGGTGGCCATGTTTGCTTGCAAACATGGTCTATTTTATGTCTTCTCTCCAATGAGTATGTTTCATTCCTCAATTCAGGAGCGTCCAACGTAAATCGTTAATTATGAACTATTACTAATTAGCGAATCCCTAACCTCTCTTATACTTCTTTTTCATAAATTCTATAAGTCTTATACCGTTTGCCGCCCATCATTTCGGCGGCTCGGTTCATCATTGTGTTGGTTTCGAGGATCCAGCTCATTTCGCTCCATGTATAGCCTTTTTTTACACCCTCGATGAATAGGTCGTGGTAAAAAACCGCATCTATACCTCTTCCGCGGTATTCTTCGAGAACGCCCATTATTGGAAACCGAGCGCTCATGCCGCCGTTGGCCTTGTCCGACCTCTGGCGGATTGCACAACGGTGGAATAATGTTTTGTCCCACTTGACAGTTCCGTATTTAAAGCCACTACTCATGTTTCCTTTTCAAATGGAAAGATATAACTGCTTTATGTAAACTGATAAACCAATAATACCCAGTTGGACAACCAACTATCTCATGAGCCAGTGCTGTGAATTTCGAAATTGAATTGTTATCTATTGACAAACAGTATTGTATATACTTAACTTTTTATAGCTCATCCGCCACAGGTGGAAGGAGTACTGACGCCGTGCCCTCTATAGTGCGGCGTTAGACGTTTCTACCCAAAGCTGTATCCCTCTCATTTCGTAATTTCCGCCTTGTATGCTCGCGTGGTGTATCATACGCGGTCAGTAGTAAAAAAGCACGAAAACCATCCCGTTTCCTGGTCTTTTCAACAAGGACAACCAGGAACTCCTCCCGAAACCAGATACTCCATCTCGGTTCACGCCCTCTCTGATTTTCCCAGCAATCGATATTGGGATCGTTAATATTTTCGATCATTGCGCGAATCCACTCAATACGTTCCATTCTTGGGGGTTCTGGGACAGCATTCGCATCGTTTCCTTGTATGCAGTGCCAAAACCCTTCTTCCTTATTCCTTTCAACTGGATTCCTTATACAGCGTACCCAACATCCTTGAAATTTTGGCTGGCTGGTGATAAAATCTCTACGAAATACCGCATATACTGCATTTAAAAAATTGTCCCAGTCACCATCATAATCATTCAAATAGTATAATGTTGGCAGCCAGGCGGGATCACACATTATTTGCTTCCCTGCCTTTCCACCGCAGAAGGCTCAGCTTTGGTTCGCGCAACCAAGTGGTTTTGTCCAAAGACCATCTGGAACGTTGTTGAATTCTCCTGATAACTTCAAGCTTTGCAGGATTCGATGTTAGCCCTCTGTTATGGTATCCAATAGCTCCTATGATGATATCTGTTAACTGCATGATAGCGACTTCATGGGATCGTATTTGTTGGACTCGTTTGATTACTTTCCCACGGACATCGCCCCGTGCCGAACGTAATATTTCTTCAAGCCTCTTACGTTTTTGTTCACTCCGAGTATCCTTTATATCCATATAGATTTGATATCGTTGGACTGGATCAATGATGGGTTCAAGCAAACGGAAGCACATCTTGTAATACCAGGTATCATGGCTCTGGTTGAAGTAGGTATGATTTAGCTGGGTTTTATCCGGTATTAGGATTCCTCGGAAATGCAGGTCATCATCATCGAAGAAGTAGTCAACAAGGTCAAGGTACAATTGCTTTTTTGAAGGAGATAGTTTTGACCATTTCAATTCAATAAATTTTGGTATTTCGTGGCGAATCTTGATCTCTGCTATACGATCACTCACCTCTTTAACGACACGAGTGGGACACCATACCGCTCCCAATACCATAACTGGTATGTTGTCATGTTCAAGGTGACAACTTTCATCAAGGTAAATATTGAATGGTTCACTCATGATACTTCACCTTTAATGTTACAGGATTGTTTTGCCACCATATAAAAATCCTTCTGTTCATTAACGAATCCCCGGATGCAAGCCATCCGGGCTACAATACTTTTTCATATATTCGGTAAGTCTTATACCGTTTGCCTCCCATCATTTCGGCTGCTCGGTTCATCATTGTGTTGGTTTCGAGGATCCAGCTCATTTCGCTCCATGTATAGCCTTTTTTTACACCCTCGATGAACAGGTCGTGGTAAAATACCGCATCAATACCCCTGCCACGGTATTCTTCGAGAACGCCCATCAGTGGGATACGTACGCTTGTGATCGCACCTTTACGTGTATGCCACATCAGCCTGGGAAGACCGAAGGGGAACAGGCGACCGTCACGGATTTTAATTACCGTTTCATTAATATTCGGCAGGGCGAGGAGGAAACCGACCAGTTCACCGTCATCTTTCTCGGCAAGAAATATTATGTCGAAATCCGCGATCTGTTTCAGGTTGTGTGCCATATGCCTGAATTCGTCTTCGGCAAACGGGACAGCGCACCAGTTGTCCTCCCATGCCTTACGGTAAACATCCCATATTTTCAATGCATCGCGCCAGAAATGTTTTTTGTCGAATTTCCTGAACTTCAGTTTGGTGCGTTTTCGGACCAGCTCAGCGCCACGGATAAGTTTTTCAGTAATCATTTGGTCATCGAAATAATAACAATACAGATCCATAGCTTTTTCAAAACCGCATTTGTCGATTAATACAGGATACCAGGAGGGATTGTAAGGCAGCATGACCATCGGGGAACGGTCAAAAGCATCAATTTGAATGCCGAGGTCTTCGTTTACCGAGGGATTGAAGGGACCACGAACCAGGTTATGATTCCATTCGCCGGCAGATTTTTCAACGGAGTCGAAAAGCGCCTTTGCAGCATCCTCGTCATCGATACATTCAAAAAACCCGAATTGGGTGGTGGTTTCATTGTGGGTGCTGTTATGTGCCGAATCGTTTATCGCGGCGATCCTGCCGGCAGGACGACCGTCGGAATAGACCACAAATTTCCGCATTTCAGCGTGATCGAAGAAGGGATTTTTTTTCGGATCAATCAGTTCTTTTACCTGGACACGCAAGGGAGGAACCCAGACAGGATTGGAGCCTTGAACGATGTACGGAACGTCAAGGAAATCCTTTTCCTGGCGTTTGTTTTCAACTTCTTTAATTTGTATTCCGGTGTTCATAAGCCCTTATTTTTATTCTAAACCATTTCTTGATAGTTACGTCTTGAACGATCTCTGATTCAGCAGCATTAAAAAGAAAAACCACAAAGTACTCGAAGAATTCGCAAAGAGCACAAAGAGTCTCTCTGTGACCTTAGTGCATACTTTGTGTTCTCTGCGGTTTGTTGTTTTTGAGCTAATCGACTTTAAGTTTCTTGAAATCTTTACCTCGTCAATATATAACAAATATCTAAAACGATCTCTGGTTCAGCAGCGTTATAAAGAAAAACCACAAAGTTCTCGAAGAATTCGCAAAGAGCACAAAGAGTCTCTCTGTGACCTTAGTGCATACTTTGTGTTCTCTGCGGTTTGTTGTTTTCTTTTTAGTTAATAGACTCTAAGTTGCTGACAATTTTGCTTTATCAATAACACATGGAATAACCAGATTTTTGTCAATAAACATGATGCAATATTTTCAGGCTCTATATAAACCCAAGCGTTTTGCCGACTTTAATCAGCTTCTCCATGGCGAAATCGAGATTCTCTTCGGTCAGGGTTGACATTAATGACAATCTTAGCAGTGATTTATCCGGCGGCACGGCGGGGCTGATCACCGGATTAACGAAGACACCCTCTGCCTGCAACATCATACAGGCTTTAAAAGCGTTCATTTCCTCACCGACATATATCGGGATAATTGGTGTTTCTGACTGACCGATATTGAAATTTGCCTGCTTGAGAGCATTTCTCAGGTATGCGGTCAATTCCATGAGACGTTCAATCCGTTCCGGTTCACGCTTGATAATTTCTACGGCTTTTATGACAGCCGCCACGCCCGCCGGAGGTGGACTTGCGGAGAAAATCAAAGCACGTGAATGATGCCTGAGGAAATGAATGATATTTTCGCTTGACGCTATAAATCCACCAATGGATGCCAGCGCTTTGCTGAAAGTACCGATGGTACCGAGGATTTTGTCTCCGATACCGAAATGTGACGCCGTTCCGGTTCCATTTTCGCCGATAACCCCAATGGCATGAGCGTCATCCACTATCACTTCCGCATTATACTTTTCAGCGATATCACAAATCTCTGGAAGCTTTGCAATATCACCTTCCATTGAGAAGACGCCGTCAATTACAATAATACATAACTTACCGGAAAGTGCGGACAGCTTTTTCTCAAGGTCTTCCATATCATTATGTGCATATTTTATTGTTTTACCATAGGCGAGGCGGGCTGCATCGATTATACTGGCATGATCTGCCTTGTCGATGATAATATATGAATCCCTGCCGACAAGCGCGGATATAACCCCCTGGTTCGCCATGAAACCTGTAGAATAAACCAGCGAGGCTTCAGTTCCCATAAAATCAGCAAGGACTTCCTCACATTCCGTATGAATTGACAGCGTACCATTGAGGAACCGCGATCCGGCGCATCCTGTACCATATTGGTCTATTGCTTTCTGTGCAGCAGCTTTTACTTCGGGGTGGTCTGTGAGACCGAGGTAGTTGTTGGAGCCCATCATCAGGACGGATTTACCATTCATGGTAACAATCGTCCCCTGCTCGCCTTCAATTTCGCGAAAATATGGATAAAGCCCCATCGCCATTACGCGACGCGCTTCAGTAAATTCCGCTACTCTTTCGGCAACGCTCTTCAAATATTTTCCATCGCGGCTTAATCAGGTGTAGTCAGGGCGATATCCTCTTCGCGCCACTTGAGAAGCTGTTCAAACGCTTCTTCCTCTGGAATAACAATCTTTAAGCCATCCCTGCGGCGCTTCAATTCAAGGTTTCCTTCTGTCAAATTTCGTTCACTGACTACGATCTGGAACGGGTATCCAAGAAGATCAGCGTCCTTAAACTTGAATCCCGGACGCACATCACGATCATCAAGGGCAACGCTCCAGCCTTTTTCCTTTAGATTTTCGTACCATTTATCGGCGGTATCCCCTACTTCGGGATTCTTACTTTTTAACTGTACTATCACAACTTCATACGGCGCAAGTGCAACAGACCAAATAATACCATTATTATCGGCTTGATTCTCTATGGCGGCAGCAAGGAGACGACCTATACCGATACCATAACTTCCCATCACCAACGGTACGTCTTTGCCATCCTTGTCAAGTACGGTTGCTTTCATAGCCTTACTGTATTTTGTGCCTAATTTGAATATATGACCAAGCTCAATCGCTTGGACTACATTCAAGGGTTCGCCGCAATTGGAGCATGGTTCGCCCTCTTTGACAGTCCTGATATCAGCCCATTCGTCAGGTTTGAATGTTTCACCGACTTGTACGCCTATGACATGATGGTCGTTTTCGTTCGCCCCGGTAGCACGATTTTTCGCATCTTTGAGACGATTATCGGCGATTATTCGTATTTTGCCCTCAAGCCCGACAGGTCCGAGGTAACCGATCTCTGCTCCGATCAATTTGAGGACTTCATCAGCCTCAGCAGGTCGCATGGATGCACCAAGCAGGGGCAGCAATTTTGATTCATTTACCTCTTCATCACCACGAATTAATACCATCACCAGTCCATCATCTCCAACAAATACAAGAGATTTAATAAATCTATCAGGCGTCAATCCAAGGAACTGCGAAACTTCTTCGACTGTCCGTTTTCCCGGTGTGGGGACTTTTTCAAACGGGATTACTTTTTCATCGGTGGTTTCTTCTTTCAACGCTGATGAAGCTACCTCCAGGTTAGCGGCATAGTCACATGAATCGCAGACCGCACAGGTATCTTCGCCGGCATCGGAGGCAATCATAAATTCCTCTGAACCGCTCCCTCCCATCAATCCACTGGAAGCGCCCACCACGAAGTAATCCAGACCACAGCGTTTGAATATCCTGCGATAAGCTTCATCATGCAGATCATATGATTTGTCTAATCCTTCAGAGTCAGAGTCAAGACTGTATGAATCTTTCATAATAAACTGACGGGTTCTTAATTCACCGCTTCGTGGACGTGGTTCGTCACGAAATTTAGACTGAAACTGATACCATATTTGCGGCAGCTCTTTATAACTGCGGACTTCGTTACGAGCTATGCTGCAGATGATTTCTTCATGAGTAGGCGCGAGAACAAGCTCGCGATCTTTGCGATCGCGAAGATGGAACATCTCAGATCCAAAGTCCGATGCCCTCCCGGTCTCTTGCCATATTTCCACCGGGTTCAGCATTGGCAGAAAAACCTCCTGCCCCCCGATTCTGTCCATTTCCTCGCGGACAATCTGAATCGCTTTTAATGCAGCTTTTTGTCCGAAAGGCAGATAATTATAAACACCAGCCATCAGCGGACGGATCAAACCCGCACGCAGCATTAGTTTATGACTGGTCACAACTGCGTCAGAAGGAACTTCTTTCAGTGTAGGTAAAAATGCTTTTGATAATCTCATCTTGGAATTTCTTGTTTGTTTCAGTTCGGTTCAAGTTTAAACGAATGATAATCAAATATCAACAATTACGGCTGTTTTATAAAAAAGAACTTTGTAACTGTTTAGCTTGTGTTATTATACAACAATGTAATGGCAGGATATTTATATATTAAGCTTGCTTTTCCCATTCTTTCAGTTTTTTACTTGCTTCTTTAAGTCGGTTTATTTCCTGACGATTCAGACTCTCGTAACCACTTTCGTTGATCTTGTCCAGCAACTCATCAACCTCTTTTTGCAGCTTTTCCATTTCATGGCTGCGGTTCCAGACAACCTCCAGGTTCTTCCTGCTCACACGATTAGACTGCCATCTAAGAGCAGACCGTATCCAATTGTCCTTCCTCAAATAAACCAGACCGAAAAGCATCCCGCCGAGATGGGCAAAATGTGCTATAGGTGAGCTTGGTTGGCTCAATGCAAAGAACAACTCGAGTGCGCCCATGATAATAACAAGATATTTTGCTTTTATAGGGAGAACGAACCATAATAATATCACACGATTAGGAAATGTCAGTCCAAACGCAAGCAGCAAGCCATAAATCGAACCCGATGCGCCAACGATGGGAATTGGACTTCCAGGTGTAACAACAGCATTCAACAATCCTGCTCCCACGCCACAAATGAGATAATATGTCAGAAAACGGCGGGGACCCCAGATGGATTCCAATTGAGCGCCAAACATCCAGAGGAGGAACATGTTCCAGAAAACATGCATGAATCCACCGTGGAGGAACATATATGTGAATGGCTGCCAGAGAAAACCATGCCAAAACCGGTACGGCGATAAGCCAAACACATGCGCCAAGTTAATTTTGAATAATGATTCAAAAGCAAAAAGCCCAACATTGATCATTATCAGGTTTCTGATTACCGGGCTCAAACCACTACCAAACCCGATACCGCCTCCACCGCGCCAATTCATTCTCTATCCAACTCCATAATTCTATTCATATATACAGTAGTAAAAATTTATAATTCATTTTTAGGATTCTTCTCGATCCCTTAACAGCGGAAACAAAATCACGTCACGTATCGATGTCCGGTTACTCATAATCATCGCCAACCGGTCAACTCCCATTCCAAGGCCTGCGGTTGGTGGCATACCGAGTTCGAGGGCGGCTATGAATTCCTCATCTAATGCCATCGCTTCTTCATCTCCTGCTGCACGAGCCTTTGCCTGATCCTCGAAACGGTTACGTTGATCCGATGGATCATTCAATTCTGTAAAAGCGTTGGCTATTTCCATGCCTCCCACAAATCCTTCGAAACGTTCTACCAGTTTACTTCCGCCATCTCGATGCATTTTTGCCAGGGGACTCAATTCAATAGGATAATCATATACGAATGTCGGACGGGTAAATCCTGGCTCTACAAGTTCACCAAAAAGTATGTCAAGAGCTTTGCCCTTTAAGGCTTTATCTTCAATCGTTACCTTTTTTTCTTTCGCTACATCACGTATTCGCTGCAAATCGGCATCTATTAGATCTTCGCCTGTTACCTCTTTTAGTGCATCAAAGAAACGTACTCTTCGCCACGGAGGTGTAAAATCAAGCTCATGCTTACCATAGTTTACTTTATAACTGCCATGCAGTTCCCTGGCTGTACTCGATACAATATCCTCAACCAGTTCCATCATGAAAGTATAATCTTCAAAAGCTGCATAACATTCCATCATGGTGAATTCGGGATTATGGGTACGGTCAACTCCCTCATTGCGAAAATCTTTTGATATTTCGTAAACCCTGTCCAGACCTCCAACAATCAGCCTTTTCAGATATAACTCATCGGCAATACGGAGATACAGATCTTTTTTAAGTTGATGATGATGGGTTTTAAATGGTCTCGCCGTACCACCTCCGTATAAAGGTTGCAAGACAGGAGTTTCCACCTCAAGAAAACCTTTTTTATCCAACATATTCCGCATGATCGAAATTATTCTTGCCCTGGTTCGGAAAGCATCCCGTTCCTCCGGGTTCACCACCAGGTCGAGTGCGCGATTGCGGTAACGTTCATTCGGATCAGAAAACTCATGATAACGCTCACCACTTTCCGCCTCTTCCTTCACTACCGGAAGTGGTCTCAAACATTTTGCCAGCAATGTCAAATCGTTGACATGGAGGGTTTTTTCACCGGTTTTAGTAACCATCGTTGTACCGTGAATCCCAACCCAGTCGCCAAGATCGATTTTTGTCTTGAAAAGAGAGTACAGATTGGGTTTCTCTTCAGTATTTATATCATCACGTCGCACATACATTTGAATTCTTCCGGTTTCATCAAGAATATGTGCAAATGAAGCCTTTCCCATGACGCGTTTGGCGACCAGTCGTCCGGCAAGTGAAATTTCCTGTTCTTTTTCTGAAATTTCTTCAAATGCTTCCAACATTGCCTGAACCGTATGTGTACGATTAAAATTATATGGATATGGATCAATCCCTTCATCCCTGAAAGCCTGTAACTTGTCACGGCGGGCTTTGATCAACTCGTGTATGGTTTCCATCCTTTTCCTTCATATATTCGTGGTACTCGCGGCGTCCAGCCGCATAAAATTTCGTAAGCGACTGTATCCGCTTTCTGCGCCAATTCCCATGCTCCAATCCGTTCTTTTCCCTGTTCGCCGATGAGCACAGCCTCTTCACCGACGCCGTGCTTATCACCATCGAGCCAGATCATCGCCTGGTCCATGCTGATATTACCGACTTGTGGATAACGTTTACCGCCGATTAAAACGTCAGCGCGATTGGACAATATCCGTGGATAACCGTCGCCGTATCCCAGGGGCAGTGTAGCGAGCCAACCGTCACGCGGCGCCTGCCAGCTATGCATATACCCGACACCCATTCCCTTGCGTATCCCCTTAAAGAAAACGATCTCAGTGTGAACACTTAGCGATGGCTTCAAATCCCAGATTCCATCAAGATGCGGTCCCGCCGGATATCCATAAAGAGTAATACCAGGTCGGACCATAGAGTAATCTAATCCGTCAAGATTGTAAAGCGCGGCGCTATTAGCAACATGAACGAATGGTACTTCGAGTCCGCCACGCTTCATCTCGTCGAGAACTCCCTGGAATAATTCCTTCTGCTGTTGAGCCAGTTCAATGTCAGGACCTTGCGCACGGACAAAATGAGTAAATACACCCACAAGTTCCAATCCCGGCATCTTAGCCGCTTCAAGTGCAAATACCGCAGCATTCTGAACCCGAACCCCAATCCTGTTCATTCCGGTATCGACCTTAATATGCACACGAGCAGTTCGACCGATTCTTCGTGCTTCTTCAGAAATCTGTTGTGCTTTATGAAGACTCGAAGCGGTTATATCCAGGTGATAATCAAGGAAATGTTTTACCTGGTAACCCACTAACCCGCCAAGTACAAGGATGGGCGCTTCTATTCCAGCCTGGCGAAGTTGAATTCCCTCCTCGAGAAAAGCAACGCCGAAAAAATCAACCCCAAGATCTGCAAATTTCCGAGCAATCGGAACCAATCCATGTCCATAGGCATCCGCTTTGAGAATCGCCATAATCCTGGCTTTCCCGGATTTACTCCGTACCACGGACAGGTTGTGTTCAAGGGCATCAAGATTGATGCGAAGATGAGTCGGGCGTCTCCTGAATGTTGGAATCAATTTTAGTCAACTTATTTTTTCGTCTGGACAATCAAGTCGGTTTTCCATGTTATATTTCACGGCTTTGCTGGAATTTAATCAGTGAATATAGGTGAGTTTGATAACTAATGCTATTATTTATTGCACTATTCGATTCAAATTGTTACTGATGAATGGGAAATAATGCCTATCCTTCGTATGCTTCAATACCAGTTATATCAGATCCCACTATCAAGGTATGCATGTGGTGTGTGCCCTCATAGGTATAAACTGATTCGAGGTTTGCCATGTGACGCATCACCGGGTAATCTTCCAGGATACCTTCCGCTCCGAGTAGATCACGAGCAATACGAGCTACTTCCAACGCTTTCTGACAATTATTCCGTTTCGCCAGGCTGATTTGACGGAAATTCGCCTTCCCACTCTCTTTCAAACGACCGAGCCGATATACCAGGAGCTGTCCTAAAGTGATTTCGTTCAGGATAGTAACTAATTTGTCCTGCACTAATTGAAAACCACCGATGGATTTACCCCATTGATTCCGGGTTTTTGCATAATTGATAACCGAGTCATAACAATCCTGCATGGCTCCCAGAACTCCCCAGGCGATCCCATAACGTGCCTGAGAAAGACACATTAAAGGAGATGCCAGGCCGTTGGCTTTCTCAAGGCGGTGGGTATCCGGAACAAATACAGCATCCATTAAGATCTCACCGGTAATGCTCGCCCTTAAACTCCATTTCCCGGTTATCTCCGGGCAATTTAATCCTTTGGAACCCTTTTCTACCAGGAATCCGGCTATTTCACCATCCAGCTTTGCCCAGACAAGGTTTACATCTGCAAACGGACTATTGGTTATCCATCGCTTTTTACCGTTAAGTATGTATCCGCCATCGACTTTTCTTGCAGTCGTGATAAGACCGCCGGGATTTGATCCGAAACCAGGCTCAACTAATCCATAAGAACCGATTTTCTCACCAGACGCCAGTTTGGGCAGCCAGAATTTCTTTTGTTCCTCAGTCCCCCAAGTGAGAATTGGGTATATCACCAGCGAATTCTGAACTGATGCGAAGCTGCGGATTCCACTGTCACCTCTTTCAAGTTCCTGCATTGCCAATCCGTAAGAGACGTATCCGTGCCCTTTCCCGCCATACTCAGGGGAAAGAGTGATCCCGAGGAGACCAAGATCAGCCATTTCGGGGATTAATTGATTTGGGAAGGTTGAATCGTTATAATGCTTGTTAATAACAGGAAGCAGGCGTGTGGAAACCCATTCACGAACATCATCCCTGATCCGCCGTTCTTCGTCATTCAGTAGATCGTCAATCCTATAATAATCAATGCCTTCGTAACTCATATATATCAACTCTCATTTCTCATGGTTATACACAACAAGTGAAACCCGACAGCAAGCAGTCGGGCCACCCAAACATAGATATCTACTTTATTTTCATGAATTCGATCAATTGTAATTGAGACTCTTCATTTCGTTCAAAATAATCACACACCATACATTTAGGAATAATGAATCAATACCGACAGGGCGATTGAGTTCAGAATATTTTCAGGCGATTCACTCCCGGATGGCAGAGCGATTGGACACCTTCCTCCAATCACCACCGATGCGGACGAGGCATTACAAAGTGTAATCATTGCTTTATACATGGAATTACCGGCATGAATATTATTTGCTATCAACACGTCTGCCACGCCCTGCTCGATTCCTTCAGTAGGAATACAGGGGATTGCATCAGGTTTTAACGCCATATCAAGACGCATGGGACCTTCAACAATAACTGATGGATCCTTTTCTTCAGTGAAAAACTCCATGATTACGGATTCTGCTATTGAAGTTGGAGATTGTGGAATTGGTGCATCCTCGAACGCCAATATTCCAACCCTTACAGTCTTTTTCCCTAATATATGAGCAACTTCAACTACATTATTAATGATACGTATTCCCTGGTCAACAGTAGGATTTGGAATTAGACCAATATCAGAAAGGAGAAGCAAGCCCGAATAATGTTTGTGTTCCATTACACCAACCGAGGAAAGGAAATCACCTCTCCTGCGGAAATTGCACTCATCGCTGAATAATATCTTGAAAAATTTCGGAACATCAAATCTCCCGGGAATCAATACATCGGTTTTGCCATTAACTACGTAATCGGATGCAAGTATTATCGCTTCTTTTTCACTTGGAGTGTGAATAATATTAAAATCCTTTTCCTTCAGTGATAATTTCGATAATGTAGATAGTATGGTTTTCTTATCGCCAATCAGTACCGGCTCTATCAATCCATGCTCATACGCAAGATTAACTCCATGAATGATTTGAGGATCATCCGGCTTCACGACAGCAAGTTTTGGTTTTGGAAGATTCTTTGCTTCCGCTTCAGCCTTTTCCAGAACTTCTGTCAGGCTGTTAAACTCTGTTGATAAAACGTTCATTGTTAACTCTTAAATATATAAACCTCTGTAGGGGCAGGATTTATCCGCCCGCAGGTTTGAGAAAAAGATAAAATCTATGAAAATATATTTGAATACTATAGAACGGGCGGATAAATCCTGCCCCTACAAATAAATCAAACTATACATTTACACAGAATCATTGCACTTATGTCTATCATCTCCCTTTGCCTCTATTCAAATCCAGACTCACAGCTACCACGCATAATCCATAGGATCAGGATGCGTCAACCAGTCAAGGGGATCGGCTTTTTTCAGGTATGGAACAACGGACAAAGCCAACCCGATGGCAGCAATTTCATCAATCTCATCACCTTTCGCCTGGGGTAAAATTGCAATAGGTACTTTTCCACCTAACAAGATTCTTGCTGAATACGCTTCGCCAAAGGAGGATAATGTCAATGCTAGAACCGACCGGGTTTGATGGCTGTCAACAATAATAACATCCGCCTGCCCCGCCACCGGTCCTATGCGGTTTCGCTGCTCCGCTGTCCAGGGATCTATTGCCGTATCAAAACTGAGTGGCCCCTCAACATCAACCCCGGAAATCTGCTCCTGTCCTACCATACTGGTTATTACCTGGCAATTATATGTGTGAAAATCATCTATTCCTACCTCATCCATTGGAGAAAGAAATGCAATCTTTGGACGTTCAATTCCCAATGCACGGCAGAGGTGTACGCTATTTTTCAGGTGGATGACTAAAGAATCATAACTGGGCGGACCCGGTCGGGCATGACCCGCGATAGTTAATAATTTTGGATAACTCGGTAATGAAAGCACACAGGCTCGTGTCACACCGTTCTCAAGCGGCAGTCGATGATATGGATTAGATAGCAGATGATACAACTGACGAGGTGTCATATCACCATGCAACAGTACATCCACTTCTCCATTCTTACACCAGTTTTGTAAAAATTTAATTTGCTCATTTGGATTGACGCATTGTTCAATTTCATAGTAATCAGGCTCCATCCATGCTTCAAGCATCAATTTGCCAATTTGTTCACGGTCACCCAATAATTTCAGCTCTATCCAACCTTTCTTTTTCAAAGATATAGCCGCATCGAAATCACGTGACGGTCCGCCAACCACTAAGCCGACTACCGGTTTTCGCTTTGAGAACTCAGGATTGGATACCTGTTTCAGTATTTCTTCGATGGTTTCAGGTTTTTTGAACATATACTTTTTTAGTGGTCAATTTCTTTAGATCCTTTGAAGCATTATGATAGATGCTTTCTAACAATTTACCTGTTTTTCTATCCCAATATGACCTTTTCATAAGCCTCTTCGATTGCTTTGATATTACCCTCAACAACCTCTTTTGAAAACTGATCCTCGAATTTTATTCTAACATGATGAACAACATTTTCCAAAGGAAGAATACCGGTAGCCCCAAAAAAAGCGCCGAGCATTGCGGTATTAGTCACTACCCGTTTCAAATGTTTTACAGCAATAGCAGAAGCTGGAATGGTAGCAATTGCTCCGCCTGTTCTTTTGAGCTGGCTTCTCAATTCAACCGGAGATAACGTAGAATTTACCAGGAGCAAACCATCATCTTGTAAACCCTTTAATACCATTGGCAGTTCAAGCAATGAAGGATCAAGCACAATTATTACATTTGGTTCCTGAATAGTGTTGTACAATACTATCTCTTTTTTGTCAATACGGGTAAAAGCAGAGATCGGCGCACCCCGGCGTTCTGATCCAAACTGCGGAAAAGATTGAATCTGCATCCCCATCTCGAGGGCAGTCTCGGCTAATAATTTAGCAGCCGTTACCGCCCCCTGTCCGCCACGCCCATGCCAGCGGATTTCCAGAGGATATTCTATGGTTACTGTGCCAATGGTTTTTTGTTCTGACAAGCTCAGGGTTTCCTTATGTCTGCTTTCTGTTCCATTCACTTAATTCCTGCCATCGCTTTTCAATATTTTTTTCAAACGCTTCAATGTCTTCATTTTTAAAATGTGCGAACCGGTTCTGGAGTTCAAGGTACTCTTTGATTGGTATCGGATCAGGAATATCGGTAAGCGTTAACTTTTCACCATTTTCAATCTCAAGCAAAGGGAAGACCCGGCTTTCGACAGCATTACGCGCAACTTTGACAGTATTTTTCTCCTCGAACCTCTGCCCCGGAGGACATGGGGCGAAAACATGCAGGAAACGAAAACCCTTTATCTCTTTTGCTTTCTGGAATTTCCGCAGGAAATCATCCGGATGCGAAGGGCTTGCGGTGGCGATATAGGGTATCCGGTGTGCTGCCATGATTGAAATGATATCTTTTTTTATGCTTGTCTTGGGCTTTTTATTTGGAGTCGTTGTAGTCCATGCCGCTTTCGGAGTCGCCCCGCTTTGTTGAATGCCTGTATTCATGTATGCTTCGTTGTCATAGCATACATACAGATAATCGTCATTTCTGTCGGCAGCAGCAGAAACTGCTCCAAGACCGATATCGAATGTTGCGCCATCGCCCGCCCAGGCAACTACAAGTGTTTCGTTATCGCCCTGGGTTGTCAATCCCGCTTTGATCCCGGTCGCTGTAGGAGCAGTAGCACCGAATGCGATATGCATTAAAGGAACTCCAAGTGATGAAACAGGAAATGGACCATCTATCACAGCCATGCAACAGGCGGGAATCACAAATATACATCTATTTCCAATCGCCTTTAGCGCCATCCTCAAACTGAGTGCCCCGCCACAGCCCTGGCAGGCGAGATGACCTCCAGACGGTCCAGAATGATCTTTTCCAAGAATATTAACAGTAGCTTTATTAGGTTCTCGAATTATCATTTTCGTACATCCACCCAGTTGATTCCCACCGGATCGGCACTTCCTTCAAGCATAGCCCTGAATACACTTTCGACTGATTCGGGCTGGATTTCTCGTCCGCCAAGACCGGCGATAAATCCGTAAACACTATTTCTACTTTCCGGAGACAGAACCGATTTTACTTCGCTGCCAACCGGTCCGCTGATACCAAAAGAAACCGCGCGATCTATCACACCAACCTGACTTCCCTCCGGAATTAATTCCTTCAATTGTTTGATGGGAAAAGGACGGTACTGCCACATTCGTATCCCCCCGGCTTTGATACCTTCTTTACGCAGTTTATCAACAGCATATCTAACCGATCCAAAAGCGGTGCCAAGACACATCACAACTACTTCCGCATCGTCAATTCTATAAGGATAAAGCGGTTTTAATTGTCGTCCGGTTGCTTTTTCCCATTCCTCAATCTCAGATAGAATTACTTCCTTTGCAATATCCATCGACTGTTCGATCTTGTAACGCTGTTCCATAAAAACGTCCGGGAACATCATTCCACCGAAAGCATGAGGCTCGTCAGGATCAAGTTTTACAGGTGTTTCACGAGGAGGTAGATATTCATCGACCAAATCCTGCGGTGGAAGAATTACTGCTTCGGTACTATGGGATAGCACGAACGCATCAAGTACAACCATTGCTGGAAGGAGAACCTGCTCCGCCACCTTGAAAGCAAGGAGTGTCGAGTCGAAGACCTCCTGGTTATTCGCACAATAGAACTGCATCCAACCGGTGTCACGTTGTGCCATAGAATCCGATTGATCAGTTAATATCGTCCATGGTGCTGCAAGAGCACGGTTGACTTCACCAAGTATTACCGGGGTACGTGCCCCGACTGCCCAATGTAGCATCTCGTGCATTAATGCAAGCCCCTGGCTCGAGGTTGCAGTAAATGCTCTCGCTCCAGTCATCGATGCGCCGATACATGCGGACATCGAGGAATGCTCCGATTCAGTCTGTATAAATTTTGCGTCCATTTTCCCGGCAGCGCAGAATTCAGCTATCTCTTCAACTACCGAGGTCTGAGGGGTGATTGGATAAGCGGCTACTACATGTATTCGCGCCATTCGCACAGCGTGTGCGATTGCCTGGTTTCCGGTGATTGCTATTCGATGCTCTTCGGATATCATTGGGTTTCCGTTTTAACTACGTCCGATTCTTTATTGACCGGCTCCATGACCAGTGCGCATCTAGGACATTCTTCAACACAAATTCCACACCCTTTGCAATGGGAATCGAATATCATCAACTCTTTACTTTGAGGATCACGATGTACCGCAGCTCCCTCAGGACAGAATATCTGGCATAATCCGCAATTGGTACATCTTCCGCATGAAAAGCAACGATTCGCTTCAGCCTTTGCTTCTTCCGGAGTATATCCGGATTCAACCTCACGGAAAGAGTTATCTGGTTTCTGATCCAAAACCTTTGCAAGTTCTTCTCTTTCAACATTCGGAAAATATGCCGGGTTCAAATCTTTATATTGTATAGTCTTGATACCTTCTGCAAGAACGTCTGATTCACCATTTTTAAGGTATCCAGCAAGTGATGCAGGTCCTCCACCCACTATATAGCTTTCAAGGGGATTCGCACTTTTTCCAAGCAGGAAACGGTCGATTGCCATAGCAGCACGTTTTCCACCACCTATGGCATGTGCTACAGTCCTGTCACCACCGACAAAATCACCGCCTGCAAAGAGTCCTTGAATATTTGACGATCCCCAGTGATTCAACTCAGATAAAGCATTTTGAAAATCTGAATTCTTTGTTAATTCTTCTTTGTCTATAATCTCACCCAATGCATTAATCATTGAGGATGCAGGAATCACAAAATCACTTCCCGGCACCGGGATTGGCGATCTCCTTCCAGAATCGTCAGGCTCGCCAAGTTTTGTTTTCAGACATTTCATACCTGTAAGTGAACCGTTTTCTACTATTAACTCCAGAGGTATTGCTAATTCCTCCAGTTGTATCCCCTCTTTCAAAGCATCATCGATTTCTGTCTCGTAGGCGGGCATTTCTGCTCGTGTGCGTCGATATACAATCGTAACATTTGCACCCGATCGTTTTGCGCTCCTCGCAGCATCGACGGCGCTGTTTCCTCCACCGATTATTATACATTCTCTTCCCGTTTCGGGAATATTTCCAGATGTTGCCTCTGACAAATATTCTATCGCACTATATACTGCTTTATTGTTATCCCCTTTAATATTAATGTCTCTACTCTTAGCTGCACCTGTTGCAACAAATACTGAATCATACGATTCCAATAACTTAGAGAGTTCCTTAGCCTCGCCGACATTCACTCCACAATTAATTCGGACACCCATGTCTTTTATTCTTCCAATTTCCTTGGACAGTATGTCTTTCGGGAGACGGTAGGCGGGGATACCGTAGAGTAACAGTCCACCCGGTTCAGGTTTTCGCTCAAAAATCTCGACCTTATGTCCCAATAATGAGAGCGCCCAGGCAGAAGCGAGTCCACCAGGTCCGGAACCGGCAATCGCAATATTTTTCCCAGTTGCAGGTCGAGCCTGGCTCCATATATTGGCAGAATCGAAATAGGGGAGATCACCTAAATATCGTTCAATTGCTCTAATTCCAACAGAGCCATCCAGTTGAACTCGATTGCATCCGGATTCGCATGGATGATAGCATACCCTGCCGCATGTTGCGGGAAGCGGTGTCTCGGCTGCCAGTAGTCGTGCTGCGCTCTCAACATCGCCCTCTCGAACAGTGCTGACAAATCCTTCGACATCATTTCCAACCGGGCAATGCGCAAGGCATGGTGATAGACCTCGTAAATACCGTGGACGATTTTCTTTCCATCCACCAACAGGCATTTTCTCGGTGTTAGCCCAGCTTGCAGCCATAGGCGGGATCTCGTCGGCACTCAATTGTCCCGGCGGTTTAGCTGATCCTTCACGAACATGTCGTAAGGCCTCATCACTGAATATTTCTTTATGTATTGCCATACAAATTAGGAATTAGAAATTAGGAATCTCTTTACTTCCTTAGTGTTTCTTTCATGGTTAGAGTTATAGAGCTTAGAAGTTTAACGATTTCTATGTTATCTTTGAATAATGATTCCGATTCTTTCTCTGTTAGAAAATGGCTGTCACGTAGCAACCTAAGCCAATAATGCGTTTCGCGTGCTTCTTTGAATGCTATATACATCTTGGAATTAAAATCTTTTTTACTTTGTCCGGCTATAGCCTCTTCAATATTTGCACCAATAGAAGTTCCACATCGAAGTATTTGTTTTGATAAAACATATTCTTTCTTATCGTCCACCATGTATTTATACAGCTTAATAATCCTCAGCGCAAAAGTATAACTCTTGTCCTGAATAACATTCTCTTTCATTTCAAATCTTTCAATTCCTAATTCCAAATTCCTAATTTCTAATTATCAAAACCTCTTGTTTTTTAAAAGGTGTCTGGCAATCACAACTCTTTGGATTTCGTTTGTGCCTTCGAAGATTCTTGTTATCCTGGCGTCACGGTAGAAACGTTCAATTGGATATTCGCTCATGTATCCCATTCCACCATGAACTTGAACAGCTTTATCAACAACTCTGCCAAGAGCTTCTGAACAGAACAACTTTACAATCGCCGATTCCCTGCTGAACCGTATTTTCTGATCGCACATCCAGGCGGTTTTATAAGTCATGTTTTCCATTGCATACACATCAGCAGCCATATCAGCAAGCATGAACTGTATCGCCTGCAGTCTTGCAATCGGTCCACCGAACTGTTCTCGTGCATTAGCGTGTAAAATCGAAAGATCGAGGGCTTCTTTCGCCAAACCGAGACATTGCGCTCCCAGCGAGAGACGACCCACATCCAACGTCTCCATTGCAACCCTGAAACCATTTCCACGTGCTCCGAGCATGTGGTCTTTTGGAACACGGACATCCTCAAGAAATATATCGGTCGTCGGTGATCCGTGAATCCCCATCTTCTTTTCCGGCGGTCCGGCAGTAAAACCGGGCATATCTTTTTCAACTATAAAAGTCGAGATGCCTCTCGTGCCGGTCCCGGGATCGGTGCGGGCAAAGACGCTGTAAACATCCGCCAGGCCACCGTTAGTGATAAAAGTCTTCTGCCCGTTGAGAACAAAACAGTCATCTTCTTCTTTCGCGGTTGCTCTCATTGCAGCAGCGTCACTTCCTGCACCAGGCTCTGTCAATGCGAACGAAGCGATTTTCTCCCCGGAAGTAAGATCAGGCAAAAATTTCTGCTTCTGTTCCTCTGTTCCTGCAAGATAGATAGCCATAGCCCCGATAGAGACATGCCCGCCAAGTATCGCTGCCGTAGAAGCACAACCACGTGACAGCTCCTCAAGTACAATACAATATCCTACTTCTCCGAAACCGGCGCCACCGTACTCCTCTGGAAACGCCAGTCCCATGAATCCGAGTTCCGCCATCTGATCAATGATTTTGCGGGGGACTTCCCCGGTTTCATCTATCTGTGCCGCAATCGGCTTAAGCTCCTTCTGCGTAAACTTACGCGCCATATCACGGAGCATTTCCTGTTCTTCGTTGAATGTAAAATCCATCTTTTCTTCTCCACGGGATACTTAATAAATTATTTCACTCGCCGTCATTGCGAGCAAAGCGAAGCAATCCCCTTAATTGACCATCTTAGGGTAAAGATCGATCCACTCTGGGTTGATTGATTCAATAAGAGCAATCTTTTTCTTTCTCGATCCCCCCTTGATTCTCTTCTCTTCCGCAATAGCGTCAATGCTGCTATTACATTCTTGGTAGAAAACAAGATTTATAACATTGTATCTCTTTGTGAATCCCTTAACTAAGCCCTCTTTATGCTCATGTGCTCTTCTAATAATGTCATTGGTTACTCCGGTATGGAGCACAGTATTGTGCTTATTAGTCATTATGTAAACGTAGTATTGTTTTTCACCCATGGTTATTGCTCATTACTAGGGGATTGCTTCGCTTCGCTCGCAATGACGGTATTTTTTATGGCACAGCAATCGACCTAAGCGAATTAGGATCGCCTTCTCGCATTAGATCAAAGCCCTTGTTGATCTCATCCAGTCCGAATCTTGCAGTTACCAGGTCTTTGACACTTATTTTTCCAATACGCGCCATCTCGATAATCCTTGGATAATCAACCGGACGACAGCCTAATGATCCGACAATTTCCTGCTCAAAGAACATTATTTTCGCTGCAGGCAATTCGACAGTTTTTGCAGTATAGCCTACTACGACAGTTCTTCCGCCTTTGCGGATACAGGAAAAAGCCTGCTGAATGGTTTTCGGATTTCCGATGCACTCGAAAGTTACATCCGCTCCACCGCCAGTGAGTTTTTTGACTACTTTGTCAATACGATCTACTTCTTTCGCATTAATCACGGCAGTAGCACCGAGTTTTTTTGCCCATTCGAGTTTTTCCGGGATAACATCTACTGCTATCACAGAAGCACCAGCCGCAGCAGCTACCTGCACAGCATTTATTCCTACACCGCCGCAACCGAAAACGACCACATTGTATCCAGCCTTTACCTCACCGCGATTCACAACCGCGTGATATGGCGTACTGATGGCATCCGCGATGATAGAACTTTCCTCTAATGGAAGTTCTTCCGGCAGCATCAACGCATCTTTTGCCGGAGCGATGACATATTCTGCATAAGCGCCGTCAACATGATTACCGAACATTACCATATCGTCGCAAATGTTCTCTTTTCCAATACGGCAATTGTGGCAGACTCCGCAACTTAGAACCGCCGGTAATAATACCCTGTCACCTTCTTTCCAGTTGGTTACGCCTGAGCCCATCGCGGCAACTGTACCGGAAGGTTCATGGCCAAGAATCATGGGCGGTTTCTTGAACGTTGGTACACCATGATCGATATAATGCATATCCGTATGGCAAATCCCGCATGCCGCCACTTTTACAAGAATCTCGCCTTCCTTCGGTTCAGGAGTTGGAACTTCCTGCACTTCCAGAGGTTTATTCGGACCAAGAAATACTGCTGCTTTCATCTTTTTACCCTCCTTAAAAAACTAATATTATCAGAAAGTTACTTACTAAACAACATGACTACCAAAAACTATTTCACGCAAAGACGCAAAGGTGCAAAGAAAAGATAAAGAAAAAATTATTGCTTTTGACGTATGAAGATGGTTTTCTCAAACTGATGTACACAACTACTGCAACTTTCATCCGGTATATCATCGGGAAGCTCCGGTTGTTCGAGTCGAACTTCGAATCCCAACTCCTCGAAAAGTGCTATCGATTCTTTGAGACGATCACCAAATGCCGTATGTCGTTTCTCCCAGCCTTCATTTATCAGGTTTTCATGCAGACCCATATAAGAAGCTCTTTAATAAATATAAGATTCAAAGTCGCTGATACTTAAACGTTAAATTTTTACTTCCAGCGACAACATGTTTCCAGGCACGAAACCTTTTGAAGCAAAGAATTTAATCAAATCCTGATCGTGCCAATCGACAAGGGTTCTTACATTATTGACCCCGAGTTTTTTCAATTGATTGATAGTGTGCTTGAAGAGATCGGTAGCTAATGCCTTTCCCCGGTATTCCGGCAGTAGTCCGATAGTATCAATTCGCGCCACGTTCTCAGGCAGTCCAAACTCACCAGTAATCACCTCTGCCATAAGAAAACCAACGACTTTACCTTCTATTTCAATTACGTTTGATGCTACCAACCGCCATTTCTTATCGAGAGCTTCTTCAAGTTTGCGCTCCAGGTAGCGTTCACGGTTTTCACCTGTTGAAACCTCATCTATCTCGACAAGAAGAGGGAGGTCTTCCTTGCGTACCGGGCGAATTACAATATCCATGGGTTGAGGCATTATTTTACTCCTTTATGAGTCAAAAATAATTGAGAGTTATAAATTATGAATTTAAAAATAATAGTATTTCAAAATGACCAGTTCGATTAAAACAAGTCATCCAGTTCATCATCCGCACCGGGCATTTCACCATGTTTCCTAATGTGCTGTTGAATCAGTTCGCTTTCACGTTGAGTGTACATCTGGTCTTCCTGCCAACGGAATTTCTTCAATTCACCTTCATCAAGCTCATCCAGCCATTCATTAAGCAAATCACGGATATTCATTTCGCCCTTGATGCGCAACACTTCTCCGTCAGCATTGATCAGTTCACATACTCCGGGAACCTCAGGTATTTGATCCACTTCATCCCTGGTAAGCTTAAACCATTCCTCCGGTGGCAAAATGGGCGGTTTGATCCTGTGCCTGATATTACAACGAAGGCAGCGATTTGCCTCGGCAGCCGCTTCGATTGGGCTTAGAGTAGAACGTATCAAATCCATCCCGCATGTACGGTCAATTGGATCTGCTTCTACTGCTTCATTCCTATCTGTCAAGTGAACGTCTTTAGCATCAAACCCATGAATTTCTTCTTCACCGACCTCAAAGATTCCATCTCCACCAAGGAATTTGTCTATTGCCATAGCGGCACGTTTTCCCGATGCGATAGCCTCGATTACTGAGGATGGACCATGTACCAGGTCACCGGCTCCAAAGAAACCCGGCAGCCATGCATCCACGGATTCGGAGTCGGGAGAAAGCAATCCATGATTGCTAAGAGCTTTGCCGGCTTCCACACCAAATGCGTTTTCATCCGTCACTTGCCCAATGGCTAAAATCACCCAGTCTGCTTCGCGCTCTATACGATTTCCCTCGGCAAATTGAGGCGCGAAATAGCCGTGATCGTCAAAAACCCTCGAACATTTTTTGAATTCCGCTTTTGAGATGCGTCCATTGCCTGAGATAAAACGAGAAGGTCCCCATCCCGTGGTGAATATTATACCTTCATCTTTGGCTTGTTTGATTTCATCCGAGGTGGCGGGCAATTCGTCTTCACTTTCCAACGAAACAATTTCTACCGATTCCGCATTGAGACGAAGCGCCGTCATTGCAATATCCACCGCAACGCTTCCTCCTCCAACTACCACTACTTTACCTTTTACATGCAGTGGTTGATCCGAGACTGCAGCGCGAAGAAAATCAACACCCCACAGCACACCGTCAAGGTTAACACCTTCTACGTCAATACGTTTGCTTAAAGGGGTACCCATCGCGAGCAGTACAGCATCATGACCAAATTCACGAAGTGTATATGGATCAAGATTATCACCAAGAACCATTCCGCCCTGAAATTCAATTCCAAGCTTTTCAAGGAATGATAGATCCTTCTCTAAAACTGACACTGGAAGACGGAAACGAGGTATGACCTGTCTCAGAAATCCACCGGGCTTATCAGCGGCATCAGAAAGAATGACTTTGTGCCCTTTAATGGCAAGCATCCATGCAGCAGATATTCCCGCAGGTCCGGCGCCTATAATAGCTACTACTTTCCCTGTGTCCGGCGCTCGTTCGGGAATACCTGGATAATCATCACTTTCAAACGCATACCGTTTGAGATCGCAGATTGCTACCGGTTGATCAAGATGACTGCGGCGGCAATGATCTTCGCAGGGATGAAAACAGACATAACCTAACGTTGCCGGTAACGGTACACTTTGGGAAATAATTTTCCGTGCGGCGGCTAAATCACCTTCTGCAATTTTGCGAACGTACTGTGGAATATCTATTCCACCGGGACAGGCATTGTTACAGGGAAGTTGCGCTCCGGCGGCAGGAGTCTCCACTCCTTCACGATCCCTTAACGCGCCTGTCGGACATATTTCTATACAAGCACCGCAGAAACGGCATTCAGCCTCCGGCATATCGCCCGGTTTTATAGTTCCAACTACAAATTTATCATTTTTTAATACTGCGCCTAATACATCCGCTCCGGCAATTTCATGACATGCACGAACACAACGCAGGCATCCGATACAGAGTGAATAGTCGCGGATAAAGAGAGGATCTTCTAATATTATTGTTTCTTCAGGCACCTTATATGCCAGCATATCTGCCGCATAACCGACATAATCAGCTACTTTTCCAATCTCACAATGACCTAATAAGATACAGCAACGTTCCGGCACCGGTACATTCATTGAACAGTCTGTGCGGCTGCATCCTTCACGCTGTTCACAGAGCAGACAGGCGTGAGGATGATCTGCCATAATTCGGTTAAGCGCCTTTTGACGGAGATTTTTCAGATCATCACCGGTCGTTGTTACCACCATTCCTTCAGAAACGGGAATACGGCATGAGGAAATTGCATCATCTTTCCCGCCGAGATGCACTTTGCATAATCCACAGCCCTTTGCCTCGGCTTCCTGAACGGTCAAACCGGCATGTTCACCGATGAATTCTTTTACGCCTTGAAAAACGCACTCATCAAGCACAACGTCCTTCAGGTCACTTACTGCGTGATCTGCACAGAGATGTGGTATATAAATTCCAGCATCGAGAGCTGCGAAGAGAATGGTAGTCCCTTCCTCAGCCGTGACACTTTGATCGTTTATTTTAAAGGTTACTTTCGACATGATTTACCAGGAATGTTCAATAGCGTTTAATGTACAAGCGACAACACAGGGCAATGGTGGACGATTACCAACAGGTTTACAGGGGCTGCAATCGTATTTTATCGATTTTCTTTTATCTTCCTTTATAGTCGCAACTATATCGTCATAATCATCTTCTATTATTTCGAACAGACCAACCGGGCATCCCTTAAGACAGGGATGATCTGCACAATCGATACATATATCCGTATCTATAGTGATATAATATGCCCCCGACCCATCCATATAACCGTAATTTGCTTTCATGCGTTTTCTCTTCCAGTGATTTTACCGAAATCTATAAATCATAATATTCTTTTACTTTGCGTCTTTGCGCCTTTGCGTGAAAAATTATTCCTCCAAACGGTTGACAACTCTAGAAATCCCATTCTTAATCAGTACTTCTCCAAAATTGATCAATAGACCAAGACGAATATCTGTTAATCTTAGATAAGTCAAAAGTTGTTTCTTGTGCACAGGATGCAATTCCTCAAGTGATTTGATTTCAATAATTAATTTTCGTTCAACAATAAGGTCGGCGCGAAACCCTTCTTCAAATCTTTTTCCCTCAAATTCAATTTTAACAGGAACCTGACGTAATACACTCAAGCCTGCTTCACTTAATGTGTTAGCCAAGCATATTTCATACACTGATTCCAGTAATCCCGGACCTAAACCAGTATGAATTCTAAATGCTGCATCAACGACTTTTTGAGCTATCTGATTTTCAGTCATGTGTCTTATTTCTCACGCAAAGGCGCAAAGGCGCAAAGTTTTTAATACATCCTCAACCTAAGAAATCAGAGATTTGACTCTTTCAATAATCTTCTCAGAATAATTGAAAATATCATCAACAGAATTAATTTTTACTTTGTTCTCTTTATTTTCTGAATCAAATAGGACTAACGACATATTTTCTGGATTATTCATATAAAAAAGACAAATTCTCTTACGAATATTATTATCAAGAAGAATATTACAATAAGTTTGCACATCACGTATTGTAACTCTTGCACTATCAACTGTGCCATTTAGAATTGCCTTCACTATGCCAAATCCAGCCCATTCATCTTCCGTTGTAATAATAGTAGCTTTTGGTAATTTTTCCTCAGTAATACTCTCTTGCTTTTCTTCACTCACCTGTTCCGAATCTTTCATAAGTGCTTCGTTCAGTATTTCTCTCACTCTATCATCAAAATATTTATTTAATGCCCTCTTCAATGGAACACTAAATTCATCACGTAATTTTGAAGTTTTTACCTTTCCTGGCATTACTTTTCCAAGAAAGAAATTAACGAATTCGGTGGATGGTGATTCTAATTCATCTTTAAGTATATCTTTGATTTGGTTAGTGTATTTTAAGGTACTTGCCCTCTTGTTCACTTCATCAGTATTAAACACTTTCTTTGTAAATCTTTTCAGTTCATCAATTTGTTTTTCATCTTCAGAATGCTCTAAAATATTAAACTCGAAAAACGGTAGTTGATCCATTTTGTTTTTTTCATCTAGATCACTATAAAATCGATAAATCACACCATCCGTAAGCACTCCAATTCTGGTTTTTGTAACAGTAAAGTATCTAAATAGTTGACTAAAAGGTTTTTCAATATCTGCTCCGCATGACTTGCACTCAAAAATCATAATCGGTTTACCGTCAATTTTAATAGCGTAGTCAACTTTCTCGCCTTTTTTCACCCCAACGTCTGCTATAAATTCTGGTTCAACTTCATTGAGATTATTAACTTCATAACCTAACAATCTAATAAATGGGTTGACTAAGGAAGTTTTAGTTGCTTCCTCAGTTTTGTCCTTAAGGAGATCAATCTGTGAGATAACATGATTCTTATGCTCTCTAATCACGTTTAAAAAATCTAAATCCATCATATCCTCCACGTATTAAAATGAAATGATGTTTACAAATGTGAATTTATATTTTTAAGATAGCGAAACCACTTATTATTTTCTCATGAAAAGATGCAAAGAAAAATCAAAAATATTTTATAATCCTGTCTATCCCTGCAATCTTTCAATTCTTAATTCATAATTCTTAATTATTTCTTCCTGCCTTTGCCTTTTTCAACAAGCGCTTTACCAAACAAAGCTGCGCCCAAAGCTCCGGCAATCTGGGTATCATGTTTTGCAGTCAGGGCTGTCAATCCGAGTTCCTGCTCGAGGCGTTTTACAACACCACTGTTCTTTCCAATACCACCTGTAATTGCGAAATCCTTTTGTACTCCAACCCGCTCTAACAGTGTAAAAACCCTGTGAGCCATCGCTGAACAATAGGCGGCGAGAACTTTACTTTGTGACCATCCTTCACGCAGTAAAGAAGCGGCTTCAGACTTGGCAAATACAACGCAAGTTGACGAAACCGGTGGAGGTTCTTCCTCAACATCAAAGGATAGGTCTCCGACATCTTCGATAGAAACACCCAGCAGGTCAGCGAAAACTTCCATTCCACGACCGGTCCCTGCGGCACATTTATCGTTCATCAGGAAGTTCGTTACTTTGCCTCGCTCATCACATAGAATTGCCTTGCAATCCTGTCCACCCATATCAAGGATAGTCCGAACCGTAGGACCGTACATATAATTCCCACCACGTGCATGGCAGGCAATCTCTGTAATCGCTTTATCGGCAAACGGAACATTGACTCGTCCATAACCGGTACCAACTACGAAATTAAAATCGTCAAGCGTCATTCCAGTGTCTTCCAACGCCCAGTTCATTGCATTATGCGCACTGTCGGGGCTATTTGAACCGGTACGCATATTTGAAAATGCATACAGTTCTCCATCAACCATAATAACTGCCTGGGAACTCACCGAACCGACATCTACACCGCTGGTGACAATCTTTCCTTCCCGCCAGTCACGGTTTTCATCATGCCAGTTGTATTCTTTCCAGCGCCAAAACTCCTTCGCCATCTATAAACTCCTCTATTTTGAAGTCAACTTTTAAAATCAGGGGATTGCTTCGCTATGCTCGCAATGACGTAGCTTGCTTTTGTTATAAGTGGTTGCAAATCCTAATTCATAATTCTTAATTCTTGATTCTTGATTTTTAATTGCTTCTAATTTGCTCTTTCCGCGGCGATCAATGCCGCGCCGAGTGCATTAACAAATTCCGGATCATCAGCTACGATAACATCCATTTCTATCGCCTCATTCAAAGAGCGAATAAATCCGACATTCAAGGCAACTCCGCCGATAACAAGTACTTCTTTGTTCAAACCGATCCTTCTTGCCATGGACGTAATCCTGCTTGCTATAGCATCGTGAATAGCTTTTGAGATGTCCTGCTTAGGGGTCTCAGCGTGTAACAGGCTGACCACTTCGCTTTCGGCAAATACCGCGCATTGAGCATTCATTGGCACAGAGGCATCGGAGCCAAGAGATAATTTTCCCAGCTCGGCAACATCAACTTCCAACGCTCTCGCCATTGATTCAGTGAAAGCACCCGAACCTGCGGCACATTTTTCATTCACTGCAAAATCTTCTACTTTACCTTTTTCAGTGCAACGGATAGCTCTTCCCTCTTCAGCGCCAACGTCAATGACGGTTCTAACATCAGGGTTTATAAACAGGCTGCCTTTTGCTCCGGCTGACACTTCGGTAACCGAATGGGTTGCTTCGGAAACAATTTTTCTGCCAGCACCGGTAGAACAAATCCCGGCGAGGTCACCCTGTGTGACATTTGCTTTTTCCAATGCCTGGGCAAGCAACTCACTCGCTACTTTAGCCTGATCAAAACCGCTCAAATCTTTCGCTGTCGCTACAACTTCTCTGTCTCGCAATACAACTATTTTCACAGTCTTTGCGCCTACATCAACTCCTGCTGTTATCATCTTCAACCACCTGCTTAAAAACAATTAAGAATTAAAAATTATGAATTAAGAATTATTAAATATCCTGCATATCCTTAATATCTCTATATCTTGTGAATAACTCTATTATTAATCTGCGCTTATGGGCTCCAGGTCAAGGGTTTCCATGAAGGAGTCTATCCTTGTCATAGTTCGTCCAAGGTCGAATTCACGTTCATCACCCATATTGCCTTCAAAGGTCATAACCGGTATCCCTGACTCTACAAGCCCAAGACGATTCTCCATGATGCCGGTCGAAAGTCCTTCACAACCCCGGTTCAAATGGAGCATTACCCCTGTCAATTTCCATTCTTTCGCGATACGCAGCATCATCTCCGTTTTCAAACCCGGATCGTAAAAATGCTGCCATTCCGGTCTGGAAAGTGTCCAATCTGCCAATGCAGTCAAAGCTTCATCACGAGTATTAATCTCAATCCCTTTTTCCATGTACGTTTCACGAGCACCCCATGTGCCATCTTTCTTGACTTCCCAATTACCTACCAGTCCGAAGGTGTATAGTGAACCAACCGAGATAGCGCCGTATTTTTCGAGATAACGAAATACCTTCAGGAATCCCCACGGCGGTTGAGTATCGGACATCAGCCGGCAGCGTTCATTCGCGACAGCAGCAATTCCCCGGTCAACCCGGTCCTTCACCTCATCGTAAAGCTCATCATAAAAATCCGCAAATTCCTTCTTCGCCTTGGATAAAGTGCCGAAGACATAGAAGGAGTACATCGATTTTTCTTCCAACGGAGCAGGTACGTTCTTGTTTAATTCGCAGATTTTAGCCCATGTGGAAGTAGAGCGCATATCGGTCTTGACCGCTTCAATCAGCTTGTCATCGTTATACTCTCGCCCTGTAACCTTCTCAAGGAATTCAATCGATTCATGCATTTGGTCAACGATATACTTGATTTTCTGAGGATTGTCCTTTATTAAGTGATAGGGTCCTACACTCACGTCTATATTGAAATATGGAATATCTTCATGTTCAGCGACTACCTGATACCATTTGGCATGACTGCAACAGATATGATCTTGAAAAGCAAATGTCGGCTTTGGGTATGGTCCCCCAAAATTGTATTTATTGAGGTACATCGAACCCCAGTAGTTACGCATATAGCTGCATAAATCACGCGCCCAGCCCTTTGCTTCGGTAGCTTCCATACATTTAAGTGAAAATTCTTTATTAAACGCTATTGAAGCCGCATAAGGTTCTCCGGTAATAGGGTAAACATCATCACCGAGCCCGTACGGTATGGCATCAAATGACCATGCTCCGCCAGTCCAGCGAATACCTCCACGTTCATGAGCGGTAGCGTAATCCTGATAATATTTATCACGCAGTTCTTTAGCTTTTGCCCAGCACTTCAGTGGTTCAGTTTTATATTTTGCCACGTCTTAACTCCTTGTTTCCATAAAATAATAACTATCTGGATTTACATGATAGACAGGATTTATAATGAATAATTACCAGTAAAAACTATACTCTCTAATCCCTGATTCCTGGTTCTCTGTAAATCCTCATATCTTGTTAAAAAAGATCCTCTTCTCCAACCATTTCGAGAAATGCTTCTACTCGAATCCTGAAAGGTCCAAGCGGTACTGTTACGTCAAATTCCAGGAACAGGCATGGTATATCATTCTCCTCCAGATACTTTCGTAATGGCACCATATCCGCTTCATGAGGATCACAGAATTTCTGTTGAATCAATATCACGCCCTGAACATCGAAATCTTTTGCGAGTTTCAGAATATGCGGGAAACGTGTTCTTACCGGGTGATCTTTTGAAGGACAAGCCGGTCTTTCCACATATCGTTTAGCGATAGCTTCGATACGGTCATTCATGTCATCTGCGGTCGAATTCCAGAAATAACGTGTTCCGGTACAATGGTCATCTACAACTACAGTCGCCCCAACAGATTCGACCATATTTATAAATTCAATGTCGTCATTCTCGCTGCCAACGAACATAAGTTTTGCACCGCATTCCCGATCCATTTCCCTCTCCTCGATCAGTTTCAGGACACGGCGAATTTCTGCGGTATGTTCTTCTTTATCAATCCATGTGCTGGAAACCGTAACCCACATTGCCTCCTTGCCGCTTAGCTTCGGCTCAGGACCAATCCGGTGTTTATACAGTTCATGCATTGCTTCCCGGTTTTCATTGAGTATACGAATTCCCCGATCCAGATCATCATTCGTTATCTTACTTCCGGTGAATTCTTCAACGGCTTTCTTGTAATTCTCCAGTTCTTCTCTCAGATAAGGCACTGCCGCCGGTGATTGGACAGACATTGGATGCGGCAGATAATAGGAAAACGGCTGATCGACATGCTGTTCCCAGCTCCGGTAAGCCTGTCTTAGATGGATGCATGATTGAGCTAATGTAATTCCGTCAAGATATTCATAGCGTCCCTTTAATCCTTGTGCCAGAACGTCTCTGCAAAACGGACAGAACATACCAAAAAGATGCGGTTCTGTTACGTCCTGAGGTTCATGGCTGCCCAGAACTCTTACAGGCAGGATATTAGCTGCGACAAGGATTTCTTCAGGAACATAACTGCAGAAACATCCAAATACTTTACCGCTACTTTTTTCTTTCCATGCCCTGGCATAATCGTGACGGTCACGATACCATTCTTCAAACTTTGAAAACATTCAACTACCTTTCTCGTTTTGGATCACTTCTCAGATTTTGACACAACCCAACGTGTGATACGTCCCCTCAAAAACGAATCATATTATTTAGTACTGTTTCTTTCTATTCTATCTATTCTATCTGTTTTTCCAAACAGGAGCACGTTTTTCAAGAAATGCGTTTATTCCTTCTTGTGCATCAGCCATTTTCATCAAATTTCGGAGATACATCATATCAACAAGGGTCATTCCATCTCGTGCCGGTTTATCCATTGTTTTATCAATAGCTCGCTTGGTGATAGCAATAACGGCAGCGCTGTGTTTGGTGAATTTTCCGACATATTCATCGACATGATCATAGAAATCATCTGTTGGGAAAACACGGTTGACTAAACCGATTTTCTCTGCTTGAGACGCTGAATAGTCATCGCCGCTCATAAGAAATTCAAACGAACCGTTTCGACCTATCAGTTTCGGAAAAACAACAGCAGCCATTGGCGCAAAAACACCGACTTTGATTTCCGGTTGAGCAAACACCGCTTTTTCGGAAGCAAGAACCAGATCACAACCAATAGCAAGCTCACAGCCTCCACCCAGTGCTTTTCCGTCAACAGCGGCAAAAGTAATCGCGGGAATTTCCCATAACCGTTTGAACATCTTTCCAAACACTTCAATCATTTCCTTAACCTTGGAAGAAGAATGTTCTGCTACATCTACACCAGCAGAAAAAGCTTTACCCTCGCTGCGAATAACTACTGCGCACAAGTTCTTATCAGACGATAGATTGAGAAAAGCCTTACTCAATTCATGCATCATGGATATGTTAAGAATGTTCACAGGTGGTCTGTCAAGAATAACATCCGCCCTGCCATCATTCAACTCAACACGAATGTGTTTGTAGTTTGCCATTTTCAAATCCTTTCTCTTGAAATTTTTGTCTGTAAACCTTACTCGGATAAACCTGCACTAAACGGAAGGCATGAATCTTTCAAAAATTCACGCGCTCTATCTATAAATTCATCATCAGAAATCTTGCGTTCCCGCCATTCAATTTCATCTCCGGTTGCAAATCCCATTATAACATTAGAGGACATCCGAACCGCTTCGGTTGCCAATTCATTTAGATGGGTGCAGCCTGATGGACCACTCAACAAGGGTCGCATCCTGCTCATGATTCCACGTTCGATTTTCAATCCTACCAGGCTTTTAATACGATGCCCGGTTGCAGCGCAAACCTTGAATGGCGTCTTAACCATCTGACAACGAGCTTCCAGAATCTCCCTGTCCTTAACTCTGACAATCAGGTCAACCCGCATATTATGATTCAAATCCAACAATGACGCTTTTGTGCGTACAGTGTCTTCATTTATACGAGTCACTGCAACGTTAATATTACGCTCATAGATCTCATCAAGGTCCAATGACGTCCGTTCTGCAATTTTCTCTAAACCTTCTATAGCCAAAATTCAAACCTCAATTAGTTACAGCGTCAATCCTGATTATTCGAGTATTTCTTCAATAATATTTTGTAAAAAGTCTCCAGATCGCCCAGGTTTGATCGAAGTATTGACTTTAGTATGTCCACATCCAGTCCCTGGTAATCATGGACCGCAATATTCCTGAATCCAACCATCGATTTCAGTTTTTTTGCCAGATTCGCATCATATACACCGTTAAGATGGAGAAGATCAAAGTTCGCTTTTAGAGTTTCTGGAACACCCCATCCTTCTGAGGCGATCAAATGACTTGCCAAGTCAATGGCTGCCTGTATGGCACGTTGAAGATTTAAAACGAAAATATCCTGAACATCAAAATTATCAAGATTACCCGGGTCTGATTTTGTTACTTTCCAGATTCTATCCAGACAACGTTTTATGATAGAGACTTTCGCCAGCAATATGTCTTGTTCAACCATCCGCTGCCTCTGCAATCAAAGCTTCTTCGATTGGGCGTCGGATTCTCTTCAAATCAAAATATTTACTGATTGTTACCATTTCGTACTTTGCCGCTTCCAGTGAATCAGGCACCACCAATGGAAATCCGTGCTTGAGTACCTGCATTCCAAGTATAGGTGATGCTGTATTCAGCACAGCAACATCAGCCTCACAACCAGTAATACCAGCCAGATCTTCCTTCAGATCAAGTATCTCCAAAGGATCGGGCTTTTTATCAAACAAAATGGCGAAATCAATATCGCTGCCAGGCGTTACCCTACTCTGTGCGTATGATCCGAAAAGATAAATAACCGAGACCTTTCCCACAGCTTTTGCTCTTTTGAGAATCTTGTCGATTGGCAAAGATTCTATCAGCTCCTGCTGGTGTTTATTTAGTCTTTTTTCGTTCAAACTCTACCTGTATCAGAAGGTTAACTATAACCTGAATTAATCCTCACGTTTGATAATCATCGCCATAGTAACGCCGCCGCCGCCACATATCGAAGCAATACCAATTTCTTTATCTGTGTTTTTCAATGCGTGATAAAGGGTAACTACGATTCTTGCGCCGGAGATTCCAGTTGGATGACCAAGAGCAATTGCTCCACCATGAACATTTAATTTTTCTCTATCCCAGTTCAAGACACGCTCATTTGCAAGAACCTGGATAGCAAACGCTTCATTAACCTCGATCAGGTCCATATCATCAAGCTTCATATCGACCCGATCAAGCGCTTTGGGGATTACTAGTCCCGGTCCTTCACCAAAGAGGTCGGGCGCCACAGCAGTGGAAGCATATGAAACAAGCGAGAAAAGAGGTTTGGCGCCAAGTTCTTTTGCTTTTTCGCGAGTGGTTAATACCAGACCAGTTGCGCCATCGGACATTCCGCAGGCATTTCCGGCTGTGACTGAGCCGCCTTTCCTGAAAACTGTTGGCAGTTTTGCCATTTTCTCCAATTTAACAGGATAGCGAATGGTTTCATCCTTGGCAAAAACTTTCTCTTCGTCTCTCTTTGTAGCCGGAGGTACTGTAATAGGTACAACCTCATCGTCAAACATGCCTTTTTCCCAGGCAAAATGGGCTTTTGCGTGGGATTCTGCTGCGTATTCGTCTTGTTCTTCACGGCTGATCTTGTACTTGTCGTAAAGATTTTCCGCAGCAGGCCCCATTCCCTGTCCCGTTAATGGATCAACTGAATCCGACCAGCCATCTTCTAATTTCTTGTCGCCCATCTTGAAACCCTGCCAGCGCGCATTCTTCAGCAGGAACGGCATTGTTGACATGGAGTCGAATCCACCTACAAGAACCGTTTCAGACTCACCAACCATAAGTTGTTGGGAAGCAAATGCTATGGCTCTCATTCCTGAAGGACATGCCATATTCAATGTGATTACCGGTACTGAATCGGGAACGCCGCCGCGAACCGATGCTGTTCTCGCCGGATTAGGTCCGTTTCCAGCCTGACGGCATGAACCGAGTATAACGTCACTAATCTGATCCTCATCGAGCCCTGCACGTTCCCATGCGCCTCGAACCGCCACAGCCCCGATATCATAAGAAGCCATGTTTTTCAATGTACCGCCAAAAGCCCCCATCGGTGTCCGGCAGGCAGAAATTGCTACTATGTCACTAAGTTTCATGATTTCCCTTTATATTTTTTATGTTCCTTTTTTGCGATCTTTGTTTTCCTTTGCGGCTTTGCGTGAAATTTTTATATTTGTGTGAAATCGGGTATCTATTGCTCTAAACGATTTACAACCCTCGTAATTCCATCTTTAATCAATGCTTCACCAAAGTTAATAAGCAATCCTAATCGAATATCAGCAAAACGAAGATATGTCAACAGTTGTTTTTTATGTACCGGATGAATAGATTCTAATGATTTAATTTCAATAATCAATTTCTTTTCAACTATTAAATCAGCTCGAAATCCCTCTTTAAACTCAAGTTCATCGTATGAAACCTTAATCGGTACTTGCTGCCATACATTTAATCCTCGCTTGCTCAACTCGTGTGCCAAACACGCTTCATAGACCGATTCAAATAATCCAGGTCCTAACTGTTTATGCATATGGAAAGCGGCATCTACTACTATTGTTGCGATTTCGTTTTCTGTCATTTTGTTTCACGCAAAGATGCAAAGTTGGCAAAGACGCAAATAATTAAATATACTGACCACCATCTACTTTTATTATTTCTCCCGTCACATGTCTGGCGCGGTCGGAAGCGAAGAATGCTACTACATGTGCGACATCATCAGGCTCACCCAATCTTCTCACTGCGGTTTCGTTCAAGCTTGCCTGTTTTGCTTCTTCGGGCATGGCAT
This sequence comes from Candidatus Electryonea clarkiae, assembly GCA_030765455.1. Lineage (GTDB taxonomy): Bacteria > Electryoneota > Electryoneia > Electryoneales > Electryoneaceae > Electryonea > Electryonea clarkiae. The sequence continues at coordinate 19,340 of JAVCCM010000014.1, read as the reverse complement.
CCATCATGGCTGTAAGGATCAATCCGGGAGCGACTGCATTGACAGTAATCCCTCGCCCACCAAGCTCTTTTGCGACCGCTTTTGTCATTCCATGTACACCGGATTTTGCAGCTGCATAGTTTGCCTGCCCGAATTTTCCGCGTAAGCCGTTAATAGAAGTTACGTTAATAATTCGTCCGCTTTTTTGCTCACGGAAACCTGGAGTGACCGCTCTTATATAATTAAAGTATCCCTTCAAATCTACGTTGATCACCGCATCGAACTGTTCCTCTTTCATTTTCCAGATAACACCATCCCAGTTCATCCCTGCATTATTAATCAGGATATCCAGTCCACCTAATTCCTCTTTAGCCTGGTCGATAACTTCCTGGGCTCGTTTAAAATCTGATGTGTCAGCTTCCAGAGCTAATCCTTTTCTGCCTTTAGCTTTCACCTCTTCAGCAAGTGTCAGCGCCTCTTCTTTATGCCTGCGATATGTAAATGCAACATCAGCGCCTTCATCAGCCAATATTTGAACAATTGATGTTCCAATCCCCTGGCTGCCACCGGTCACAAAAGCCTTTTTACCTTCTAAAAGTCCACTACTCATGTTTTTATCCCTAATATTTTTTGTACGAATAATTCATCACATTCTCTTTTCTTTGACAATTATTAATTCATAATTCTTAATTCTTAATTGTCTTCAAGAGGTTTCCCCAGGACTGCTTCAAACAGCTCCTCGTTCATTTCAGCACCTTCAGCTTCCTGCCTTCTGAACTCGACAAAATCTATCACATCTTTACCTGTGATTTTTTTCGTATTGAACGCAGTAAATCCGAGGAAGGCTTCACCCTGCATATTAGCAGCCAGCCAGTGACGGTGGTCGTGCTTGTTCATATCCCAGAAAAAACGCTTTTTCTGACGAATACCATCAACTGATTTCATCAGGCAGTCGGGGAAAAGATTGGTGAAAGTATAGAGAATCTTGTTTACCTCTTTATCCAGCATGCTGAAGTCATATTCTGCTGACTTGAGGATCCCTTTTGCTTCTTTAGCTTTCTCGCCTCTTTCAAATTCACCGTAAACCACTTCGCCGTCATCTACATATTTGTCAGTGATCACTAATGGATTACGGACAAATTTGTCGCCATCTTTCAAGACCGGGACAACCTTGGTAATCAGCCCTTTTAACTTCATCTTGTAAGCCGACCATAGTTCGCATGAGACACAATTCCAGAGTGCGTCATCGAAACTGAGATATCCGGATAAGAAATCTGTCGAACCACCCACCGGTGCGCTTCCGTGACGTGGACCTGCCTGACCGTAAATAGCTGTATCAACAGAAATAGCAAGATCGCAAGCCATTCCGATCTCCTGACCACCTGCTACGCGCATTCCGTTAACTCGACAGATCACAGGCTTTTTACAAGTCAGGATCGCATCGACCATTCCGTTGAACAGATCCATATAGAGACCGTACTCTTTCGGACGTTTAGAATAGTATTCTGCGTATTCCTTAGTATTACCACCGGTACAGAAAGAGCGAGTTCCTTCAGCAGTGAAAATTACCGCTACTACTCGACGATCCATTGAGGCTTTATGCATCCCGGCAATAACACCTTTGACCATTTCTGTGGTGTATGAATTCAACTGTTGAGGGTTATTCAGAACCACCCAGGCTGAGAATAAACCTTCAACCTCGTTTCCTTTCGGATCAACGATAGGGTGTAATTCGTATTTTACCCCCGGTGCTTCAGTACTGAAAAATTCATCCCCGTAAAGATCGTGATCTTTCAAATCCCCTTCTCTTGGTAACCAATCAAGGCTCATAATACTCTCCTTTTATCTTTAAAGATTTTTGTTCTTACAGATTCTAAAAATCCACTTTTACTTTACAGGCATAAAACCAAACAATACCGCTAAAGAATTCTTAATCAATCATTCTCCGTTTTCGCCATAATTTGATAGATATTACTTCATCAGATTCTTCTTTCTCCGGTCTCCCACCTCCGGTGACCATTCCTCTTTTTCTACCGATTGTGGTACAAAGGAACCTTCCTTCATCAATCTTCCAATGGTTGAGGCAAGTTCTACCAGTCGAAGCTCGGTAATACCAAGTTTATGGTACTCAGCGTAGTAGCCTTTTGTCATGTTGACAAAGCTGTCGGATCGTGTTCTTTTTTGGCGGGCATCCTTGACAAACATAGTTACCGCTTCGATCAATTCGTTGTCCACCTCTACACCGTCACGAGCCAAACCGGCACGATATTCCGGGCGCATCAAAACATCTTTCACAGCACCCAGACCAGTGTGTTTGCCGAAAACGTACCTGATTCTTCTACCAAGTAATTCCGGAGGAATTACCTGATATACTTTCGGGTGAATCAATAATCCCGCAGTATGAATGCCGGACTCATGGGTAAAGACACCCTCACCGATGACCGGCGCAAAAGCTGAAACAGGGATGCCGGTATATTCCTCAAGCATCCTGCGCAGCTTGATGAGATAATCAAACTTAAAGCCTGGTACTTCAACACCATAAAGGAGTTTTAACATTGTGATTACTTCATGCAGCGGAGCATTACCCGCTCTTTCACCCATACCATTTAGTGTGCAGGTAGGCACGTTAATACCATGACTCATGGCACGAACTGTATTAACTCCTGCAAGTCCAAAATCATTATGAAAATGTACTACCAGGTCTTCCCCCGGAAACTCTTTTACAATGCGTGGTATATAATGATCCACTCCCTCAGGTGTAAAACAACCGACAGTATCAGGGAAACTGTAACGAGTTCCACCAGCAGCATATCCGGATTTCGCAAGATGAATCGTATATTCGAGATCACTTCGAGAACCATCCTCGCCGCCGAACTCAACCGCTGCGACTCCCTGTTCACGAGCATAACTAATCGTCTCGCACATCATGCGGATATTAGCTTCACGGAAGAATTCTACCGGGAGATCAAGCCACTGTTTAATATCTTTTCCTTCACGCCTGATCAGGGCTTTTCCAATTTTGTATTTCAGGTGTAGATCAGAACCGGATGTAAAAATGAAAAATGTAACCTCATTGACATCAACCCCTATTTCTTTAAGGGTTTTTATGGTGATATCGATATCGCTCTTGGTGGAGCGGCACATCACCAGCAGTTCGACATCTTCCCTGAGTTCACCTTTTCGTTTCCCCTGTACTATCAACTGCAATGCATGACGATCAGATAATGCCGCAAAAGGAAATCCAAGGTCCATGATATGGACGCCCATATCCGACATTGTCTTCGCCAGTTCATATTTCTGTCCGGGAGAAAGTGCAACTCCTGGCATCTGCTCTCCATCACGAAGAGTAGAATCGTAAATTTTAATCTTCTCCGGTGGCGGAAAATTCAGATGACTTGTGTATTCCGTAGGTTCGTGGATCAGCTCGTTTAGCGGTTCACGCAATTCCATTATGATGCCCCTTTGAAGTAAACAATTAGTTTACTGAACGAAGATAATCTTCGCTGATACTTTGTCTTTTACAATACCTTGCGCCATTTCAGCTTCCACGAATAAAGAATATTACCTGAATGGACGCAATTTTGATTGTATCTATCAATTTTAAAATCCATCTTGACGATATGGATTTATTTTCCTTTAAACTCTGCCTTGCGTTTTTCGATGAAAGCTGAAGTTCCTTCCTTGAAATCATCGGTTGTGCAGGCAAGTCCGAAAAGATCAGCTTCTATTCTTTGACCTTCATCAAGCGAACAACTTGCTCCACGTCGAGCGGCTTCAAGGGCAAACCGAACTACAACAGGTCCGTGAGACAGGATAACACTTAATTTTTTCTTAACCTCAGCAAGAAAGCCTTCGACATCCATCGTCTTGCGACCTTTTTCATTCAGAACCGGTTCTCCGTTGTCATCGACAACCCAGCTATCGAATACTGCATTCACCAGACCGAGTTCATAAGCTCTTTGAGCTGAAATTATTTCTCCGGATATCAGCAACTCCAGTGCCAGTCCCATTCCAATCAGGCGGGGTAATCTTTGAGTACCTCCGTAACCTGGAATAATACCTAAGCCGACTTCAGGTTGTCCGAATTTAGCAGAAGTATGCGCGTACCTGATATGGCATGCCATTGCAAGTTCACATCCACCACCGAGAGCAAATCCGTTAATTGCTGCAATAACAGGTTTTTTCAACATTGAGATTGCATTGAAAATCCGTTGACCACGAACGGCAAAATCTTTTCCTTCGATTGGACCATTGGTAGCGAGTTCTTTTATATCCGCACCCGCAACGAAAGACCGGTTGCCTTCGCCGGTGATTATCACTGCATGAACATCATCATCAAAACCAGCGCTACGAATTGCAGAATAAAGCTCGTTTACAGTTTCTGCGTTCAGAGCATTTAACGCTTTCGGACGATTGATCTTTATGGTCGCAATATTGTCTGCTACTTCGTATAACAAATTATTGAAATCCATAATCTCCCCTTTAAAATATCAGGAAATAAGGATGCCAGGAGTTTTGATTTCATCATCCCAATCCTTAGCATCCTTACATCCTGTGAAATGTTGTTACTTAGATATTCATGATCTTTTTGGCGCTGCTGCCAATTTCACCCTTCTGACAAAGCTTGGTGGTCATGAAGCCGCCCGAATGTTTCGCCTGGATTTCCAATGCCTGTGACAGAGGAACACCGCATGACGCCTGGATACAATCCATGATTGCTTTCCGTGCCGGTTCCATGGCAGGTTTATCAGACAGCCCAGGAACGTCTCTCGGAATATCAAGAGCATCCGTTGCAACAGTTTTCTTCTCAATCCCGTGATCATCTCCTTTGACAATCGCCCAGGCTTTCTTCAATGCATCATCCAGAGGACCCGCGAAATCGATCAGCCAGCCAGTCGCATTATTTGCCCTGATAAATTTTCCGTCAAGCAGCATTTCAGCTACTTTCTGCCATTGATCAGGGTTCGCCTTACGAAATGCCCAGTGACAACCTTCCATACCCGGAATTACCGGTAATGTCACTTCCGGCAGCCCAACTTGAGCGCCGTCAATTGACACCAGGTAATGACAATGCATCAACAGTTCAAGCATACCACCGAGACAGCGCTTTCCAGCTATAAAACCAACTGAAACTTCGAAATCATCATATAAACGTCTGGCAGTTTCCGACCATGCTTTTGATACACGGATACCTTCATCTGCATTATCCAAAGCAGGATAGAATTCGCTGGTGTCCGCACCCACCATCTGGGTTGACATGTGGAAATCGCCTGTAACAATAACTTTGTCGATTCCTTCAGCTTTCAGCCAATCCATTGCCCTGTTAAGCTCATCAATAACATCCCAATTCAGCGATTCACGGCTGATAGTTATTACTCCAACACCTTCGTCATGTTCAGCATTAACATAAAGCTGCTGCCACTCATGGTTGTCCATATTCTCAAATACTTCGGGATACCAGCAACTTCCGGCAGCCTCGGGATGCAACTTGTGATAAGCTTCCACCCGGCTGATCACATCATCAGCTCCAGTGCCGCGAATCATCGCCAGAATACCGTTGGTAAATTGAGCACACAGTTCGCCGATAGCATTCATGTGGGATAGATGCGCCCGATCTTCATGCAGCATCAGGCTTGTCATCTGGTATAATGGTCCGAGGATCCAGTTCTTGAATTCCTCGTCATCACTCATTTTCCAATCAATAACCGGTCTGTTGCTTGAATACCAGCTCTCACCGCTTTCCTTACGTCTCATCAGTTCAGGCGTCGGACTGAATACTTCACCATAAGTCTCAGTCAGATGATGCAAGCATGACCATGTGAGGAAACTTGCGCCGGGTCCGATTGCGTCATGCGCCCGTACCGGGTTTGGTCCCACCAGTCGCCTTATAAATTTGTCAATCTTCCAGAACGGCATATTGGTGGCATGATGATACCTGGTCGCTGTCAGTGTTATTCCACAGAACAAAACATCAAGAATAAATGACCAGTAATCACCAACCGTAATCGGCATCAATCCTATCGACCACAAGAGTTTGGTTATGTCGGACGGTTTTTCCTCAACAACCTCCCAGACCTTGTTGATCTGGTGTGGAAAAGAAGGATGCAGGACACCAACACCCAATACGGAATTTGGAAATCCTGATGTAACCGAACGCATCTCGATTCCCGGAAAACTTTTGCGCATCAGCTCATAGTGACTTAGCTTTATGTTCAATATTTCAGGTATTGCTTCCAGGAGGAAACGCGGTTTGAACTCGCCGAGCTTATCAGGCAAGGACTTACCGTCATAGTTCAACTTGACGATGTTTGCCATTATCTTGCCGGCTTTTTCCGGACCAAAACTGCCTTTTAAACCGGGATAATGTTGACCGAGTCCGTCCGGTGCATCGGGAAGATCAATTGTTACAATCGGAACATCGTAGTCAATCAGCCTTGCACCAAGTTGCATGGCTTTACCGGAACCAACTATTCCATTTCCGCCCGAAATTACTAATGATCCCCGGTCATTTGCCGGACCGAATACTTTATCGACCAGTTCGCTTGTATTGGCTGGCGAAGCTCCATTACGGAACATGTCAATAACCGAACCAAGACCGACCGTTTCAAGAGTGGTTTGTCGCATTGCTTTCATGATCAATTCCCTCCCTTGCTATCATTAACCTTGAATATTGCGCTAATTCCAACATCTCCGGCAGCGCAACCAAAAACCAGCACATATCCGCCACCCACCGAAACTGCTTTTTCCAGAGCTTCCACTGTCACACGTAACAGTGTCGGTCCCTGGGGATGCCCATAAACCAACGGGCAGCCGGTATCATTCATTTTGTGCCAGTCATAATCGAGCAGCTTTGAAAAAATTACATCATTTACTGCGAAAGGATTATGATCATATACAGCGACCATATCATCCATCGTCAGACCGGTTCTTTCAAGCAATCCCTTTACGGAAAATGAAACCGAGTCAGGCATAAAGCCAGCGCCAGTTCTATACTCTGCTGAAGCAATTAATTGAATACTGATTTCCGGATTCGGACTCAGTTCTTGTGCTTTTTCTTTATTAGTTATGAGAAGAGTGAACATCCCGTCTGAAGCGTGTGTCTGCCCACCTGCGGCGACACAGGTATCCAGTTGACGCTCGCCCTTAAATTGATCAACTGATGTATATCTTCGAATACCATAATCACCATCTACGATACCCATAGGCTGACCCCGGACATCCAGGATCTCAAGCGGGAAGAGTATTTTGTCCAGTAGTCCTTTGTCCTTGGCATCGAAATACTGCTGGTAACGGAGAAATGACACTTCAGCCACTTCACTAAAATCGAGCTTGTATTTCCTTGCGGCTCTCCCGGCACATGCGATCATAGAAGTTTCGCCCGTTGCCTGGTTAAATCCCTGCTGACCGCTTGCCGGATCATAACCGAAGTTATCCCAGATATCACTGATTACTTCAGTTCTTCTGTATGTTCCCTGGTTCGGGAAAACCCCCGCCGGAGAATTACTTGTTTTGTCAAATCCCAACGCTCCTACCACAGTATGAGAACCGCCCTGGATATGCGCAGAAGCTTTCATGATCATCTGCAATCCTGTAGCGCATGCCTGTTCCAGGTGAAATCCGGGAAGCCTGTGACCGAAACTGTGGGACAAATAAGGCGAGCCCCAGAATTTGTACAGCCAGGGAATGGTCGAGCCACTGATAAGATAATCCAGTTTACTTATGGGAATCCCTCTTTTCCCAAGTACGTATGCCATGGATTCAGCGGCAAATCGAGCAATATCCACTTCTGCCAGCGGGCTTGTATGCCACGCCGGGAACCAACTACCACCCCATGTACCGTACGGAATGTAGGCATCGGGGTAGTTCGGTGTTACTTCTTTCATATCTCTCCCTCAGGTTAAAAACCAATTAAGAATTATGAATTATGAATTATGAATTTTAAACCTTTTCTTATGTCTGTTCTTTTTGTCTTTGCACCTTTGCGACTTTGCGTCTTTGCGTGAAACCTGGTTTTTAGATTTGATTATTTCTCAGCTCCGAGTCGTTTTTTTACGTATGAAACCAATCCACCCAGCTCGATTATTTCCTGGATTCCTTCAGGGAATGGCGCCGCAATCCACTTACCCCCACGCGTCAAGTTCTCTATTTCGCCAGTCTCGAGATTTATATGCAGTTTGTCACCTTCTTCTGTGCCATGTACCGCTTCCGGACATTCAAGAATAGGCAAACCAATATTGATAGAATTACGATAGAATATCCTCGCAAATGATTCAGCAATAACGCAAGCCGCACCAGCCCCTTTGATAGCGATTGGCGCATTTTCTCGTGAACTTCCACAACCGAAATTCCGCCCTGCAACAATGAAATCACCCTGGTTCACTCTTTTTACGAAAGTATCATCCAAATCCTCGAGAGCGTGAGGCGCTAATTCTTCAGCAAGGAAACTTGTACAATACCGTGCAGGGATAATTACGTCTGTATCTACATTATTGCCGTATTTAAAAGCTGTGCCTTCCATTTATCTTTTACTCCTGGTTCTTTTCAAGGTTATTTCTGATTGAGCCTAATCCATTAAGGATAGTCTGAATTTTCTTTTCTGTAACTCCACTCATAGCAATGCTGTTCACTCCATTTGCAATTTCATCAAGTTTTTGCAGCAGTTTAATTCCTTTTTGCGTGATAATGATTCTATATGCTCTACGATCATCTTCACTTTGCTGACGGTGAAGCATATCCATTTGCTCCAGCTTGTCTATCTGGCGGGTGATAGTGGCATTATCGAGAAACAGTTTTTGTCCAAGAACTCTCTGGGTAATATCAGCATTCTCATTGAGTCCTTTCAGGACCAACCATTGAGTCGGTGTAACGTCATGGCATTTCAGTCCTTCTTCCAGGGCTATACGCATTGACCGAGCTGCAGTATTGACCAGGAAACCAAGGCTTTCGTGCAAACCATTGTTATTGTTTATACTCGACGAGTTATGCATCTCTCTTCTTTATTAATTCCTTATTCCCAACCTGAATGAACTCAAATTTTACAGGGATGTACAGGATATACTGCTTTTCCTTTGCTCTCTTTGCGTCTTTGCGTGAAATAAAATATCTGAGTAATTAAATCCTTATTCCTGATTTCTGAATTCAAATAAATCCTGTATATCCTGTACATCCTTGTAATTTTCATTTTGGAGAGACAATTTCTCCCGCAATCGCCGATGCTGCCGCTACAGCAGGACCGCTCAGGAAAACCTGGCTTGAAGGATGTCCATTCCGTCCCACAAAATTCCTGTTGGTGGTATATAAACCTACTTCATCCTCAGCTAAAACACCCATATGTCCGCCAATACATAAACCGCATGTCGAAGGTGCAATCGTAGCCCCGGCTGCAACGAATTCTCGTGCAAATCCGTTATCAATCAATTCAGCGTATATTTTATCGCTGGAAGGCATAATCACTACACGTACCAGAGGATGAATTTTCTTTCCTTTCAGGATCCGATACGCCATTTCGAAATCTTCGATACGTCCATTAGTGCAGGAGCCGATAGCCACCTGGTCGATTCTTGTTCCGGCTACTTCATCTACATCAACTGCATTAGATGGCAGGTATGGTTTTGCCACCTGTGGTTTTAATTCGGAAACATCAATTTCGATTATTTTCTCGTATTCAGCATCAGGATCAGCTTCAATCGGTTGGGCATCTTTTACTCCTACCTGATCCATGAAAGCAAGGGTTGTATCGTCCGCAGGAATAACTCCCGATTTCGCGCCAGCCTCAACTGCCATGTTTGCAATCGTAAAACGACCGTCCATTGACATATTTTCTATAGTGCTGCCGTGAAACTCAAGAATTTTGTAAATCGCTCCCTCAACACCTAACTGTGAGATGATGTATAAAATTACATCCTTGGCGCCTACCCATTCCTGTAAATCACCAGTGATCTCAACCCTTATCGTCGAAGGAACACGAAACCAAAGTTCTCCGATTGCCCATGCCGCCGCCATATCAGTACTGCCTATCCCTGAAGCCACGGCTCCCACGGCTCCATAGGTACAAGTGTGGCTGTCAGCACCAACAATCAGGTCGCCGGGTTTCGCCAGTCCGTTCTCAGGCAGAACTGTATGGCAGATACCGGACCTTCCAACTTCGAAGTAATTTTTCACTCCCTGCTGCTGCCCGAATTCGCGCATGTTCTTTGAAAGTTGAGCTGCTTTTATATCTTTTGCGGGAACAAAGTGGTCATTTACCAGGACAAGTTGGTCGGGGTTGTGAACCTTCTCAACGCCCATCTCTTCAAATACTTTTATGGAAAGTGAACAGGTAACGTCAGTCCCCAGGATTCGGTCAAGTTTAGCAAAAATCAGATCGCCCGGTTTGACGCTTTCTTTTCCGGAATGTGCAGCAAATATTTTTTCAGCTATGGTCATCGCCATTTGTTACTCTTTTTTTGACATGATTTACATGATTAACAAGATTATTTATCAATAAAAATTATTCAAAAAGATACTTACATACAGTATCCCCGGTTCCTGAAGTACCCAGCCTGCCGCCCAAATCGCGAGTGACATTCCCTTCCCTGTATGCTCTCATCACAGCCTTCTCAATCTTATCTTCCCATTCGGGATAACCGATATGTGTCAGCATAATTCCGACTGTGAGAAGTGCAGCTATCGGATTAGCAATATCTGTCCCGGCATATTTTGGCGCTGATCCATGAACCGGTTCAAATAGTGATGTTTTTCCCGGGTGGATATTCCCTGAACCCGCTAATCCCATTCCTCCACAGAGTTGAGCACCCATGTCTGTCACAATATCACCGAACATATTGTTGGTGACTATCACGTCAAACTGCTCGGGTCGTTTCACCATCTGCATTAAAAGTGCGTCTATGTACCAGTGGTTTGCTTCGATATCCGGGTATTCTTCGGCTACCTCATAAAATGTGCGCTGCCAGAGATCTCCTTCAAATCGTAATGCATTGGATTTATCCGACATGGTAACTGTTGGAAGATTGAACTGTTTGGCGTACTCAAAAGCGTGACGGATAATCCGTTCCACTCCCTTCCGAGTATTAACTGAGGTCTGGGTTGCTACTTCGTCTGGAGTTCCCTTTTTGAGGATACCACCATTCCCGGCATATGCTCCCTCGGTGTTCTCCCTGAAAACCATGAAATTGACATCTTCTGGAGTTCTATCTTTCAGGGGACAGAGTGATTCATCAAGCAAACGAACAGGTCTCTGGTTTACATAGAGGTCAAGTTTGAAACGGCAGCCGAGGAGAATATCGGCGGCATGTTTCATATCCGGGACACGGGGATCGCCAACCGCACCGATATATATGGCGTCGTAATTATCACGGAAATTTTCTATCTCTTCGTCAGGCAGAGTAATACCGGTCGCAAGGTATTTATCAGCTCCGTAATCGAACTCATCCCACTCGAGAGGAACACCCGAATCACGAATTAATTTCATAACTTTTAACGCTTCAACCGTAACGTCAACACCGATGCCGTCACCGGGAATCACTGCGATCTTTGACATGAAGAACCTTCCGGATTTGAATTTCTCAATAAATGCTATTTAACTTCGAATGGGAACTGATGGCCGGACAATTAGAGGTTTAGCTCCAGATTATCAACAACATAAATAAGAAATTTAGAATGCCTGTTTCTAAACCTGATGTCTCTAATACCGTTGCGCATGCAAAAATTTCACATGCAACTAATTTGATGATTAATTATAATTCAAACAGAGCTGAAAGTCAAGAATAAGTTGCATGTGAAATTATTTCTTGTGCAAGCATTATCCGAGAGATGACGCACATAGTATTTGTTCATCTATGTCTTTGTATCTCTGCATACTTGCGTCTTTTAAAGAATAGTATAGTCTCGAGAATTAAGCATAAAAGACTCGATTTTCTTATGAAAAGGTGCTCAAAGAGTACCTGAAAGATAGCGGCAATTAAGAAATCTACCTGAAGGTAAAGAATGAAACTCGTGATGATTGGTTGTTTTTTTGTAAATATGCATAATGCATAGAAAATTGATTATCTTCCTTGGATAAAATTACAATATTTTGGAGTGTAGATGTCCCTACCGCAGTTTGATTTGTTAGTTCCGGACAGCATCGAAAAAGCCTGTGACCTGCTGATTGAAAATGCCGACAATGGCGTGAGAATCATTGCAGGGGGAACAGATATTTTAGTTGACCTTCAGCGCCCACTCGTTCAAGAAAAGGTTGATGAATGCGGTGGATGCAGTGATGATCCGGAGTGTCAGGCATTCTCCACTATCCCAATGGAATATTGGGATAAAGGCGAAGCTCCGACCTGGCAAAAGGATGCTCCCTCGATTTTGATTTCTCTTCACAAGCTTGAGACGTTAAAAAGAATTGACCTTCAACCTGACAACAGATTGACAGTTGGCGCATTGGTAACTGCGCGAGAGATTCAACATTTTGAACCGCTTCGTCAAGTCTGGAGCGCACTGGCGGAAGGTGCGGATTCAGTTGGGAGCCCGCTGGTTCGTGCACGTGGGACAATTGGTGGCAACATCTGTAATGCGAGACCGGCGGCTGATATGCTGATTCCAACGGTTGGGTTAAATGGTTATTTAACCTTACAGAGCACTAATGGAACAAGAATTGTGGCGGTTGATCAATTCATTACTGCACCTGGAAAAACAGTAATCCAGCCTGGTGAAATCCTTACATCAATTAATTTCACACCGCCTTCGGTCAATTTCGGTAGTTCATATTATAAATTAGCCCAGAGGAAGGCACTCGATATTTCCGTTGTGGGAGTTGCTGCAATGGTTGCTTTGGATGAAACAGGAGAGAAGATTCTTGATGTGCGTGTTGCATTAGGAGCTGTCGGACCTGTTCCTATCCTCGCTGAAAGTGTAAAAGACATAATGATCGGTAAAGAACCTACAGATGAATTATTAGACCTGGCAGCAAAAGCGGCAATGAACGATGCGCGACCTATTGACGATCACCGTGGTTCAGCCTGGTACAGGTTGGAAACGGTAGAAATCCTCACCAGACGGATGCTCAAGAAAGCGATTGTCAGGGCGCGGGTATCAATCAGCAAAAACGGAGGTGAATCATGAAAAAGCTCATGACACTGACCGTCAACGGGATCAAACATGAAGTTGCAGTGGAACCGAGACGCACACTTCTTGAATTGATACGCGAAGACCTTGGATTGACTGGGACTAAAAAAGGCTGCGGAATCGGCGATTGCGGCGCATGCACAGTACTCGTCGATGAAGTTCCGACCTTCAGTTGCCTGATGCTGGCATTGCAGGCTGATGGATGCAAGGTAGAAACTATTGAGGGACTTACTGAGAATGGTGAACTTAGCAAACTGCAGGAAGCGTTCGTCAAGCATGGCGCTATCCAATGCGGATATTGTACACCGGGAATGATAATGACTTCAACAGAATTACTCAGACATAATCCCAATCCGACAGAACATGAGATTCGCCATGCGATTTCAGGTAACTTGTGCCGATGCACCGGGTATCAGAAAATCGTGGAAGCGGTTACAGCATGCGGCTCGGAGACTGAAACCGGGGAGGAAAAATCATGAGCGATTATCGAATTCTGAACACTCGCGCCCCCCGTGTGGATGCAATTGATAAAGTGACCGGAAAAGCACAATACACTGATGATTTGAAAAAACCGGGAATGCTATATGCCGCTATCCTCCATAGCCCACTGGCACATGCGAAAATACTGAATATTGATACTTCTCTTGCTGAAAAACTTCCCGGCGTTCGTTCTGTAGTAACATATAAAGACGCGGGAACTATTCCTTATGGAGTGAGTCCTGCACGATATGATGAGACTATTTTCTGTCATGACAGGGTGCGTTATATCGGGGATGAAATTGCCGCGGTTGCTGCGATTGACCATGATACTGCAATTGAAGCAATTCGTTTGATCAAGGTCGATTTTGAACCATTACCGATTGTGCTTGACGGTATCGAAGCCATGAAAGACGGGCAGCCGCAACTGCATGAAAAATATAATAATAATATTTGTGCCAAAGTTAACTGGAATTTCGGCGATGTCAACCAGGGACGAAGGGAATCACATGTTATCCGCACAGATCGTCTTAGCAGTAAAATGCAGGACGGCGCTTTTTTAGAGCCGCAGAGCATACTGGCAGAAGTAGATTCTCATGGCAACCTGACCATGTGGAGTTCAACACAGGCGCCCCATTACATCCAACGAACCCTGGCGATGGCGCTGAAGATTCCGCTTCACAAGGTAAGGGTGATAAAACCTGCGGTTGGCGGTGGATTCGGACCTAAAGCGTCATGTTCAACAGCCGAGCTTGCTGTCTGTCTGTTGGCAATGAAGACGGGCAAACCGGTAAAAATGACATTTGATCGTGAGCAGGTCTTCCTCCATTCGCGCGCTCGGCATCAATTCTTCCATACCATGACAACCGGGGTGGGAAAAGATGGCACTCTTGCATTTCTCGAACACCACTGCGTACTCGATGGTGGCGCCTATGCCAGTTTCGGTATTGCCACCGTCTATTATGCCGGTTCATTGCTTGGCGGTCCTTACCGTTTGAAAAATATGAAATATGACGGATACCGTGTTGTTACCAACAAGCCGGTCTGTGGAGCGCAGCGGGGGCATGGCGCTGTGATTGCAAGGGCGCTCTTCGAGGTACAGCTTGATCGAATCGCCGAAGAATTAGGGATGGATCCTATCGAAATCCGTTTGAAAAACGTAATGGAAGCAGGTGAAACTACCTGCAATGAACTGTTCGTCAGCAGTTTTGGTATGAAAGAGGCGCTCGAAGCGGTACGTGATTCAGCCGCCTGGAAGACAAAACGCGCCCAGGCAGGCAAAACACGCAGAACCGGAAAAGGGATTGGAGCTGCCTGCGGATTTTTCGTTTCGGGAGCAGGATATTCCATTTACCGTTCAAAAACATATCATGCGACCGTGGTCATTCAGCTTGACGAAACCGGCGGCGGAGTTACTGTCAATTCCGGGGCGGCGGATATCGGGCAGGGTTCCGATACAGTCCTTGCCATGATCGCCGCAGAAGAGCTTGGACTCGAGCTTGATGATGTCCGGGTGCAATCCGGCGACTCCAAACTGAGTGTTGACCTTGGAGCATATTCCAGCCGGACCACACTTATGGCGGGTTGGGCATGTCGTGAAGCTGCACAGGACGTCAAAAGTCAGATACTGGCAGCAATCGGCGCTCTTCTCCATGTATCTCCTGAAACCCTTGATCTAAAAGAAGGGCACCTGGTGAGTTTGAACGGTGATCTTGATTTCTCAGAATTACGGAAAGAATATCTCTGGGAACATAAAGGATTTACAGACCTTCCCGATGACGACAAGTTGACATTTGCTGAAGCAAGCCGTATCGCATTCCTGGAATTAGGCTCAATAGTCGGAACCGGGAAATATAAACCACCACCATTAGGCGGATCGTTCAAGGGAGCAACTGTCGGAACTTCACCAGCCTTCGGATGCTCGGCACAAATCGCGGAGGTGACAGTTGACCTCGAGACCGGCGAAATCAATGCCGACCGTATCACCGGGGCGCATGACTGCGGATTCGCCATTAACCGTACCCAGGTAGAGGGTCAGATGCAAGGCTCGATGATGATGGGTATGGGCGAAGCATTAATGGAGCAGGTTATCTACGACGAAAAAGGCAAAATCCTGAACAAGAATCTCGCTGAATACAAAATTCCGACATCCCTGGATATGCCGCAACTGGATTCCATCATAATAGAATCCCACGAACCACATGGACCATACGGCGCAAAAGAGGTCGGAGAGGGTGCTATCATGCCCGTAATCCCCTCAATCCTCAATGCGATTTATGATGCAACTGGAGTACGGATCGAAGAACTGCCTGTTACACCGGAAAGGATCATGGAAGCCATCAGGAAAAAGAAACGACAGGATTTACAGGATTAACAAGATTCTTTTTTTGCGTTCTTTTTTGTTTTTGCACTTTTGCGTCTTTGCGTGAAAACCGGGATGCAGATGGCTATGATGCAATATAAAGCTGCTTGAGGTTACAAAGGGATTCTTCAGATAGTATGTATGAATGGAATTGCAGGAGTAATGATGATATACAATAAAACCTCTAATGCAGTAGAAATTCTTAAACAGCATATATCGCAAGACCCTGATCTTGCTATACTCGTAGAAGAAGAAAGAAAACGACTAAAGATTGCAGATAAGATTCGAGAGTCACGTCAGAGGATTGGTATTTCTCAGAAAGAAGTAGCAAAACGAACTGATACCACTTAGTCAGCAATTTCACACATGGAATGCTGTGATTATTAACTGTTTATAGTTCCAGTTTAGAGTTCAATCTTCAGATTGCATTTAACTCAAGCAACAAACTAAAGTTTGGACTCTATACTGGAGGCAAATCACCAAATCTTCTATTATATTCACCTAAATTATAGTGCATCCAACATCAGGGAGTAATCGAGATGACCATCCGGAAAAAAGCAGGGTATTTATGTTTTTGTCTTATCCTTGCCTTTACAGCTTATGGACAGGTAGAAGTAACAGTCGAGGGTATTTCCGACGGGTATAAAAATTCCCAGCAGCGTGACAGGGATGAGGCAATTCTTGATGCCAAGCTGAAAGCCATTGAACGCGCCGGGGTTTCAATCGAAGCTGTAACGGTGATGGAAAATTTCAAACTGAAAAGCGACTGGGTGGAGAGCAAGGCAAAAGCGGTTATTCTTCCCGGTTTCAATATTATAGATGTGGGATACGGCGCCGATGGTTTGTACCATGTCGTCTTATCAGGGAAAGTCAGCTCCAGCGGAGATACCGGAAACAGCGAAGGCGACAAGAAATTCCGCATGGCAAAAATCCTGCTCGAGGAAAGCGGTGACAGGTCACGCGCTATTTCGATGCTGCGTGAAGTAGTGGATGATTTTGGTGATTGCAGCGCGGCGGATGATGCGCTTTATCTACTGATTACTAATGAAACAAACCAGGAAGTTGCGAACGAGAGATTCCTGCATCTCAGGGCATATTATCCTGACAGCCCATTTATTTCGGCTGCGCAGGAATTAATCAATAATTGGAACGAGGAAATCCTGAAAAGACTCTTCAATTCAATGAAATTTGTGGAAATTCCAAGCGGATCATTCTTGATGGGCTCCCCTTCTAATGAATCTGGTCATGGCAGTGCTGAGGGACCTCAGCATCGTGTGCAAATCTCTTCTTTCAAGATGATGACAACAGAAGTGACACAGGCACCGTGGGAAGCGGTGATGGGCTCTAATCCGTCTAATTTCAAGGGTACTAATCTTCCAGTCGAAAAAGTATCCTGGAATGATGTGCAGGAATTTATTAAAAAATTGAACCGGATGGATCCCGGTAAAGAGTACCGTCTGCCGACAGAAGCAGAATGGGAATATGCTTGCAGAGCAGGCACGAAGACTAAATATTACAGTGGGAGCAGTGACTCCGATCTTGGAAGAGTCGCCTGGTACAATGAAAACAGCAGTAAAACTCATCCGGTTGGTCAGAAAGAACCGAACAGGTGGGGACTTTACGATATGCACGGTAACGTCTGGGAATGGTGTGAAGACTGGTACGACAGCAATTATTACAGTTCAAGTCCGTCAAGTAATCCTAAGGGACCAGGCAGTGGTACGTTTCGTGTGCTGCGTGGCGGCTCCTGGTACTTCAATCCAGGGCGCTGTCCTTCCGCCGATCGCAGCGGCGCCGCCCCGGATTTTCGTAACCACGATAACGGTTTTCGTGTTGTTTGTTCTTCGTCTAGTCCTTGATATTTGTTCTAGTTTCTGTTATTCTGTGTTCTGTTTTCTGTAGGGGGTTCGGGGACTTAGTGATGTAGATCGGATTCTTGATTCCGGGAAAATGCATATCTATAAACATAAATTTTTTATTTCAATAGTAAAAAAGTAACAATTAGTGCTTCCCTGGATAGGCTTCGCTTCACTACAGTTAAAAATCCAGGCTTCATCTTATATATCCAAAATTTCTTATCAGAACGCAAACCGCTTTACATTGTCATTTATTTGTGTTAAATTATTGTCATAATTTATGACATATTTTCGGAGATAAATATGAGCAATGCGAATTCATCAGCAGTTTCCAGCAGGTTGAATATACCTGTTAATTCCGAGACTCGCTCATACCTGGAGGAAGTAGCATCCAGGCGTGGTGTTAAGCTCGCCGAGATCGGACGGGAAGCTTTGGAAATGTTTATACGCAAGCAGAAACGTCAAGAAAGGCTGGAACGTTTATGCGAGACTGCTGAGAAATATCGGGCAATTATTGAGGATGTTGGTGATGAATGGCGTGTTACCGAATTAGACGGATTGACGAATGAGTAGAATCGAACGAGGAGATGTAGTAATCGTTAATCTCGAGCCGACCAGTGGAAGCGAAACAAGAGGAATATCCCGACCCTGCCTGGTAGTCTCGCCGGAAGAATTGAACAGGATTTTCCGAGGCGTAATAGTCTGTCCGATCACGGATGCAAAGCATTTGAAGAGATCCGAACTCGGTTTGACCTGGCTTCCTGAAGGTGAGGGTGGATTAAGCAAAGACAGCCTGGTAGTGGCATTCCAAATTCGGATGATTGACAAGAGAAGAATAACTCATAAGACAGGAATAATTGACGACAAATATCTTGAAGAAGTAGAAGAATCATTGAAAGCTGTTCTTGATATTAACTGAGATTTAATAAATATTTCACTAAAAATGACAAGATGAGTTGTTTGATTTTTTTTGCGTTTTTGCGTCTTTGCGCCTTTGCGCGAAATGGAGTAAGTGAAATGGCTGAACCACTGAAAGATCAATACCTCACTGAAACATCCCTGGATGAGTTTGCTGATACGCTGGTAGAATGTCACCCTGTTTTCGATAAAGAGCGATTTCTTGAGTTGGTATTCGACAGCAGTTGGAAAGAAAAAGAACTGATGAAGAGAATGCGTCATGTAACGGAATGCCTACATAAAACACTTCCCGAATCTTATAACAACGCACTTGATATCCTGATAGAAGCCGCACCGGATGTGAAGGGGATGGAAGCGATCTGTCTTCCCGATTATGTTGAACTTTACGGGCAGGATAATTTTGAGTTATCTCTTCCTGCATTAGAACATTTCACCAAATACTCCACCGCTGAATTTGCTGTGCGTCCCTTTATCGCACGTGAGCCGGAACGGGTAATGACGTTTATGAACTCCCTTGATTAGCGACATTTAGAATTCCTGTTTAACGACAATTATAATTCCCGTTTATAATGTGGAATTATTAGACTGTCCACGTACTCAACATAGGAGGACTTGGATGGTCACCGACAAACAGGTGA
>JAVCCM010000026.1 GCA_030765455.1 Candidatus Electryonea clarkiae | reverse complement strand
TAAGGATTATCATTTGATACATGTGAATGTAGGGGCAGGATTTATCCGCCCAGTCCAATTGACTCAATCACGGGCGGATAAATCCTGCCCCTACAACATGCGAACTTACTTCCGAGCAATGCTATAATACCAACAATTTCAGAGAACCCTCATCACTCTGTCCAGGTAAACAGACCGTAGTTTCCTGTTAACAAACCTGGAGGTGGAACGCTCCTTAGCATTTCAGGTGGTTCGAATGACTCATAGGTTTCGGTAATCTCCTCGTCATCAAGGATGAATGTCAGGCTGAATGAATTTGTATCATTACGGATATAATCTGCTTCAAGCACTGGATCATCCTGGTCCATCACCCACCACATTACATTATCCGCGGTAATAAACCAGTATTTCCATGAACCGGATAAATACCTTTCATAATCATCACTCCAGATGTTACTTGAAAGGTAGCCATGCCTGCTGATTGTCAGGTAAGCTCTAATCGAGTCAGGCGGAAGATCTTCCGGCAAACCATCAACCAGGCGTTCTGAAAGTCTCCAGTATCCACCATTAGTAGTGCCAAGAGAAGTATCCTGTTCAACAAATTGGAAAGCCTCAACAATTGTGTCAGTCTCAGTATTATGACTCAATGCAACGATGTCGTTATCCCACGAACTATTGAAAAGACGCAAGTTGGGATTTTCATTCACATTGAAGAGCCAATAATCATCATTGTATAAAGCAGATGAAAATCGATTGATCTCGTCACCGTCTTTAAAATATTGATTATTTGACACCTGCGTAAATAACATCCAGTTATCAGATTCTTCTTCCACTCCGTTAACCATACGTGAAATCGAAGTCATTGCAACATGGCTGAACCTTTCACGGTACAATGGAACATATCTTTCCTCAATTGTTGATCCTGCTGGATTCTCATAACTGATAGCAAAGGTTGTATCTTCAGGGGTAGTTGACAAACCAATCATTTTACGCTCTCCACCCCATAGACTCTCATCCCAATACAAAGAATCCTGGAAACTGTAAACATAAAATCTACTGGTAGAATCTTCATTTATCGCCCATCCGTCAGGTTGGAATCCCCGACCTTCATCATGATAATAAAGATACTCTAAAGGAGCTGCGATTTGCTCGTCATCTTCGAACAGCTCTCCCAGCAGATAATATCTGCTCCAGTGTAAATTTGTAATTTCTTCCAGATCGTCGATTGACGTTGTCAGTTCATAAACCTCGCTATATGTAGCATCATCCTCGCTTGTTTCAACGTCATAAGTATAACTCAAGTACCTGTTGTTATTTTCTGTATATACTTCGAATTCACCCACCCTTGGTAAACCCATGGGGACTGACATCATCAGTTGATCATCAAATGTGCTCCAGGTGAGAGGATAAAGTTGATCTTCGATCTGGTAATTTCCTTCTCCATCCCAGTTGAAGAAAGCAAAATAGGGCTCATCAAAACTCATACTTGATCCATTCCTGCGTCTTTCAATTAATCCCCATGGGGTTGATTCCCTGAGGTTAGTATTATATACAGGATCGTTACCGGCACAGAAAGAAGCGTCAAGGGGGTATTCTATATAGATTGTATCCAGGCTTTCTATTGTGAACTCTGATATGAAAGGCGGCTGGTCTTCGTAAACACCCATAAACTGGTATGTTTCGCCGAATTGCAGGTTCTCGTAAGTAATCTCACCACCATCCAATACGCCGGCATAGGTGTACTCCTCTTCTTCAGCAAGTTTATAATAAACAGGTATTGAAGGTCCGAAACGGACATCCGGTTCATCTTCACAATACGCTCGAACTGCCCCAACAATATCTACTGTTGATTCAATACCTAAGTCAGCAAAATCAAAAGAATACTCCTGGCTACAGTTTGTGACATTAATAGTTGTATCGATTACGCTACCTACTCCACTTATACTGACCTGGAGCCGGATGGGAATATTCATCGGGAAGTTTCTAAAAATAATTTCTTCATCCGTTATTGTTCTCTCCCTGTACCACTGACTTGGGTTTGTTGAAGAAACTCGGACTGTTTTGGAGAAACCGGGATCGTTAAGGAATTCGCTGAGAACTGATGAACACCTGTTGCCATAATGCCAGTCCAGATTCCAGTATGACAGGTGAGTGGCTTCAAATGATGTGCGCAGTTCTCCTGACTCTTCACCTGCGCCCATTACTGCATTGCCTTCAGAAGTCCATTCCCCGGTTTCATCATTGTAACTCCAGATTCCTATCTCATCACCAGCTTGAACCTGTTCACCTGTTACCGGGTTGAACAGTTGATCATCAAGCTCAAACTGAATCTCCATAGCGCCGTCTTCAAATGTATGAGCCGAACGTCCCTCCTCATCAGTTATATCGATTGCAGTGAAACCTCCGGTGAAAAACAGCAGGTCCTGCATCTCACCATCTACATTTGCGCTGACGTCAAATCCTCCCGGAAATGATGCAACTGATTTTTCATCCTGGGTGGTAAATTGAACCATGCTGGTTGTAAGTTTACCCTCCAGAGGATTACCATCGGCGTCTTTCAATATGGTATTCGCCGGTAATGAGATTGTAGCGCCGAGTGAGCTTCCGTCTTCCGATTCGCTTTCGGTGGTAAGTACAAGGGGCTGATTCAATACACCGGCGCTGGCTTCGGCATTAGTATCAACCGCGGCAGCTACACCGGGAGGAGTTCTCTCAATATTTACCATCCGAAGAGAAAAGCTGTAATCTCCCTGCTCGGTTAATACAAACCTGTGGCTTGTTGATACAAAGTTGTCAGCGCTTGCAACAACAACAAACTCCACGGGATTATCGGCGCTTGGCATTACATCTTCGAGTAGTGCAAAGCTTAAAAAACCCGATGGAGCGCGAAACTGAGTTTGTGCGACATTTGTTAAGGTAGAAACCTTGTCTTTATCGGGTCCTTCAATCTTGACATTAACCGGAGTGCTGAAAATTGGCATTCCATCAACAGCATTAACAAATCGCCCGGCGAACGAAGTTCCGAGAGCCGGTCCCTTAACGACAATCCTGAAATCCTCAAGAGGATCAGGGATAGTGCAGCTGGATATAATAAACGATGTTCCGGCTATTATCAGTATAAATAAAACTGTGAGTACCTGGCGTGACATTTTAAAATCCTTCCCAAACCGATGTTCATGTATAAATATAAATTAAAATGAGATGTCTGTTAATTAATTCCGTCAATAATTGAAAACTCTGAAAGTAATACCCATTGAAAGGACAGGCATGAACTTTAGATCTTTCAGGTTATTCTCGATTATATACGCATTTTTCTCAGTCGGTTCGAGCATATTGGTAGCATCTAATGCAATACTTGGTGAATTCTGATAAAAAACACCAAGATCAAAAACAAACCTGACTTTTCCTTCACCGACTGGGTTTCCATAACCTATGCCTATGTATGGAGCAAGCTTGTCATAGGTGATGTCAACAGTCATGGCTCCAATCTCTTCCGGTGTGAAATCAAATCCACCATAGCTGAAGGATTGGCTGGGAATGCCGAAACTCGAGCTGCTGTTATTATTGATCACCGCTCCCCCGGACAGATGCAAATCAGCAACAATAAAATAATCTACAAAGATATTTATAGAGCTTAACAGCAGATCACTATCGAGAGAAACCTCTTCAGTCTCCTGTGTATAACTGAAACTGAGATAGTTGTATCCTAAACGGGCATTGAAACGATCAGTAATTGAACCAATCAGTTCTCCACCAAGACCCTGGGTGTTGAGAAATCGACCGCTTATAGCTACTCCTTTTGCCATTGTGAACGTTGGCAAAAGCAAGGCGACAGCGAACACAATTATAATCCGATTACGACGCATGAATGTTTTTCCTGTGAAAGTTTGTAAAGCCTAAAAGCTATAACCGCCTAACTTTGAAGGCAATCTTAAAAATATTCTTAGAGAGGCTGATTGATTATTATTTCACAAATTATCCGGACATTGAAAATCTTTGAGAACCTTTTTATACTTTGATAATATCAGGATTATGCGGCAATTATACAATCCAATCCCAAGTTTAGTGAAATTTTTTCTTACACCGGATAGTCAAGCACAGGTGAAATTGTTCTGCGTAGTTATTTTGGAAGATTCTTTAACGTAAGCGCTTCAATCGAATGATAAATTGTTTCACAGTAGGTTGACTTTCTTCGAGATAATCCCGATATTTATAATAGTAAGCGCCACATCCCCCCCACTTAAATTATATCCTTTCCAGGAGGATATCATGAGATATCTCTTTATTCTTGCAATAGTAACCTTCTCGACAACAGGAGCAGTTCTATTTACCCCTGCCGTATCAATTTCTACAGAAGTGGAAGAGTCATGGATTGTCGAATATGATCATGTGGATTCCACTGCAGAATCTCTCGATATAGTGGTGGATCAAGATGGGAATTCATACGTATTAGCTGTGTCTGAAGGATCGCAGTATTACATTTTACTTAAGTATTCTCCAATCGGTGAATTAGTCTGGGAAACTGGAGGAAGAGGGAAGTTAAAAAAATTGAGTATATTTAACGATTCTTACCTTTACGCTATATCAGAATATTCCGCTTCTATTTTGAAATTCAGTACCTCCGGAGAACTTTTATGGGAGATACCACCGATTGAATATCCATATTTAATAAATGATTATATTATCGACAATAACGGAAATATTTGTCTGGTTGGTTGGAGGGATAACAACATTACAGAACGAGATTATTTTACTTCCAAAATTAGTGATTCGGGCGAGCTTTTATGGACTGTTTTTTATGATGGACCAGGACACGAGGAAGATAATGCCCGTTCTATTGCTGTTGATAATTCCGGAGGTATTTATGTAACCGGAACAAGTTTTGGCTATCGTGTTTCACAAAATGATATCTTGACAATTAAATATGATTCTGATGGTAATGAAATTTGGAACAACCGGTTTAATTTTTCAGATTATGGTGAAGATTATGGTTATAAAGTACTCTTGGATTCTGAAAACAATGTTTTTGTGGGTGGAACTGTTTATGCTGATTCAGGATCAGTCGGCAAGATACTAAAATACAGCTCGGACGGTGATCAGCTATTAACCTTTGATGTTATACCCAATTATACATTACGCTTTATCGATCATGACGATAATCTTATTTTCAGCGGCAGTCAATTTTCAGTCAAGAAATATACTAATAATGGCAATGAAATCTGGAGTTTCGTTTACGAGAATGAGGAATATAGTGATCTCTATCGCAGCGATATTGAAATTGATTTTGACGATAACATTTATTTAACAGGCTCATGGATTGATAGAAGCGAACAGAGAACCGGGATCAACGGAACAACAATGAAACTTCTTCCAAATGGGGAGTTGGATTGGGAAATTGTGCAGAATCGGAGAGATGAAGAAAACACTGCGATAGAATTGAGTGATTCAGGCGATGTTTTCGTAGCTGGACATGAAGGTGTCAGTGATGGGCATTCCCGGCGTGACTGGTACTGGTTTCTGCCAAGGATTATTAAATATGTTCAATTCCCTGAAACTGAAATAACAGCTAATATATTATCCTCGCCACTTGATGAATATGCACTCGAAACAGGATATCCAAATCCGTTTAATTCCTCAATAAATATCCAATTCAGACTCAAGAATCCTGTAGAAGTCAGGATTGCAGTCTCTAATCTTTCCGGGAGAGAAGTTGATGTTCTAATCCACGGAAACATGTCTGCAGGAGAATATGAAATTCCCTGGGAAGCTGACTTCCTATCCAGTGGCGTGTATTTTGTAACAATGAATGCAGGCAATTTCCATGCAACGAAGAAGATAGTCTTGATGAAATAATTCTGATTAAATTTCAAAAATCTAAATCCCCCGAATCTGATAAAATTCAGGGGATTTATCTCTAACTATATTCCAACAAAATTGTTGGCAACAGATTTGTTGTCAATTACTGGATTTGAGAATAAAAATTCACAACCGACTACATCACCGCGCCTTTACCATCAAAGAAGTTTTTTACTTTTGTGGCAAGTTCAGTTCCTATACGGCTTTGTGCTTCGGTTGTCGCACCACCGATATGAGGGGTTACAGAAACCTTGGGATGATTAATCAAGTCCATATTTGTTGCTGGCTCGACCTCAAATACATCAACACCGGCACCCCAGAGTTTTTCAGAATTCAATGCATCGACCAACGCTTTTTCATCCACAACTCCGCCTCTTGCGCAGTTGATCAGGAAGGCTCCGTCTTTCATCTTCGCAATAAATTCTGCATCAACCAGCGGTTTTCCCAATGAGGGAACGTGGAGTGAGATATAATCGCATTGTGGCAGTACACTATCCAGGTCTTTGCTGAACTCAAAATCAGTCTCGACATCAATCACATCGTACCCGATTACTTTCATTCCCAGGGCAGTTGCTTTCTTTGCCAGCGATTGACCAATACGTCCGAAACCAACCACGCCAAGTGTTTTGCCGGCAAGTTCAACACCTTTGTAGGCTTTCTTGTTCCACTCACCATTACGCATGGTTACGTTTGAGATAAAAATCCATCGGCTGACAGCAAACATGTGTCCTAAAACCATTTCTGCTACGCTGTCAGAAGATGCTGCCGGTGTGTTGACAATCTCAATTCCCTTACTTTTCGCATAGTCAACATCAATGTTGTCCAGTCCAACCCCGCCTCGTCCGATGAGCTTGAGGTTCGGTGCGGCGTCAATATTCTCCTGCCTTACTTTTGTGGCGCTGCGCACAAAAATTGCATCAAAATTATTCAACTCAGCAGACAGGTTTTCCTGCGGAACCTTGTCCATAGTCAATTCATGTCCGGCATCTATCAAAATTTGAGCGCCATCGGCTGACATTCCATCATTTACAAGTATTTTTGCCATCTCAATATCCTTTCTTCTCTAAATCAATCTTTATTTATCATGCTATAATCTGTTTCACGCAAAGTCGCGAAGTAAGCAAAGAACGCAAATTGGTTTCGCGCAAAGCCGCTAAGAACGCAAATACTTCCCATGCATTGGGGATTGCTTCGTTCCTCGCAATGACGGGTGTGAATTAACGTTCCTCGCAATGACGGTTATACATTAACCATTCTTCGCCATAAAAGCTTTCATGAATACTACAAGATCTTCGATTGCTTTTAATGGAATCGCATTATACATGGAAACACGAATCCCGCCAACACTGCGATGACCTTTGAGACCGTTAAATCCTGCTTCGCGACCCTCTTTGATAAATAACGCTTCGAGGTCTTCATTTGGTAATCTCATGCAGACATTCATCCAGCTCCGGCTGTCCTTGGCTACCGGACCGCGATAAAAATCAATGTTGTCATCTATGAATCCATATAGGAGGTCTGCTTTGGCTTTATTGATTTTTTCAACAGCTTCGACTCCACCCAAACCATCAATCCACTGAAGTACCTCACCCAGGAAGTAAATTCCGAATGAATTAGGTGTATTGTACAAAGAGTTTTTCTCGATATGGATTTTATAAGTCAACATTGTGGTGTTATCGTGATTGGCTTTCTGGTAAAAATCATCATGTAGTATTACCAGTGTAACACCCGAAGGTCCCAGGTTTTTCTGTGCGCCGGCGTAAATCATACCGAAAGGCTTTGGATCGATACGATGCGACAGGATATCTGAGGACATATCGCATACTAATGGAGCGTCAGACTTCGGAAAGTCGAAAAACTGTGTTCCTTTAATGGTATTGTTACTTGTACAGTGGAGGTAAACGGCATCATCGGAAAGTTTTAACTCATCCTGTTTCGGCAGCCTCATAAAATCCACTTCGTTACCGTCAAAAGCGACATTTACGTTTCCGAACAATTTCGCCTCTTTGATTGCCTTTGTTGACCAAGCGCCGGTATTGATGAAATCAGCAGTTTTTCCTTCCCCGAGGAAATTCATTGGGCACATGGCAAATTGTAGACTGGCACCGCCCTGGAGAAATAATACATGATAATCATCACCAAGACCCATTAACTTTTTCAGAAGGGCAATGGCATTATTATGAATCTCATCAAATTCTTTGGAACGGTGGCTCATCTCCATTACAGCCATACCTGCACCGCCATAATTAAACCATGTTTCGTTCACTTTTTCAAGCACATCCAGCGGCACAGCAGCCGGTCCAGCATTAAAATTCCATATTCTATCGTACTTCATCTTTTAAACCTCCTAATAAGAACCGTTTTTAAAATCCAATCGCAACTACTTCTTCAGGAACAATCAGTGAATAATAAGAGAAAAGACAGTAACTTTCAAGATGAGCTCACGTCCTGATGAGCACCTTTATTATCTAAAAGATCCTTATTAAATTGATTTATGCAATTTCTTGAAAGTTTTGCCTCGTTAATGTAAAACACATACTTGAACGATCTCTGGTTCAGCAGCACTAAAAAGAAAAACCACAAAGTACTCAAAGAATTCGCAAAGAACTCGGAGATTGTCTTTGTGAGCTTCGTGCATACTTTGTGTTCTCAGCGGTTTGTTGTTTTCTTTTTGACTGATTGAATATAAGTTTCTGATAATTTTACTCTATCATGAACACATGGAATAACCCGACTTTTGGCAATAAACACGCTGCAATACTTTCAAGAACGAGTATATTGATAGGATTGAAGAAAATAATAAAGTATATTTCAAATTTTGTTTACAGGTATAATCATGAAGTACTCTTCATTCTCTAAGTATTTTATTATTAAGTTTTTGGCAACATACACATTCATGTTGGTAATTATATCGGTATTCTATGTATCGTCCGTGTATTCAGCAGAGATTAACAATTGCGCGGCATGTGGAAAAATAATCACTAAAGAATTTGTTGAAGTCAATGGGAAAAATTACCATCGGTGGTGTTTTGTATGCTCGGTTTGCAGCGATCCTATCTCAGAATCTTTCAGTGAAAAGGATGGAAAATTCTATCACGCGGAATGTTATAAGCGGCATTTTGCACCACGCTGCGGTGTCTGCGGCGAGCCCATCATAGGATACTATACATTAAAAGAAGGCAAACACTATCATGAAACCTGTTATATGGAAAAAATTGCACTTAGATGTGATGCCTGTGGTGAACCGCTTATCGGTCAGTATATTGAAAATTATTGGGGACAGCGGATTCATTCAGAACATGAGAATAAGGTAAAAAAATGCGATTCCTGCGGTAGATTTGTTCTAAGTGAAACTTACTGGACATTTGCGGATGATCGAATTCAATGTAATATTTGCCGTGAACAGGGAATAGATGATGTAGATCAGGCAAGAAAACTGATGCGGCAGGCTGCCGCTATGATGTTGGATCACGGTATTGAATTGTTTACCCCGGTGGAGAACTTCAAAATTGAGTTGGTGAATAGTTCACTGCTTGAAGAATTGAGTGGTAAGGGCGGTGACCCTCACGGGCTGCATTCAGTAAACTCAATAACGCGCAATGGTGTAATAATTAAAGAGGAGACAACTATCTATCTCCTTATTCACCTGCCACGGGATTTAATGCTGGGAGTTCTTGCTCACGAGCTTTTTCATGCCTGGCAGCATGAGAGAGGAGCGGATGAAGGAAATGCAAAATGGCGGGAAGGCAGCGCTAATGTTGCAATGTATCTTCTTCTAAGCGACCTGTCATCTGATCTCGCTTCTTATCTTCGTCAAAGCCTGGAAAATTCACCTGATCCCATCTATGGAGATGGTTTCAGGAAGGCTATTAAATACTACAATGACCACGGAATGAAAACATTTTTAAACAAAGTCGTTGATAAAGGTAATTAGGGAAGATGATGAATAACTATGACTTACGAATAGGTGGAGAATAAAACGCACCGTTTATTTTTCAGAGGTGATACGGGACACAACCACCTGAATAGGATTATTTGTAGATTTAATACAGAAGCAGGTAAAAGTAATTCTGATAATATGCTGAACCATTGTCAGAACATTAAATAAATATTACAATATTTACAGTGATTGTTGTATCTAATTGGAGATAGGTTTACATTAATTGCTTTAAATACTCTTGAAATTTTGGATTCCGTGTTAATGTTCGTGCTTGAAAGAACGAGTCCAGAATTCCTTTAAAGTTTGGAGGATATCATGAAATATTCCGGATGGGTTGTACTACTTATTATTGCTGTCTTAATCGCCGGCATACCATCGAAATCCTTGTCCTGGACAGTCGATGTATCGACCGGATTTGTCGCCACAAATCCACAGATTTTCCCTGTTGGCGATATGATAGATTCGGATATAATTAATGAAGGCGCAGGTATTGATTTTGGATCCTTGCCGGAGCTGGTTTACTTACGATTCGCTCCGAACGAGTCCACACCAGATGATACTTCGTTGATGTTTCATCTCACACTTGAAACAGGTGGAATAACTCTTATTAATTTCTGGTCGCAGCATTTCCATTTTAATGACTGGATAAACAACAGTGTAAATTACACCTTCACTAACAGTGATATTGATGAGGATGCGAACGATTGGCTCAGACGCAATGGAGACCGAACTGAAAACGCAGACATATCCACTTTCCTGGGCCTATTAGATGGCGCAAACCTTCAAATGGCTCTATATACCGTTACAGTAGAAGTATATAAACCTATTGACAGAACAACTCCTGGGGTATTGGTTGGTCAAGACCGGCAGACTGTCCAGGTATATAATCCAAGTCGGCCATCAGCTCAACTTCCAGTTTATAATGATGATGAAACCGCAATGCCTGTTTTCTTTTCGTGGACCTGGAATGGTGGACCGATCACGACTCAAGACGTGGTATTGATCATTGTGGAAGCAGACGCCTATGATCCGGTTGTCGATCCATCGGACGTAATTGACAGCCGTACCCTGATAAACACCCGTTATGAGGGTCAACCACAATTCACAGACTATCATATCTATACGGGAGCTACCGGTAATGAGGTGGCGTTTACCGCAGGGAAAACATATTATTGGGTTGTAAATATAACCGTACCAACAGTTCTTCAAGGCCAATCTCAAGTCATAAGAGGTGTACCGTCAAGCTTTAATTTTGTTGACACGGGCGCTGGAGGTGAAGGCGGGGACATTGGAGATGAAGGAGATCCCCAGACCGAGATACTTTTTGGCATGCTTTCAAGATATTTGTCAGACGAAGCTGTGAATTTAATCAGGAACGAAGTTGAAGGTTATAATCTATCAACTATAACTTTTAATGGACTTGGAGGACGTTCCCTGGATGAACTGAACACACAATTATCTGCACAGGGTGTTACAATACTAACAACATTTATTGAGTAATCCAGATTTTATTTTATTTCAGAATAGTGCCTGAACCAAATGAGCATGTAAAGAAAATTGACCCACTATTATGAAATACCTTTGAATATTCAGCCCTGACAACAATTCAGGGAGATTGAAGAGGAGTATCATTATGAGAACAAACCGGATCAAGTTTTGGATTTCTGTCGGGATTCTGCTGCTTTTCCTTGCTTCTATAGCGTGTGCTGATGGGGCGAAAGGCATTGCCATAGTTTTATCTACTAAAGGTACAGTCGAAATAATGAAAAAAGGTGCTTCATGGAAGCCTTTGAAATTCGGCGCTGTTCTTGACAATGAGGACAGGATCAAAACCGGCACAAAAAGCTTTGCAGCTATTGTTTTTACCGACGACAAATCACAATTGAAATTACGCCCGAACACTGATATTACGCTTAATGCTGAACGACAGGATGATCGTAGTCTCGCCAAAAAAGTAAATATGGAGATTGGCGAACTTTTCGCTGAAGTAAAGAAACAGAAAGGCTCTCTCCAGATCGCTACTCCAACAGCAGTGGCATCTGTTAAGGGAACACAGTTCTGGGTTATCGTACTGCCGGATGGCACCACTCAAGAACTTACCATCGAGGGTATTGTAACTCTGCTGAGCAGTCTCACCGGTGAAACAGAAGAGGTTATTGCAGGAATGATGGGTGAGGTTGACCCTGAAGGAAATATTGATCTCATCGAAATTGATCCTAATGAGCTGCCTGAGACTATGGAAGAATTAGGTCTGGAAATAATTGAGATTAATTTTACTGACGAAGATGGTAATGATAAAACACTATACATTCAGTACCAGGTAGAGGAATAGTAGTTTGTATTAGATGATTAGATTTCAGAACCAATTCCGGAATCTGGAATCGGGATAATCCCCGAATCCGGATTCCGGTTCTTTTTTTTCGTGACAGATATTACGATATTGTAAGATTATTCATAATCATCATCTAATTGTTGTAATTGTTTTGTTCAGACCGCAAGTATTTGATTTCTTGTTATTCTGAACGTAGTGAAGAATCTCCGTTTTTCAATTTAGCATATTGTAAAATCAGCATTTGAGATTCTTCACTACGTTCAGAATGACTGACAGACAATACAGTTACAATTGTTAATAACCTGGAGTAAACTTGTCTTACCTTGTAATGGCAAGACGCTGGCGTCCACAGAAATTCAGTGAAGTCATCGGTCAGGATCATGTGACAGTAACCCTGCAGCAGGCGATAAAACGCAACAGGGTGGCACATGCGTACATTTTTACCGGTCCAAGAGGTGTTGGAAAAACTTCCTGCGCCCGGCTTTTCGCCAAAGCGGTCAACTGTCCAAACGTGATTGAAGGTGAGAGTGGATTACCTGAACCCTGCAATGACTGCCCCTCGTGTAACGATATCACTGCCGGTAACGCCCTTGATGTGATTGAAATAGACGGCGCTTCGAATAACAAGGTCGAGGATGTCCGCACCCTCCGTGAAAATATCAAGTATGCACCGACAGCATTTCCGCATAAAGTATATATTATTGATGAAGTTCACATGTTGACGCAGTCTGCATTCAATGCCCTGCTGAAAACGCTTGAAGAGCCCCCTGATCATGCAATGTTTATTTTCGCCACGACCGAGATGCACAAGGTTCCGGCAACTGTTCAATCGCGCTGCCAACGTTTTGATTTCAAAAGAATCCCGACACGTGGCATCAGGAAACAACTCGAAACAATAGTCAAAGCAGATAGTATCCTGATAAGTGAAGATGCACTGGTTCTAATCTCCGTTAAAGCAGAGGGATCGTTGCGTGATGCCCTGTCAATCCTTGATCAATTAGTAGCTTACCAGGGTGAAGAAAAGATTACGGGTGAAATAGTACGCCAAGCTCTCGGCTTGATAAATGAAGAACTCTTTTTTGCTGCAACTGACATGTCATCAACCGGTAATATCGCACAAGCACTTGAATTATCGGCGACTATTGGAGGGGGCGGTCATGATCCAAGGGAGTTCCTGCATGGATTTCAACGTCATATTCTTGACATGCTTTACATTCGAGCCGGAGGAAGTCCTGAAGAATTAGAAGTTCCGGATCATTTCAGGAATCGTTATAAGAA
Source organism: Candidatus Electryonea clarkiae (assembly GCA_030765455.1). Taxonomy (GTDB): domain Bacteria; phylum Electryoneota; class Electryoneia; order Electryoneales; family Electryoneaceae; genus Electryonea; species Electryonea clarkiae. The sequence continues at coordinate 49,274 of JAVCCM010000026.1, read as the reverse complement.
ATCAGATGATGAGCATACTGATGAAGATCTTCTGCGGATGGCAGAATGGTCGGCGGAATCGGAAGATTTACTTCGAGATGCTCTTGACCCGCAGCTAAGGCTTGAGCTTTTTCTTGTACGCATCGCCCGTATGGACAGGGCTGTTGATATTGGAGCGCTTCTTGAGCAGATGGGAGTTGCACCTGACAGTTTCAAAACCCCGGTAAAAAGGGAACCCTTTGCCAAAACTAAGGCAGCCAAGATTGAGACAGATGATAATAGTATTATTGAAAAAGAACAGGATACGGTTGAGATAGAAGAAAAAGACACCACAATTTCTACACCTGCTGTCGTTGAAGATACTACCGCTGAAGATGCAACAATTGCTGATCTACCAACAACCGGAAATAGCGAATCGGTAGAAGACAGCCGTGAAACAGTGCTATTGAAAGAGGATGATTCTGCAGAGGAACATACGGATCAAGCAGAAATCAGTGCTGAAAAGGAAGATAAAAAAACTGAATCTCAGCCGGAAGTCGCAATGGAGCTTACTCTTCAGCAATTGCGAGAGAGATGGCTGGATATTTGCGAAAATATCAATCCGAACAAACGATCGCTTGGAGCAAATCTTGAGAAAGGCGCCCCCACCGGTTTTGATGGAAAGATGCTGGAAATAACTTATGAACAAGATGATTCATTCGCTTATGATCTCGCTCAACGCAACAGGGAAGAATTGTCAGCAGCTTTGAAAAGAACGTTCGGGATTGAAATACAGGTCAAAGTCATTCAAGGTGAAATATCTGAAGATGCACGACCCCCGAAGAGAAAGACTCAAAAAGAAATACGCCAGGAAACCTTTCAAGACCTGCTGGATGAACGTCCGGTGTTGAAGGAAATGGTCGAACGTCTTGACCTTAAACTGGAAGAGTGAATCATACAGTTCTTTTACTGTTTAGAAACATAAAAAAAATATCAAAATGCACGCATTAAGATATTGAGTGCAGGATAAAGGAGGATTTGATGAAAGGTGGCAATCCCATGGGTGGGATGATGAAACAGGTTCAGAAAATGCAGCAGCAGATGGCTAAAGCCCAGGAAGAATTAGCATCACTTGAAATTGAAGCTACAAGCGGTGGAGGAATGGTTACAGTTCGAGCAAATGGTCAAAACGAGATTCTTGAAATCAAGATTAAACAAGAAGTTGTTGATCCTGATGACATTGAAATGCTTGAAGACCTTGTTCTCGCTGCCGTCAATGAGGCGTTAAACAAATCGGGTGCGGCTGCTTCAGAACACATGGCAAAAGCTACCGGACCATTAGCAGGAATGCTTCCACCAGGGATGAAAATTCCCGGACTCTAAAAGAATATTGATCTTTATTAACCCGGAATTTGTTCCGGGTTTTTAGTTACATTGTAGCCTTGATGGCTTGCATTCAGGATGTAGAATAGAGGTAAAATTTGTAATCAAACCATTCCCGGATGCAATGCGCCATAGGTCGTACGGGCCATCCGAGCTACAGCTAATTGTTACTCCTGAAAACCATTGGCATGAGTTTGAATTATCTTTGTCAATAGTTCTTCATTTGTGAAGGGTTTTCTTATATACTGGCAGGCTCCTGACCTAACAGCCTGAATCATCCTCTCCTTGTCAGACACAGCAGTCAACATAATTACCGGGATATCCTTATAACGGTCATCATTTTTAATGGTTTTCAGAAATTCCAGTCCATTCATTCCTGGCAGCAGCCATTCAAGAAGTATCAGGTCTATTTTACCCTCAACAGTTGCCAGGATATCCAGACCGGTTTTGCCGTCATCCGCAAATAGGACTTCAGCGCTGATCACATCTAATATACTACCAACATTTTCGCGGGAAACACTATCATTGTCGATCAACAAAATTCGCATTGGTTTTTATTCTTTCATCAGTTCTTTTAATCAGTTAATTAAAATATCAAATCAATTTCTTTTTATCAATTTTAAACTTTGTAATGGTTTCCAACTGTCAAATGCATGACGATATATGGAATCAAGTACTTTTTCAATCTCTTTTGCTGCCTGGAGTGGAATTTTTAATCGTTTTGCATCGTCAAAACTTTTTTCATTTAATATTGACAGTAGTTTCCATGATCCCATGTGAACAGGAACAGCGAATTCTCCGGTATTGTTTTGTTTCGTCACTTTGCCCTGAGATGGGATGAAATGTAAAGTCGTTCCGGGATTTTCAGGAATATCCATGTTGATTGCATAACCAAGTTCACGAAGAACCATCAGACGAAATTGGCTGAAAAGATTGTCATGTTTATCATTGATCTCGGTTAATGTGGTTAGATAATCGACAGTCGCATCGAACAAGGTTTTATGAGGCTCCGCCCCTGTCAAAGTTCTGCCTAAAGTCTCAATAGCAGCCTGCCCCCATGCCATTCGATCAAGATCATTATGTAATGTTCCGAATCCATCTATTAGAGAAACCTCACGAATCAACTGCATTTCAGATCGGGTTGATTGTTTCCATAGAACTTCGAGTAGTACTAAAGGGACCAAAGGAACCGAAGATCTCTTGCCGCCTGCGCGAGCACCCTTGGCAATAAAAGGTACACGCCCATGCTCTTTTGTAAAAACATGAACTACCAGGCTTGTTTCGCCGTGACGAAACCTGCGGAGAATCAGCGCTTCACTTTTTATCAAAATAGAACGGTTCCTATGTAAATAACCAAAATTTTCAAAACAGTAAATATTATGATATCCAGAATCTTCAATTATGCCTTAATTGTCGAAATTGTCCTTTATAGATACGATTACCCTCAATAATAACATCAGCAAAGGACGATGGCTTGTTTTCTTCTAAAAAGAATCTCTGCAACTTAGCCTGCTTTCTTTCCCAATTGTGGAACTCTTGATCGCAGGAATTATTTAACCAGGGATACTGTACCTCAAGATGTGACAATCTACTGTCAGTTTTATATTTTCCAAACATCTTTTTAATTGCGCGCCCTGTAGCAACATCTGTCGAATTAATCCAGCAGCCGAAATCGATATTTTGTGCCAGTGATTTCGCTAATATAAAGGGTCCTTCAACCAAAACTACATGCCCTGGACGCGCGCGATATGTTCTTGTTGTATCACAATTATCTACTAATTCGAATTCGATTTTCCCGTTTTTCACTTTTTCAAAAATTTCTTTCTGGATAACATTCCAGGGATACATTTTCTGAATTTTCGAGAATAAATCGTGATTTCCATCTAAAGCATTATCATTACGGTATCGGTCCAGGGATATATGAGTTGATGGAACATTGAGTTCGGAAAGCGTTGTAAGTACAGCATTTACAAACTCATGACTTTGCGAACTATGAGCACTGCTGACTACAGCTATCATGGGACGGTGATTTTTTCTACGTTGATTTATTAAGTGCGCTATATTTTCAACAAGTTCTCTAAAGGGATCAAATAGATACAGCAAATCTGAATTATCTTCTATCCATGTTACAGTTCCAGCCAATTCTTCACGTGTGCCGTATCCGTAAAGCGCTCCGACAGCAGGAATATTGTTGCTCTGAGCCGCCTCGACGTCATATATACGGTCGCCAAAAACAGCAGCATTTCTTCCATATTCATCCAGAATTTTTTTAACCAGGGCTTGCTTGGTAGTACCTCCGAAATCACTAATACAGTAAGCTGGATTGAAGTATTTTTTGAGATTCTGTGATTCAAGAACCGTTTCAAGATAGGATCTGTTGCAGTTCGACACTAATGTGAGGTGATAACCTCTTTTTCTCAATTCCTTAAGTGTTTTGATAATACCTGAAAATGTGATCCGCTTCGAATAGAACAATCGTTTTTCATGCTTGAAAACAAATTCTCGATACTTCTTCCAGTCCTTCTGGTACTTGTCAGGAAGCAATGATTTATAGAACTGATTTGACGGTGCACCAACTCCTTTCATAAGATCAGCATCGCTGAACTCCGGCGCTGTCAATCCCATCAATGAATAGAAGTCGTCAAGTGCACCACGTAAAGATAATTTTGCAGTATCCTCACTGCGAATCAGTGTCCCGTCAAGGTCAAAGATTAAAGTTCGAACGCCATTTAGATCAGGATGGATCATATATCAATTCCGATTATTCAATGGTAATTATTAAAATTCATTCGACATTAGGAGGGCGGGCGTCCCTGCCCGCCAGTCGGTTAAACTAGTATAATCAATGGCGGGCAGGGACGCCCGCCCTCCTGGGAAGTATATTAAAGACTATCAGATTAAGCACTTCTAAAAATGCATTTTACTCACCGGTACATGTTCACGGCTGAAGTATTCCTCTTTCCATTCCTGAACTTTTTTGGCAAGGAGTACAAGAGCAAACAGGTTGGGGATTGCCATGCAAGCGAGCGCTATATCCCCAAATCCCCATGCTGCTTCGAGAGCAAGATTTGCACCGATGAAAACCACGACGACATAAACCATCCGGTAAATTTTGACACCTTTGATACCGAACAGATAGACCGTAGCACGATCACCGTAATAACTCCATGAAATTGCAGTGGATATTGCAAAGAGGAAAACAGCAATTGTGACCATCCAGTTACCCCACTTTCCTCCAAGCCCTGACTCAAACGCCTGGGCGGTTAGAAGAGATCCGTTACGCAATCCTTTACCTTCAATTCTAATATTCTCAAGAGGGATTTCGTTTTCAGGTTTGTCGATCTTCCTCCCGATTGAGTCCAGTTCGACTCTATATATTTCGATTATGCCATCTTTGTTTACCTCGAAGGTGCCCTGGTTAAGTGGAACGGGTTCGCCATCTTCATAGGTCTGAACAATCTCCGGGTCAATAAAAAAGCTATTATTATGAATGAATTTCACACCCAGGACATTCCCGCCAAGAATCGGGCGTCTTCCAACAAATAGGTCTTCTTCATCCACTTTCCCACCCGGTAGTAGTTTTGCCATGCCGGTAACAACAGTAGGTTGATCCAAATCAATCGTGGTGAAGAATGGTGTATTCCAGGCTCCGCTGGTAATGATAGTAAGTCCGGTTAAGGTACATATAACAAGTGTATCGATAAATGGGCCAACCATTGCTACTGTGCCCTCACGAACCGGCTCTTCTGTTTTTGCGGCAGCGTGAGCGATAGGAGCTGAACCCTGACCCGATTCGTTAGAGAACAAACCTCGTTTAACTCCCCATAACAGAGCCATCATAAAGGTCGATCCGGCAAATCCACCAATACCGGCGCGGGCAGAAAAGGCGGAATTGAAGATTAATTTTATCGCATCCGGCAATTTGTCTGCATTGCTCCCGATAACCCAAAGTGCACTGATGATATATACAAGCGCCATGAACGGCACAAGACGGCTGGCGACAATACCTATTCGTTTGATTCCGCCTATGATCACCATTCCAACAAGAGTAGCAAGCACCAGTCCGGTAACCCAGTTAGGAATACCGAAATCTGCACCAAAGCTGTCAGCCACAGTAAATGCCTGTACTGTATTCCCCGAGCCGAAACTGGAAATGATAGTACAGAATGCAAAAATCACCGCAAGGGGTTTCCAGGATTTTCCAAGACCCAGTTCTATATAGTACATGGGTCCACCTGATGCGCTGCCGTCTTTGTGAATCTGCCTGAACTTCAGGGCAAGAGTAGCTTCACTGAACTTGGTTGCCATCCCCACAAAAGCCGTCACCCACATCCAGAACAAGGCACCCGGACCGCCAAAGTGAATAGCAGTCGCTACACCCGCAATATTTCCAATACCGATAGTTGCGCTCAAGGCAGCGGAGAGTGCCTGGATATGATTTATATCTCCAATCTCCTCCGGATCATCATATATGCCGGAAATCACTTTCCATGAATGTCCGAATTGCATCATCTGAACCAGTTTCAGGCGAATTGTCAGATATAATCCTGTCCCAATAAGCGGAATAATGATGATCAGACCTAATAATGAAGCAGTAGAATCAATGAAATGTTGCATGAGTGCAGACCAATGTTTTGTTGAGTAAGTTAAAATTGACCAATTAAAACAACCGGGTTAATCGCTGACACTGAGGAGCTTCTTATCTTGCATCCTCAGTTTCCCTGCATCTGTAAAATTGCTGTAAAGTATTCAGTATTGCAGGGGTATAAGTTTCTTCGACAAAATATTCTGATGACGAATTATAGCTCATTTAGAGATTCTCATTCTGTTGAAGGTTCTGCAGCAGAAGTCGGCTGATCACCTGAAGAGTCAATCACTCCAGGTGTTTCGGTGACAAGGACAGTATCAGGTTGTGCATTATTCTCGACCTGAGCTTCTTCAGTCTTCTCAGGAAGCAGACTGGTGACCAATACAGTTGCAACAGCTACAGGTGCAACAATACGAATCATCCAGAGCCAGACTTTATAAAATTTCAGATCGGGATTGCCTTCCTTGATCTCTGCTTCCAACCTGGCGCGTCCCCAGACCCATCCTGCGAAAAGAGCTATTAAGATACCGCCGATAGGGAGAAGAACATTGGCAGTGATATATTCCGAGAGATCAAAAAATCCCAAACCGAAAATTTTGATTTCAGACCATACACCGAAACTTAAAGCGGCAGGTACTCCGAAGAGAAATGCAATAGCTGCCATGATCACTGTCGCACGCGGCCGTGACCAGCGTAGTTCATCTGTAGCATAACTGACCATAACCTCGAGCAGGCTGATCGCAGAGGTCAATGCCGCTATAGATAGCAGGAAGAAGAATATTATCGACAGGAAAGTACCGAAGGGCAGTTTACTGAAAACCAGGGGAAGTACATGAAAAGTAAGCCCTACACCACTTGACGGCTGAAACCCCATCGCAAAAACCGCAGGGATTAATGCCAGACCAGCTAGGATTGAAATCGACATGTTCAACAGCATAATACTCCCGGCACTGTTGATTATGTTGGTTTTTCGGTCAACGTATGATCCATAAGTGATCATCACTCCCATGCCAAGGCTCAAACTGAAGAATGCCTGTCCCATCGCCATAACGATCACTTGCAACGTAATTTTACTGAAATCAGGTTTGAAAAGGAAAGCGAGCCCGGCTCCTCCCCCCTTTAATGTCAATGACCGTACTATGAGAATGATTATGAGAATAAACAGAGTTGGCATCAAGATTTTCGACCACTTTTCAATACCGCTCTTGACCCCCTGACTGACGACGATCATACACAGAAGTGTGAAAACAAAACTATAGATGACTATCTGTCCGCCAGAGCTGACAAAGTTCTCAAAGGCGAGCGCCGAGGCTTCGGCATCAGGATAGCTAACCGTTACTCCAGTGACAGATTTGACCAGGTAGGCAAGCGTCCATCCGGCGACTATGGAATAAAAAGAAAGAATTATAACACCGGTAATGAGTCCCATGAATCCTACCAGCCACCATGCTGTACCCGGCATTAAAGCCTTGAAAGCACCGACAGGATTTCGGTTACTGCCCCTGCCTATTGCCAACTCCGCCCCTAATATCGGCAAACCGATAAGAATATTGCAGATAATCCAGATCAAAAGGAATGCAAATCCGCCGTTTTCGCCAAGTATATACGGGAACCGCCAGATATTCCCCAAACCGATTGCGCTCCCTGCTGCCGCAAGAATAAACCCGGTTTTACTTCCCCAGGTTTCACGATGGATTCCGCCAGATGATGCCATTTAGATGAGTCCTTTGTAAAAGTCATGTCAAGTAACATAATAAGGTAGAATCGAACAACGCCGCTCGCAAGTTTCAACCGTTCTCAAATAAATATTTTACTCGATCAAGTTTTAAGTTCCCTTATTCATAGAATCTGACTTTTTCTTATGTGATGCAATATATAATTTTATGTCCGTAATTACTCTCTGCCGCAGTAGCTCCCTTTCGCCGAAAGGGAGTTTCTTTTCTTTGTGTTATAATAATCTTTCAATGCATAATCATTGAATTTTGATTCGTTTAACTAATATTTGATGGAACTGATCGCATTTTGCCTTGCTTATTGCAAATGCTTTTCTTTCTGCTCCCTTTCGGCGAAAGGGAGTTACTTTTCAATGTAAATATAACCCCATTAGTGGCAATATTCGAATATTCGTATGTAATTCAGTAACGATATTGTCAAATGATTTTTCTATGAATATATTCACTTACAGTCTCTTATTACAAAAAATATCAATACGCTGTATGAGAAGACCCATGCTATAAATATCATTGTCTAAGGAGGAATGGTGTTCAAACGAATTGTTTATACAGTGTTTATTTTGTTTGTTGTGGGTAATATCAGTACTCGATCAGAAGAGCTTGTTACTATTGCAGTTCTCAGATTGGATATGGAAGCAGGTGTTTCAGAATCTTATGCTGGAGCACTTACTTGTATTTTACGCAGTTTTCTTTTCAATACTGAAAGCTTCCGTGTACTTGAACGAGGTAAAATGGAAGAAATCTTAGAGGAACAAGGATTTCAAATATCAGGATGCACCTCAGTTGATTGTGCGGTGCAAGCTGGTCAACTCCTCGGAGTTCAACAGATGATAGCAGGATCTATCAGCAAACTTGGTGAGCTGCATACGGTGTCTTTGAGGTTGATTGAAGTAGAGTCTGGTGAGATCGTTCGTGCTGAGATTGCACAATGTATTTGTTCGATAGAAGATGTGGCGACAACAAGTTTAATAGAAGCCGCTTACAAAATTGTTGGAAAAGAAACACCTGAGAACCATACGCAAACAGTTGTTAGAAAAAATACTGAAAATGAAACAGAAGGTGATAAAAAATTCAGATTAGCTAAAATCATCATTGATGAAGGAGGCAATAATAGTCGGGCAATTTCATTATTAAACGAAATTGTTGATAAATATGGGAATTGTTCCTCTGCTGATGATGCACTCTATATCCTGATAATAAACGAAAAAAGTTTAAGTGCTGCGGAAAAGAAATTTCTTCAAATGCGTGCATATTACCCTGAGAGCCACTACATATCGGAAATACCGAAATGGCTAGAAAGCAAAAAACAGGACTTTGTTGAATCAATTGAATTTGTTTCCATACCTGCTGGATCATTTAAAATGGGTTCTCGGTTTAAATCAAAAGATGAAAAACCAGCACATAAAGTTAACATCCCGCCTTTTCATATGATGAATACGGAGGTTACTCAGGCACAATGGCAGACTGTAATGGAATTAAATCCATCTAATTATAAAAGCGAACTACACCCTGTTGAGAGTATATCCTGGTATGATGTTCAAGAATTTGTTAAAAGAATGAATGAATTATTCCCAGGCAAGGGATATCGATTGCCAAGCGAAGCAGAGTGGGAATATGCCTGCCGGGCTGGAACAACGACAATTTTCCATTCAGGGAACAGTGTGTCTCGACTGCAACAAGTAGCATGGTTTGAAGGCAACAGCAATGGTACGACACACCCTGTAGGTCAGAAAGAACCAAATGCCTGGGGACTGTATGATATGCACGGAAACGTTTGGGAGTGGTGTGAGGATAGTTACCACGCTAATTACAAAGGTGCGCCTTCTGACGGTAGTGTCTGGATAACTGTTCCTCAAAACGATCGTGTCACTCGAGGTGGTTCATGGTTGTTAGAACCGGACTTTTGTCGTTCAGCATTTCGATTGAAGAGCGATGCAAGGGAACGTTACTACGATATAGGTTTTAGGTTGGTTTACTCCTCATCGAATCCATGACTATCTTAATATTCAGAAATCAGGTTCATTGATTGGGAGAATATGACTTTTCTTATGTGATGCGATACATAGTTATTATCGCCAAAGTAACTCCCTTTCGCCGAAAGGGAGCTTCTTTTCCATTGTATCATATAAATCTCTTGACGCAAAATACCTTAATATTAATTTGTTTAACCTGTAGTTGATAGAATTGATCGCCATTTGCAATTCTCGCTATTAATTAGTTTCACTCGGCTCCCTTTCGGCGAAAGGGAGTTACTTTTTCAGAATTACTTTTTTTGAAGTTCCATAAAGAGAGACTTACAGAAATAACATAAGATCATTATAAACTCATTCAACCATCATGCCCGAAAAACCTAAAACTACAGCTTTCTATCGAAAACGATTACCACACTGGGAGGTGGAGGATGGTAAGTATTTTGTTACTATCCGTGTCACAGGATCAATCCCATCTCAAGCTGTACAAGAACTTCGTGAGATCATCAGGCAATTAAAGCAAAGTAGTGGTGATGGTTTCATTGCAATTCAGCGGAACATATTCAGGAAAATAGAGGGATGGCTGGATGAAAGTAGGTTGAATTGCTGCTTGAGTAATCCTGAAGTAGCTTCAATTATCATGAATGCTATTGAATACCGCCAGAAAATTGGAATATGGGAAATGTTGGAATATGTATTGATGCCTAATCATATACACATGTTTTTTTCAAGTAACAGTTCCCATCTGGATCAAATTATGCCCGAATTCAAACGCTGGACAGGAACTCGTGCCAATAAGGTGTTGAATAAAATAGGTGAGCGTTTCTGGCAGCGAGACTGGTTTGATCACTGGTCTCGGACTGCTGAAGAAGATGATAAGATTATAGAATATATTCGGCAAAATCCTGTCAAAGCAGGATTAGTGGAAGACTTTCTTGATTGGCGCTACTCATCTTGGACAAAAAGAACAAGTTGAATTTGAATATCTGTTTCTTCTAATAAAATACCTCATTTGAAACACTCCAACCCAAACAACTTTTGCACATAATACCTTCAACATAATAGGCTGTCTTTCTACCACTCTACTCACTTGCAATATCAATAATCCCGAAATAGGATGTTACAGACAAAATACTGAACAAATGTTAAAGTGCTCAGAATTAACAAGGTAGCTCCCGGAAGAAAGAGAGTCTGTCGTGAAAAACAGGTGGGTAAAAATATTCGATAATTCGCAGGAATTTTGATATTAATGATTGTTTATTAAAGAATAACACAATTGGGTTGCAAGAGAGACATTTTATGTAATTATTGATCTGATATTGACTCACCAATTAACTCACCATACCTTGGGGGTCAAATAGGGCGATTTTGGTATGTCTGGGCTCGTATTGGGCTGATATTCTCAGTTTCAATTTTCAGGATTAAAAGTGGAAGAATATTTCTTTACCTCAAGACATGAAGTAAAACTGGATGAACGGTCTCGCTCTGTCATTCCATCTCCCTACCGAAAAGAAAATCCTAACCAACTACTTGGCGCTGAGTTCATGGTTACACCGCATGCAGATGGATACCTCATGATTCGTCCTATCAGCGTCTTTAAAAAAATGATCAACGATATTATTGAAAAAGTTAATCAATTACCACCTGAAAAGATAGAGGATGCCAGTAAAAAGGCAAAGAACCTTGGAAAGCTGCTATATGCTCATTCGCAGAAAATCACACTGGACGGCAAACACAGGATAATCCTCTCTCCTGAGATGCGCTCCAAACTTAAGTTTTCAAAACCCAAACCACGTGAAGATGTGATCCTGATCGGTCGCGGAAGTTATTTTGAGATATTACCCAAAGAATTAGATAAGTATGAAGAAGAATCGTTGCAGTCGTTATCAATCTTCCTTGATGATTTCGGGGAAGGAACAGTAGAAGGAGTTAATCTTTGAAATCAGCCGTTTATGGTGCTCATACACCAGTTATGGTTGAAAAAGTAGTTGAATTAATTCTGACAAGCCCATCCGGACAATACATCGATGCTACAGCAAACGGTGGTGGTCACACTGCAGCATTACTTCAAAAATTGGATAAGAATGGCAAAATATTTGCCATTGACAGGGACAAAGATTCCATAGTTGAGCTTAGCAAGAAATTCAATAATGATTCAAGAATTCAAACTATTCATGCCAATTTCAGAAACATCAACAAATTAGAAAGATTAGAAAGCGCAAAGCCTTTTAAGGGCATACTATTCGATTTCGGAATCTCAAGTCATATGATCGATCTGTCACATTCTCGAGGATTTTCCCATAGGGTCGCCGGACCGCTTGATATGCGTATGGACATTCAACAGGATTTGACTGCGGATCAAATCGTTAATGAATACGATGAAAAAGACTTAGCAGTTCTAATCAGGAATTACAGCGAAGAACGTTATGCAAGAAGAATTGCTCATGCTATTGTCAAATCAAGACCGGTAAAAGATACGATTGAGCTGGCGGATATAATCAGGAGCGCGGTTCCGGTTAAGGAAGAGGCAAAATCGATAGCAAGAGTGTTTCAATCAATCAGGATCGTGGTAAATGAAGAACTGTCAGCCATTGAAGCGGTTTTACCCCAGGCGGTCGATTTGCTTGAACAGGGCGGCAGGATGATCACACTTGCTTATCACAGCCTCGAAGACAGGATAGTCAAACGTTTCATAAATGACATATCAAGAAATTGTATTTGCCCTCCCCGGCAGGTTGTATGCACCTGTGGTGGTCAAAATGCAACCGTTAAACCTTTGTTCCGTAAAGTGTTAAAGGCTACGGACAAAGAACGGAATGATAATATAAGGTCACGGAGTGTCCGTTTAAGGGCGATTGAAAAACTGTAAATAACCGAATATGGCAAAAGTAAATAACATAAAACGAACAAGTTCAGCACAACAGCTTCGAATATCTCCAAGCCAGCCAAAACGAATAAGCATTTTGATGTTTCTGGGTGTTTGGATACTGTCTTTGCTGCTGGGAATGGTTTTCATAAATGTCCTGCAGGTGCGTTATGGTCAGGAAATTGAAAATCGAAAGACGGAGGTTGCATTACTGAGAAATGACGTTCGTGATCTTAGAAGTCAGAAAGCAAAGCTTACAGCTTTCTCAATTATAGAAGATAATGCAAAAAAAATTGGAATGATTTACCCAAAAAAAGCAAATAAAACTTTAATAGTCAGGGTGCCCCGGGGAACAATACCACCAACATGGCAGGATAAACTTTCTGCAACTGAAGTTGCCAGGAGGCAGGCGGAAGAGCGAAGGAATCTTACTGCTTGGAGGGAGGCGGGGTCACCGTGAAGGAGAGATTAGAATGGAGGGAGCGTCCCAAGCAAAGCATTCCCATTTCTCGTGGAAGAATCATTGCCATCCTTTCCCCATTTTTTTTGTTAGTTCTACTCACAATCATTCGTTTGACAGAAGTTCAACTTGTCCGCCATAAGGAATTTACCGAGTTAGCCGAAATCCAACAATTATGTAAACGCGAAATCGAACCGAGCCGTGGCCATATCCTTGATCGTGTTGGGAGTGAGCTGGCTGTCAATTTGCTCGATTTCACGGCTATCGGAATTAACCCGTCAGAGATAAAGAACAGAAATATTGTTGTTACGGAACTTTCAGGTATTTTGCAGATCGATGCAACCTCAATAAGGAAAAAGCTGAAAGAACATACCTCTTTTTTCTGGGCAGCGCGAAAAGTAGATCCCGCTGTAGCAGAGCAGGTTAGGAGCCTCGGTTTATCAGGTGTTATTGTCCAGAAAGATACGAAAAGAGATTATCCATACTTAAAGGTTGGTGGCCAGGTTGTCGGTTATGTCAATGTTGACAATGAAGGGCTTGGAGGAATTGAACTGAAATTCGATCACATATTGTCAGGGACTCCGGGTTGGGAAGTGCTTCAGAGGTATGGTCGTAAGAGTAGAATAAAAGACAATTCATTACCACGCCGTCATGCTGTTAACGGCGGTACAATTATTCTTTCAATTGACATAAATGCCCAGGCAATAGCAGAAGAGGAACTTGAAAAGGCAGTAAAGGCTCATGATGCCACCGGTGGAATGATTGTTATAACGAAACCGGCTACCGGAGAAATCATCGCGATCGCATCCTCACCACGGTTTGATCCGAATAATTTCATGGATTTCAGTTACATAGCACGCCAAAACAGGTCTGTGACAGTAGCTTTCGAGCCTGGAAGCACTTTTAAAGTCGTTCCTTTTGCCGGCCTTATCGATCAAAAACTTATCAGAATTGATGAAGAAGTGTATTGCGAAAATGGTGAATATCAAATTTGGGACAGGATGATTCGTGATACGCACCTGTACCAGATATTAAAAGCAAATGAAGTCTTAGCCAAAAGCAGCAATATCGGAACAATAAAACTTGCCAAGAGATTGGATGATGACGATTTTTATACGCTGATTCGGGATTTCGGTTTTGGTGCAACAACCGGTATTGGTCTCAATGGTGAAACACGTGGACTACTGCGTAAACCCAACAAATGGTCTGGTGTATCACATTCAAATTTATCAATTGGGCAAGGCATTGGAGTTACGGCGGTTCAACTCGCTATAGCTTATGGCGCGATAGCGAATAATGGACTGCTGATGAGACCCCTTTTAGTTCTTTCGGTATCTCAGTCCGATGGAAAAACTGAGCTGTTCGAATCGGAGGTTGTCAGACGTGTTCTTCGTCCTTCAACTGCACGTGCGATGAGACTTCTTTTGGCTGAAGCTGTCGAGCAGGGTACTGGTGGTAATGCAATAATTGAAGGTATCCGTGTGGCAGGAAAAACTGGTACCGCACAAAAAGTTAACCATGAGAAGAACGAATATTACCAGGACAGGTTCGTCAGCTCATTTGCCGGATTTTTACCTGTTGAACAACCTGAACTTCTTGCTGTAATCGTAATTGATGACCCCCAGGAACAATATTTCGGAGGTACTGTTGCAGCCCCGGTTTTTAAAAAAGTCATGGAAAGACTGATGGTTATTCTCCCCTGCAGACAACCTTATTTAACTGATGATTCTGAGAATGAAGAAGAATTCATTGAGGCAAGAGTAGCTCCCAAATTGGTTGGATTAACCAGGGAAGAAGCTGAAAAAATACTTGAACGTAAGAATATAACACCGGTCTGGATTGAGGAGGGAGAAATAGTCATCGTTCAGGGTACTCCCCCCGGCACTCCAGTTCGAGCGGATGGATCAATCCAACTGGTACTTGATCCGGGGATTGGCAAAACGGAGGAAATTAAGGTTCCAGACCTGAAGGGCATGAACCTGCGTCAAGCAATGTCAACTTTGACAAGAATAGGTCTTTTTCCTCATGTAGAGGGTTACGGTTTAGTGAGCGATCAAATTCCGGCGCCTGGCGCCAATTTAATGGTTGGAGACAGTTGCAGAATTTTTGCTGGGAAGCGTGCCGAAATGCAGCTTCTGGAAGAAGGTGAATCTTGAGGCTGGCTGAATTGGCAAAGAGGATTCAAGATATTAAAGTCATTGGAAACGATGATATTGAAGTGAAGTTCCCTCGTTGTAACAGTAAAAAAATTCAGAATGGCGATCTTTTTTGCGCAATAACCGGTCAGACATTTGATGGAAACAAATTCATTAATGAAGCAATTGAAAATGGTGCCGTTTCAATAATGACATCCAACCGGAATATTGAAGCTCCTGTCCCCCTGCTATTGATTGATGATGTACGTACCGGGATGGCGCATGCTTCACACGCTCTTTACAACGATCCGACAAACCGGATTGAATTAACAGGAATTACCGGTACGAACGGTAAGACGACATGTGTTAATCTCCTCTATAGTGTTTTCAAGGCTTTGGAAATGAATCCCGGAAGAATTGGAACCTTGGGATGGGAATTGGATGGTAAGACAGAGGCTTTGAATCACACTACGCCTGAAGCACCTGATTTATTAGAACTTATATCCTCTATGGTCGAAGAAGAAGCCACTCATGTCATTATGGAAGTAACATCTATTGCAATTGCGATGAAAAGAGTAGAAGGATTTAAATTTAATGCTGGACTATTTACAAATTTGACACAGGATCACCTCGATTTCCACGGCTCGATGCCGGTTTATTTCCAGGCAAAAAAGCGATTTTTCGAAATGCTGCCCTCGCATGGAGTTGCGGTTGCGAATGGAGACGATTCTGCAGGACTTCAAATGTTGAAAGGCATCAGAGCAGATAAGGTCACATTCGGTTTTGACGCAAAATGGAATGTATGGGGCAATATACAAGAATTGACTTCAAACGGGATCAAATTAAAAGTGGGAGGAGATTTTGGCGAACTGGAAATTAATTCTCCTCTTATTGGTCATTTTAATGCTGAAAACCTGTTAGGAGTAACTGCTTTATGTTTAGCGCTTGATGTTGACAAACAAGCAATTAAATCGGGTCTTGAAACCGCTCCACAGGTAAGGGGTAGGATGGAAAGGATTCCCCTGGATGGTGCAGTTACAGCAATTATCGATTATGCACATACACCCGATGCGATCAGGAACGTACTGCAAACACTAAAGCCTATTACCGGAAATAAACTATCTATTGTATTTGGCGCAGGTGGTGATCGTGATCGAGCTAAAAGACCCTTGATGGCTGAGGCAGCATGTGAATTAGCGGATAGAGTTTACATAACAAGTGATAATCCCCGTTCGGAAGATCCGGGAAAGATTGTCGAGGACATCCTTGAGGGCACACAAAGAAAAGATGTGAACGTAATAGTAGATCGCCGCAGCGCAATTAAGACAGCAATTGAAGAGGCAGAAACGGGAGATATAGTTCTTGTTGCAGGCAAAGGACATGAAAATTATCAAATTATAGACAACACCAAGTTTCATTTCGATGACAGAGAAGAGGTTTTAAAATTACGGAAGGTCATCGAGTGAGAATAAGCAAAAAAATACTGCAACGTTCCGGGATTGAAGTAAAAGGTAAATGGAATGAAGATCTTCCTCCGGTAACTATTGATACTCGAATGCTCAGTCAGGGAGGAGTTTTCTGGGCTTTAACCGGTGGAAAAAGTGACGGTCATGATTTTGTTGAAGAGGCGTTTGATAAAGGCGCTGCAATAGCAGCCGTTTCAAAGGACTGGGCTGATGCCTGGGCCCACTCTTTCGAGTCAAATACTTTCTTTGTCATGGAAGATACCTTGCTGGGTTTACAGGAACTGGCAAGTGAAGTACGGGACACATTAGGAGCTAAAGTCGTAGCAGTAACCGGTTCAATGGGCAAGACCACCACACGCGAACAGATAGTCGCCGGTTTGTCAACCTTGGGAAAAGCAGCCGGTAGTCCTGGTAATTATAACAATCATATTGGAGTGCCCCTGACTATTCTGAACACTGACGGTGATGAAAAGCATCTTGTAATAGAGATGGGTGCAAATCATGAAGAGGAAATATCGCTGCTTTGTGAAATAGCAAAACCTGATACAGGAATAATTATCAACATTGCTGAAGCTCATCTTGACGGATTCCAGGGAATAGATGGAGTACAACGGGCTAAAGGAGAGTTGTTCGATTATTTGAGTGAGGAAGGGCTTGCAGTTGTAAATCTTGATGATGAAAGAGTTATTCAGACTGCATTGGATAATAACTATAAAGTCGGCTTTACTCTTGGTGAATTACCTGAAAACTGGTACGGTTCGATTTATTCCGGACAGATAGTAGATGTGGATGATTGGTGCAGGCCGACACTGGCTGTTGAAGGCATGGTTATCAAGATGAGACTTCCCGGTCGTCATTATGCTTCCGGAGCTATGGCGGCTTATGCCATTGCCATTGAAGCCGGAGGTGAACCGGATGCAGTTATTAAAGCCATCGAGGCTGTAGAACCAATGGAAGGTAGAGGTAAAATAGTTGAATTGTCGGAAGACGTTGAAATATTAGATGAAAGCTACAATGCAAATATCAGCTCAATCATTAATGCCCTTGAAAGCCTGGTTCGCAGACCAGGGAAAAAGATTGCTGTATTAGGCGATGTGGAAGAACTGGGCGAATACTCGGAAGAAGAGCATAGAAGACTGGGAAGCATTTTTCTCCTGGAGGAAATAGACAGGATTTTCTTCGTGGGACAAAGAATGGCGTTTGCTGCTGAAGAAGCTGAATTATCAGGACATCCGGGTATTGAACAATTAAATGCAGATGAATTCGAAAGATTGATTCAATCATTACATGAAGTAATCGAACCGGGAACAAGTATCCTTATTAAAGGCTCGAGAACTATGAAACTTGAACAGGTAGTTGCTCAATTAAAGCAATCATACGTGAATAAAGGACATGTATAAATGAATCCAATGCCTGAACCTTTGAGTCTTGCAGAAAAGAATATCTGGGTCATTGGTCTGGCTGGGAGTGGAATGGCAGCCGCGAGATTACTAAAAAAAGCGGATGCAAAGGTATTTATAACCGAGAATGATGATAATTCTTTGTTGAGGGAAAGGGCTGAAAAACTTCGAGACCTCGGGATTGAAGTGCAGACAGGGGGGCATAATTTCGAAGGACATGATCTCCCCGCTTTTGCAGTGTTGAGCCCTGGAGTACCGCTTAATTCTCCGGTAGTGGAGTCTCTTCGTAATGAAAGATACCCGGTTTATTCCGAAATAGAAATCGCGCAATGGTTCTTCAAAGGCAAAATAATAGGTATTACCGGATCAAATGGAAAAACAACAGTGACTGCATGGATGGAATATCTTTTACGTGAAGCCGGGTATGATGCGGTGGCAGCAGGTAATATCGGATATCCATTCTGTGACTTAGTACGCGAGAAACCAGAAACGAGATATGCTATTGTAGAGATCAGCAGTTATCAGCTTGAGACTATTAAATGGTTTCATCCTCACATATCAGTATTCACAAATATCACACCTGATCATCTTCTGCGACATGGAAATATGGAAGCTTATGCAGAAGCAAAAGCCAGAATCTGGAAGAACCAGATTACCGATGATTGGGCTGTGCTTCCCTGTGATGATGAATCGGTAATGCGAATGGCTGAAAGCATACATCCGGGGAAATTCGCTTTTAGTTTTGAAGAACAACCCGGTCATGGAGTATTCCTTAAGGAAGGTCAGATAGTTATCAGAGATAAGGATGATCTGACAACCATCATAAACCTGGAAGAATTACAGATTCCCGGGATTCACAATGTTGCAAATGCAATGTCAGTATCTGCTGCAGCCTGGAAACTTGGACTGAAAGTCGAAGAAATCAAATCCGGGCTTGCTGGATTCAGTGGAGTCCCCCATCGACTCGAAATTGTTCATGATAACGGCAGAACCTGGATCAATGACAGCAAGTCAACAAACGTCGAAAGCCTGCGAGTAGCGCTTGAGGCAATGGAGGATAATGTATGGTTGATTGCAGGCGGGCAGGATAAAGGCGATTCCTATAAGCCTTTGATAGAAAATGTCAAAAATAAGGTGTCCTGTATGCTGTTGATCGGTGAAGGTTCAGGACGTATAGCCGTTGAATTGGGCGAATATACCAGGGTGATCCAATGTGGTACTCTTGAAAAAGCGGTAAAAACAGCAAGTAAGGAAGCAGGACGAGGTGCGACAGTACTTCTTTCACCTGCGTGTGCAAGTTTTGATCAATTCATGAATTTTGAAGATCGTGGGGACCATTTCCGCCAGATGATCCGGGAGACAATTAAATGAAGGGAATTACCGGATTGAATTCGTATCCAAACCAGGGAAGGGATTTAGTTCTCATTACGATGATTGTACTGCTGACTATTGTTGGATTAGTAACTGTCTATTCAGCAAGCAGTGAAAGATCGAATGAAGATTTTGGCAACCCACATAAAATGTTTATCAAACAATTTGTCAGGACAATCATCGGGTTCGGATTACTCTTTATAGCTGCATGGATTCCCTATTCTATCTGGAAGAAATTTGCCGTTCCCGCGATGATATTGTGCGGATTTTTCTTGTTGCTGATATTTGCCAGTAACCTGGGGCATGAAAGCAAGGGAGCCAGCCGTTGGCTGCATTTAGGTCCCGTTCGTTTCCAGCCATCCGAGTTAGCCAAATTTTCTATCGTCCTGTTTATTGCAGCCTGGTCTGCTCAAAAAGGTGAAGAAATGAAATCCTTTAAGAAAGGGATACTATTCCCTCTCGGATTTTCCATGATCCTTATTTTTATGGTGGCAATCCAACCGGATTTCTCAACTGCAGTTATGTTATCTGTTATCGCATTTATGATGATATTCGTTTCAGGTGCAAATATCAAACATATTGCCGTTATCATCAGTCCTCTAATCTTCATCGCAACATTTTTCATCTTTACCTCCAAATACCGGTTGGCAAGATTGCTTGATTTTATCGGTGTAGGTGTCAATATCGAGAAAGCTCATCCACAAGTATTGCAAGCATGGATAGGATTCGGAAGAGGAGGTTTTTTTGGTGTTGGAGTAGGCGAAAGCAGACAAAAACTATTAATTCTCCCTGAAGCACATACAGACTTTATTTACAGTGTCTTAGGCGAGGAGTGGGGTTTTGTGGGAGCTGTTACTTTGATGGTTCTATTCATGATTTTGATTTGGCGCGGAATAAAAATCGGAATGCGTTGTCCCGATTCTTTCGGAGCTTATCTCGCTATCGGAATCACATTTTCAATTGGGTTGTATGCGATTATGAATATGGGGATTGCTGCAGGAGTATTGCCAACTACAGGCTTACCACTGCCATTTATCAGTTTTGGAGGAACATCACTGCTTCTTTCCTATGGAGCTATGGGAGTTTTGTTGAACATATCCAGGTATAGTCAAACTAAACCATCGTTTCAAAGCCAGGGAGCGATATGACGCGACTGAAACGGAAAATGAAAAAAATCCATTTTGTCGGAGTAGGCGGAATCGGTATGAGTGGTCTTGCTGAACTCCTCGCTGTACAGGGTTTTGAAATTACCGGGAGCGATATGGAATCCAGTCAGATCACAATGAGGCTGAATGACCTGGGCTGCGAAATATGGAAAGGGCATGATTCCGGACATCTGGTTGATGCCGATGCGGTAGTCTTCAGTAGTGCGATAGATCAGGATAATGTGGAAATCCTGGAAGCAAAAAAACGGGGAATACCCGTTATACGACGTGCCGAAATGTTAGCTGAGCTGATGAGATTAAAGGAAGGAATCGCAATAGGCGGCACACATGGGAAAACAACTACGACATCATTGATTGGACACCTGGTAACCGCGGCAGGTCTTGATCCGACAGTAATTGTAGGCGGTGTTCTTAGAGGATTGGGCACAAATGCAAGGCTTGGTGGTGGTGAGTTATTGATTGCGGAAGCCGATGAATATGACCGAAGCTTTCTCAAACTGACACCTACCCTTGCGGTAATTACTGCACTTGAAGAAGAACATCTTGACACTTATGGAACTTATGAAAATCTGCAGGAAGCGTTTATCAATTTTGCCAATTCAGTACCCTTCTACGGTATGGTGATAATTTGTTGCGACGATCCCAACCTGACTGAAATTCTTCCGGAGATTTCAAGACCGGTGATGACCTATGGTTTTAGCCCACATGCAGATTTGCGAGGCGATAAAATCCATTTGGCTGACATCAGCAGATGCGAGGTTTATCACGACGGTCAACAACTTGGAACAATGGAAATTCCAATTCCAGGAAAGCACAACTTGAGCAATGCACTGGCGGCTGTCGCAGTTGCCAGGGAACTGGAAATTCCATTTGAAAAAATCAGTGAAGCGTTCAAGTCATTTGAAGGTGTAAAAAGACGTTTTGAATTAAGAGGAAGTGTAAAAGGAATAAATATATACGATGATTATGCTCATCATCCGACTGAAGTATCCATGACTTTGAATGCAGCAAAAAAGGTAGCGAAAAATAGAATTGTCGCTGTTTTCCAGCCGCATCTCTATAGTAGAACCCAGGCATTTTCAACGGAATTCGCTCAGTCGCTCATGGTCAGTGACCTTCTCATTGTGACAGATATTTACCCTGCGCGCGAAAAACCAATTGAAGGGGTAAACGCTGGAATTATTGTTGATAAAATTAAACAATACGGACATAAGAACATTCATTATGTACCGAACCGCGAAGATATTGCACAATTTCTTGTCCGGCTTCTTGAAGAAGGTGATACGGTTATCACACTTGGCGCCGGTAATATCTACCAGGCATCGGATGAATTACTGTCATTACTTGGCGAAGGAAATTAGCAATGATCGACGTCAATTCAATTTCAGCTCTTCTGAAAGATATTGACGATATAAAGCTGAAATATGATCATAAACTTGCGCCATATACGTCTTATGGAGTTGGCGGCGCTGCAACATTTTGGGTGGAGCCTTATTCGGAGGTGGCGTTAAGAAAAGTTTTAGAAATAATCAATGAAGCGGAAGTACCACTTTTTGTCCTGGGTGGCGGTTGTAATGTTCTTGTTTCAGATGATGGATGGCACGGCGTAGTTCTCCATACTGGGGATAACCTTTCCGGATGGACTTTTGAAGGGAATACGGCGAAAGTATTGGCAGGTACTGTATTAGAGGAATTTATCGGCGCTGCAGTTGAAGGAGGCTTGGGAGGAATGGAAAAAATGTTCGGAATTCCAGGCAGTGTCGGAGGTGCATTGAGAATGAACGCAGGAGCTTTCGGACAGGAGATCGAATCCAGGGTGACAAGCGTAAATGGATTCACACTTTCAGGTAAGCCGTTTGAAATGAGCCGTGAGGAGATAGGATTCGATTACAGAAAAGCTCATGGACTGGAAGATAAAGTAATTGTTTCTGCACAATTTGAATTAATTGATGATGACCATAAAACGCTTCTTGATAAAATGTATGAAGTAAAAAAAATGCGCAGTGAAAAACAACCTTTGGATTTTCCCTCTTGTGGAAGCGTCTTCAAACGACCCTCGGGTCATTACGCAGGCACTCTTATCGAAGACGCCGGGATGAAGGGGAAGCGATTAGGTGGTGCGAAGGTGAGCGAGAAACATGCCGGTTTCATTCTAAATGTAGATAATGCCAAAGCAAATGATATCTATCAATTAATGCAAATGGTTGAAAAAGCAGTAAAAGAAAAATCTGGAGTACAACTGGAGCGTGAAGTCAAAGTAATAGGTTCGATGAATGCGTAAAAGTACTTCAAAAAATAGAAGCAGAAAACATTCGAAGCCGAAAGCAAAAAAACGTTCTCAGACTGCCACCACTGCATACGGGTCTCGAAAGAAACGAAAAATCGGCAGAAAAATACTGCTGGTTGCTATCCTGGTCTGGCTAATAACAATTGCAGTCAAACAAAGCATTAAAGCCTTAATCCCGGGAAAATCAAACCAGCCTGTTGCGGAGGCTACTGTAATTGATGACAGCACTACGTTTATACCTGGCAATGAAACAGACAAGGAAATTAAGGAGATAGATGACAGGTTAATAATTGAAGCTGATTCAATCATTCAGTATTCAGCGATGGATTCTACGGATTCTTTGCAGACTAATGACAATACAGCTCCCAGGTCTTTAAGGCGGGAGTTGAAATCATTCTTCAGTGGATTTTTCGAGGTTGATGAAGTTTTGATCACAGGCGCTCACAGTATTTCACCAGATACGTTAAGTGCATTGATGGGTGATTTGATTGGAAAGCCATTGTTTGACTTGGATTTGATAGATCTCTCGGCCCGGGTAGAATCTCATCTCCGTGTAAAAGAAGCGACAGTACAGACACAATTGCCTGACAAAGTAATAGTAAAGGTTAAAGAGAGATATGAAATATTATTTGTCATTTCAGAAGGAAAACCAATAGGAATCGATATTGAAGGCAAGATTTTATCGGAGCCGAAACCAGGGTGGCTCGTTGACGTCCCAGTCGTAACAGGATTCAGTGGCGAACTTGCACCTGGTCGAGATGTGAAGGAAGCATGCCTTCATACTTCATTAAACTGGGCTGCTGAAATGGCAAATACACCACTTGTGGATTGCTGGATATCGGAGATCCATGTCCAGGGTTCGGATATCCAATGGCTGCGTGGAGGAAACGGAAATATTATTTATCCCGGCGAACACAAGATCATTGCACAAGTAGCAACATTGAATACGTTTCTAAAGAGGGATGCGGGAAAACTGGAGGACAGAAAGATAGTCGATTTAAGATTTCCCGGTTTCCTGATTCTCAAAGATAACGATGAAGGCAATATTGACAAAATTAGTGAAAGCTGATGTTTATGGAATCGATAATAATCAAAATGTTTGATTTTTGTTGCATGTTCAAAAGTAAAATTCAAAACAGGGAGACCCAATGTCAACAGGGAATCTGATAGCCAGTCTTGATTTGGGAACAACGAAAATATCCACCATAATAGCCGAAGTAGATGAAAATGGTCGTGCAAGTATCATTGGAGTCGGTTGTACAGAGGCAAGCGGGATGCAGCGTGGTGTAGTGATAAATATGGATAAAACTATCAATTCGATAGAGCAGAGTGTGGAAAAGGCTGAGATGATGGCTGGAATAGAGATCAGCTCAGTTTTTACTGGGATTGCCGGCGATCATATAAGATCAATAAACAGCAAAGGTGTCATTGCAATTCCAAGAACCTCCACTCGTGACAGAACCGGCATTATTGAGCAGAAAGATGTTGATCGAGTTATCGAGGCTGCCAAAGCCTACAACCTGCCTATGGATCGCGAAGTACTTCATGTTCTTCCCCAGGAGTTCACTGTCGATGAGCAGACTCAAATCCATGATCCCATCGGGATGGCTGGAGTCAGGCTTGAAGCCGATGTTCATATCATTACCGGCGCGGTAACAAGCGCTCAAAACATCTACCGCTGTATCAAGCAGGCTGGGATCAGTGTCGCAGACCTGGTGCTGGAACCGCTTGCATCGAGTTATTCAGTCCTCACGGATGATGAAAAAGATTATGGAGTTGGATTATTGGATATTGGCGGAGGCACGACGGATATAGCTGTATTCCAAGAACATGCGATTCGTCATACATCGGTTATCGGTATCGGTGGAGAAAATGTCAGCCGTGACCTGGGAGTTGGATTACGGACGCCTTATGAACATGCAGTAAGAATCAAGCTCGAACATGGACATTGCTACACGCCGGAAATTGACGCAGAAGAAGCAATTGAAATTCCGGGAATTGGTGGAAGAAAAACTCGAGTAGTTTCAAGAATGAAAATCGGTGAAATTTGCCAGCCTCGAATGGAAGAAATATTCGAGCTTGCTGTAGGTCAAATAAGAAAAGCCGGGGTTTGGGAGTATCTGGAGACAAGTGGAGTTGTGCTTACAGGTGGAGGTGCACAGCTCGAAGGTGCAGTTGAACTTGCTGAGCAAATATTCCAGCTCCCGGTAAAAATTGGTTATCCCTCAGGTTTGGGAGGAATGATGTCCTCCGCAAACATGCCTAAACATGCTACTGGTGTAGGGTTGATATTGTACGGGTTGAATAATGCTGATCATCAGAGTCCCCTGCGTGGAGATGAAACGACAATCTTTACAAAAATATTTGGGAGGATGCGAGAATGGTTCGACGACTTTTTTTAGAAGAATATGGTAATGCCGAAGATTCGGGGGGTGGTGCATCAGGAAAAACAATTAACTCGTTTGTATGCTGGGCTGATGATGTTGATGGAACGAACAGTTCGATCCATCACGAGGACAAACAATTCGATATTCTGACCGGAATGGGCGGAAATTGCCCGATGGGGATGGAGAATAATCCGAAATACAGTGTTGGTGATTCTAAAGAAGAATTATTGACTTCTGTAACGATGGAAGATTCAGATGTTGACAAAGCGTTAAGAGCGAAGTGGATGAAAATATTCAGGAGGATACAAGAATGAGTGCCGCTGAAGAATTGCATTACGAAATGATGTACGCCAAGATGAAAGATATTGACGAATCTCTTGGCGGGGAAAGTAGAACAGGGCTTCGGGAAGAAAAGAGGGATAAACCAAAACTGAAGATAAGATTTGCATCTGAAGAACAGAATTCTTCAGATAACGCTGATTCACCTTCTGATGAATCGAAGGAAAAAGTGATTGCTGAGAAAGTAACATCACTGGACAATAAAAATCTCAAAGAAATCAAAAATAAAGAAGTAGAAAGCAATAATGATGATATGAAAACTAAAATGAAAGAAAATCAAACAGTCAAACAAGTCGAAAAAATTCCTGAAAATACTTTTAAAAAAAATAAAACTCCCGATCAAGGGAAAGGAGACAAATCAATGAGCATTGAAGCAAAGGGCAGTACTCTGCGTTTTGGTTTTGATGAACCGACTCAGCGTGCGATGATGAAAGTGATCGGCATAGGGGGAGCCGGATCAAATGCTGTTGACAACATGATCATCGGAAAGCTGAAGGGCGTCGATTTTATTGCTATTAATACTGATATGCAGGCGCTTGATGCAAGTCATGCAAGTACTAAAATTCAGATTGGAAAGCAATTAACCCAGGGATTGGGAGCAGGGGGAAGTCCCGATATAGGTCGTGCTTCGGCTGAGGAGAGTCATAGTGAAATTCGTGACCTGTTAGACAAGACCGATATGGTATTTATCACTGCTGGAATGGGAGGCGGGACAGGGACAGGCGCTGCTCCAATCATTGCCTCCATCGCAAAGGAGCGAGGTGTTTTAACCGTTGCTATTGTTACCAAGCCATTCGGATTTGAAGGTCCGAAAAGAGCGAAACGCGCAGAGATAGGGATTGAGGAAATGCGTGATATGGTCGATGCATTGATTATTATCCCAAATGATAACATCCTGACAACAATTGTTGAAGATATCTCCTTCCGCTTAGCTTTTCGTAAAGCGGACGAAATTCTCTACCAGGGAACCAAGGGCATCAGCGATATTATCAATACGACAGGTTTCGTGAATCTCGACTTTGCAGACGCCAAAGCAGTGATGACTGATTCCGGCGATGCGATTATGGGACTGGGAGAAGCTGAAGGCGAAAAAAGAGCATTGGAAGCCGCCGAAGCTGCAATTACTAGTCCGTTGCTTGACAATTTAAGTATTGAGGGAGCTAAGGGTATCCTGATTAACGTTACTGGCAATGAAAATATGGGCATGCTTGAAGTCCAGCAAGCTGTTAACCTGGTGACGACACAAGCTGGAGAAAATGCCGACGTCTATTTCGGGATTGTACATGATGAGTCTATGGGTGACAAAATCAGCGTTACTGTTATTGCCACCGGCTTCAATGATAGCGGAGGCAGGTCGATGCCCATTACTCCTGTAGAGGAAGAAATCGTTACTATGGATAACAACGGTTTCTCACGATCACGGACAAAACTTCATTCCATGAATCGTACCAAGGGAAACGGCAAGCGGAACGGAAACGGAAATGGAAATGGAAACGGGTATGGGACTCGTCCATCGGTAAACAGTAATGACAATAATGAGAAGGCTGAACCTCAACCCTCTGAAGTTGAAGACTTTGACTTTGATAGTGGTGAATTCAAAATTGGAGACAAACCTTCCATAAGGTTTCAAAGGGTAGAATCAACTCTCGATGACGAAATCCTGATTCCTGATATCGATGAGAATGAGTCATTACAAACAGATGGAGAGAACTATGATATGCCGACTTTCCTGCGAAGAAAAAGGAGATTCGGCAATTAATCTATGATCATATTCACAGTCAAATAGACATCTTCACTATCAAACTTCTTTAATAAAACAGCCCGGTTTTTTTAACTCCGGGCTGTCAATAACTATGGGTTTGAGTGAAATTCTATTTTACCAAGACCGCTTTTCGTGTGGCTGAATAATCACCGGCCTTCATGTTGATCAGATATATTCCTGAAGAAACCGGCATTCCGTTAGAATCAGTTCCATTCCAGACAACTTTGTGTCTGCCGACTTCTGATTTACCGTCAATAAGCCTTACAACTTCGCGTCCAAGAATATCATAAACTGCAAGACGAATATCAGATACTACTGGAACCGAGAATGGGACAATGACGGTTGGATTAAATGGATTTGGATAAATACTTGAGATACCAAATTCTTTTGGCAAAGTATTATCTTCTAAATCGCCCGGATAGTTTATTTCTGGTATTACAGAAGCCATCATTTCTCGATCTATACTCTGCATTTTTCTGAAAAATCGATCTTCTAAATCACGCGTACCCAATGACATGGCACCTCTATCTTCCAACCATTCCATCCAATCAAGCTCAGCATCCAAGCGATCCAATGACAATGAATCTATCGCATTTTCTGCCAGTTCAAAAGTGTCATCAATAGATTCACGTGCCGAATCATAGTCGCCTTCTCCAATCACACAACGAATAGCTTGATAATATGTTCTGAACTGGATAGGGGTTTCCTCTTCATCTTCAGCATAATCAGTCAGATCGGATTCAACTATAATCCAGGCAATCAATTCTTTCTTAGCCATACGCACCATATATGCTTCAACTAAAATAGCATTGACATTGCCTTGCAGATCATATAATAAATCTACATACAATTCATAGGCACGTTGGGGGAGACTATCCTCAGTTGCAGCAATTTCCTCGAGTTCGGCAAGAATAATCTCATTTTCATTCAAATCCTGGGGGAAATGCACATTATTTCCTGTTGTCGAAAACGGATTCCAGGCAACATGATCCGCCGGGGAGAAATCATCTTCATTGGGTTCATTTGGATCACGAGGTTCATTGTTTTCATCATAAAGAACGCCCCAATAGGTACCAAGCGCATAAACGTTTTCTTCAAATGGATTAAAAATAGTAGCAATTGTCACAAGATATCTGGTAGGAAGGGGTATAGGATTATATTGAAAGTATATGTCATTATGATCACTAGCAATAGTAAGGTCGCCCGATAATTTTGCTACGTCAAAATCACTAAATAAAAATAATGGATTCCACCATGCACAAAAGTCATTGGGACCCTCCAAATCAAAGTACGGATCATTTTCGTTTAGGTCGCATCTTGCATAACAGGCACTTCCGTTTTGCATATACATACCGAATGATAAAGCTGTAAAATAATTCTCTTTCATATGAACAAATTGAGAGTTATCCACCCAGATACCAGCGCCACCACCTAAGAATAAACAATCTTCAATAAATACCGGCATCTGGTTATTGACGATGGATATACCATTAAAACATTCACGCGAATCAACTGATGATATATTTATACTTGCTGCTGGAGGAAAACCAGGAATACAATCATAGATATAAATACTGGATTCATAACATGGTTCCTGATGTTCAATCGAAACATCAGATATATTCGCATCACTAGCTAAATTCACAAACCGGATAGGGCTTAACACGTGTTTGATATTACAATTGGAAACATTTACTTCTGTCTGCCCTCCAGCTTCAATTAGCGTTCCAACAAATTCTCCTCTACAATGTCTGATAGAAACGTTAGCAGAAATATTTGGAAACGCTGAACAAACAGTAAAATATTCCGAAGAGCCATCTAATCTTTCTAAATTAAATGGATGTTCTGCAGTACCTTCCAAAGCAAAATCACCTCTTGCATTAAACTTTGCGGGAATTAGCTGAGGTAAATCATGACCGGCTTCACAAAAGAATATCTTAGGATCAAACACCCATTCATTAGGACCATTATAAACTTCATTAATTTCAACAGAAACACCATCTAATGTTGTAATATTTCCATATATAAGATAATGTGCCATAGGAGCAAAGAAATCTTCCTCAATAATTGTACCATTATAAAACACAACATATGGATCAACTAAAATCACAAATAAAGAATCGACCAATTCTCCACCAAAGACACCCATATCACATCTGCTTCCTCTTCTATGAGGTTGATCACCCCCTCCTCCCTGACCATCAATGCCATCGAGGTCATATGATGAAGGATCGCCCGTATTTATAGCCATTGAGTTATACTGTAGATGATAGGCAAGACCAGGTAAATCCGCTGGGTTTCCAGGCAGGATAAATCTTGAGTAAAATGGATTCTGTGGATCAAGTCCTAGATTGTCATCATCTTCATCTATGGTCGCACCAACAATTGCTTCCTGATTTATCCCAAACTCAAAACCATTGTACTTTATTTTCTCATCTACTAACCCGAAGTTTTCCGGGAATTGAATCGCAATATCATTGTTGTAAAATATATTATTGGCAATGTAAGGTAAATCTGCAGCCTCCAGTTGATCCTGAACATCTATCGTGAAAGCTGTTCCTGCTGTGTTCATTATTAAATTATTAATGATTTTTGAAATATGCCCAAATTCCATATATGCTTCAGCATCGACGACCACAGATCTGTTATTATTATCCCTGAATACATTGTGGTTTATTCTACAATTATATTCAGTAGCTGAAATAATCAATACACCTGAACCCGGTTCTTGAATGGATCCGTTTCCGACAAAATCATTCTTGGAGATTGTAACGAATCCAATATTATTGTTATTATCATAATCGATCGCGCAAAATCCGTTATTTAAGAATTTATTTTCTGCAATTGTTAAATATCTATTATCTTCTTCATCTCCTCCAATTGTGATTGCGCGCCAGCAATCTACAAATTTACAATGATGTATTGGATTATTACTCTGACCATCCCCTCCCATAAATCCCTCAATGTTTATGGCGGAATATTCTCCCAAAATATCATCAGTCCTGACATCTCTAAAAGTAACACCGTATATATTATTATCATAAGAACCCTCTTGAATATCGATACCACCCCAGGTGCCACCATTATCACCGGAGATCTCCCAATGTTCTGTATAAATGTCAATATCCACCTGAAACGAACCGCAACTATTCACAGTATTACCTTGAACAATTATTTTCATATCTCCATTACCATTTTCAATGTCTCCCATTCTGATATAGCCCCTTCCAAATGGAGCTTGAGAGAGATCACCAAGTATTAAAGTTCTACTTATGCTTGCAACCACAATATCTTCATTGCCAGCATCTCTACTAATTTCCCAAATCGGCTCTTCCCATTCGCCTTGCTGTAAATCATAGGTAAATATTACTTCATACGGTGGTTCATCAAAAGCATCATTTATTTGATCTATAGAATAAGAACCTTGATATAATTCTACTGCAAATGCAGTATTAACACTAAAAATTAATACCGTACTTACGATTAGAATTCTGGCAGTAAACAATAACACTCTTTTGACACTCATTATTCTTTCTCCTTTAATGTTCGAAACGTTTAGATGATGCTTCAACAAAAAAAATACGTCATGATGTAAAAAATAAATCTATGAAAAGAATTAAGTTCAATAATCTTAGAATAGTTAAGAGATTTTCTTATTTCAACATAACGACCCTTGCAAGATTTCGATGATTCTCTGCGGTAAGCTCGATAAAGTACATTCCACTTCCGATCTGCACACCAGAGGTACTTTTGCCATCCCAGATGAAATGTTTATAGCCAGGAATATCATCTGGTAGATTTCTACTTAATACCAGACGACCGAGTATATCATATATGCGCAATGAAACTTCCGATTGCTTTGAGAGCCCGTAAACGATTGTTAGACTTGTATTGAAAGGAATAGGGTAGAGGGCAACAAGACCTGATTCGGTAGGAATTTCAGGAATATCGTCAGGGACATATGTTGGATAATCGTAACTTTCACCCAGAGGTCCTCCCAGTGAGCCAATGTCCGCTATCGTACCGTCAAGATCTGCCAGATCGGGATTTCCAGCATCTATGCAAGGTGAGTCAGCCATCAACCTTAAGGAAAATGGATCGCCGCCTTCAAAAACCGGATCGAGATAGATATTGAAACCTTCGTCACAAGAATCACCATTCACGTTTGTCTGCACTAATTGACCCAATCCTTCGGGCAAAGCATCTCCTAAATAATTCACATCGTACAAATTATTATAGCTAAAGCCCGAAGATATTATTCGCTCGCTTCCGGCTATTAAACTGTCACAGGATATAATATTAGAATTTTCAATGATAAGTTCGTTAACAGCCGAAAGTGAAGATGTTTCCATAAACAATTCTGAATTCAGAATGTCGCAGTTGGTAATGTAAACTGCTCGATGATCATTAGATGGTCCTCCAATATCGAATACTGTTTCTGCGCCATTGATAACACTGTTTTTTAAGAACAGATCTCCTCCGTTAAAATCGATTGCTGTTTCTACATTTGAAAATATGTTTAGGTGGTTTACATAAATACTATGATTACGCTGTGTAATAAAATATAATCCTCTTGTTGTGTTAGAAATAAACACATTATCGATTCTTATAGTATCATGAGCCATAATATATATTCCTGACGCATAATCAAATATTTCAGTATTATTAATATCACAGAACCCTTGGATTCCAATAGCGCTGCTACTCAATGGCGTAGCCGGTCCATAAAAACGACTTCCATCGATTATAAATGGAGTTCTTCCGTAACTTATATTATTAACAGATAACACGTCATTAACAAAGGTACACCCCTGAACCGTTCCTCCATGATTAAAACTCAGTCCGCTATGATTATCAATAAATGTGCATGAATCAATCAAAGCGCTGTCGCAATCTATCGTCACTCCGGGATAGCCATCAGAGAAAACAGTGTTGTGAGCTTCAATGCTTCCCGATTCCTGAATCTGCAAGCCTCCCCATACAGCTCCCTCATTTTCCGGTGAATAAATCTGAAAAACAATTGAATCATTCTCTGTTCCATTCATCTCAATTCGCCCGTAAACACGGAAAGGCGTGGGATTTCTGTAAGGTCCCGGGGCGATGGCGATATCTACACCAGCGTTTATTATCAGTGTGTCGTTTTCACTTACCCATACAGGTCCGGTAATCAGGAATGGACTTTCATTGGCTGATAATGTCCCTTCAATAGCGCCAGCTAAGGATAACCTGTTTATCACGTGTAATGGAACTTCACCCCTGACAAAGTGTCCAGCATCATCTAGCAGTTCAAGATAAAGCGTGTCATTCCCCACCAAGTCTGTGATAGTTCCAGACAGCCTTAATGAATCCTGTAAATAAACACCATACCTGTCCGAATCTTCATCACGTTCAAACCAGCCGTAAGGAATACCGGTGACTGCCCGTATTAGTGGCGATCTGTTTCCATCATCCACAACATGCAGGATTAAAACGACATCCCGGTTGGCAGGCAGCCAGAGGACTTCCTGACCGGCATATTGCGGCGGGTGGTCATACCTGGTGTCGAAAAATCGTCCTCCCATATCCGCCGTCGTTCCGTCAGGATCCAACGGGCTGTTCTCCCGTCCAGCGTCACGACAGGGGGAACTAGCTAACAACTCGAAAGGTTCTCCCCAAGGATCGAAAAGTGGATCGGTTTCAAGAATGTTTGTTTCCGAGTGAGGTTCTCCATTCGTATATCTTTCAAACACGCCGGAAAAGAGGCAGTTCCGTACCCTGACTGAATGATTGCGGATGTCGATCGCATAGGGCATACTCCCATCACCTAAAAAAATACAATTATTCAGTTCTGCCTCATAACCTCTTGAAAATCTGGAAAACCCTACTATATGATCTTGATCTCCCCCTATAATCTGAGCGTTTCTTGAAAATGTTACTCTGTCTGCAAAGACATCTTCTCTAAAGGTCGCATAACCACTTATTATACAATTTGATATTTCTACAGATCCGTCCGTAGCCAATCTATTGAATTCGCAAAAATTGGCTATGAAGCTCCCCCCATGGGATTCAAAGTCAACATATCCAACAATGCTTGAATCTATATTCAGATTGAAATTACCATCGCCATCCATTTGAGAGACAGTTGTACGATTAATATCTATTTGCCCACAATTTAGAAAAGAATAGTAATAGGTGGTATCGGAGGTGACATTGCATGAGTTTACACTCCAGAAATCATAATAGAACGAACCGGAATTATCTGAAACATTAAGATTGCTTATAAAAAAAGCGTGAATCCCTATAGCACCCGCAGCTATATTCGTTACAAACTCAAGGTTATTGCAATTTTGAGAAATAACAGCAAAATTATTGTAAAACAGATTGTTGCTCCATGTAATCGAAGGATTTGGTAAATTATCGAATTCACCGTTAATATCAAATTGACCATCAATGAAATCACTGTTTATTATGTAATTTACTCCTGTTGCATAGAAAATAACGTACGACTCCAGCATGTCGAATTCCAGGTAGGATAAGGTAAGTGTATCCGCTTGTTCATAATAATTCGGATTACGCTTTAGTCTTAAGTAATTATCTTCAAAATCGGAAAAGAATGTGATGTATTCATCCTCAGTTGATTCGAATAACCATAGACCTTGTAGGTTTAGCTCAAAGTCATCTCCATCGAATTCTATTTCAACGCCACCTTCTACAATTAAGGTATCCTCTTCCTCAAGCCAGGTGCTGTCTGTAATTATATATGGACTGCCTTCAACAGTCCAGCGACCAGATACCGAACCGCTTACTTCTGTTTCAGCATAAAGAGAGAATGGATGAAAAATACAGAGAAATAATAACGCGGTAAAAATGCTCTGAAGCATATTCAGATTCTTTAGAACCTGAGGCTGGGAGTGCTCCATTGATTTTATTCGGTTCAAGATAAGCCTCATCTATCAGAAGGAAACTGTTTATAATATAAGCATGACCTGAGGCTTAATCAACAAGTTTTCATTCAAAGATTAAAACAGCTATCATTTAGTCGACTGGTTCTTCAAAACCCAATCTTTTGAGTCGCTATTGAATCTGGTACAGTATTTCTATTCTAATAGTTGGAATAACGTAGGCCGGATTCTTGAATCCATACTACCTAACTGCTCATTAATGACTCCACCTAACTTTTAATACCTGCAAAATTCAGGTTGAAAATAAATCAAGATAGTTGCAGCCTGTCAATTATGAAGGTACTTTTGCGCTATGCCTGCTGTAAAAACTCAGTTTGTATGTCAATCATGCGGATCTGTTCAACCGAGATGGTTGGGTAGATGCCCTTCTTGCGGAGCCTGGAATACTTTCGCGGAGGAGTAGATTACTCCTCGCAGCGGGAAGATTGGAAATGGTCAAGTGCAAAATTTTGGATTCAGAATAAACCTGATCCAGTAGGCGTCGATATTCCTGAGTACTGGAGAGATACGAACTAATCGGTTGAAAAGAAATAAGATAAACCCTGTTTGTTAACAAACAGGGGCACCCGGCGGCATTTACACGCCTCCCTCATTTTCAGCCGTCCCTGACGGGACTAGCCGGTCTGTGCTTCATCTTTCCACCAATAAATTGGTGGGCTAAGTTCGGTTTATCCCTACGGGATATTGTTTGATACTATGTTTCGATTTATTTGTGTCTGTTATAAAGAACATAAATTTTACATTTTCACAGTATTCATCATATGTCTATCTAATCATAGTAAATTTCTGTGAAGTTGTGCTCGTCTCCCAGACCAGTCTCGCCAAATAAGCACCGCTGGCAAGGTTTTCGGGATGCCAGGAGGTTGTGTGTAGTCCAGGATTTAAATCGCCATTGATCAGTGTTGCGACCTTCTTTCCGTTGATGTTATAGATGTTCAGAGTTACATTTGTCTGAAAGGGCAAGATGAATCTGATTTTTGTTGAAGAGTTGAACGGGTTTGGGTAAATGCTGTTGATTGTGAATTTATCAGGCAAATTTGCTGAGTTGCCGTCGTTTACAGACTGTGGAAAACCGCATTTTACCAGCCAGAAGTTGACCCCGTGTTCGCCGAATGAACTTGTTGCACCGGCCAGTACAAATCCATTGTCAGGAGTCTGGATAACTGAATAGCAAACATCGTCATTCCCGCCGCCAAAAGTTCGCGACCAGAGCGAATCGCCAGTTGAATCAGCTTTGACAATCCAGAAATCTTTTTCACCTGCACCGGACGAAGTAGTATAGCCGGCGAATGCATACCCGCCATCAACTGTTGGGATTAATGATTTACTTACTTCTCTATTCTGACCACCAAAAGGAATTGAGCTAAGCAGCCCGCCATTTTCATCGAATTTAACGAGCCATGAATTCGTTTGTCCGTCGATATATGTATAACCGGTAAGCATGTAGCCATTGTCTTCTGTCTGAATTATAGAATTGCATACATTATCGAATCCATCACCACCTGTTTGCGACCAGAGAGAATCGCCGACCGAATCGGTTTTAACCAGCCAGAAATCGGTGAAGTGTTCGCCAAAAGATCTGGTGTCGCCTCCCAGCGCAAAACCACCGTCTGAAGTCTGTACAAGACAAATGAAAAAATCGCTTGATTCACCTCCATAAGTACGTGACCAGAGCGAGTCCCCGTTTCGGTCGGTTTTCAGCAACCAGGCGTCATCTCTACCGGAGCCGAAAGAAGCAGTAAAGCCTGCCAGTGCAAATCCACCGTCTGATGTTTCTATTATATCCAGACATTTATCATAATCTTCCCCGCCATAGGTTTTCAACCAGAGCAATTCCCCGTCAGAATCGGTTTTAATCAAATAAAAATCATTAATGCTGTCTCCATAGGAATTCGTATAACCGGCAAGCACAAAACCGCCATCCGATGTTTGGATTATTGAATTACAAACATCGTCTGAATCACCGCCATAATTTCGTGACCAGAGGGAATCGCCATCTGAATCGGTTTTAACCAACCAAAAATCAAAATCACCCGCACCGATTGAATTAGTCTTACCAGCCAGTGCAAATCCTCCGTCATCAGTCTGGATTGCAGAATAACATTTTTCATCGTACAGACCACCAAAACTACGCGACCAGAGTGAGTCAGGTTGGGAATAAGATGGGTACACCAGCGAAAATATCACAATTAACGTCATGACTAGTTTCATATTATCACTCCAATTTAGGGATTTCTAAGCACCATCCATCTGATGGGGGTCAACAGTCAGGTCACCACTTCGTTTAAGACCTGAATGACCGTGTAATTATTATTCAGTTTCGTCTAATATTTGACGATTTGAAAGCCACATTACTTTATTGCTAATACTTGCACTACAGCACTTTTTCCTTTATGGAATTTCCCTTCTTCTATGTTTCTGATTTTTTCAATAGCGTGCTGAAATTCCAGACCTATAAATTCATTCCTCAAATCGTTCAGACTCATCATCAATTCTGCTGTAGGGGGACCGCCGGTTTTGTATATCAGTTGCTCTACCGTAAAGGCTTCAAGTACCAAAAATCCACCCTTCCTCAAACCCTTTACGATATTTGCATGCAGTGGGACCCGTATTGACGGCGGAAGGTGGCAAAATATGGAAACGATTACATCCCAGTAATCAGTTTGAATCACAAATTCGCTCAGATCCTTCACCTGGGTTGTCAGCTGCAAGTTTAAGGGCTTTTGCCAGCCCCACACTCGATGAATCGATAGCTGTTACATCAAATCCGCACTGCGCCAGAAACACTGCATTTCGACCCTCACCTTCAGCTAGACAAAGAGCTCTTTTTCCCCGCAATTTGGGACTTACTTCAACAAGGAAGTCATTCGGTTCTTTGCCATAAACATATTCTTCAGTATCGTATCTATTATCCCACATTTGAAGACCTCATTTTTACTCTAAATGGTTCTCTCAGTTTCAAAATACCCTGAGAAAACTCCAGATACCAATCTAAATCTGAAAGAAGAGATAAAATTGATTTTTCTACTTGAAATAACGGACTGAAATCGATTCAACACAGTTGCAACCTGAAAATTATAAAGGTACTTTTGCACCATGCCAGCGACTAAAACCCAGTTTGTATGTCAATCATGCGGATCAACCCAACCGAGATGGTTGGGTAGATGCCCTTCTTGCGGAGCGTGGAATACTTTCGCGGAGGAGCAGATAACTCCTCGCTCCGGCAGATCACGAGGTAAAGTTGACAAACCATCCTCGCAACCGCAGGTATTAGCTGACCTGGTTCCGGATCAATCTCCAAGACTGCCGGGGAATCTGCCTGAGCTGGATCGTGTGTTAGGCGGCGGATTTGTAAAGGCTTCCAGTGTCCTGATTGGCGGCGATCCCGGTGTTGGTAAATCAACTCTTCTGCTCCAGGCGGCTGCCTCGGTAGCGTCAAAAGGATGCGGAGTTCTTTATGTTTCCGCCGAGGAAGCGCCCGCCCAGATTCGTTTGAGAAGTGATCGTCTTGACCTTGCATGTTATGATTTGCAGGTGTTGGGTGAATCGGATAATTCCGAAGCGATAAAGTGGGCTGAGAAACTCAAACCCGGCATGGTTGTAGTTGACAGCATACAGACTTTACGCCGTACCGACCTCGAATCCGCGCCGGGGACAGTTACCCAGGTCAGGGAAGTTGCATCGTCATGGACTGACTGGGCGAAACAGAATGAGTCGGTAGTAGTTCTCATCGGTCATGTTACAAAAGAAGGCGCAATTGCGGGACCCCGTGTTGTGGAGCACCTGGTGGATGCTGTGCTTCTCTTTGAAGGTGATCATGTCGGTGATGTCCGTATTCTGCGAACTTTGAAAAACCGGTTCGGTCCCACAGGCGAACTGGGTGTATTCGAGATGAGTACCAGGGGACTGAAAGGCGTTGAGAATCCTTCAAAGTTATTCCTTTCCCAGGGTGGAGAACGGTTGCCGGGAGTTGCTGTTTCGGCAGTAATTAATGGCTCAAGACCAATGCTCATCGAGCTTCAGGCGTTGGTTACACGATCATTCTTCTCAGCTCCTCAAAGGAATGCGACAGGAGTAGATCAAAGGCGGCTTTCCTTATGGATCGCGGTACTTGAGAAACGAGTGGGACTGGTGTTAGCCGGGCAGGATGTTTTTTTGAATGCAGCCGGAGGATTACGGCTTGAAGATGCCGCGGCAGACCTGGCGGCGGTCACAGCGATAGCCTCGAGTTTAAAAGATCAGCCTGTAAGACCAGATACGGTGTTGATTGGCGAGGTTGGATTGACCGGTGAAGTACGGGCGGTAGGATCGCTGGAGCGCAGATTATCAGAAGCAGCGCATCTCGCATTCAAAAGAGCAGTGATCCCGGCGACAGGCTGGAAAAACAAATCCTTCGACGGCATAGAAGTAATCCCTGTTGGCTCACTTGATGAAGCATTAGAGGTTTCACTCGCAGATAGATGATCAAAAATCTTAAAATAGTTCTATGTTTTTATCTTTTCTTTGCACCTTTGCGACTTTGTGTATTTGCCTCTTTGCGACTTTGCGGCTTTGCGTGAAATAGAGTTTTGATAATATAAATTACGAACAATCAGGTTTTTCTCGCGCAAAGACGCAAAGGCGCCAAGTAAATAATTCTTAATTCATAATTCTTAATTTTTAATTGCATTATCCTTATATCCTGTGAATGGTAGTATATGTTTCAGATTACAGACACAGTTATCGGAGAGCAAACGTTTGAAATTTGAAATCAAATCAAAAGACGGCGCGGCACGTACGTGTATCATATCCACTGTTCATGGCGAAATAAAAACACCTGCATTTATGCCTGTTGGAACGGCAGGCAGCGTAAAAACACTTGAAAACAAAGAATTGGATGCATTAGGCGCTGATATTATTCTCTCAAATGCCTATCACCTCTACCTCCGTCCCGGAACTGAAACGCTGCAACAACTTGGCGGGCTTCACAAGTTTATGGGCTGGAATAAACCGATCCTGATCGACAGTGGCGGATACCAGGTGCTTTCTTTGGCAGCGAGAAGAAAGGTTGAGGAGGAGGGAGTCCGTTTTCAGTCACATATCGACGGCAGTTACCACCTGTTCACACCCGAAAAAGTAATCGAAATCCAACGATCAATCGGTGCTGATTTTATTATGCCTCTTGATGAACTTGTCGGATATCCTGTCGAGAAAAATATGGCTGATGATGCCGCTCAGAGAACATGGAGATGGTTGGAAAGAAGCTTTGAGGCATTCAATTCAAGTACGTCGTTATATGACAACGAACAAGTACTCATACCAATTGTACAGGGTTCATTTTATAATGATTTACGTCAACGTGAAGCAGAACGTCTCGCATCATTGGAGGCTGAAGCATATGCAATCGGGGGACTTGCAATCGGTGAAGCTGTTGATCAAAGACAGGAAGCGATTGATATCTCAGTAAAATATCTGCCTGAGAATAAACCTCGCTATGCCATGGGAATCGGACTACCCCAGGATCTGTTAGATTCTATCGGACGTGGAATCGATCTTTTCGACTGCGTAGTCCCCACCCGAAACGGACGCAACGCCACCCTGTTTACTCCTGAGGGACGCCTGAACCTTCGCAACGCTAAATTCGCCAGCGATGAAAATCCTATAGAGGACGGCTGCCCCTGCCCCTGCTGTACTCAATATTCCCGCGCCTACCTGCACCACCTTTACAAATCAAAAGAAATCCTCGCCCTGAAACTCGGATCAGCGCATAATCTCAGTTACTATTTCCGGTTGATGGAGGATGCGCGTATGCATATCGAACACGGTGATTTCGCAAATTGGATGTCTGAAATAATCAGCGCATCATAATAATCTTTCTAACCTGCGTAGATCCATTCGGAAGATACGCCTTCACAAAATAGATCCCGGACGAGTAACCACTGCCAGTAAATGAAAAGTTATGCCTCCCGGCACCCAGACGATTATTGTGCAACATTGCAACCTCACGTCCCAGGATATCATAAATCTGTAATTTAAGAAAATCTTCTGTGGGCATGTTTACCCGGATAACAGTTGTTTGATTGAAGGGATTTGGATAATTCTGCTCAAGGTTGAAATCATTTAGGATTAGTGATTCACCCTGACCGATGATTCCTGCTTCGTCTAACCTGATAATAATCTCATTTGAATATTGACTGATCTCAATTCCATCGCCGTTTACTGCTTTTACACGGAAATAATAATCTGTCTCTGCTGAAAGATCGTTAACCTCGTACACTCCTGTATCTGTATTACCGTGAAGGACAACAGGATTTGGGTTCTCATCAATATAAATATTATAGGAAACTACATCATCTTCATGTCCGAACCAGTTGCAGAATAATGTGACATTATTTTCGTCAATCACCTCTATCAGGAACGGTGTTGCAGCTACACCTATCATGTCAACTTTATGAAACCGGTAACATAATGAATATTCAGCTTCACCAAATGCATTATAGAATGTTAATTCCCAAGTGGTTACTCCATCCGGAGTCAATTCAGATGCGCAAAGATCCGTTGATCTCCCTCCTCCCCACGCAATAGCCATATTTCCTCCGGATGTTGGGAAAGCGCCGCCACCATGATCGGAATGAGATACGGGATCTTGTGAATATGACCAAACCAAGGTAGCAGTCATGGCTTCTTCATCCAGAGCGTACTCCTTTATGAAGGTCCTTGGCATACTCCTGGTATTTCCATTATCGAAGAGCCTGTAATTGCCGTTTTCAAGGACGCGGATATCGTGCTGGAAATAAAAAGCGGAGTCCTCACGATTCAAATCTTCAACAAAATCGAACATATTCCCGGCTCCTCCTCCCCATCGCCAGAGCAGTTCCTGGGTTTCATAGTCGATCTTATGGATTTCATTGAAATGACGGGCAGAAAGTAAAACGTTTCCATCCAGATCCAATTCAATTGCATTGTAATGAAGATAGTCGATCCTGTCTGCACTAAAGGAAACCAGTCGTGAGGAAGTATCGGCATCAGTGATTGGAAGATCATCCTGATGGTCAAGTGTCAGGTACTCCCAGGTGACATCTCCTTCGCTATCCAGTTCCTGTATGGCAAATCCAACAATTTCCGCTTCGGGATTTCCTCCATCGACAAGTTCACTCATATCAATAACCCGAATATCCTGGGCCATAATCCATGAAGTGCCGTCCTCGAATAAGAGGAGATCGTGAGTATCGAGAAGATATCCGTTTGCAGGACGTATGGTATCGATAAATGTATAAGTCATGTCCATTATAATGAATCGATCCCTTTGTCCTCTCCTATCGGCGAATGCTGCCAATCCCAGGTCAGGATAAGGAAAACAACCACTGTTACCTCGCCTGAACCACTTGATATTACCATCATTATCCATAATCACAGCCCAGGTGGTACCTATACGGGTATGGGAATTGAATATTGACGCTACAGTATAAAAATATCCTTCCTCAGGATTGTTATTGACGTTGATGTCATATCCAAAAAAATCGGTGGGTAAAACCACATCCAGGGCTTTGGCGGAAATGGTAACCAAGGATAATAACACTATCATCATCCCTGGAAGTAATCTTCTTCTAATAATCAGACTGCGATAAATTTCTATATAGCTCAATGATAACTCATTTGAATTTGGTTGAAATGTCATTCGTTATGGTAAAAGATATTAATTCTTTCTTGGTAATATACCTGAAATTTCCTTAGTCATTTTACTCAATTTTGGATATCATCAATTTTGGATATCATCAATTTTTTCATCGCAATATTTTAAGAGTCAAAATGTAAGTCCAAATCCAAATATGAATTCCATAACAATAGCATCATACATGGTTAGAACACCGTCACTATTTCGGTAATCTCTAGACCACTTTATCCAGTCAATGGATCCGTATATATCAATTATACTCTTTTTAAATTTCAATGCCGTTCCAGTAGTAATACCGTTTGCATATAATGGTTTGTTATCATCACCATAAGTATATTCAAGAGCGTCTCTGAAAAACCCAAAACGCAAAGGGTGTGATTTTATCATCATTTCGATACCAAGCCTTAATATATAACCATCCTCCTTCTCAGAATCCTCACCATCAAATTTATATTCTGACCAGGGACGATTTTGGTACTCGCCGATTAAAAGTACGCCACCATTAGATATATATTGTATTCCTATCCCATAATTTCCGGGAATTGAGGAATTTGCATCATCACCTTCGACAGTTGTATCATCTATAGCGACTCCGTTGCGATAGGATTCATAACTTGCACTCACGTCGCTAATTTTCATTTCAAAGTCGCTCCTGAATGTAATTCCGACTAAAAGTTGTTCAGAAAGTCTGAAGGCACTTCCCATTAAGACAAAGGCACCATCCAGATCAGCATCCATAATAATGCTTGAATTGCTGTTATCATTATTATTGAGCTGTAATTCTTCTGTTTTGATATCCAAACGCATTTTAGCAAATATTGATTTGTTAATTGAAATCCCTAATTTAAATCTATCCATATAATCCCATGAGATAGAAGAAGTTAGAACAGTTAAACCTCCAGTTGCTTTTGTATTTGAAACTGTTTTTTGAGAATTAGTTTCGCGGTTATCCTCCTCATTAAACGCCATATCGTAATAAGTATTATATCCGATCCCCATTGCAAATGAATGTCTTTCACTCTTTTTCTTCAAAGGCGCCGCCATGGAGAACTGTAATAACTTGTATAATGGAAACAGGTCTCTACTGCGAGATTTGTAATAGCTTGTATCATCCCAAAGCTCATCTTCCATCTTTGCGAATCTGATTCTTCCAACTGTACTTATTGTTCCCTTTGTTAGAAATGATAGATTTGCAGGATTATAGAACATTGAAGCGCTATTCTGGCAACCAAAAATTGAGCATTTACCCATTGCGAATGCCCTTGCATCTGCAACTGTCGGAGATAATTCGCTTTCTGATCGAGGTGATGCCGTTGTGACAATGGGTATTAAACAGCTAATAATAATCAGGATGGTTCGCATTCCGCTCTCGTGAAGTGTTAGTCAGAAATTTCTTTTCGCTTCTATCAAATAAATAATTCAATTAACATACTTCTTATTTTCGGATCGCTATTGCCTGGAAATTTTATTCTCATCGTAAGTAACTGTATTGTAGTCATTGATTAATTCTCCGTTCTCGTCGGTTTCTATAAGCCATATCTGTTTATTTGAGTAAACTGAAGTAGATGTATTTGCCAGGATCAGGTATCCCCCGTTTTCAGAAATGTCGATATCATATCCCGAATCAGATTCACCTTCACCAAATGATTTATTCAAAATGATGTTTCCTGACATATCAGTTTTCACTAATAGAACATCAGAATCTCCGTTCAAGGTATAAACGCTGCCGGCAAAAATGAAATCACCTCCCGGTAGCGCTTTAATACGTTTCAGATGTACATCTCTTCCCGGAAACAGTGTTTTATTCCATTCTTCATTTCCATCTGCATCTATTTTTATCAGGCATTGGGCGTAGTTGTACTTTGCACTCGTATAGAGAATCATGTATCCATCGTCATCGGTAATACATACATCAATTAGATAATCATTGGATTTTGTGCCAATTTTCCGCTCCCAGATTACTGAACCATCTGAATTAATTTTTATCAACAAAAGGTCATAAACCTTTGACCACCATCTTTGATTAGCAACTCCACAGATTAAATAACTTGATTCATTCGAAGATATTACTTTAATGCCACGTTCATTACGATTTCCACCAAAACCTTTATTCCACTCTTCTATGCCCTCTGAATCAGTTTTCACCAGCCAGAGATCATTATCATCTATACCTGACTCTTTATCAGCTAAAAGAAGATACCCACCATCAGTAGTTTTTGTGAATGCTTTGCCATATTCACCGCCTTTATCACCAAAACTTCTTTCCCAGATTAAGTTCCCAGAGGGATCAATTTTAATTAGCCAGATATCTGAGAGGTGATCAGTATTTGTGCTAATCATAACCAGGCTGCCGTCTGATGTTTCGAGAATATCTCGTCCACCTGCGGAAAAAACATTTGAGAATTTGTTTTTCCAGATAACCTTACCGGATGATTTGGTTTTTAACAGAAGAATATCCGTTC
Organism: Candidatus Electryonea clarkiae; assembly: GCA_030765455.1. Taxonomy (GTDB): domain Bacteria; phylum Electryoneota; class Electryoneia; order Electryoneales; family Electryoneaceae; genus Electryonea; species Electryonea clarkiae. The sequence continues at coordinate 4,946 of JAVCCM010000026.1, read as the reverse complement.
CGAACTCTCTAAATTGACTTGTAATAGAACCCAAGATTACCAGGTTCCCATCAGAAGTTCGCAACAGTTTATTCCCGTGTTCATGACCGATTTCATTAAGATGTGTGTAAAGTGAGGGTTTCCATAATGCACAACTGCACAGGAATAACGTGAAGATAATAAATAATGTAAGGATTCTGGCGAGCGACTTCATTTCTCCTCCTTTGTGTGAGGCTATAAATTATTATAACAAAATATAACCTTAAATGCAAGAAAATATTACCTATAGAATTAAGCTAAAGTTGATTAAAAGTGAGTTTAGCTTGAGGGTTACTTTGTCAAGCGACATGTTGTGCGTAATAAGTGACGTACGTCAATAATGTTGTGTGTAATAAGTGATGTACGTCAATAATGTCGTGCGTTATTATTGACGTATTTATTGATATGAATTACGCCCAAATCTTACCAAATGAAGAATGAAGCCACCTATTTATATTCAACAAAAACCTCATCCACCTTACCGAAAAAAGTGGGATTTTGCTCGACATTATGCAATTTTCTCGCTTGACGGGGGATGCCATTGTTCTTGTCCGCGATATAATCGAACAGTTCACCGTAGGTCAATTTCCCGTCGGCATTAGAGTCTCCGTTTTGGTCATGGATTGCTTTGAGAAAGTAGTAGGTGAACATTCCGTGTTTCTTGTCGGGATACCATGACGAGACCTGGTCGCCGGTTGAGGAGGCATAGACGAAACTGTTGTCAATCGCGGCGGCAGCAACATCGAATTTGATTCCAATTGGACTGATATTCTTTAACAATCCTGAGCCGGAGAAACAGGCGTCTAAAGCAATGGTCATTGATTTGGCGGGCAGTTTTGCCAGGTTTTTGTAAAAGGTATCCAGCGAATACCCCTGTAATGCTACATACTGCGGATCGCAATCAACCGGAACGAAATAACCTTTTCCACTATTCACGTCCGGTGAACCATGACCGGAATAGAAGACGAAAACATCCGAAGAGCCATCCGGACTGACATGGTTGAACAGCTTTCCGTGGTAGTTGTCATTCGAGCCGAAATATCCCTCGAAATCCGCCTTGCTCGCGTTCCTGACGAAGAAAATGTTTTCTTCACGGAATCCAAGAGTTTTGACCAGGTACTCCTTCATCAGGATCGCATCGTTAATAGCATAATCGACGTTTTGAACTTTCAGGTAATCACGGTTGCCGATAACTACCGCGAAGGCTTCACTGTTATCGTTTTCGGTCTGGGGGATATCTTTTGCGATATCGACTGTCAACGTCGCCACATCCGCAAATGCTCCTGTCACCTGTTCCACACCTTTTACCTTGAACTCCGCTATCGTCTGCAGGGGCTTGTTGATCTCCAGTTTTACTGATTCCTTACCCTGTGTGTTTGCCTCGTTGATGCTGATTGTCAGTTCCACCTCGTCCGCTACTTGCGGGCTGGTCAACAGTGAAAACTCCAGGTCTTTATAATCGCCCTGCTCGATTCTGTTAAATTTGTAACTCTGTTCGCTTTCAGGAGCGTAATAGACGTTTTTCGGTAAATTTGCTTTGAACGTGACAGCTTTCGCGGAGCCATCACCTCGATTCTGGATACGTGCTTGAACTGTGAATACTTCACCCGGAATGATGATGTTGTCTCCAGAAGCGGTGGATATACCGAAATCGACTAATTCCAATTTCGGCAATAGCAGAGGATAGGTTTCAAATGTCAGTTTAGCAGGAGTAGGGACAAAACCGTTGGTCTCGGTGGCGGTAATAGTGAAGGATCTCGTTGCTCGTTTTATTAATTTTACCGCTGTTAGACTGAAATCAAGACTGCGGCTTTCACCGGCGGGCAATTCGCCGACAATACGTGTGGGAGAATAAGTCAAATCCGGGTCTTCAGTCTCAGGTTTGATATCAATGATCACTCCGTAAGCCGGACCCTCTCCGGCATTAGTGATTTCGACTATCAGTTTTCCATTCTCAACAGCATCCAGAAAACCATTACCGTTCGGTTCGGATAACATGGCGGTCAAAGCCAAAGAGGGAGGGATTAGTGCTTGTGAACCTGGAACCGCCACTGTTACACCAGCCATCCCCGCAACCGCCCGTTGTTCACCAAATGGATATCGGCTCCCTGTGATTGGATGGACGATAACAATGTTGAAATAATCGTAATCCCTCAAGTTTCTCTGAAACTGCTTCATCCCGATGACTTCTACAGTTTGCAAATTCTCCTTGAAACTACGTGCCTCATTACGGGGAATACTAATCTTTACGATCTTATCGCTCACAACGCCCACAATAACAGGAAAGACTTCTGCGTCAGCATTGTAAGACCCGAGGCTGTCAATGCTCAAGTTCGCTTCAGTTAATGATTGACAGATTTGGGCTTGAAGTTCGTTTTCGGCGCGAATACTTTCCGCCTCTTTTTTCTCACGCATCTTTTGCTTAAGCTGTTCGAGTTGAAATGTGTATTTCTCTTCTATAGCTTGTTTTTCCTCGTTACCACGAGATAAACGAGCTTGATATTCAGTTTCCGTTTCAAACTCATCTTGCGGTTGGAACAAGTCTGAAATAGCCTGGAGCGCTAACTGGCGTTCTGTTAAAAGAGGCAGGCTACCAAAACACCACAATTTTACCGTTTTGTCATTGCTCCCACTAGCCTGCATCGTGCCGTCGGGACTGAAGGAAACTGAATTGACCCAACTCGAATGCCACTTTACCGTTTGGATAAGAGAGCCATCTGATACCCACCACAGTTTTACCGTGTTGGGATAGCTTCCACTAATAAGCATAGCGCCATCAGGACTGAAGGAAACTGAATATATATCTCCCGAATGCCCTTCCAGCGTTCGGATAAGCGAGCCATCTGATACCCGCCACAGTTTTACCGTGTTGTCAGAGCTTCCACTGGTCAGCATAGCACCATCAGGACTGAAGGAAACTGAATTTACTTGTTCCGAATGCCCTTCCAGCGTTCGGATAAGCGAGCCATCTGATACCCGCCACAGCTTTACCGTTTCGTCAGAGCTTCCGCTTGCAAGCAAACTGCCATCGGGACTGAAGAAAACTGAATATATATCTCCCGAATTCCCTTTCAGTGTTCGGAGAAGAGAGCCATCTGATACCCGCCACAGTTTTACCGTGTTGTCAAAGCTTCCACTGGTCAACATAGTGCCATCGGGACTGAAGGAAACTGATCCGACAACATCCGAATGCCCTTCCAACGTTCGGAGAAGAGAGCCATCTGATACTCGCCACAGTTTTACTGTGTTGTCATAGCTTCCACTGGTCAGCATAGTGCCGTCGGGACTGAAAGAAACTGATCTGATAACACTCGAATGCCCTTCCAGCGTTCGGAGAAGAACACCGTCTGAAACACGCCATAATTTGATCGTTTTGTCATAGCTTCCACTAGCCAGCAAACTGCCGTCTGGACTAAAGGAAACAGAAAAGATAGCATACGAATGTCCCTTCAGGGTTTTATAGAGAGTTGCGTTTATATGTGGTTCCGGTGTTTGATTGGCAACTACGTCAAATGTGGTAAATATCGCAGTCAGTAAAATTGTGGTTAGAAAGAAAATGGCTTTGTGTTTCATGATGTTACCCTCCTTAGACCACAGATTGCACGGATTACGCAGATTTATTTAACATATTTTTGATCTGTGTAATCAGCGTAATCTGTGGAACTATTTCTTTGTAAAAATGTAGCGTTTGTATTCTAATGACGCTGCTCCGAAGTTAAGAAGCATACCGATCTCAATACCGGTTGCTTTCAGATAATTCAGTATCTGGGCTTCTTCAATTCCGCCAATTTGCTTCAGAGCTTTAAGTTCTACGATTACTGAATCATAACAGATAAAATCGGCGCGATAGGATGTGTTAAGTTGATGTTCTTTGTAAAACACCGGTAACTCGACCTCTCGCTTAAATGGCACGCCCTGTGTCTGCATCTCCATAGCGAATGCTTCCTGATAGACGGCTTCAAGAAATCCACAACCCAACTGCTTGTGAACCTCCATCGCCATACCGATTATTTTATAGGTCCTCGGATCCTTTTGTATCATCTTTCTCTCCACTTCTCTCTCCACAGATTGCACAGATTACGCAGATTTTTTCTTTATACTGTTCTCATAACTACTTGTTGATTGTGCATGTGGACCGAACGATGGCTTTATGCAAGTTAAATAAATATGGTTCTCCAAAAGTACTTGAACTTTCTTGTACTATTAACATCTGTGTAATTAGCGTCATCTGCGGTTGATAATCCCACTTACTTTTCTACGACATGATACTGAGTTTGAGCAATGGCGATTTCATCCGGGGGGATGGAGAAGAACCAACGGAAATACTCCTCTCTGGCGATATCCGGGTCGGTGATTACTTGGACATTTACTCCGGGCGATAGCTGAACTTCCTGCATCTTCTGCTCACTGATGCCGCCTGTAAAGAGATCGTTGGTTTTGGTCGCTACCACTTTTATCTGTTCGGTGATTTCAGGTTCGTCGGGGAGAGTGCTGACTGCGAGCCTGATGTGTGCCAGTTGGTGATTCTGCGGGTCGGGGATCTTTATCGTCTCTCCTTTAGCGGCTTGAAGTGTTTCAACGGCATCGTTTGGAAACAGGATCGCCAGGCTGCCATCCGCCCACAAACCTAACCCGGATATTTCACGAGTACCTTTCTCGTCCAGTTTTTCAATGCGAATAGTCCATATTTTTTGGACAATTTGCATTCCTGCGGCAATAGCTCCAATTATCACTTTTGGCGTGCTATATTGAAGAAGTATTATCCATTATAAGACGTTTTTTCAGGTAGCATTTTCCGAATTTGACGCATGTGTCCGTAGTTCTTTGGTAAGAGTTGTGGTTTTGCTTTGTGGAAGACTTTTTCAGTGTGATGCTGCAGATGTTATCCGGTATTTAGTTGCAGATGAACCGTTCTGAACAGCTCTTTG